>CAJXKK010000005.1 GCA_913055615.1 uncultured Ectothiorhodospiraceae bacterium
CCTTATCTGTGTTCATCTGTGTCTATCTGTGGTTCATAAGTAGACGTCACTCTCCGCAAACGCCTCAGCGAAGCTCCCGTATGCCCCGCGTGCCCGGGGCTCCATTCGTGTCCATTCGTGGTTCTATTATTTGCCCGCCCGGATCAGCCCGCCGATGCCGGCGCGTTCGATTTCGTCGATCATCATGGCGCGGACTTCGCGGCCGTCTTCCATTTCGAGTGCGCGTTCGAGGATCTCGCGGGCGCGCTGCCAGGAGAATGAGCGGATCACCCACTTGATCCGCAACAGGCTGCCCGCGCTCATCGACAGGCTGTCGATACCCATGCCGAGCAGCAGGACCGCGCCCAGCGGATCGCCCGCGAACTCGCCGCAGATGCTGACCGGCTTGCCGTGGCGGGCCGCGCCGCGCTTGATCTGGACCAGCGCGGCCAGCACCGCCGGGTGCAGGCTGTCGTAGATCTTCGCAACGCGTTCATTGTTGCGGTCGACCGCCAGCAGGTACTGGGTGAGGTCGTTGGTGCCGACCGAGATGAAGTCGACGCGCTTGGCGATCGCCTCGATCTGGTAGACGGCGGCGGGCACCTCGATCATGACGCCGATCGGCGGCAGCGGGGTGTCGAGGCCCTCGTCCAGCAGTTCGCGGTGGGCGCGCTGGATCAGCGCCATCGACTGCTGCAGTTCCTCCAGTCGCGAGATCATCGGCAGCATGATCGACAGATTGCCAATGCCCTCGTTCGCCCGGAGCATCGCCCGGACCTGGGTCAGGAAGATCTCGGGGTGATCCAGCGTCACGCGGATGCCGCGCCAACCGAGGAACGGGTTGTCCTCCTGCACCGAGAAATACGGCAGCGTCTTGTCGCCGCCGATATCGAGCGTGCGCAGGACGCACGGCGCCGGCGCGAACGCCTGCAGCGGGCGCTGGTATATCTGCACCTGCTCGTCCTCGCCCGGGAAGCGGTCGCGCACCTGGAAGGGCATCTCGGTTCGGTACAGCCCGAGCCCATCCGCCACCTCGATCAGCGCGGGACTGATCTCCGCCTGCAGGCCCGTATTCGCGAACAGCGATATCCGGGTGCCGTCGGTGGTTACCGTGGGCAGATGCTTCAGGTCCTGGAGTTGTTCGCTGAGCTCATGCTCCTCACGCTCGAGGCGGACGAACTCCTCCTTGATGTCATCGTCCGGCTGGACGAACACCCAGCCGAGATAGCCGTCGACGATCAGTTCCTTGCCTTCCAGCCGGGCGATCGGGAGATCGGCGGCCCCCATGACGGTCGGGATCCCGAGCGCACGCGCCAGGATGGCGACATGGGAAGACCCCGAGCCGCGCATGGAGACGATGCCGGCGAGGCGCTCCCGGGGGACCTCGGCGATCTGCGCCGCGCTGACCTCGTGGCCGGCGAGAATGGTCTGGCGGGGATACTCGCGCGGGCCATTCTGCTCATCGGGCCCCAGTTTGACGAGGATCCGCCGGCCGAGATCGCGGATGTCGCTGGCGCGCTCCGCGAGATAGGGGTCGGCCATATCCTGGAACTGGTGGACGTGCGAGCGGATGCTCTCGCGCAGGCCGGCCGGGGCCCAGAGGCCACCGCGGATCACGCGTTCCGCCTCGGCCCACAGCGATTCGCCGTCCAGCATCATCACGTAGACATCGAACAGCGCGCGCTCTTCTGCCGGCAGCACGGAGCGCATCTCTGCCGAGAGATTGCGGATATCGACCTTGGTGGACTCGATCGCGTCCTGGAGCCGGCGGACTTCTGACTCCGGGTCATCGATGCGGCGGTCGGGGATGTCGTCCAGGGCCGCCGGCGAGTACGCCACCACGCACTCGCCGATTCCCACGCCGAGCGCGCCCGACAGCCCCTTGACGATACCGGCGCCGCCGGCCTGGCCGCTCTGTACGAGGAAGGCCTCCTCGCCGACGACGGCGTGCATGATGCTCGCGGCCAGCTGTGCCGCCAGCGTGACCATGAAAGTGACGACGTCCTCGCCGAAGCGGCGACCCTCACGCTGCGATACCACGAGCACGCCGAACACACGGCTCTGGTGGATGATCGGGACCCCGAGGAAGGTCTCGAACAGCTCCTCGCCGTAGGCATCGGTAAGCAGGAAGCGCGGATGACTGGTCGCGCGCTCGAGATTGAGGGGTTCGGCCCGCTGCGCCACCAGCCCGACCAGCCCTTCCTCGGGGGCGAGGCTGAGGCGACCGATGGCGTCGCTGTTGATGCCATGACCGGCCCGCAGGACCAGGCGCTGCGGGCCCTCCTCAAGCTGGGTGAGATAGACCGAGCAGGCGTCGACACCCAGGGCGCCGTGCAGGCGACGGACGATGATATCGAGTGCCGCGTCGAGGCCTGGTGCGGCGCTGACTTCCTGGACTATCCGTCGCAGCGTCGAGAGCATCGAGACGTCCCGGTCGGGAGGGCGTGCCCGTGGCTCACGGACTACCCACGAGATTCCGCTGCCGCCGCGTTTTCCGGAAACAGCAGGGGCGCGAGTTCGCGCAGGGCTTCACGATACACCGCCTGCTTGAAGAAGATCACGTCCGTTGGCGGGTGCCAGTAATCGACCCAGCACCAGTCGTCGAACTCGGGCCGATTGCTGGCGCGCAGGTCGACGCTCGCCTCGTCCCCGACAAGCCGCAGCATGAACCAGCGCTGCTTCTGGCCGATACAGACCGGACGCGAACGGCGCCGAATGTAGCGGGCCGGCAACTCGTAGCGCAGCCAGTCCCGGGTGCATCCCATCACCTTGACGTGGTGGGGCTGGAGGCCGGTTTCCTCGGCCAGTTCCCGATACATCGCGGCGCGCGCGGACTCGCGCGCATTGATACCGCCCTGGGGGAACTGCCACGCCTCCTGGCCCTTGCGGCGCCCCCAGAAAAGACGCCCCTCGGCATTGGAGAGTATGATCCCGACGTTGGCTCTGTATCCTTTGGAATCAATCACTTACGGATTCACCACCGAATCGGTATCGGGTTTCATTGTTGCACGAATACCCCGGAGGCGCTACCGGAGCGCTCTGCTACAATGCGGTCCCCGCCAACCGGAACGGACCCTTGCGACTCGCGATTTTCGACCTCGACAATACCCTGATCACCCGCGACAGTGACCACCTATGGGGCGAGTATCTGGCCGAGCGCGGTGTCGTCGACGGCGGGGATTATCGGCGCCGCAACGACCACTATCTCGCCGAGTACCAGGCCGGGACGCTGGATATCCATGAGTTCCTGCGATTTTCGCTGCGCGTGCTTGCCGAGCACGACCCGGGCGAACTCGTACGCCTGCGGGCCGGATTCATCGAGGAGAAGATCGCGCCGATCGTCGCCCGGGGTACACCCTCGCTGCTGGCGCGCCACCGCGACGCGGGCGATCATCTGATGATCATCACCGCGACCAACTCCTTCGTGACCGAGCCGATCGCCCGGATGCTGGGCGTGGAAACACTGATCGCCACGGAACCCGAACAGCGCGAGGGGCGCTACACCGGCGAGGTCACGGGGACGCCCTGTTTCCGCGAGGGCAAGGTCGAGCGCCTGCGGCACTGGCTCGGGGAGAACGGGGTCGATCTGCAGGGGAGCGCTTTCTACAGCGACTCGCATAATGACCTGCCGCTGCTGGAGCAGGTCGAGCGGCCCTGTGCGGTCGATCCCGATGAGCACCTCGCCGCGGCTGCGCGCGCGCGCAACTGGCCGGTGATCAGCCTGCGTGGCGACTGACGGCGGTTGCGCACCGTTCAGCCACGCGCGCCAAACACGGCGCTGCCGACGCGCACCAGGGTCGCGCCCTCCTCCACGGCCACTTCAAGGTCGCCTGACATGCCCATCGAGAGCACCGGCAGCGCCTGACCGAACCGCTCCTGCAGATCGTCGCGGAGCTGGCGCAACGTGCGGAAGCAGTCGCGTGTGTCCTCGGGGTCGTCACTGAAACGGCCGATCGTCATCAGGCCGCTCCACTCGAGTTCGGGATGGCCCGTGATGACGGCCGCGAGGTCGGCCGCCTCCTCGGGCGCGACGCCGAACTGGCTGGCGGCGCCGGAAGTATTCACCTGCATCAGGACCTCGCGTCGTTCGCCGCGCGCGGCCAACTGAGCCGCCACGCGCTCGGCCAGACTCTCCCGATCGAGCGTCTGGATGCAGGTGGCGAACCCGAGCGCCTGTTTGACCTTGTTGCGCTGCAGGTGGCCGATCAGGTGCCAGCCAAGGCCATGATCCGCGAGCGCCTCCGCCTTCGCGGCGGCGTCCTGGACGCGGTTCTCCGCGAACACGCGATAGCCCGCCTCGATCGCCCACGCGACACGCTCCGGCGCCACGGTCTTGGTGACCGGCAACAGCGCCACACCGTCGCGATCCCGACCGGCGCGCTCACAGGCCGCATCGATGCGCCGCTCCACGTCCGCCAATGCGGCCTGGACCGCGGCGCGATCGCGATCGGCATCTACCGGCTCGTTCACGTCTCCGTCCTCCCGATGCGACACCACCTGCAGCCTGCCCTTCAGGGTAGCGCAACGGCCGCTGTGCGGCCGTACGGGCCCTCAGAACCCGTACTGCAGGGACACGGCCGTATACCGGTCCGTTTTCTCGGTGTCGGCGGGCACGTCGCTGTTGTGTTCGATGGTGTAGGACAGCACCCACGACAGGTTGCCGGCAAATCTGGACCGGATCGCGCTCACGCTGCGGGTCGTCGTGTTGCTCTCACCGGACTCGACCTCCAGTTCCTGGCTGAACTCGCTGACCTGCGACAGCCGCCAGTCGAAATCCCCGCGCAGCACACCGATCGTATCGTAGTTGCGCTCGTTGGTGCCGTCCGGCTCGGAGACCCGGCGACCGACACCGGCCTCGAGATCCAGTTCGATGTCTTCCGTTTCAATGAACCGGCGGCCGACACCGGTGGCGAGCGAGGCACGGCGATCGAAGGCGCCGAAACGGTCGCGCTCATACCGTCCGGTCACGAAGAGATAGGAACGATCGGTAAGCCGATAGTCCGACTGCACACGGCCACTGTAGCGCTCCGCGGAGTCCTCGCCGTCTTCCGACGCCTGATACCCTTTGGCCGCCACCGTATGCCGCCACTGCTCGTAATCGATTTCGGTCTCGATATCGATTTTGACGCTTTCGCTCTCGGTGTTGCCGGAGGCGTTGAACAGGCCTACGGTGAGATTGCCCGAGACCTCGGGATACTCGGTGACTTCACCGGCATCGCCGCCATCTTCATCCGCCATCACCGGCGCGGCGAGGAGACACAGCAACAGGGCGCCGCACACGGCGCGGGGATGGCACGGGTTCAAGACGTTCTCCATTCGGTTTCAAAGCGATATCGAGTTGGACCACGGGCATCGCCGCGCGATTTGAAGCGCTATATTACTGCCCACTGGACCGCCCCGGCAATGGCGGCCCGCATGATGGTGGCGGCATCACTGCATTGCTGTTAGGTTTGGCGGTTACCCCTGTTCCGAACCGGAAGCCCGAGCAGATGAACGCGCCGCGTCGCATCCTGGTCACGAGTGCCCTGCCCTACGCCAACGGCCCGATCCACCTCGGGCACATGGTCGAATACGTGCAGACCGATATCTGGGCACGCTTCCAGCGCCTGCGCGGCAATGAATGCGTGTATGTCTGCGCCGATGACGCGCACGGCACGCCGATCATGCTAAAGGCGCAGCAGGAAGACACGACGCCCGAGGACCTTGTTTATCGCTTCAGTGCCGAGCATCAACGCGATTTCGCCGATTTCCTGATCGGTTTCGATACGTATTACAGCACGCACTCGGAGGAGAACCGGGAACTCGCGGAGACCATCTACACGCGGCTGCGCGACGGCGGCCACATCGCCGTGCGCACCATCGAGCAGGCCTATGACGAAGAGGCCGGCATGTTCCTGCCAGACCGTTTCATCAAGGGCGACTGCCCGCGCTGCGGCGCGGCCGGCCAGTACGGCGACTCCTGCGAAGTCTGCGGGGCGACCTACACGCCCAACGACCTGAAGAACCCGGTCTCGGCGCTTTCGGGGTCCACGCCGGTCAAGCGCGAATCCGAACACCATTTCTTCCAGCTGGCCGACTTCACCGACATGCTGCGTGAATGGACCCGGGGCGGTCATCTGCAGCCGGCCATCGCCAACAAGCTCGAGGAATGGTTCGACACCGGTCTCGCCGACTGGGACATCTCGCGGGACGCGCCTTACTGGGGCTTCGAGATCCCGGACGCGCCGGGCAAGTACTTCTATGTCTGGCTGGACGCACCGATCGGCTACATGGCGGCACACCGCCACTGGTGCGATCGCAATGGCGAGGACTTCGACGCCGTCTGGGGCCCCGCCAGCCAGGCCGAGCTGTACCACTTCATCGGCAAGGACATCGCCTATTTCCATACGCTGTTCTGGCCGGCGATGCTGCACGGCGCCGGTTTCCGCACGCCGAACGGCGTCTACTGCCACGGATTCCTGACCGTCGACGGCCAGAAGATGTCGAAGTCGCGCGGCACCTTCATCAAGGCGCGTACCTACCTCGACCACCTGGGTCCGGAGTACCTGCGCTATTACTTCGCCGCCAAGCTGTCGGCCGATGTCGATGACATCGACCTGAATCTCGACGACTTTATCCAGCGCGTGAACAGCGACCTGGTCGGCAAGCTCGTCAACATCGCCAGCCGTTGCGCGGGCTTCATCAGCAAGCGCTTCGACGGCCGGCTCGCCGACGCGCTGGAGGCACCGGATCGCTTCGAGACGATGGTCGCGGCCAGCGACTCGATCGCCGGCGCGTACGAGCGCCGCGAGTTCGGCCGGGCTATGCGCGAGATCATGGAACTGGCCGATGACGCCAACGCATGGATCGCCGAGCGCGCGCCGTGGCAGGCCATCAAGGAAGAGGGCCGCGAGGCGGAGGTGCAGCGTGTATGCACCCAGGGACTGAATTGCTTCCGCACGTTGATGGCCTGGCTCAAGCCCGTGCTGCCGGAGACGGCCGCACGCGCCGAGGCCTTCCTGCAGTGCGACGCACTCGACTGGGACAACGCGACCCGGCCATTGCTGGGCCATGGGATCGCGAAGTTCAAACCGCTGATCACGCGGATCGAACGCGCCACGATCGATACCATGCTGGAGCACTCGAAGGCCGACCTCGCCGCCGCGTCGGGGAACACGGCACCGGGCGGCCCGCCTGGCCGCGAGGCGATCGCCGAGACCATCGGGGTCGACGATTTCTCGAAGGTCGACCTGCGGGTCGCGCGCATCGCCGCCGCCGAGCGCGTCGAGGGCGCCGACAAACTCCTGCAGCTCACGCTCGATCTCGGCACGGAACAGCGCACCGTGTTCGCGGGCATCCGCAAGGCCTATGATCCGGCTGACCTCGAGGGCCGACTGACGGTCATGGTCGCCAACCTCGCGCCACGCAAGATGCGCTTTGGCACCTCCGAAGGCATGGTCCTCGCCGCCGGCGACGGCGAAGGCATCCACATCCTCTCACCTGACAGCGGCGCCGAACCGGGGATGCGCATCCGCTGACGCATGACGGGAAATGCGAGGACGATCGACTCTTCAACCGCCTTTTATCTCTCGCCAAGACGCCAAGCGCGCCAAGTGGTAAACCGCAGAAAACGAAACACGTCCATTTTGGTGGGCTCCGCCCACAAATGACGGGGTCCGGGTGAGGCGGCGCCAGCGTGCCCCCTCATATTCGGCGGTGCGCGGGCCGGTCCATCGGTGAGATTATCCTCGATCCAGACACGCATGCTTTCCTTGGCGCACTTGGCGCCTTGGCGAGATCGGTTTTTAGCCGGGTGATAACTGAGCAGCAGCCCTGGGCCCGCGACAGGGTGGTGGCGGCGTCGGTATCATGTGGGTTCGCACAGCGACCCGACGCGAGCCGTGAACCAGCCAGACCCGCCGACATTGCCCGATCGCATCGATGCACTGCTGCCGCAGACGCAGTGCACGCAGTGCGGTTATGACGGCTGCCGGCCCTACGCCGAGGCGATCGCCACGGGCGAGGCGGACATCAACCGCTGCCCCCCTGGCGGCGATGAGGGGATCGATGCGCTGGCGGCCCTGCTGGGCACGGCGAGTCAGTCGATGGATCCGGACTGCGGCGCACCGGTGGAGCAGCCGGTGGTCGCGTTCATCGACGAATCCGTGTGCATCGGCTGCACCAAGTGCATCCAGGCCTGCCCGGTGGACGCCATCGTGGGCGCCGCACAGCAGATGCATACGGTCATCGCGTCCGAGTGCACCGGATGCGAACTGTGCATCCCGCCCTGCCCGGTCGACTGCATCTCGCTCGAGCCGTCGCCCGATCCGACCCCGCTGCGCGAGCGGGCCGAGCACTTCCGGGCCCGTTACCACGCCCGCAACGCACGCCTCGAGCGGCGCCGGCGCGAGCGCGAGGCGGCGCGGGCGTCGAAGCGGCCCGACGGCGATCGCGAGAGCCGGCGCGCGGAGGTGGCGGCGGCCGTCGAGCGCGCCCGGGCGAAGCGCCGGCGGGCGACGGATCAGCGATGAACCGCGCGAAACGCGAACGGATCATGGCCCGGCTGGCGGAACGTGACCCGGATCCGACCACGGAGCTGCATTACGACACGCCCTTCCAGTTGCTGATCGCCGTCATCCTGTCGGCCCAATCGACCGACCGTGGCGTCAACGCAGCCACGGCCGGCCTTTTCCCGGCAGCGCCCGATGCCGAGTCGATGCTCGCGCTAGGCGTCGAGGGGGTGAAGGAATATATCCGCACCCTGGGCCTGTTCAACAACAAGGCCAGGAACGTGATCGAGACCTGCCACATGCTGGTCGAGCGCCACTGCGGCGAGGTGCCGCGGCAGCGGGCGGCGCTGGAGGCACTGCCGGGTGTAGGCCGCAAGACGGCGAACGTGATCCTCAATACGGCTTTCGGCGAACCGACGATCGCGGTGGACACGCATATCTTCCGCGTCGCCAACCGCACGGGCTTCGCGCCCGGCAAGAACGTGCGCGCGGTCGAGGATCACCTGGTGAAGGTGATGCCGAAGGCCTACCTGCGTCACGCCCATCACTGGCTGATCCTGCACGGGCGCTACGTGTGCACGGCGCGCAAACCGCGCTGCGCCGAGTGCCGGATCCACGACCTTTGCGAATACCCCGACAAGACCGCCTGAGGCAAAACCGATGTTCGGCAATGATCGCGAAAACATGCGGCGCTACTACGTCGAGACCTGGCGCAAGGCCAATGCCGGTGAGACGCTCGATCCGATGGAGCGGATGGTGGCGACCGTGATCTCGGAACACCCCGAGTACCAGCCGCTGCTCGCGCCCGGCAACGAGGCCGTGCTCGAGCGCGACTATATGCCCGAGGATGGCCAGACCAACCCGTTCCTGCATATGGGCATGCACATCGCCCTGCGCGAGCAGACCGGCACCGATCGGCCACCGGGCATCCGCACGCTGTTCGAGCAGCTCGCGCGCCACGAGGGCGACCATCTGGAGGCCGAGCACCGGCTGATGGAACCGCTCGGCGAGGTGCTGCACGCGGCCCAGCGCGCGGGCACCCAGCCCGACGAGGCCGACTACCTGGAGCGGGTGCGTAAGGTGGTCACGCAGGCGACCGGTGGGCGGGCTGAGGGCTGAGGGCCAAGGGCCAAGGGCCAAGGGCCAAGGGCCAAGGGCCAGAAGATGGTCGATCGGCGGAGCGGCATACGATTAACCGCGATGCGCGACCTCCCCGGCTGCCATGATCTACGCCGTCATCGATCACGCCGAGCCGCCAAGCGCGCGAAGGTCGCGGAGATTTCCGGCAAGAGGCTGCATTACCAATCCAGGCGCTGGCCAAGCCTCACGCGACCGACCTTTTCACCAATGCCACCTTTGTTCGCGACCTTTGCGCGCTCCGCGCCTCTGCGAGACCTTTTTTGACCCACGCCGGTGAGGTCATTCGCGGGGCGACTTCTTCGGGTAATCGAACTCGATACAGGTGCCGCCATCGTCGGGCAGCTCCGCCCAGCGGTCGATCGCGAAGCGGATCCGCACCACGGCGGCGGTCGGCAGCTTATCCGTGTGCAGGCCGCACATCTGCTCCGCAGCCCGCTGCAGGGTCGGGTTGTGGCCGACCAGCGCCACGCGCTCACGCGCATCGTCCAGCCCGCGCGCCAACACCGGGATGTCATCAGCCCCGGCGTCGTAGAGCCGAGGCTCTTCCACGACCACCTCGGCCGGTAGACCAGCGGCAGCCGCCAGTGCCAGGGCGGTCGCGCGTGCGCGCTCGGCATCCGAGGTGACGATCCGCTCGGGCACGCTGCCCGTGCGGGCCAGACGGCGGCCCATTTCCGGTGCATCACGCTCACCGCGCGATGCGAGCGGGCGCTCGTGATCCGCCAGGTCGCCTTTCCAGCTGGACTTGCCGTGCCGGATCAGAATCAATTCCTTCATCGACCATCCCTCCAGTCAGCTGCAGCCTGATCGGGTCACGAACCTTGCCGTCATCCACGTCGCGACAATGGGCGTTGCAGTGACTCACGCAGAGAGCGCGAAGTCCGCAGAGGTTTCCCGGAAACAGCGGTACCGAATGGAATCAGGCCATCCTGTTTCTTCGCGACCTTCGCGCGCTCCGCGCCTCTGCGAGAACTTTTTTTGACCCACGCCACCGGCCAAACAAAAATTCGCTTCATCACGCAGACACCGAACGGCCCCGCTCCAGGAAACGCCCGATCGCCCACAACCCGGCCCAGGCCAGGGCGAGGGCAAACGGGAACCACACGGCGGCGATCGCGCCGAACAGGTTCGGTGCCTGCATCATGGTGGACATGAGCGAATCCTCGTACCAGAAGAACCACGGATTATCTTCGGGGAACGCGAACTCATGCAGCGCATAGAACAGCGTCTCCGGTCCGATGGCGAGGACCGCGATCCCCGCGACGCCGACCAGCGCGGCGGTGCCGGCGAGGAACCGGCGCGCCGGCGGCGGTGCCCGGTGCCGCCACCGGGCCTCCGCGGTGGCGGCCAACACCAGCGCCAGGGCGGCGATGCCGGCGGTTTCGAACCATCGGACCACGCGGGCGACGTCCTGCAGATGGACGATCTCGGGCTCGCGCAGCAAGCGCCCCAGTTCGCGGCCTTCGGGATCGTGGTAGCGCAGATCGGCCAGGCCGCGGCCGTCGGCATGGATCGCATCGACGATCGCGGCGAACAGGCGGGCGCGCTCGACCGCCGTCGTGTGCTCAAAGCCCCGGCGCCAGCGGTTGTCGGGGCCGTAACGCGCGATCGTGTCATCGATCCCGAGCGCCTCGTGCCAGACCGGGTAGGCGAAATCGAAGCCGGCCAGTGCCTGCCACGAAACGAACAGGCTGGCGACGAGGAGCGAGGCGGCGAACACGGACCAGTACAGCGCCGTTAGTGACGGGTGCAGACGCCTCATTCGTCGCGCTTGGCGTCCTGCCAGTACCCCTCGAGGGTGTCCATGGGCAGCGCCGTCACCGCGCTGCCATCGCGCTCGGCGTGGCGTTCCAGCGCGCGGAAGCGGCGCTCGAACCGGTGACTGGCACGGCGCAGCGCGGTCTCGGCATCGACATCGAGATGGCGCGCCAGATTGACCGCCGCGAGCAGCAGATCCCCGACCTCGGCCTCGCGCTTATCCGGGTCGTCGCCGGCGCCCTCGATCTCCTCGAGTTCCTCACGCACCTTCGCGGCGGGACCGGATGCGTCAGGCCAGTCGAAACCGGCCCGGGCGGCCCGGCGCGAGAGCTTGCCGGCGCGCGTGAGGGCGGGCAGTCCGAGGGTCACGCCGGCGAGCGCGCTGGTGTCGCAGTCGCCGCGCTGCGCGCGCTCCTTGGCCTTCACCTGTTCCCAGAGCTGCTCACGCGAATCCGCGTCGGTCGCCCCCGCATCCCCGAAGACGTGCGGGTGGCGACGGATCAGTTTCGCCGCGAGCCCATCGGCGACCGCCTCGAAGTCGAACGCGTGCCGTTCCTCGGCCATGCGGGCGTGGTAGACGACCTGCAGCAGGAGGTCACCGAGCTCGTCGCGGAGGTCATCGAGGTCGCCGCGCTCGATGGCATCGGCGACCTCGTAGGCCTCCTCGATCGTATGCGGCGCGATGGACCGGAAATCCTGGGCGACATCCCAGGGGCAGCCGGTCTGCGGATCCCGCAGACGCGCCATCACCGACAGGACGCGATCGATTGCCGCCATCCGCGACCGGCCTCAGAAAGTCAGCCGGATACCGACGTTGACCTCATCGCTGAGTTCCTCATCGCGACCGCCGTCCATATCGAACTCGATCCAGCGATAGCCGACGAAGGCATGGGTCCCCGGGACGATCTCGAGTTCGAAACGCGGATTGAACTCCGCCAGCGAATCGGCATCCTCGAAACTCGTGATGCGCGGGGCGTAATAGCCCTCCACCGCGAATGCGATGTCGGTCTCGGTCGGGAACAGGTAACGCACCTGGCCGCCGATGCCGATGGCGCTGGCGTTCCGGTTGGAGTCAAGATCCGCATAATAGGCCTTGGCGCCGACCCCGAACTGCAGCGGGATGTTCTGGCCCGGGCTGCCGGTCACGAGGAAGTTCCCGGTCACCATGATGTCGTCGTCGTTGTTGAAGAAGCCGCCGAAACCGAGATCCGCGCCGCCGTAACCCATACTCGCCGTGTCGGTGAGGTAGACGAGGCTGGCCGTGTCCTGACCGAGCGCGAGGTCCAGGGCGGCCGCGTGGCTAGTCGTTGAACAAAGCCCGAGGGCCGCGGCCCCCATTAAACGTTTGATCATGTGCGAATCCCTCCAGCGGGATAGAGCGGGTGGGTGAATGGTAGGTGCGGGGCAATGGGCGATCAAGCTTCGCCGCTAACGGTATACAGGGGTATGTAGCACTCTTTTATACTGTTGTCCCTGCAGGCCCGTTTGCCGCCCGTATCCCATGGGCCCTGGCGGATCAGTCGCCGACTCCCGGGAGCCATTCGATGACCACCGACACGCGCGCGGATGAGCTCCGCGCCTGGCTGGCGCACACATGCCCCGACGCCAACCCGACGCTTATACCGATCACCGGCGACGCCAGCTTCCGGCGTTATTTCCGGATCGCCACGGACATGGGCAACCGCATCGTCATGGATGCGCCACCTGATCGCGAAGCCACGGGGCCGTTCGTGGATATCGCCGGCCGCCTCGAGACCGCCGGCGTAACAGCTCCACAAGTACTGGCAAGCGACAACGAACGCGGCTTCCTGCTGCTGAGCGATCTTGGCGACCGGCTGTATCTCGACGAGCTCGACGAAGGCACCGCGGACGGGCTGTACGACGACGCGCTCGCGGCCCTTGTGCGCATGCAGGCGGATATCCCCACCGCCGGTCTGCCACCGTACGACGCGGCGCGCCTCGACGCCGAGATGGAGCTTTTCCCGGCGTGGTTCCTCGGCGAGCACCTCGGCCTCGGCCGAGACCGGATCGGCGACGAACCGGCCGTGACCCTCCTTGCACTCACCGCTGCGGCGCTCGAACAGCCCCGCGTCTTCGTGCACCGCGACTACCATTCACGCAACCTCATGGTGCTGGCGGACGACAACCCCGGCGTGCTCGACTTCCAGGATGCCGTCGCCGGCCCAGTGACCTACGATCTGGTCTCGCTGCTGCGCGACTGCTACATCGGGTGGCCGGATGACCGCGTGACCAACTGGATCGAGCGCTACCACCGGGCGGCCCTCTCCCGCGGCGTCGAACTCCCCGACCACGATACCCTGCGCCGCTGGTTTGACCTGATGGGCGCGCAACGCCACCTCAAGGCCATTGGCATCTTCGCCCGCCTGTGGCATCGCGACGGCAAACCGCGCTATCTCGCCGACATCCCGCGGACCTGGGGCTATATCGAGGCCCTGTTCGGCCATTACCCCGAACTGCAACCGCTCGCGCGCTTCGCCCGTCGGGTGGACGTGGCCGCACGGCTTGAACGTGCCGGGGCGCAGGCGTGAACGCGATGATCCTGGCCGCGGGCCGCGGCGAGCGCATGCGCCCGCTGACCGACGACTGCCCCAAGCCTCTGCTCCATGCCGGCGAGCGACCACTGATCGACTGGCACCTCGAAGCGCTCGCGCGCGCCGGTTTCGCACGCGTTGTCATCAACACGGCATGGCGGGGTGAGAAACTGCGTGCATACGTCGGTGACGGCCGGGCGTGGGCGCTCGACGTGCGCTGGAGCGACGAAGGCGAGCAGGCGCTGGAGACCGCCGGCGGAATCGCGCACGCCCTGCCCCTGCTCGGGCCGCGGCCGTTCGCGGTCATCAACGGCGATGTCCACACGGACTACCCGTTCGAGCACCTCGCGCTCCCCGACGGCCATCTCGCCCATCTGGTGCTGGTCGACAATCCGGCCCAGCACCCCGAGGGCGATTTCGCACTCGATGGGGCACGTGTCGCCACGGCAACCGGCCGCCGCCTGACCTTCTCCGGTATCGGCGTCTACCGGCCCACGCTATTCAGCGGGCTGCCCACGCGGCCATTGCGGCTGGCGCCGATCCTGCGGCGCGCGATCGCCGCCGGGCTGGTGAGCGGGGCGCATTACCGCGGTACGTGGCGCGACATCGGCACGCCCGAGCGCCTGCGGGAACTGGATGCGCAACTGAGGCGGTTGCACCCGCCCCGATGATACGACATGCCGTTTGCGGCATGATGGTGGCCGCAGCACTCGCACGCGGCAGCCAATCGGCGGGTCGCCGTCATGGAGGCACGGATGGGCCGGGACATCAGTACCAGTGCCTTCACGGAAGAGGACTTCCGGGCATTCTCGGAACGCCTGCACGCAGAGACCGAGCTCCTCGCAGGCTGGTTTGCCGATCACCGCCTGGCCGAGACGCATCCGGTCGGCGGCTTCGAGCTCGAGGCCTGGCTGACCGATCACTCGGGTCGGCCGACGGCGCTGAATGAGCGACTGCTCGAATCGCTGCAGGACCCGCTGCTCACGCATGAACTCGCGCAGTTCAATATCGAGCTGAATACCGCGCCGCGGCCGCTGCGTGACGACGCCCTGCGGACGATGGAGCGCGATCTGGAGGCGACCTGGGCGCGCACCCGCGCGGGCGCGGCGGCGCTGGGCGCGCAGCTGATCGCGATCGGGATCCTGCCGACCGTGCAGCAGAATGAACTGGGCCATGCGGCCATGACTCCCAGCCCGCGCTACGCCGCACTCAATGATCAGGTGTTGCGCCAACGCGAGGATCGCCCGCTGCGGATCGACATCTGCGGGCGCGAACGGCTGCGCACGGACCACCCCGATGTGATGCTGGAATCGGCCGCCACGTCGTTCCAGATCCATATGCAGGTGCCGGCGGGCCAGGCGGCGGACTACTACAACGCCGCCCTGCTGGTCTCGGGCCCGCTGGTCGCGGCCAGCGCCAACTCGCCGTATCTGTTTGGTCGTGACCTCTGGGACGAGACGCGCATCCCGCTGTTCGAGCAGGCCGTCGAGAGCGGCGGCCTGGGCGGCGCAGCGCATGGCCCGCCCAGACGGGTGGGTTTCGGGACCGGATATGTGCGCGCGTCGCTGATCGAGGTCTTCCGCGAGAACGAAGCCCACTTCCCGGTGCTGCTGCCGATGGTCATGGATCCCGCCGATGGGCCGCTGACACACCTGCAGCTGCAGAACGGCACCATCTGGCGCTGGAACCGGCCACTCGTCGGCATCGATGACCACGGCAACCCGCACCTGCGGATCGAGCACCGGGTCGTGCCCGGCGGACCGAGTGCCGCCGATGCCATCGCGAATGCCGCCCTGTTTTACGGCCTTACCCGGTATTACGCCACCCGCCCGGGGCAACCACCGCCCGAACTGATGACGTTCCCGGTCGCACGCGACAATTTCTACGGCTGCGCCCGGCACGGGCTCGGGGCGCGGGTGCGCTGGACGGACGGGGCGGTCCACCCGGTCGCCCGGCTCATCCTGCGCACGCTGCTGCCCTGCGCACGCCTGGGGCTGACCGATCTCGGCCTGGCGAGCGACGATATCGACCGCTATCTGGGCATCATCGAGGAGCGCGTCGCTTCAGGCCGCAACGGCGCCGGCTGGCAGCACGCATGGGTCGAGCGTCACGGCCGGGACATGGCGGCGATGACGGCCGCCTACGCGGAGCGCCAGGCCGATGGCGCCCCGGTCCACCGGTGGCCGCTTTGACAAGGCTGTACGAGCTCGACCAGCTGCCGGCCGGCCTGCTGGAGACCCCAGCGCCCTCGCTACACCGGATCCTCCCGGGCCCAACCCTGATCCACCTTCCCGGAGAGCGGCCGGACGCGCTGTTCGTCTCAGTCCTGCAGCACGGCAACGAAGACGCCGGCCTGACGGCGGTCCAGCAGCTGCTCGCGGCGTATGAAGGGCGCCCGCTGCCGCGCGCGCTGAGCCTTTTCATCGGCAACATCGAGGCCGCCCGTCACGGCCGGCGCCACCTCGACGGCCAGGCCGACTTCAACCGCGCCTGGCCGGGGACGGAACTGGCGGCCGGGCCCGAGACGGGCCTGCTCGCCGAGGTCCACGAGCGCATGCGCGCGCGCCCGCTGTTCGCCAGCGTCGACATCCACAATACGAGCGGCAGCAGCCCGCACCATGTCGGCGTCAATTCGCTCGATCCGCGCTGCCTGCAGCTGGCGCATCGTTTCAGCCGCACGGTCGTGCACTTCACCCGCCCGCGCGGCGCGCAGGCGCAGGCGTTCCTCGCGCTGTGTCCCGCCGTGATCCTGGAATGCGGCCAGGTGGGCTCACCCGAGGGCGTGACCCACGCCCGCGACTTCCTGGCCGATTGCCTGCAACTCGACGCCCTGCCCGGCGAGCCGCCGCGGCCGGGCGATCTCGAGCTGTTCGCGAGTGTCGCGCTGGTGACGGTGCTCGAATCGGTCCGATTCGGTTTCGAATGGCCCGCCCACCACACCGAGGCGGACCTCGACCTGTCCCTGCCCGCGGACATCGATCGGCTCAATTTCCGCGAGCTGGAGGCGGGCACGGTCATCGGCCGCTGCCGAGGCGCGCAGGTGCCGCTGCAGGCCTGCGATCCTGGCGGGCGGGACGTGACCGCAAGGTTGTTCGAGTGCAGCGCTCAGGCACTGCGGCTGCGCCGGGCACTCATGCCCTCGATGCTGACACCCGATCCGCAGATCATCCGCCAGGACTGCCTGTGTCACCTGATGGAGCGGATCCCGGCGAGCCGGTATACGGCTCCGGCACCCGCCAGGGCGACATGAATCGCTGAACCGGCCGGCGCCGTTGCCGCCATGGACGCCTTGCGCGACAGCCGCCAGAATCGGGGCACGCCTGACTGGAACCCGGACGCATGCAACCGCTGGACAAGAATACCGACTGGCTGGGACGCGCGCGCTACTGGTGGCGCCGGCGCCAGTTGCGCCGCCCGGTCGGCCTCGCACTCAGCGGGGGCGCGACCCTGGGCGCCGCCCACGTCGGTATCCTGCGCGCGCTCGAAGAGGCCGGGATCGATATCGACCGCCTGTCCGGCACCAGCATCGGCGCCGTGGCCGCTGCGCTGTACGCCTTCGGGACATCGATCGATGATATCGAGGAGATCGCGCTGGACATGACCTGGCTGTCGATCTCCAGCTTCCGGCCGTCGCGCCTGGGGCTGCTCGATAACCGGCGCCTGGGGGACGTGCTCGGCGAGGCGATCGGGCAGCCGGATTTCGGCGACGCGAAGATCCCGTTCGGCGTGGTGGCAACCGATATCGGCTCCGGCGAACGGGTGGTGTTCACCAGCGGACCGGTCGTGCCGGCGGTGCTCGCCAGCGCCTGTATGCCTGGGATCTTCCAGCCGGTCGAGCATGACGGGCGCATGCTCGTGGACGGGGGCCTGGTCGAGAACCTGCCGGGCTCGGTGGTCGGGTCACTCGGCGCGCGCACGGTCATCGGGGCGGATCTCAACAGCCGACGCAGCTATCAGCAGCCGGACGATCTGATCGATGTCGTCCTCAACGCGACCGATATCGCGATCAATAACGCGACCCGCCTGCAATCGACCCAGGCGATCGATCTGCACATCGCCCCGCGGCTGTCCTCCTACGGGCGCTTCCGCTCGCGGCGGGGGGCGCAACTGATCGAAGAGGGCCATCAGGCGGCGCGCCAGGCCCTCGCGGACTGGCACGGCGAACATATCGAGCGACTCGAACCGCGGCTGGACGCGTCGCCGCGGGAATAACGCCCGCGCGGTTTGCGCGTTCAGGTGGTGGGCAGGGTGACGCCGCGCTGGCCCTGGTACTTGCCCCCGCGATCCCTGTACGACGTCTCGCATTCCTCGTCCGACTCGAGGAAGATCAACTGCGCCACCCCCTCGTGGGCGTAGATCTTCGCCGGCAGCGTGGTCGTGTTGGAGAACTCGAGCGTGATGTGCCCCTCCCATTCGGGTTCGAGCGGCGTCACGTTGACGATGATGCCGCAGCGGGCGTAGGTCGACTTGCCGAGGCAGATGGTCAGTACATTGCGCGGGATGCGCAGATACTCGATGGTGCTCGCGAGCGCGAACGAGTTCGGGGGGATGATGCAGACATCGGACTCGACGTTGACGAAACTCCGCTCATCGAAGCCCTTGGGGTCGACGAACGCCGAGTTGATGTTGGTGAAGACCTTGAACTGCGGCGAGCAGCGCACGTCATAACCGTAACTCGAGGTCCCGTAGGACACGATCTTGCCCCCGTCGTTCGCCCGGACCTGACCCGGTTCGAAGGGCTCGATCATGCCGTGCTCGTCGGCCATCCGACGGATCCAGTGGTCGGGCTTGATGCTCACGCTGGCGGCTCCCCTGACTGCGTGCCGGCGGATTATGGCACAGCGCCCGGCGGGTCGCACGACCCCCGCGGGAACCGGTCTGGTTCCGTATACGCGTAAAAAAAGCCCGGCCGCGCGGGGCGCGGCCGGGCTGTCGGAACCGCTAACCGGAACCGGCTTACATATCGCCGGAGACCCAGTATTCGACGCGGTCGCCGTTGTCGTCGATGTAGTTGTTTACCGCCTCTTCGTAGCTGCTCTCGCGCGCCTCGTACATGGCGGCCTGCAGATCGTCGATCGGGATCCACATGCGGGAGAGCATCGTGGCGGCGTCGATGTTGTCCTGGTAGAAGCCCTCACGCGCGATCGCGTGAATCCGCTCCCAGGAACCCAGGACACCCTTGGGATCGTCGATGTAGCGCAGATCCCAGGCGCCGAACTTCCAGTGCGGGCTCCAGCCGGTGACGACGATCCACTCGTCGTTGTTCGCCGCCCGCTCGAGCGCGGCGGTCATGGCGGCGCCGGATGAGGTCTGGAGGTTATAGCCGTCGAGACCGTATTCCTCGACCGCCTCCTTCGACAGCCGCGTCAGGCCGGCGCCCGGGTCGATCCCGGTGATCGTGCCGTCCAGCTTCTCGCGGACCGAATCGTTCTTGAGGTCCTCGATCGAGCTGATCTGATCCTCCGGGATGTAATCCGGAACGATCCAGCCCAGCTTGGCATGGTCGTAGAGCATGCCAAGATTGACGACGTTACCGCCGACCTTGTCCATGTAGTCCGAGTGCGTGCCCGGCAGCCAGGACATCAGCATGACGTCGATATCGCCCGAGGACACGCCCTGGTACTGCGGCGCGATGTCGGTCTGGACGAGTTCGACCTCCTGGTCCATATGTTCTTCGAGGATCCTCTGGGCCAGCTTGGTCACGAACTCGGCGTCGGACCACGCGGTCCAGCCGATCCGTACCGTGTCCTGACCGTGTGCGGTCGAGACCGTACCAAATGCCAGCCCTATGGCCGCAATCAGGCCAATCATTCGTTTACTCATACTGCACCTCCCGGTGTCGTGAAGAGCGATATGCGTCGCGCCGGTGGCGCGCATCGACCGGAATCCCCGGTCGTATAACGGCGGCACGCGCGCAACAGACGGGTCGCAATGGACGGATGCCGATCTCGACCCGCCCGCTTTCTACTCACCCTAGCAGAGGCCGACGGTGACCGGTCAAATCCGGGCGACCCTCTCAGCCGGTCCGGGCCTTGTCGCCCCAGAGGGTCTCCAGGCGGTCGTAACGCCCACAACCGCTCGTGTACCACTTGTAGCGGATGGGGTTTTCCCGGTGGTAATTCTGGTGATACTCCTCCGCGACGTAGAAGGTCTCGGCCGCCACGATCTGCGTCTTCACGGGGCCCGGCAACACGCCGCTGTCCTCGATCGCGGCCCGGGTCTCGCGGGCCAGCCGGCGCTGATCTTCATCGTGGTAAAAGACTGCGCTGCGGTACTGCGAGCCGATGTCGCAGAACTGGCGGTTCTCCACCGTGGGGTCGATGTTGTGCCAGAAGACGTCCAGCAGCCGGCGGTAGGACACCACCTCGGGGTCGTAAACGATACGCACGGCCTCGGCGTGGCCGGTATCGCCGGCGGTCACCTGCTCATAGGTCGGGTCGACCGTGTCGCCGCCCGTGTAGCCGGACGTAGTGGATTCGACCCCGTCGACGCCGTCGAATGCCTCTTCGACGCACCAGAAACAGCCGCCGGCGAAGGTCGCGACCGCCTTCCCGGATGGCGGTTCACCGGACGTCTCCGCCAGCGACGCGCCGGCGAAAAGGGCGAACAGGGTAAGGATCAGGGCGCGCATGGGCAGGACTCCGGATGGCGTCAAAGGGGACCGGCGATTGGACGCCTGGCCGGCCCGATGTTTCTTTCGCCTGTCCAGAGCATCCGGAGTCAGCCCACCGGATCGAGGACCTCGCGCGCCTGCTCGTCCGCATGGTACGAAGAGCGCACCATCGGGCCGCTGGCGACATGGGCGAAGCCCATCTGTTCACCGATCACGGCCAGGCGGTCGAACTCGTCCGGGTGGACATAGCGCGCCACCGGCAGATGGGCAGGCGTTGGCTGCAGATACTGGCCGATGGTCAGCATCGAGCAGCCGTGCGCGCGCAGGTCGCGCATGACCTCCTCGACTTCTTCGATCTCCTCGCCCAGCCCCAGCATCAGCCCCGATTTGGTCGGGACCTCCGGATGCCGGCGACCGGCTTGCGCGAGCAGATCGAGTGATCCCTGGTAGTCGGCGGACGGCCGCACGGGCTTGTACAGGCGCGGCACCGTCTCGACGTTGTGGTTGAAAACGTCCGGCGGCGCCTCGTCGAGCAGATCAAGCGCGTGCCCGATCCGGTTGCGGAAATCCGGCGTCAGAATCTCGACGCGGGTGCCGGGCGTGCGCGCGCGAATACCGCGGATGCACTCGACGAACTGCCCGGCGCCGCGGTCGGGCAGGTCGTCACGGTCGACCGAGGTAATGACGACGTAGTCCAGCCCAAGCGCCTCGACGGCCTCGGCGAGTTGCCGGGGCTCCTCCGGGTCCGGCCGATCCGGGCGCCCCGTGGCGACATCGCAGAACCGGCAGCGCCGGGTGCAGATGTCGCCGAGAATCATGAAGGTTGCGGTGCCCTTGCTGAAACACTCCCCGAGATTCGGGCAGGCGGCCTCCTCGCAGACCGAATGCAGGTTGCGCTCGCGCAGGATCCGCTTGATCTGGCGCACACGCGGATGCACCTGCGCCTTCGCGCGAATCCACGACGGTTTGCGCTGGCGCTCCTGCGGGGCCGGCGCATCGTCGCCCTCCACCTTGATGGGGATGCTGCGCACCTTGTCGCTGGCGCGGCGATGGCCGGCCGGATCGAGCCGGGACGGGGAGATGTAGGATTGGTCGCTCATCAGTACTCCATATCGGACGGCACCCGCGTGCCGTCGGCAACGGCGCGATACCCGAGGGCGGCCACAAGCCGCGTGATCAGCCGTTCACCGAGACGGTCGCCGTCGGCGGTCACGCCCTCGGTGGTCGTACTGGTTACCTCGAGACCGCGATAGCCACAGGGATCGATACGCGCGAACGGGCCGAGATCGCAGTCGACGTTGATCGCCACGCCATGATAACTGCAACCGTGGCGCACCCGCAGCCCGAGCGCCGCGATCTTGCGGCCGTCGACATAGACGCCGGGGGCGCCGTCGCGGCGAGCCGCCGTTACACCCTCCGCGCCCAGCACGTCGATCACCGCCTGCTCCAGCGTCGCGACCAGACCGCGCACCCCGATGTCGCGCGCGCGCAGATCGACCAGCGTATACAGGACGATCTGCCCTGGTCCATGGTAGGTGACCTGCCCCCCGCGGTCCACCTGGACCAGCGGGATATCACCCGCGTCGAGGACGTGCTCGCGCCGCGCTACACGCCCGAGCGTGAACACCGGCGGGTGTTCGAGCAGCCAGAACTCGTCCGGCGTCCCCGCAGCGCGCGCGTCGGTGAACGCCTGCATGGCCCGCCACGCGGGCTCGTAGTCGACCCGACCCGGGCGGCGCACCACGAGTTCGGGGGACATCGCGGCCTCCTCCCGGCGCCTGTCCCCGGACGCGCTCAAAGCGCGACCAGCACCCGTTCATCGGCGCTGAGCGCATGGTAGATCCGGTCGAGCTGCTCCCGGCTGACCGCGCGCACCGTGATCGTGACGGCGAGATAACGGCCCCCACTGCTGCTGCGGGTCTGCACGTCGTCGTGGGTGACTTCGGGGGCATGTGCCTGGATCAGATCCACGACGAGCGTGTCGAAATCGCCGGTATCGTAGCCAAACGCCTTGATCGGGAAGTCGCAGGGGAATTCCAGCAGCGTGTCGTCGGTCATCGGCTCTCCCGCCCCAGGGCGCATCCGGGGTTATTCAAACCACTGCAGTACGGTATCGGTCGTGCGCTGGAAGAAGCTGCCGGCCGCCACACCCGACAGGGCCACTAGCGGTGCCTCGGCGACGATCTCGCCGTCGAGCTTGACCGTCACCCGCCCCAGCTGCTCGCCCTCTTGCGCGGGTGCCACCAACTGGCCCGGGAAGGTCATGCTGGCCTCAAGGGCATCGTATTCACCCTTGGGGATAGTGACGTGCAGGTCCTCCGACAGCCCCAGTTGCACCTGGTCCGTCGCACCTTTCCAGATCCTCGCCTCCTTAAGGGTCTCACCGGCCGCGTACAGGCGGTGGCTCTTGTAGAAGCGATTGCCCCATGACAGCAGCGCGCGGCTGCTGGACTCGCGCGCATTCTCGCTCGGCTCCCCCATGACGACGCTGATCAATCGCGTCCCGTCGCGCTCCCCCGATGACGCAAGGCAATAGCCCGCCTCGGAGGTATAACCGGTCTTGATACCGTCAACGTAATCGGTCGCATAGAGCAGATCGTTGCGGTTGTACTGGCGGATGCCGTTATAGGTGAACTCCCTTTTCGAGTAGCGTTTGTAGCGTTCGGGGAACTCCCGGATCATCGCCCGGGACAGTATCGCCATATCCCGCGCGCTCGAATAATGGGTCTCGCGATTCAGCCCTTCCGGGTTATCGAATCGGGTGTTCTCGAGCCCGAGTTCCTCCGCATAGAAGTTCATCTGTTCGACAAAGGCGCTTTCGCTGCCACCCACGTACTCGGCCAGGGCGAGCGCGGCGTCGTTGCCGGACTGTACGACCAGTCCATCCAGCAGCTTGTCCACCGTGACACTGTCACCAACCTCCAGGAACATCTGCGATCCGCCCATGCGCCAGGCGGCCTCGCTGACCTCGACCTCGTCCTGGAGCGTGATGCTGCCGTCGTCGAGTGCGCGGTAGACGGCGTAGCCCGTCATGATCTTGGTCAGACTGGCGGGCGGCAGCCGCTCGTCCGCGTTTTTCTCGGCCAGCACCTTGCCGGTCGCGGCCTCCATCAGGATGTAGCTCTCGCCGGACGTGGACGGCGGCTTCGGAATGGGCTGCGCCATCACGGGCAGGCTCAGGAGCAGAAACAGACAGGCGCACAGCGTTGACAGATACTTCATGGATCCAGGGCTCTCGTTGGGATAGGGGCCGAAGCGGACCGGCCCCGGGGTGGAAAGAGATTGTATCGGCGCGCATCGACGAGTAACACCGACATGTTCACTCCGTGAAGAATCGTGCCCCCTCGACGCCGGCCGCATCGAGGCTGCCGAGCATGGCCTCGCGATCGGTATCGGGGTCCAGCGGGCCGATCCGGACCCGGTAGACGGACTCCCCGGCGCCGGACTCGGTCTTGTCGACGTCCACCTTGCGGATACCGGCACCGCGTACGCGGGCCCGCATACGCTGCGCGTTGGCGTACTCGCGGAACGCCCCCACCTGGAGGTAGACCTCGCCGCCGCGATCGGTTCCGCCGGCATCGGCCCCGGTTTCGTCGCCGTGCGGCTTTGAATCGGCGGTGGACTCGCCCGGCGTCAGCGCGCGCACGCGTACGCGCGCCGTGCCGCTGTCGATCACGCCGAGCCGGGTCGCGGCGGCATACGACAGATCAATCAGCCGATCATCGACGAACGGGCCTCGATCGTTTACGCGCACGACCGTGCTGCGCCCGTTGTCGAGATTCTCAACCCGGACATACGTGGGCAGCGGCAGCGACCGGTGCGCGGCCGTCATCTCATACATATCGTAGGGCTCACCGCTCGAGGTGCGCCGGCCATGGAACTTGCTGCCATACCAGGAGGCGACGCCTTCGGCGACATAACCCCGGGCCGAATCGCGCACATGATAGCGCTCGCCGAAGACGACATAGGACTCCGGATTGCCGTACTGGCTGCGCGGCTCTTCGCGCGGCACGACCGTCGGCAGGTTGTCCGGGTCGATTTCCGCCCCGGGGCCGTCGGCGGGCTCGCCCGACAGGGTACTGCAGCCGGCGAACAGCACCGCCAGCACGGCGAGCGCAGTGCCGCGGGCGAGCGGTTTCACGGAGTGCTCTCCGCATCGACGCCGCGACGGATCCGCTGCGCCAGTTGATACACCGCCATGGCGTAGAGCGGACTGTGGTTATAGCGGGTGATGGCGTAGAAATTCCGGCGCCCGACCCAGACCTCCGGCTCGGTCTGTGTTTCCAGCGCGAACACGAGCACACGTTCGTCGTCCTCCACGGGCGGCTCCAGCCCGAGTCCCGCCGCGCGCAGGGCCTCCCCTTCAACGCGGGGCTCGAGGCTGTCGCTCGTCAGTCGCCGCCAGTCATCATTGCCCGGCCGTACCCGATGCACGATCGTTTCCCCGCGTCGCCAGCCATGATCGGCCAGGTAGGCCGCCACGCTGCCGATCACGTCGGCGTTGCTGTCCCACAGATCGCGCCGGTTATCGTTGTCGAAATCGATCGCGTAATGGCGGTAGCTGCTGGAGATGAACTGCGGCATCCCCATCGCACCGGCATAGGATCCACTGACCGCCCGCGGGTCGATCCCCTCATCGCGCGCCAGCATCAGGAACTGTTCGAGTTCGCGCCGGAAGAAGCCGCTCCGCGGTGGATACTCGAACGCCAGCGTCGCCAGCGTATCGAGGACCGGGTAACGGCCCTTGTGGCGGCCATAGAAGGTTTCCACCCCGATGATCGCGGCCACGATCTCGGGCGGTACGCCATACTGGCGCTCGGCCCGAGCGAGCAGATCGGCATTGTCGCGCATGAATTCTATCCCGCCCTCGATGCGCGGGTCGGTGATGAAGATCGGTCGGTAGCGATACCAGGGCATCGCCTCGGCCGGAGCCGCGATGGCCTCGAGCACCGCCTTCTGGCGCTCCACGTCCTTGAACAGACCGCGGAGTTCGGCGGCGTTGAAATCCTCGCGGCCCGCTACATCCTCGATGAATGCGCGTACACCGTCGCGCTCCAGGAAGGAACCGCTTGCGGGCGCCGCGGCCATGATGCACAGCACGGCGACGGCGAAAACCGGACGAATCGTCATGGAGCGAGCAACCGCTTGTGGGAGTGGATCGACATGATTATGCCGAACGCGCAGAGCAATGTGACCATCGACGTACCGCCGTAACTCACCAGTGGCAGCGGCACGCCGACGACCGGGAGCAGGCCGATTACCATACCGATATTGACCACGACGTAGACGAAAAAGGTCAACGCGAGACTACCCGCGAGCAGGCGCCCGAAACTGTCCTGGGCCTCGGCCGAGATATAGAGCGCGCGACCGATTACACACAAATAGAGAAACAGCAACAGCGCGCCGCCGAAAAAGCCGAACTCTTCGCCGAACACCGCGAAAATAAAATCGGTCGAGCGCTCCGGAAGGAAATCGAGGCGCGACTGCGTGCCGTTGAGCCAGCCCTTGCCATAAAGGCCGCCGGAACCGACGGCGATCTTCGACTGGATAATGTGATAGCCGGCACCGAGCGGGTCGCTCTCGGGATCAAGGAACGTCAGCACGCGTCGACGCTGGTAATCGTACATCATGTGCCAGCCGACCGGGATCAGGGCGGCGCCGGCAAGCAGAACCCCGACCATCAGCCGCCAGCGCAATCCGGCCAGAAAAAGGCCGAAGGCGCCGGCGCTGGCGATCAGCAGCGCGGTACCCAGGTCGGGTTGATACGCGACCATGGCGACCGGGACCGCGATCAGTGCACCGGTAACCACCACGCGTGCAAATGATGGCGGCAGCGCACGGTCGCCCAGATACCAGGCCACCATCATCGGGACCGCGATCTTCATGCCCTCGGAGGGCTGTACGTTAGCGACACCGAGATCGATCCAGCGCCGCGCGCCGCCGCCCATCTCGCCGGCGACCAGCACCCACACGAGCAGGCCGACCCCCCCTGCGAACAGCCACGGGGACCACAACCGGAGATTGCGGGGCGGGATCTGCGCCGCGACGAGCATGACGAACAGCCCGATCCCGAGGCGCACACCCTGCTGGACCAGAAGATCGGTCGACGCTCCGCCCGCGCTGTACAACACCACCATGCCGACCACCGCGATAGCGAGGATTCCAAGCAGCAGGGGAGGGTCCACCCGCAGCACGAGGAGTAATCTCGTCAGTGGCGCGCCTCCAGTCCGCCCGCCCAGCAATCCATCATTATCCACCATCATTTTTCCCGTCTGCCGGCGGCGGATGCTCCTCGAGCCAGCGATCGATCAGCTGCTGGGCGACCGGAGCGGCCGTTCCGGAACCGCTGCCTCCATTCTCGACAATCACAGCGACGGCAATGCGGGGTGCCTCCGCGGGTGCGAACGCGATAAACAGGGCATGATCGCGCAACTGCTTGGCGATCGCTTCCGAATCGTATTCCTCACCCTGGGCAATGGAGAACACCTGTGCCGTCCCGGTCTTTCCGGCGATCGTGTTGGGACTGTTCCAGCCGATCGCCCGGGCGGTGCCCTGTTCGCCCTCGGTCACGTCGACCATCGCATCGATCACGTAGTCCCAGTCCGTCTCCACCGCCAGATCGACCGGCTCCACCACGGGCTCGCGGGCGCGCGCGACCACGGCATCCCCATTCTGCGGCACCTCCTCTGCAGTATCGGTACGCACATCCGCCTGGGCGGACTCGGCCAGCAGATGAGGGCGCACCGGCCGCCCACGATTGGCGATCTGGGCCGCCGCCGTCGCCAGCTGAACAGGCGTGGTCTGCATATAGCCCTGGCCGATGCCGTGGATCACGGTCTCGCCGCTGTACCAGGGTTCGCCGCGCGCCCGGCGCTTCCACTCGGGGTCCGGTATCAGACCGCCGCGCTCACCGGGCAGATCGATCCCGGTCTGCTGTCCGAGCCCGAATTTCCGCAGAAACCCGGCCATCTCGGTCATCCCTAGATCCATGGCCAAGTCATAGAACATCACGTCGCAGGACTGGCTGATTGCCTCGCCAAGGTTGACCTCGCCATGGGCCTTCCAGTCCCGATAACGGTGGCTTCTGCCCTCGAGGGTGTAATAGCCCCGGCAATGGATGGTCTCGTCGCGCTCACGCGATTTTCGTTCGAGCCCGTTGAGCGCGATGATCGGCTTGATGGTCGAGCCGGGCGGGTATTGCCCGCGGATCGCACGGTTATACAGCGGCCGGCTCGGGGAGTCGCGCAGCGCGGCATAGGTCTCGCGGCCGATCCCGTTGACGAACAGATTCGGATCGAAGCCGGGTGCACTCGCCAACGCGAGCACCGCGCCATCGCGCGGGTCCAGTGCGACCACCGCACCATCCTCTGGCCCAAGCAGTCGCTCGGCGTAGCGCTGCAGGCCCAGATCCAGGGTCAACTGGATATCCTTGCCCGGGACAGGGGCCTCTTCGTCGAGTACGCGGAGCACTCGCCCGTCGACGTTGACCTCCACCCGACGGACCCCCGGATCGCCATGCAGGACGTCTTCATACGCATACTCGATCCCGTTCTTGCCAACATGGCTGGTCGCCCGATAGGCGCGCGGATCGAGGCGTTCGAGATCCCGCTGATCCAGACGACCGACATAGCCGAGCGCGTGCACGCCCGTGCGGCCCCAGGGATAGTGGCGGGTGAGACTGGCGACGATGTCGACGCCGGGGAATCGATGCCGGTTCACGGACAGGCGCGCCACTGCATCCCGGCTGAGCTGGAAGCGCAGAGGGACGCCCTCGAACGGCCGCGCGCGCCGCCACGCGCGCTGCAGCCGCTCGACATCGGCGCTGTCGAAATCGACGAACGGGCGCAGGCGCTCGAGCGTGGCATCGAGATCTTCGACCCGCTCGGGTACGAGTTCGAGCGTGAAGCTCGGCAGGTTCTCGGCGAGTACCCGGCCGTCGCGGTCGTGTATGAGACCGCGGGTCGGGGAAATGGCCTCGATCCGGACGCGATTATCGTTGGACAGCGTGGCGTAGTGCTGATGATCGAGATACTGCAGCTGGAACAGACGCCCGATCAGCACCAGCACGACCAGGAGCGCGCCCAGACCGGCGGCGGCAGCGCGCCGACGGTACAGACCCGTCTCCCGTTCGTAATCTCGCAGCCGGTCGGATCCGGCCATTCGGGCTCCCGCCGCGGCTGGTCACCGCGGCCGGCCGCGACCGTCTCAGGTCGCGGCGTCGTTGTAGCGCTTGACGCTGCTGCGGATCTCTTCACGCGCCACTTCGGCGCCATCCCAGTGATCCACGCGCGCCCATTTACCCGCCTCAAGCGCCTTGTACTGCTCGAAGAAATGCGCGATCTCGTCGAGCAGGGAGCGCGCGACGTCCGTGTACTCGTGGACGTTGCGGTAGAGCGGGGTCAGTTTGTCCGTCGGCACGGCGAGCAGTTTGGCATCCCCGCCGGACTCGTCTTCCATGTTCAGCATGCCCACCGGGCGGCACGGGATCACCACACCCGACATCAGCGGTGAGTTCGTGATCACGAGGATATCAAGCGGGTCCTTGTCCTCTCCAAGGGTGTGCGGAACAAATCCATAGTTGCACGGATAGTGCATCGCGGTCCCGAAGAAGCGGTCCACCATCAGGGCGCCGCTGTCCTTGTCGAGTTCATATTTGACCGGGGCGCCATACGTGGGGACCTCGATCACCGCATTGACTTCATCGGGACAGTTTTTGCCAATATCGATTCTGTTCAGATCCATGCTGGGCTGCGCTCCCGGTTCGCCGCGTGACAAAAACGGTGGATTATACCGATCTCCGACGCTTGCCGACAGACGCGGCGCGAGTCCGGACCGGGGCACCCGCGACGGGCGCGGCGATGATTCAGTTCCGGGTCCTGGGGGCGTATCCTGCGCCGGGCGACCCGCAGGACCGTGACCACCTTGCACCGATTGCACCCGTCCATGCTCGCTGCTCTGCTGGCCCTCTCGCTGCCGGCCGCGGCGGACGACCGCCCGTCGACCCGTGCGGACGACTGGCTGTTGTGCCCGCCGCCACCCGTGCTGCCGGTGACCGCGGTCGAGCAGCCAGACGCCCCGGGGGTCACCCGGGCCGCGGCCGAATCAATGGAAACGCTCGGGGCGATCACCACCCTCGAGGGCAATGCCGCCGTGCGCCGGGGCAACCGCACGCTCGGCGCGGAACGGGTGCGAATCGACCGCGAGCGGCGCACGGCCGAGGCCTCGGGCAGCGTATTCCTGCGCGAGGACGGTTTCGTCATCGAGGGTCAGCGGGGGGCGGTCAACCTGGATTCCGGGGCATTCCGCCTCGATCAGGCCGACTACCGGGTCACCGACCTCCACGCCCAGGGCAGCGCCCGGCGCATCGACCGCGACGAGGCCGGCATCAGCCGCTTCGACCGGGCGACGTATTCGACCTGTGCGCGCGACGACGAGGACTGGCAGATCAAGGCCGATTCAGTCGAACTCAATCCGAACACTCGCCAGGGTACCGCTACCAACGCACTGCTGCGTTTCAAGGGCGTGCCGATCTTCTACACGCCCTGGTTTCGGTTCCCGATCGGCGATGAACGCATGAGCGGCCTGCTGACGCCGAGTTTCGGGAGTTCCAGCGGATCGGGGATCACGATCGGTGTGCCGTATTACTGGAACGCAGCCCCCAACTTCGATGCCACCCTGGAGCCGCGCTACCTGTCGGATCGAGGCGCCCAGCTGCGCTCCGAGTGGCGCTGGCTCGGCCCCGCCGGCTCGTGGCAACTGAACAACGAATACCTGCCCGATGACGACCTTTTCGGCGACGATCGTGTTTTTACGCGCCTTGAGCACGATGGCGACTTCGGCCGGGGCTGGCGCACGCGGATCGTCGCCGAGGATGCCTCGGACGAGGCATACTTCGAGGATCTGTCCTCCAATCTGTCACTGTCCAGCCAGTCCCAGCTCAACCGACGTGCCGAAGTGCAGTGGTCCGGCGCACCGGGCCGGCTGCGGGCGCGCTACCAGACGTATCAGACGCTGGATGAGGATCGACCGGCCAGGACCCGCCCATATGAGCAACGCCCGCAACTGACATTCGAGGGGGAGCAGCGCTATGGCGGCCTCGAGACCCGCTATGAAACGGAACTCGTCAACTTCCAGCGCGTCGCGAGCGACACGGGGACACGCCTGCACGCGCGACCTTCGGTGGGCTACCCGATCGAGACCCCGGGCTGGTTCCTGCGCCCCCGCGTGGGCTGGGATTACGCCGCCTACGACCTGAACCGCGACACGACCACCGGCACCAGCAACCCTGAGCGGTCCCTGCCGTTCGCCTCACTCGACAGCGGCCTGATCTTCGAGCGCAACGGCGAGCGGTACGGACAGACGCTCGAGCCCCGGGCCTTCTATCTGTACATCCCCGAGGAGACGCAGGACGACCTGCCGGTATTCGACACCGGGGAATTCGATTTCTCCTTCGCACAGCTGTTCAGCGAGCGCCGCTTTACCGGACCCGACCGGATGGCCGACGCCAACCGGCTGACGCTCGCCCTCACGACGCGGTTGCTCGACCGCCGCCAGGGGAGCGAGGTCCTGCGCGCGAGTATCGGCGGCATCCATCACTTCGACGACCGCACCGTCCAGTTGCCCAACCAGCCGGTGGAAACGCGCTCGCGTTCGGATATCGCCGCCGAACTGGCCATCCAGCCCACGGAGGCCTGGCGCAGCTCGCTGGACCTGCGATGGAACCCGGAACTGGACGAAACCACCGACTGGTCGTTCAACTCGCGCTATGACGGCGGCAACAACCGGATCGTGAATTTCGGCTACCGTTTCACCCGCGAATCGAAGGAGGCCATCGACCTTGCCGCCGGCTGGCCGCTGTCGCCGCGCTGGCTGGCGGTCGCCAGTACCCGCTATTCACTCCGCGAGGACCGGAATTTCGAGACGCTGATCGGGGCCGAGTACGAAAGCTGCTGTTACAAGGTGCGGGCACTCGCCCGCCGCCATGCCAGCGGTCAGGATGAGGAGCAGCAGAATGGGTTCGTGATCGAACTCGTCCTCAAGGGCCTGGGCGGGTTCGGCGACGATGCCGGCGGCCTGCTTGACCGTGCTATCCTTGGCTACTCGCGCTGATCGCGGATGGTCGAGCGTTACGCCGACCGCCCGACACGATACCGCCGCACAACCGAGTGACCATCCCATGTCCCGACTGCGCCGCCACCTGACGGCCATCGCCTGTGTCTTCGCTATCGCACTGCCCGCCGCGGCGCCCGCGCGCGCGGACGAGACTCTCGACCGGATCGCCGCCGTGGTCAACGACGATGTCGTACTGGAGAGCGAACTCCGCGCGGAGATCGAGTTCATGCGCAACCAGATGCAGCGCAACGGCCAACGCGTCCCTCCCGAAGATGTCATGCGCGAAAGGCTGCTGGAGCGCCTGATCCTCGAGAACATCCAGTTGCAGCGCGCCGAGCAGCGGGGCATCAGTGTGGACGACGAGGCGGTCAACAACGCGCTGCGCAACATTGCGGACCGCAACGGCACCAACCTCTCCGGTCTGCGCGAACGGGTCGAGGCCGACGGTATGGATTTCGGGCGTCTGCGCAGGGACATCCGCCGACAGATGATTGTTTCACGCCTGCAACAACGCGAGGTCGCGAGTCAGGTCCAGATCTCGGAGGACGAGGTCGACTCCGCCCTCGATCGCATGGAACAGTCCAACGAGGACGAGGCGGAATACGATCTGCGCCATATACTCGTCAGCGTACCTTCGGATGCGAGCGACGACGAGGTGAACGAGGCGCGCGAGAAGGCCGAGGCGCTCGTGGAACAACTGCGTGACGACGCCGATTTCGCGAGTGTCGCGACCCGCGAATCGGACGGCCCGGAGGCACTCGAGGGAGGCGACCTCGGCTGGCGTTCGGCTACTTCCCTGCCGGAACTGTTCATGCAGGCCATCCGGGATATGTCCACCGGCGCGGTCTCGGACCCGCTGCGCAGCCCGAACGGGTTCCATATCCTCAAGGTGGAAGACCGACGCGGCGGTGCGGAGCAGACCGTCACCGAGATCCAGGCACGGCATATCCTGCTCAAGGGTGAGGGCAATGGCGATAATCCCGACGCCACCGATGCGGAGACGGATGCGGAGGCAGGGGGCGAATCGCCCCGTAAACGCCTGGAAACGCTGCGGCGACGGATCGAGGCGGGGGCCGATTTCGCGGAGATCGCGCGCGCGGTCTCCGAAGACCAGGGCAGCGCCAGCCGCGGCGGCGATCTCGGCTGGGTCGGCCCCGGCGAGATGACGCCGGCATTCCAGCAGGTCATCGAGGGGCTCGAGCCGGGGACACTGAGCGAACCGTTCCGCTCGCCGTATGGCTGGCATCTGGTGGAAGTCCTCGATAAACGTCAGCGCCAGGACGTCGAGGAATTCCAGCGCAACCAGGCCCGGCAGTCCCTCTACGAAAGGCAGCTCGAGCAGGAGGCGCAGCGCTGGCGTCAGCGGCTGCGAGACCAGGCCTACATCGACATCCGCCTGGACGAATAGGCCATATGCACATGCCGATCCGGCGGATCGCACTGACCCCGGGCGAGCCGGCCGGTATCGGCCCGGATCTGGTCGCAGCGATCGCGATGCGGCCGAGCGCCGTGGAGCGCGTCGTGATCGCCGACGAGGACATGCTACTCACCCGCGCCGCGGCCCTCGGCCACGAACTGACACCGCGGCCATTCGACCCAGCCGCACCACCGCGTGCCCAGGCCGCTGGCGAGATCGCGGTCGATCACATCGCCACCGGGACCACTGTCGAGCCGGGTCGGCTCGATCCGCGCAACGCCGCCTACGTGCTTGAAACGCTTACCCGGGCCGTGGACGGCTGCCTCGATGGGCGCTTCGCCGCCATGGTGACGGCGCCCGTGCACAAGGCCGTCATCAACGAGGCCGGGATCCCGTTCACCGGTCACACGGAGTTCCTGGGCGAACGCACCGGCGGCAACCCGGTCATGATGCTGGTCGCCGGCGACCTGCGCGTGGCGCTGCTCACCACGCACCTGCCCCTGCGGGCCGTGCCCGACAACATCACCCGCGAGCGGATCGAAGGCATCGCGCGGACGCTGCAGCATGATCTTCGCCAGCGCTTCGCGATCGAGCATCCGCGCATACTGGTCCTCGGCCTGAATCCGCACGCCGGCGAAGGCGGGCATCTCGGCACCGAGGAGCGCGACGTGATCGACCCGGCGCTCGCATCCCTGCGTGCCGAGGGTATCGACGTGGCCGGCCCGCTGCCCGCCGATACCGCCTTCACCCCGCGCGCGCTCGCCGGCGCCGATGCCGTGCTCGCCATGTATCACGACCAGGGGCTGCCAGTCCTGAAATACGCCGGCTTCGGCGGTGCCGTGAATGTCACGCTGGGCCTGCCCATCGTGCGGACCTCTGTGGACCATGGCACGGCGCTCGAACTGGCCGGAACCGGGCGGGCGGAATCCGGCAGTCTGGGCGCGGCACTGGAGCTCGCCTCTCGCCTCGGCGGGCAGGGTTAGTGGCCCACAACCCACGCAAGCGCTTCGGCCAGCATTTCCTGCACGACCGCGGCACGGTCGAGCGGATCGTCGCGGCCGTCGCACCCGCGCGCGGCGAGACGATCGTCGAGATCGGTCCCGGCGAGGGTGTGCTGACTGGCCCTCTGCTGGCGGCGGCCGGCCACCTCCACGTCGTCGAGGTCGACCGCGATCTGGCCGCTGCATTGCGCGAGCGCGTGGACTGGTCCGACACGCTGTGCGTGCACGAGGCCGACGCGCTCCGCTTCGATTTTACGGCGCTGGCACCGGCGAACGGCTGTCTGCGCGTGGTGGGCAACCTGCCCTACAACATCTCGACACCGCTACTGTTCCACCTGCTCGAACAGCGGGCCGCCATCGCCGACATGCATTTCATGCTCCAGCGAGAGGTCGTGGACCGCATGGCCGCGGAACCCGGCTCCGGTGTGTACGGGCGGCTGTCAGTGATGATCCAGGCCTGGTGCGGGGTCACGCGGCTGTTCCGGGTCGCCCCCGGGGCCTTCCGGCCACCGCCGGCCGTGGAGTCCGCCGTCGTGCGGCTGGTGCCGCGTGCGCGGCCACTGGTCGATGCGGCGGACGCGGCGCGTTTCGGCGAGATCGTGCGGCGCGCGTTCTCGGTGCGAAGGAAAACCCTGCGCAACGGTCTACGCAACTATATGGACGCCGATACGATCGCCGCCGCCGGCATCGACCCCGGCACCCGCCCGGAAAGGCTCGGTGTCGAGGATTTCGCGCACCTGGCGCGCTCGTAATCGGCCCCGACGCGGAATGGATGCGTTACCATACGGGACGAGCCGAGGAGCCCTCATGAGCGACGAAAACGGCATCCGCATCAACGTGGAGACGGACTATCTCGAGGCCGAATCGAGCCCCGGTGAAGGCCGTTACGTATTCGCGTACACGATCACGATCCACAACGACGGTGAACAGGCGGCTCGACTGCTGACGCGCTACTGGCGCATCACCGATGGCAACGGCCACGTGCGCGAGGTCCACGGCGATGGCGTGGTCGGCGAGCAGCCGTATCTGCGCCCGGGAGAGGGCTTCCGCTACACCAGCGGTGCCAATCTCGAGACCCCGCTGGGGACGATGGCAGGCCGCTACGGCATGATCGACGCCAACGGCGAGCACTTCCAGGCCACCATCCCCGAATTCCTGCTGACCACGCCGCGCACGCTGCACTGAGCGGACAGTTATATTTACGGAGGCGTCCGTGACCACCTGGGCCATCGGCGACCTGCACGGCTGCCACGACGATCTCTGCCGCCTGCTCGAACGGATCGCTTTCGATCCGGCGCGCGACCGTGTCTGGTTCGTCGGCGATGTGGTCAACCGCGGCCCCGACTCCCTCGCGTGCCTGCGCACCGTGCGCGAACTCGGCGACGCGGCGGTCTGCGTACTCGGTAACCACGATCTGCATCTGCTCGCGCGTGCGGCCGGCGCGCGCACGCCGCGAGGCAAGGACCGCTTCGACGCGATCCTGGACTCGCCCGACCGCGCGGAACTGCTCGACTGGCTGCGGCGCCGGCCGCTGCTGCACCACGACGGCGAGCTCGGCTACACGCTGGTTCACGCCGGGTTGCATCGCGACTGGGATCGCGATACCGCGCACCAGGTAGCGGCCGAGGTGGAGACCGTCCTCCGTGCGGACGATTACGAGCGCCTGTTCGACTACATGTATGGCGACGAGCCGGAGCAGTGGTCCCCGGGGCTCACCGGCGAGGCGCGCATCCGCTGCGCCGTGAATATCTTCACGCGCATGCGCTACTGCCGCCCCGACGCCAGCCTCGACCTCGGGCCGACCGGGCCACCCGGGACCCAGCCCGAAGGACTGCTGCCCTGGTACGAATTGCCCGGACGTGCCAACGCCGATCTGCGGATCGTATTCGGTCACTGGTCCACACTCGGCTACCACGCGGCGCACGGCGTGTATGCGCTCGACTCGGGTTGCCTCTGGGGCGGGCGGTTGACCGCACTGGCGCTTGAGGCCGAGCCGCGGGTGGTGCACGTGGAGTGTGGCGGGGCCATGGCGCCGGCGGGGTGAGGGCCCTTGGCCCTTGGCCCTTCCCCACCCTCAGTCCCCAATGCGCTCCAGGATCAGGAAGCTGTAAGCGGATTCGTGGCGATCGTCAGCCTCGTGGTCTTCGCGGAAGGTCTCGCGCCATTCGCAGCTCTCGAACGCGGGGAAGAAGGTGTCGCCCGGGTACTCGCCGTGCACGACCGTCAGATAGAGGCGGTCGGCCAGGTTGAGCGTGGCCGCGAAGAGCACGCCGCCGCCGATGATCATCACCTCCGGATAATCGCGCGCCACCTCGAGCGCCCCCTCGAGACTCGGTACGACGGTCGCGCCCGGGGCCTCGAAATCGGCCTGGGTCGAGATCACTATATTCGCCCGCCCCGGCAACGCGCGCCCGATCGACTCCCAGGTGCGCCGGCCCATCACGATCGGTTTGCCGAGCGTGCAGCGCTTGAACCACTTCAGGTCTTCGGGCAGATGCCACGGCAGTTCGCCCTGGTGGCCGATCATGCGGTTGCGGTCGAGTGCGACGATCAGGCTGAGTTCGTGTTTCATACGGCCACCGGCGCGGGTATGGCGGGATGCGGATCGTAGCCCTCGATCCGGATATGTCCATAGTCGAAGGCGAACAGGTCCTGCACGTCAGGATCCAGCCGAAGCGTCGGCCGCGGCATGGGATCGCGCTCGAGTTGCCGCTCGACCTGGTCGAAGTGGTTCAGATACACGTGTGCGTCACCAAAGCTATGGACGAATTCGCCCGGTTGATAACCGGTTACCTGCGCCACCATGTGGGTGAGCAGCGCGTACGAGGCGATGTTGAAGGGCACGCCCAGGAACAGATCCGCGCTGCGCTGGTAGAGCTGGCAGGAGAGGCGGCCATCGGCGACGTAGAACTGGAACAGCGCGTGGCAGGGTGCCAGCGCCATGTCCGGGAGGTCCGCCACGTTCCAGGCGGAGACCACCAGGCGCCGTGAATCCGGGTCCCGGCGGATGCGATCAACCACGTCGGCGAGTTGGTCGATCGTCTGCCCGTCGGGGGCCGGCCAGGAGCGCCACTGACGACCATACACGGGCCCCAGATCGCCGTCCGCGTCCGCCCACTCATCCCAGATGCGCACACCGTTGCGCCGCAGATAGTCGATGTTCGTGTCGCCGGCGAGGAACCACAGGAGCTCATGGATCACCGACTTGAGGTGGACCCGCTTGGTCGTGACCAGGGGGAACCCTTCGCCCAGATCGAACCGCAACTGGCGCCCGAAGACGGAATGCGTCCCCGTCCCCGTGCGGTCCGATTTCGGGGTCCCGTGATGACGGACCTCGGCGAGCAGATCGAGATAGGCGCGCATGACTATGCTTCCGTGACGGGTTGGCGACGCGCAAGGAACAGTAACAGGATACCGCCAAGGATCATGGGCACGGACAGCAATTGCCCCATCGTCATCCAGCCGAACGCGACGGCCCCCAGATGCGGATCCGGCGCACGGGCGAACTCGACGATGAACCGGAAAACCCCGTAACCGAGCAGGAACAGCCCGGAGACGGCCCAGCGCGGCCGCGGCCGCGCCGAAAACCACCAAAGCAGGGCGAACAGCACGACACCCTCGAGCAGGAACTCATAGAGCTGCGAAGGATGCCGCGGCTCCGGGCCAGCCCCCGGGAAGATCATCGCCCAGGGGAGCTCCGTGGGCCGCCCCCAAAGCTCGCCGTTGATGAAATTGCCGAGGCGCCCGGTACCCAGCCCGACAGGTGCCACCGGCGCGATGAAGTCGGTCACCTCGGCCAGATGGCGGCCCTGGCGCCGTGCGATCCAGCCCATCGCGGCGATGACGCCGAGCATGCCGCCGTGGAAGGACATGCCGCCCTCCCAGACATAGAAGAGCGATAACGGATCCGCCAACAGCTCCCCGAAACCGTAAAACAGCACATAGCCGATCCGGCCACCGGCGAGCACGCCGACCGCCCCCCAGAACAGCAGGTCGTCGAGTTGTTCGCGCCTCCAGCCCGGGGCGCCGCGGTCGATACGCCAGCGCAGCAGCAGCCAGGCCGCGGCGAAACCGATGAGATACATGAGGCCATACCAGTGGATCGCCACCGGGCCGATCTCGATCGCGACGGGGTCGATAGAGGGATAGTCGAGCATGGCGACACAGTGTACGGGAATGGGGTCGGTTCAGTCGCCTGTCACGCTCACTCCGAAGGGCACGCGGGCGGATTCGAGCGGCCGCGGGCGGGCATAACCATAGCCCTGCAGGAAATCGACACCGATCTCCCGCAGGACCTCGATCACCGCGTCGTTCTCGACGAATTCCGCAATCGTATGCATCCCCAATGCATGGCCGACGTCGTTCATCGAGCGCACGATCGACTGGTGCACGGGATTCGAGTGGATATCGCGCACGAACGCGCCGTCGATCTTCAGGAAATCGACCGGCAGGTTCTGCAGGTAGTTGAACGAGGACAACCCGCTGCCGAAGTCGTCCAGCGAGAAACGGCACCCGCGGGCGCGCAGCGCCTCCATGAACGCCCGCGCCGATGCGAGATTGGAGATCGCGGCCGTCTCGGTGATCTCGAAACACAGATTGCGCGGCGCTACGGCCTGACGGTCGATCTCGCCCAACACGGTGTCGAGGAAGCCGTCGCTGGCGAGCGATCGCCCGGAGAGATTGATCGAGTACAGGGCGTCATCCGGGACGTCATTGGCCGCCATCCAGGCGAGCGCGCGGCGCACGACCCACTGATCGATCGACGGCGCGAGATTATAGCGCTCCGCGGCTGGCAGGAAGCTGCCCGGCTGGCGAATGGTGCCGTCTCCATCCGCCATGCGCAGCAGGATCTCGAAGTGCCGCACCGGGTCGGGCGTTACAGCATCCACGATATCCTGGCAGTAGAGGATCAGGCGGTCTTCCTCCAGGGCCCGGTTGATCTCGGATACCCACTGCATCTCGGCATGGCGCGCCTGCAGGGCCTCGTCGTCGGCCTCGTATACCTGCACGCGGTTACGCCCCTGGTCCTTCGCCATATAACAGGCGGTATCCGCCGCGCTCAGCAGGATGTCCGTGTTCGGGCTCTCGCCATCGATGGAGACGACGCCGATACTCACGCCGATGCTGAAGATGTGTTCCGACCAGACGAAGCGGAACTGCTGGATCGCTTCGCGCAGATCCTCGGCGATGGCCCGCGCGGCGGGGATCCCGCAGGGGTGCAGGAGCAGACCGAACTCGTCGCCGCCAAGCCGCGCCAGTGTCCCCCGCCCCGCCAGACGGTCACCGAGCATGAACGACAGCTGGCGCAGGAGCTCATCGCCGGCGACGTGCCCGCAGGTATCGTTGACGAGCTTGAACTGGTCGAGATCGAGGTAACACAGAACGCCCGTCCCCTGGCCGCGCTGCGCCGCCTGCAGGACCCGATGGAGCCGGTTCTCGAACTCATAACGGTTGATCAGGCCCGTCAGCGAATCGTGGGTCGCCTGCCAGCGCAGGCGCTCGGTCATGCGCTGGGACTCGCTCACGTCATGGAAGATGAGCACGGCGCCAACCACCGCTCCGCCCCGGTCGCGCATCGCGACCAGAGCGTAGTCGACATAGCGCATCTCCCCGTCGTCGGCGTCTCCCGCGCCCGCGAGCCGTCCGATCCGCCGCTCGCCGGTCGTGCGGCGCTCTCCCACGCAGCGATCGACCAGCTGACCCTGGCGCTCCGCGCCGCTGCGGTCGTAGAGGGCGACTACCTCATCGATCGGCCGGCCCAGGGCCTCGGCCTCGGTCACCCCGGTCAGCGAGGTGGCGACCGGGTTGATGTACTCGATCCGGCCTTCGGTGTCGGTCGCGATCACCGCATCGACCACGGCCTCCAGCGTCGCCTGGGAGAACTCGCGTGCCTGCGAGGCACTGCGGGCGTGGGCCTCGGCCTGCTCGCGCGCCCGGTTTGCAGCAAGCTCGGCATCGCGGCGCTGACCGACCTCGTCCTCCAGTTCACTGACCAGACCGCGCACGCGCTCGACCATGGCGTTGAATGAGCGGATCGGGGTCGCGATCTCGGGCGGGCCCGCCGCCGTGACCGGGGCGAAATCGTCGATGCCCCGCTCCTGTGAGACGTTTTCCGCGGCCTGCTGCAGCCAGCGCAGCGGTTGCATCAACCGCCGCAGGCTGATCAGCGCGATCAGGATCGCCAGCGCCAGGACCAGGCCGGCCGCGATGAGGACGAAATCGCGGGTGGCGGTCAGCTGCTCGTTCAGCAGCCCGACGCCGGTCGCCGCGCGGATCGCGAACACCGGCTCGTTGTCGCCCGCCGGCGTCAGGTAACGGGTCGAGACGGTGTCACTACCGTCGGCGATACGCCGCCAGTCGTCCGTCTCATACAGCCGGTCACCACCGGGGCGCTCGATGCGCAGCGCGATCCCCGTATCCGGGCCGATCCTCGCCAGGGCCGCGACCGGGTCGCTGACCACCTCCACGAACCCCCCCGGCTCGAGCCCCGGCAGGGGCATGAGCAGCGACTGCACGGGCACGCCAGCGCGTATGCAGGAGCGCCGCGCCATCCCGTCGGAGGCAAACGGTGACGGGGTCGCCCCATCCGGTGCGGGGCACCCGTGTTGCGCCTCGCCGACCTCGGCCACCGGCTCAAGGGAGGCGTCCAGCACGCGTGCGCCCGTGAGCGCGGCATCCGCCGGCGCCTGGGCGATGGCCGCGCTCACGGGCGTCTCGAGCCCCTCCCCGCGCCGGTTGCGCCAGGCCTCCCGGAACGCCGGATCCCGGGCCAGATCGAGGGCGAAGATCCGCTGGCCCGCGGTCATCGCGTGGCGGCGATTGCGCACCTCGTTGCTGACGATCTCCTTGATCGTCGTCGCGCGGTTGTCATGCGACACAGAGCGATAGATCCCGGCGCTGAAGAGCACCAGCGCGAGGCCGACACCGCCCATCGCCAGCAGGCACAGGGCCACCACGGTCTGCAGACTGGGACTCTTTCGATGCATCGTTTCCGGTCCGTTCCCCTGCGATCCATGGCCACCGCGCCGGCGCGCCACCCTGTCGGGATGGGTCAATCATCACTGCCAAAATGGCAGCAAGCAACGTGCCACCATCCGGTCGCACGCAATGGTATCGGCAGGCGCGAGTTGCCGGGGCGGCCCCATACCCGGGCGCATCGGCTACAATCCGGCGGATTGACCGGCAACGTCCGCCATCTCCATGCGCCTGCTGCGACGCCTGTACCGACTGATCCGCCTGCTCCCGCACATCGCCCTCGGGCTGTGGCGGGCAGCTACGATTCTGCCCCATGACCGCCCCCCGCGCAGCCTTCGCGAATGGGATACGGTGCGCCGCTGGATCTATCGCGCGCTGGACATCGTCGGCGTCGATGTGCGCGTGCACGGGCAACTGCCGGATGGCCCCGCGCTGGTGGTCGCCAACCATATCTCCTGGCTCGATCTCGGCGCCCTGATCCCGGTCGTGGACGCGGGTTTCATCGCCAAGAGCGAGCTCGCGCGCTGGCCGGTGCTCGGTTTCCTGATCGCCCGGGGCGGCACGGTCTTCATTGACCGCCGCGGCAATGATTCCGCCGCCCGCATCACCCGCGAGATGATCCGCCGCCTGGAACAGGGCGACCGTGTGGCCGTATTCCCCGAGGGCATGACCAACCGCGGCCCCATGCGCCGATTCCATCCGCGCCTGTTCGAGGCCGCCCGAGCGACCGGCGTTCCCATCCAGCCGGTCGCCCTGCACTACGACAACGACGTCGCCCCCTTCGTCGACCATATCGGCTTCGTGCCCCATCTGTGGCGCGTGCTCGGCGAACGCCGCATCACTGTCGATGTCTGGCTCCTGGCGCCGATCCACACCGGCGATCGCGACCGGCGGTCGATCGCACGCTCCGCGGAAGAAGCCGTCCGCGAGCAGTTGAAGGCGGCAACCGTCGCGACGGACGACGAACGCAGCACAGTCCAGGGGTGACGCTTTACCGTCATTTTTGCGGTGGCTTTCCAGCATCGGTCTGTTTTCACGCAGAAGCGCGGAGGGCGCCGAGATGGCGTAGGTCGGAGTTCTCGCCAAGGCGCGGAGGGCGCCACGGGACGCGAAGGATAAGATGGTTTTGCAGGAGCGGGCTTGCCCGCGAACCCATTTCCGGGGTGAAACGCGGCTCGCCCTGCCCCGCATTTTCCCGTGATGGTCACAAACCTCCGACTTGAGTGCGGTCGAAACGATCGTTCCGCGCCGGGTGGCTCCGGACAACGGTTCGCGGGCAAGCCCGCTCCTACAGGTCTGCTTTGCGTCCCGTGGCGCCCTCCGCGCCTTGGCGAGAACCCCGGACAGCGCCCGAAACAAACGGCCCCGTCGAGAGTGTGCGGAGGCGGTCAGGACCGCACGGGCGCCACCGAGACCGCGACCACGAACAGGAATGCGCTGGCCACCACCATCGAGGGACCGGCCGGGCTATCCCAGGTGAGCGAGGCGAGCAGGCCGGCGGCGACCGCGAGGGCCGCAACCCCGGCCGCGAGCACTGCCATCGAGGCCGGGGTGCGGGCGAAACGCCGGGCGGTGGCGGGCGGGATCACGAGCAGGGACGTGATCAGCAGGATACCGACCAGGCGCATCGCCACGGCGACGACGATGGCCAGCAGGAGGATGAAAGCGAGGCGTACGAGGGTGACCGGGATGCTCTCGACCTGGGCCAGGTCCGGGTGCACGGTCAGGGCCATGAGCGGGCGCCAGAGGGCGACCAGGAGGATCAGCACGACGGCGCCGCCACCCAGGATCCAGGCGATATCGCCGCCGGTGACGGCAAGGATGTCGCCGAACAGGTAGGAGAACAGGTCCACGCGCAGATTCTCGAAGAAACTCAGCACGACCACACCCAGGGCCAGGGTCGAGTGCGCGAGGATGCCGAGCACCGTATCGACGGCGAATTCGCTGAAGCGCTGCAGCGTCACCAGCACGGCGCCGGTGGTGAGCGCGGCCAGCAGTACACCGAGCATGGGCTCGACACCGAGGACGACCCCCAGGGCCACACCCAGCAACGCGGCATGCGAGAGCGTATCGCCGAAATACGCCATACGCCGCCACACGACGAAGCAGCCGAGCGGCGCCGCGACGACCGCGACCCCGACGCCCGCCACCAGCGCGCGCCATACGAATGGATCGGCAAACAAATCCACTACGATTCCTCAGGTTCGACGACGTCGCCGTGGACGTCGTGCTCATGGTCGTGTTGGTGGGTATAAACGGCGAATTCCCGATCGATCGGACCGAACAGCCGCCGGTACTCGGGGTGATCGGTGATGGTCGCCGGCTCGCCGCTGCAGCAGACGTGACCGTTGATGCACAGGACCCGATCGGTCGCCGCCATGACCAGATGCAGGTCGTGTGAGACGAGGACGACCGCGCAGCCGCGGCGTTCGCGCAGGCGCGCGATCAGCCGGTAGAGCTCGCGCTGGCCGCCGATATCGACCCCCTGGGCCGGCTCGTCGAGGACCAGCAGATCCGGTTGCCGCAGCAGCGCGCGCGCGAGTACGACCCGCTGGAACTCACCGCCGGATACCTGCTGCACGGGGCTGTCGAGCAGATGGTCCACGCCGACCTCGGCCAGCGCATCGCGATAGGCCTCACGCCCGGCGCGGCGGCCGAGCGCCAGGAAACCGGCCACCGACAGAGGCAGGGTCGGCTCGATGTGCATCCGCTGGGGGACATAACCGATACGCAGACCGGTGCGGCGGCGGACGCAACCATTGTCCGCGCGCAGCAGGCCGAGCAGCACCCGGACCAGGGTGGTCTTGCCGGCCCCGTTGGGGCCGATCAGGGTGACTATCTCGCCGGGGGCGATGGCAACACCTACATCGTGCAGGATCGTGCGATCGCCGAAGCGTACCGCGATGTTCTCCGCCCGGATCAGCGTATCGGCGTCAACCACGACGGCAGTCCCCGCAGGTCCCCTCGACCTCGGGCAGGACCTCGTCGCCGAGTTCGAAGCCGGCTTCGCGCGCCGAGCGCGCGACGGCGCGAGCCACCCGTTCATCCTGCCACTCGAGCGCACGGCCACAGCGATCGCAGACCAGAAAGACGCCGCCATGGGCCCCCGTCTCCGGGTGGTCGCAGGCGACGAAACGGCTCTGGCTGGCGAGGCGGTGGACGAGGCCGTGTGCCTGCAGGAAATCCAGTGCGCGATAGACAGTCGGCGGCGCCGGGTGCCCGCCGTCACCGCCCATGCGGTGCAGCAGTTCGTAGGCCGTCACCGGTTCACCGGCGCATACGATCAGTTCATACACGCGTCGACGCTGGGACGTGAAGCGGGCGCCGCGCTCACGGCAGACCCGCTCCGCGCGCGCAAGCGCGGCCTCCGGGTCGGCGTGCATGTGGTTATGGTCGCTCATCGATCCAGCCTTGCGGCAAAAGACGATATAACATAACATTCTACGCCACCGAGGTCACCCGGGTTCCGTCATGATTCGTTCCGTTACCGCCGCCGCCACCGCGCTGATGCTGCTGATCACGCTGCCCGCGATGGCCGAAGCCCCGCGGGTGGTCGTCTCGATCGCGCCGCTGCACTCGCTGGTCGCGGCCGTCACCCGTGAGCGCACCGAGCCGCACCTGCTCGTCCCGGCCGGGCAATCGCCGCACACCTTCTCGCTGGCCCCGTCCGACGCGCGCGCCCTGGCGCGTGCCGACATCGTATTCAGCGCGGGCGGCGAGCCCGACCGCTTCCTCGAGCGCTCACTGGACTCGCTCGCCGGGGACGCGGCCCACCTGCGGCTGCTGGACCTGGACGACGTGCGCACGCTGCCGGCACGCAGTGGTGGCATCTGGCGCCATGATCATGCCGCGGAGGAGGTCGACGGGCATGACGGACAACAAGCGGCTGGTCACGACGACGATCACGCGGATGCGCAGGAAGATGGACACGAACATGGCCAAGACCATGATGCGGCGCATGACGGGGAACCAGGCGAGGCCCCTGCGGAATCGCCCGAGGGCTCGATCGATCCGCACACCTGGCTGGAGCCCCGCAACGCCATCGCCTTCGTCCGCGCGGCCGCGCTACGAATGGCCCGCCTGGATCCGGAACACGCGCAGGCGTACCGCGCCAATGCCGATGCGGCGATCGAACGCATCGAGACCATCGATGCGGCCCTGGCCGAGCAGCTCGAGCCGGTCGCCGATCAGCCCTACCTCGTCTTCCACGATGCCTACCAGTACTTCGAACGGCGTTACGGCCTGACGCCGGCCGGCTCGATCGTAGTCGATCCGGGACGCCCCCCGGGGGCGCGCCGGCTGTCCGATCTCCGCGAGCGGATCAAGGCGGAGGGAGCCCAGTGCCTGTTCATCGAGCCGCAGTTCGAACCGCAGATCGCCCGGACCATCGCCGAGGGGACCGGCGCGCGCATCGCCGAACTGGACCCTCTCGGGGCGGGACTTCCCCCCGGGCCGGATCTGTACCCGGATCTTCTGCAGCAACTCGGCGACGCCCTGCGCGGCTGCCTGGAGGCGACCTGAATCGCGCGTTCGGTCAGGTCCGGCGCCGGATCAGGCTGAGGCCGTCACCGATCGGGATCAGGCTGACATCGACCCGATCATCGCCGTGGATGTGGTCGTTGAACGCACGCACCGCCCGCGTGGTCGCGTCGTCGTACGCCGGGTCGGCGACGCGCCCCTTCCAGAGCACATTATCGACGGCGATCAACCCGCCCGGCCGGACCAGGTGCATGCACGATTCGTAGTATTCGATCTGCCCTTCCTTGTCCGCATCCAGATAGATGAGATCGAAGATCGCGGCGACGCCGTCGACGAGGCGCTCGAGGGCGGGCCCGGCCTCGGCGATCCGCAGATCGATGCGATCATGTAAGCCCGCGGCCTGCCAGGCCTCGCGCGCGATCGCGGTGGCGTGCCGGTCGCGGTCGACGCAGACGAAGCGGGCCGCGGGCAGCAAGGGCGCGAGCCACAGCGGCATATAACCGGTGAACGTCCCGACCTCGAGCACCTGGCGCGCCCCGTACAGGCGTGCGATCAGAGCGAGCAGCTGGATCTGCTCCGGCGAACTGATCTGCCCGCCTTTCTCGAGCCGCGCGGTGCGCTCGCGCAGGCGTCGGCAATCGGCGGGCTCGCGCAGCGCATGCTCGGCCAGATACTGCTGCAGCGCGTCGTCGAGCTGTAGCGTGTGTGCGGACATCAGACCTCCGGGGAAAGCGCCGGCCTCGCGCCGGCGACGGCTTTGCGCCTATACTCGCGCGCCAGCGCCCGCCGGAGAACCCCCATGGCCGATCCCCGCGTTGAACTGATCGACTACTACCGGCTGCTGCGGCGTCACGGCTACAACGATTCCCACTCCGGCAACGCCTCGGTGCGCCTCGACGACACCGCCTGGGTGACGCCCACGGGCGCCTGCGGCGATACGCTTACGGCCGATGCGCTCGTCGGTTGCCCGCTGGGCGCGCCGCCGGTCGCGGGGGCCTCACTCGATGCGGCACTCCATCTCGCGGTCTACCGGGCCCGGCCCGAGGCCCGCGCCGTTCTGCACAGCCACGGCCCGCACGCGATCGCGCTGTCCCTGTCGGGCGAGGATTTCGTACCGGTGGATTTCGAGGGGGCCGCGTATTTCCCCCGCGTGCCGGTGCTGGATATCGCCTACGCCGACTATGTCGCGCAGTCGCCGGCGGCCGTTGCCGCGGCGCTGGCCGAGCACCCGGTCGCGATCGTCCGCGGCCATGGCGTCTATGCCTGGGGCGAGACCCTGGACCGGGCCTACAAGTGGAACTGTTCGCTGGAGGCCAGCGCCCGCATCGCCTGGCTGGCGCGGGTGGCCGGCATCGGCGTCCAGGATTGAGGCGGCAGGGCGAAGGGCGACAGTGTGTGGGCCGAATCCCCCCGGCGGCCGTCAAATTTCGAATATGCTTTGGCGTTTGCCGGCGGGGAATGCCGGCATTGCGCGGTGACATGCATCCGTGCGGGATTCAGCGCCGCGGACCGCGCAAAGCCGGCCTACGTCCCTCGCCCCTTCGCCCTTCGCCCTTCGCCCTTAGATCTCCATCATCTCGAAGTCTTCCTTGCTGGCGCCGCAGTCCGGGCACGTCCAGGTGACGGGGACATCCTCCCAGCGGGTGCCGGCCGGAATGCCCTCGTCCGGGGCGCCCTGCGCCTCGTCATAGATATAGCCACAGACGATGCACATGTATTTGCGGTATTCCATCATGCCTCCTGAAAGTTGGGCGCAGGCGGCTGCCGGTTCGGCGGCCGGGGTGACTGCAGGCGCGCGATTTTCCCACAGCCTGGGTGACTGTGGAACCTGCGCGCGGCACACGCGGCACCGAAAATGCGAGCGACCATGGGAAACGAGCACGTGGACCGATCCAACCCGAAACCCGATCGCCTGATACCACGCGGGCTCTACGCGATCGCCGGCCGCGAGACCATTGGCGGCGAGCGCTTCGAGACGGCCGTCGAGGCGGCGCTGCGGGGTGGTGCCGTCATGGTGCAATACCGCGACAAGGGCACGGACCAGGCGCGCCGGCTCCGCGAGGCGCGATGGCTGGTGCGCGCGTGCCGGCGTTTCGGGGCGCGTTCGATTATCAACGACGATCCGGCACTCGCGCTGGAAGCCGCTGCCGACGGCGTCCACGTCGGCGCGGATGACGGCGACCCGGGCGCGATCCGGGAACATCTGGGGCCGGATACGATCATCGGGGTGTCATGTTATGACCGCCTCGAACTGGCGACGCAGGCCAGCGCCGCCGGCGCGAATTACGTGGCCTTCGGCCGGATGTATCCATCGACGACCAAACCGGGCGGTCCGCGCCCCGACCTCGGGCTGCTCGCCCGGGCCCGGGAGGTCACTGGCCTGCCGGTCTGCGCGATTGGCGGGATCACCCCAGCCCGCGCCCCGGAGCTGATCGCGGCGGGCGCCGATCTGCTCGCCGTCATCGGCGACCTGTTCGACCACGAAGACGTGGCCGCACGCGCCGCCGAGTACGCGAGGCTTTTCGAGGCATCACGCGCACCACGGGATCGCCCCTGAAGCGGGCCTGCGCCGGCGCAACCCGGGGCGGATTCTCAGTCCGCAACGCGACAACTGTTACACTGCGGCGCTTTCCCACGAACCCACGACGACCGCAGCGGAACCCATGACCGAGAGTGAAAACCTGTTCGAGCACGCGAACCATCGCATCCCCGGCGGCGTGAATTCCCCCGCCCGCTCCTGGCGGAGCGTCGGCGGCACGCCCCTGTTCCTGGAACACGCCGAAGGCCCATACGTATGGGACGCCGACGGCAACCGCTATGTCGATTATGTCGGCTCGTTCGGGCCGGCGATCGTGGGCCACGCCCGACCGGAGGTCGTCTCGGCGGTCCAGGCGGCCGCCTCGAAAGGCCTGTCGTTCGGCGCGCCGACCGCCAATGAGACGGCCATGGCGGAGCGCCTCTGCGACCACGTGCCCTCACTCGACATGGTGCGCCTGGTGAACTCCGGCACTGAGGCGGCGATGAGCGCGATCCGCCTCGCCCGCGGTGCCACCGGGCGCAACAAGGTCGTCAAGTTCACCGGCTGCTACCACGGCCATGTTGACGCCCTGCTGGTCCAGGCCGGTTCCGGCGCCCTGACCCATGGCATCCCCGGGTCTCCCGGCGTCCCCGAGAGTGTGGTCGCCGACACCATCAGCCTGCCGTACAACGATATCAGCGCCGCCTTCGACGTCTTCACCGAGTACGGCGATGAGATCGCCTGCGTGATGGTCGAGCCGGTCGCCGGCAACATGAACTGCGTGCCGCCGGCGATGGGGTTCCTTGAAGGGCTGCGCGACCTGTGCAGCGATCACGGCGCCCTGCTGATCTTCGACGAGGTCATGACCGGGTTCCGGGTCGGCTTGCACGGCGCCCAGGGCCGCTACGGGGTGACCCCGGACCTGACCGCGCTCGGCAAGGTGATCGGCGGCGGCCTGCCGGTCGGCGCCTTCGGCGGGCGCCGCGACATCATGGAGCACCTGTCACCGCAGGGCCCCGTGTATCAGGCCGGCACGCTGTCCGGTAATCCGCTGGCGACGGCGGCCGGCCTCGCGACCCTCGAGCTGGTATCGCAGCCGGGCTTTTACGACGCCATCGAGGCCACGACCGAGCGGCTCGTCACCGGCATGCGCGAGCGCGCCGAGGCCGCGGGCGTTCCGCTCGCGACCAACCACGTCGGCGGCATGTTCGGTCTGTTCTTCACCGACCGGCCCGCGGTCCGGACCTTCGACGACGTCCAGTCCTGCGACACCGATCGCTTCGCCCGCTTCTTCCACGCGATGATCGCGGGCGGTGTCTACTTCGCGCCCGCGGCGTTCGAGGCCGGATTCGTATCGGCCATGCACGACGACGCGGCTATCGAGGCGACACTGGATGCCGCCGCCGACGCCTTCGCCAGCCTGAATGCGAATACCGGGAGCGCACGCCATGGATGATTCGATCAAAGACCAATTGACCCGCCGCGACAAATGGCTGCGCCTGCTCTACATCATCGCCTACGTCGTGATGTTCCAGTTGGCCGAGCTGGTCCTCGCCGCGGTCGTGGCCATCCAGTTCCTGTGGCACCTGTTCACGGGCACCCCCAATCCGAGCCTGCGCGAATTCGGGCACCGGCTCGGCGCCTGGCTGGCGGAGACGGTGCGCTACGCCACCTACGCGAGCGACGCCCGCCCATGGCCCTTCGGCCGACCCTGGCCGGCCGCCGCCGATCTGCCCGAGCGCCAGGAGTGAGCCGCGACGCATGAGCGAGACCGCCACGGGGCTGCAAGCCGTCATCTTCGACGTCGACGGCACCCTGGCCGACACCGAGCGGCATGGCCACCGGGTCGCCTACAACCAGGCGTTCGAAGACCTGGGCGCCGACTGGGAATGGAGCGAGACCCTCTACGGTGATCTGCTGCGCGTGGAAGGCGGTACGGAGCGCCTGCGCCATTACCTGCGCGAGTACGAGCCGGACTTCGAGCCGACCGAGGGCCGGGCCGCATTCGTCGGCGCCGCGCACCGGCGCAAGAATCTGCACTACCACGAGATGCTCGGCGCCGGCGTCGTCCCGCTGCGCCCGGGCGTGCGGCGGCTGATCAATGAAGTACACGCCGCGGGACTGAAACTGGCGATCGCCTCCTCGAGCCTGCGCGCCAATGTCCGCACACTGCTGGTCAACGCGCTGGCCCCGGACGCGGAGACCTGGTTCGACGCGATCGTCACCGGCGATGACGCCGCCAGCAAGAAGCCCGATCCCGACATCTACCGCCGGGTACTCGAGCGCCTAGATCTGCCGGCGGACCGCTGCATCGCGATCGAGGATTCCGAGAACGGCTGCCGTGCCGCCGTAACAGCGGGACTGCCGACCATCGTGACCCTCAGCAGCTATACGCACGATCACGACTTCACCGGCGCCGCGCTCGTGGCGGATACGCTCGGGGACCCCGAGCGCCCCTGGCGCGTGCACGCGGGCGATGCCCATGGCCGCGACTGGCTCGATATCGGGGGACTGCGGCAACTGCACGCGCGCGCCGTGTCCGGGCACGGGGCATGACGCTTATCGAGATCCTGCCCTTTCTCGCTCTGGGGGCGGTGGCGGGCACCCTCGCCGGCCTGCTCGGCATCGGCGGCGGCATCCTGATCGTCCCCGGCCTCGCCTTCCTGCTGGGCGATGGCACGGTCCCCGCGGATCGGCTGATGCAGTTCGCCGTCGGCACCTCACTCGCAACCATCGTGGCGACCGCGCTGTCGTCCATCCGCGCCCATCACCGGCGCGGCGGGGTCGACTGGGCGGTCATGACGCGGCTGACACCGGGCATCGTGGCCGGCGCCCTGCTCGGTGCCGCGATCGCCGATCTGCTGCCGACGCGCACGCTGGCGATCGTGTTCGGCGTCTTCCTGCTGGTCATCTCCGTACGCCTGTTCCTGCCCGGCCAACCGGCGGCGCATCGGCGACTCCCGGGAATCGCCGGCACGAGCGCCTATGGCGCCGGCATCGGCACCCTTTCCTCCCTGCTCGGCATTGGCGGCGGCACCCTGAGCGTGCCGCTGCTCACCTGGCACAATATGGACGTGCGCGCCGCGGTCGGCACGGCATCGGCCTGCGGCCTGCCGATCGCCGTTGCCGGCACCATCGGTTTCATCGTCATGGGCCTGGGCACCAGCGGCCTGCCGGAGGGTACGACGGGTTACGTGTACTGGCCGGCGTTCCTGGCGGTCGTGCCTACCAGCATGGCCTTCGCGCCCCTCGGCGCACGCCTGGCGCACACGCTGCCACGGATCGCGCTGCGGCGGGGGTTCGCGATCTTCGTGGCGATTGTTGGTGTGCGGATGTTGATTGGGTGAGGCGGGAGGGCGAAGAGCGAAGAGCGAAGAGCGAAGGATCGTATGCCGGCCTTCCCCGGCGCGCGTAACATGTCCGATTTGCGTCGCCATTTACCGCCGCGGAATGCCGGCATTGCGCGGTGACATGACCCGGGCCGATATCCGCCGCCTGGGACCGCGCAAAACCGGCCTACGTTCTGGCCCTTCGCCCTTCGCCCTTCGCCCTTCGCCCTTCGCCCTTCGCCCTTCGCCCTCAGCCCTCCGTCACCAGCGTCTTGAACATGATGTGGGCGTCGACATACCCCTGTGTGGGATGGCGGAAGGCGCCGGGCAGCGTGCCGACGATGCCGAAGCCGTGTTTCTCCCACAGGTGGATGGCGCCCTTGTTGGTCTCTACCACGAGGTTGTACTGCATGGCGCGGAAACCGAGCCGAAGGGCTTCGGCCTGGGAGTGTTCGCACAGGGTACCGGCGATGCCCTGTCCGCGCGCATGGTCGGCCACGATGTAGCCGCAGTTGCACACGTGCGACCCCGGTCCCGGCTGGTTCGGCTTGATGTAGTAGGTGGCGACGAGTTCACCGCTCGGGTTGAAGGCGAGCCAGGTCGCGGTCGGCGCATCCACCCAGCGCGAGCGGGCCTCGGCGGCGTCGATGTCTGTGGGAAACGCGTAGGTCTCGCCCGCGCGGAAGACCGGCTCGAGCAGACCCCACAACGCCGGCCAGTCGCGCTCGTCGAAGCAACGCAGTTCGATCATGTCGTGCCCATAGGTTGTCGGCGCGGCGCGCCGGGTTTAGCGCTGCCCGAGCATGCCTTGCCGGAGATCGCCGTCCGGCGGCTCGGGGCCGAGGAAGACGGCGAGCAACGCGCGGAAAAAGGCGCCGCCTTCGATGGTCCCCGCGGGCTCTGCGTTGATCCGGACTTCGGTGCCCTCTGCCGGAACATACTCGAGCGTGAAGCGGTCGCCCTCGGTGGCGTCGGGGAACAGGTCGATGAACCGATCGATCCGTTCGCCGAGGGACTCCAGCACGTCCTCCGGGTTGTTGGCTGCGAACCCCTCTTCCCACGCCGTTACCAGTTTCTCCCGTGAGACCTCGTCATAGACGAAGTGCATCTCGATGCGCCCAGGCTGGTCCGTCTCCAGGATCCGCTCGACCGGCTGCTCCGTGGTCGGCAGGTACAGCGCACCGACGTAGATATCGAAGAAGAACTTCTCGCGCAGGCCGGCACCGTGCAGGGGCAGTTCCGTGGCGTCGCGCGCGGTCACCTGGTCATCCAGACGCACCCCCGCGAGTTCGGCCGCCATTGCCGCGCCCGGGAGCAGACTGAAGAGCAGCACGCAGACTACGATCAATCGGGGCATGGCGAGCGTCCGATTCGGCGATGGGCGAAGCATAACGCCGCGTGGGGTCACGGCGACAGGATCCGGGCGCCTGTTTCCGGGGCGGCCCGGGAAGCCGTAACGGTCAGTCCGGCCACAATACGAGCAGCCATACGGCCGCCGCCAGCAGGAGGCTCAGCATGACGGCGGCGGAGCCGACATCCTTGGCGCGGCCGGAGAGCGGATGCTCGCCCGCGCCGAGCCGGTCGACCACCGTTTCGACACCAGTATTGAGCAGTTCGACGATCGGCACCAGAAGAATACTGGCGATCAGCAGGGCGCGCTCGACTCCGGTAGCGCCAAGCCACAGGCCCAGTGGCACGAGGACCGCGGTCAACACCGCCTCCTGGCGAAAGGCCGATTCGTGGCGCCAGCAGGCACCGAGACCCTGCAGCGAGAAACGCGTGGCATGGACGATGCGCGTGATCCCGGTGTAGCCCGGTTTCATGACGGGTTCCCCTGGAGACGATAAAAGGTATGCCGGTGAGCGGTGAGCGCCCTGCGCGACCGGAACAGGCCCGCGTCCCATGGATGCCTCCAGGGCCGCACGGGCCACCGCACGGCCCGTTCGAATCATGCGACAGCCGGATGTCCCGCGTGTGACATGCCCGGAGTCCGCAAGGCGCTTCAGCCCTCGGTACCGGTGGCCGGCGCCGAATCCTCCGGCCACCAGCGCAGATGCAGATCGCGCGCGGCGCGGACCTCGTCGAGGCGGCGCAGGGGCAGCGTGTGCGGTGCGGTGCGAAGCAGTTCCGGGTTGCTCTCGGCCTCATCGCGGATCGTTTTGAACACCTCGACCAGGCGGTCCAGATCCTCCTTCGCCTCGGTCTCGGTCGGCTCGATGAGCAGACACTCCGGCACCAGCAGCGGGAAATACATCGTGGGCGCATGGAAGCCGTAATCGAGCATACGCTTGGCGAAGTCCATGGCCGAGATGCCGAAGCGGTCGTGCTCGCTCTTGAGCGTGACGATGAACTCGTGGCTGGCGCGCCGCTTTGGGAATGCGACCTCGAAGCCGGCCTCGCGCAGCTGCGTCATCAGGTAGTTGGCATTGAGGGTCGCGTACTCGGCCACGCGTTGCATACCCCGCCGGCCGAGCATGCGGATATAGACATAGGCCCGCAAGAGCACGCCGGCGTTGCCCGCGAACGCGGTCATGCGGCCGATGGTATCCGGGCACTCGGCCTCGGTACGCCAGATGTAGCGGCCATCCTCCTCACCGACCATGGGGGTCGGCAGAAAGGGCAGCAGGTTCTCGCGCACGCCGACCGGCCCGGCACCGGGCCCGCCGCCGCCATGGGGCGTGGAGAAGGTTTTGTGCAGGTTCAGGTGGATGACATCGAAGCCCATGTCACCCGGGCGCACCTTGCCCAGGATGGCGTTCAGGTTGGCGCCGTCGTAATACAGCAGGCCACCGGCCTCGTGGACGATGGTGGCCATCTCCTCAATGTTGCGCTCGAATACGCCCACCGTGGACGGGTTGGTCAGCATGATCCCGGCGGTCTGGGGGCCGACCGCCTCGCGCAGGGCGTCGAGATCGACATCGCCCTCGTCGTCCGTCGGCAATTCGCGCGCCTGGTAACCGCACATGCTGGCCGAGGCGGGGTTGGTGCCGTGGGCCGCGTCCGGCACCAGGATCTCCCTGCGCCCGGTATCGCCGCGGGCATCGTGATACGCGCGGATCATCGATACGCCGGCGAATTCGCCCTGGGCACCCGCCGCCGGCGCGAGCGACACGCCGCGCATGCCGGTCACCTCGGCGAGGATGTTCTGCAGGTCATACATGCAGGCGAGGTAGCCCTGCCCGGCTTGCGGCGGCGCCAGCGGATGGCGCTCCAGGAATCCGGGCAGCATCGCGAGCGCGTTACAGGCGCGCGGGTTGTGCTTCATCGTGCACGAGCCCAGCGGGTACACATGCGTGTCGATGGAGAAGTTCAGCTGCGACAGGCGCGTGTAGTGGCGCACCGCCTGGAGCTCGGACACCTCGGGCCAGCGCGGGCGCTCGGCGCGGCGCAGCGCCTCCGGCAGATCGTCCGGCTCGGGGCCCGGCGGCAGCATCTGCGCGTCGTTGCTGCGCCCCGGATGCGAATGGTCGAAGATCAGTTCGGTCATGGCGGCAGTTTCCGATCAGTGTTGACCGGGCACCGGCCGTGGCGGCCAGGATGACCCGGTCGCTGCGGGTTCCGGTCTACGCGACCGCTCGGGCCAGTGCCTCGGCGAATGCCTTGCGCTCGTCTTCGCCGTGCAGCTCGGTCGCGCACACGAGCAGCGCATCGCCCAGCTCGTCGTAATACGGCGCCAGTGCAAGCCCGCCCAGAATGTCCTCGCCGGCCAGGTCGCCGAGCACGTCGGTCACCGCGCGCCCGTCGATGCGCAGGACGAACTCGTGGAAGAACGGCCCGTCGAAGGCGGCGCTGACGCCGTCGATCGCGCAGAGTTCGTCGCGCAGGGCGCGGGCGTTGGCGTGGGAATGCCGCGCCACGCGCTCGAAGCCCTCGGGCCCCATGATCGACATGTACAGCGTGGCGGCCGTTACCATCAGCCCCTGGTTGGTGCAGATGTTCGAGGTCGCCTTCGAGCGGCGGATGTCCTGTTCGCGCGCCCGCAGGGTCATGACGTAACCGGTCTTGCCATCGGCGTCGACCGTGCGCCCGACCACGCGGCCCGGCATCTGGCGGGCGAGGTTCTTACGCGTGCAGAGGAAACCGACATACGGCCCGCCCGCCGACAGCGGGATGCCCAGTGGCTGGCCCTCACCGACGACGACATCGACGCCTTTTTCACCCCACTGCCCGGGCGGCGTCAGCAACGCGAGCGCGGTGGGATTGGCGACGGCGATGACCTGGGCGCCGCGTTCATGGGCGCGGTCGGTCAGCGCGTCGACGTCCTCCAGACGACCGAAAAAGTTGGGCTGCGGGATCACCACCGCGGCGACCGGATCGTCCCCGAGCACGGCATCGAGCTGTTCCAGCGGCGTCGTACCGGTCTTCGGGTCGAAATCCAGCGCGACCAGTTCGATCCCCTGGTTGCGCACGATCGTGCGCGTCGCGTCGCGATAATGCGGATGCACCGCACGCGGCACGATCACGCGCTTCGACTTGGCCTTGCGGTTGCCGCGCACGGCCATGAGGATCGCCTCGGCGAGCGCCGAGCCGCCGTCATATAGCGAGGCGTTGGACACCTCCATGCCCGTGAGTTCGGCCATCATGGACTGGAACTCGTAGGTCACCTGAAGCGTGCCCTGGCTCGCCTCCGCCTGATACGGCGTGTAGGCGCTGTAGAACTCGCCGCGGGTGGTGAGCTGCCAGATGGCCTGCGGGATGTGGTGCGGGTAGGCGCCGGCGCCCAGAAAACACAGCGGCCGGCCTTCCTGCGCCGCACGGCGTTCCATCAGCCGGTTGACCGCCATCTCCGGCATGCCTTCGGGCACGCCCTCGAGTTCGCCGGCGCGCAGTCCACCCGCGATCTCATCGAACAGACCGTCGATATCGTCGACGCCGATGGCGTCGAGCATGCCGCGGACATCGGTCTCGGTATGGGGAATAAAAGGCACGTCGGCTGTCGCCTCCTCAGTCTTCTTCGGACTCCGCGAAGGCCTCGTAATCGGCCGCGCTCATCAACTCGTCCAAAGCGTCCGGATTCTCGACGCGCAACTGGTAGATCCAGCCCTCGCCGAACGGATCGTTGTTGACCAGTTCGGGGTTCTCGTCGAGCTGCTCGTTGGCTCCGACCACCTCGCCGGCAACCGGCGCATAGACGTCCGATGCCGCCTTGACCGATTCCACCACGGCGGCGGCGTCGCCGGCCCCCAGGCTGGACCCGGCCTCCGGCACCTCGACGAACACCAGATCGCCCAGTTGCGCCTGGGCGTGGTCGGTGATGCCGATGGTCACCACGGCGTCGTCCTCGACACGGACCCACTCGTGGGCAGTGGTATATTTGAGATCGCTCGGTACTTCGCTCATGGACTGGTCTCCCTCTGACGGGGTTGCCGCGCTCACACGGCGGGCTTGCCTTTACGAACGAACGGGTAGTCGACGACCTGGGCCGGCACCCGCCGCTTGCGAATCTCGATCTCGCAGTCGCCACCGGAGCCGGCGGGCACCCGGGCCAGCGCAATCGGCCGCTCCAGGGTCGGCGCGAAACCGCCGCTGGTGACGATGCCCTCGCCGGCATCGGTGTGCACCACCTGTCCTTCACGCGGGACCGCGCGGCCTTCCGGTAACAGCCCCACCAGGACCCGGTCGGCGCCCGCCTCGCGCTGTTCCGAGAGCGTTTCGCGGCCGATGAAGTCGCGCTCGGGGGGCTCCCAGGCGACGGTCCAGCCAAGCCCCGCCTCGAGAGGGGTCGTGTCTTCGTCCATCTCATGCCCGTACAGCGCGAGCCCGGCCTCGAGCCGCAGCGTGTCGCGTGCCCCGAGACCGGCCGGCGTGACGCCGGCCTCAATCAGGGCGTCCCAGAGGGCCGGCGCCTTGTCCTTGGGCAGCATGACCTCGTAGCCGTCTTCGCCGGTATAGCCGGTCCGGGCCACACGGCTGCGCTCTGGCGTCGTGACATGGAACCGGCGCAGACCATCCGCCGCGGTGGCGATCTCCTGGCCCAGTACCTGCGCGATCGGCCCGCGCGCCCGCTCGCGCGCCTCTGGCCCCTGGATCGCGATCATGCTCAGATCGCAGCGCTCCCAGGGCTCGACATGATAATCCTCGGCCAGTCCGCGCAGCCAATCCAAGTCTTTCGCGCGCGTGGCCGAATTGATCACGAGCCGGTAATGCCCGGCCTGGAATCGATACATGATGCCATCATCGATGACGCCGGCGCGGCGATTCAGCAGGCAGGTATAGATGGCGCCGCCGTCGCCCAGACGCGCCGCGTCGTTGGCGCAGACGTAGCGCAGGAAGTCCTCGGCGTCGTCGGCATCGAGATCGACCTGGGTCATGTGCGAGACGTCGAACATGCCCGCGCATTCACGTACAGCCCGATGCTCGGCGAGCTGGGAGCCATAGTGCAGCGGCATCTCCCAGCCGGCGAAATCGACCATTTTCGCGCCGGCATGGCCGTGATGCCCGAAGAGTGCTGTGCGTTTCGCCATGATGCTCCCGCTTACCGATACCTATCGGGCCACAGCCCGCAGGGCCCACGATCAGGTACTTTGAACCGATTCAACTCCGGCTGTCCATGCCACGCAACCCGCCCTGCGTCATTCATGGGCCGATCCCATAGCCTCCGACCTGCCGCGCGCTGCGCGGCAGGTCCCCCGCAAGACCGGCGCCGTGGCGCAGGATCAGCCGTTTGGCCCACCCGGCGCGATCCGCCGCCGCAAGGCCAAGGCCACGCAGGGGCCCGAGCAGTGCCCCGGCCACGGGAGCCGGTTGCGCAAAGCCGCGATGGAACACGTCCATTGCGTGCATGACCGCCGTATTGTGCCCGCGCCGCCAGCGCGCATAGTAACGCAGAATGCGATCCGTTCCCGGATCACTGCCCCGACCGATCGCCTCGGCCAGCGCGGCGGCGTCCATGAGACCGAGGTTCAGCCCCTGACCCGCCTGGGGATGGATGGTATGTGCCGCATCGCCGACCAGCGCGAAGCGCTCGGCGACATACCGCACCGCATGCCGGCGGACGATCGGGAACGCGCGTCGCCGGGTCGCGGCCGTCACGGCGCCAAGGGCGTAATCGGTCGCCTCCGACAGGGCTTCGTTGAACGCCGCATCGTCGAGTTCGACCAGACGCTCGGCCTCGGCCTCGGGCCGGAACCACGCCAGCGAACAGCGCCCGTCGGCCAGCGGCAGCATCGCGACGGGGCCACCCTGCATGAAGCGCTGGCGGGCAATGGCGTCGTGTCGGCGCTCCGTCGCGAAGTTGCAGACGATCGCGCGCTGGTCATAGTCGAAGCGCTCGACGCCGATATCGGCCAGCTGGCGCATCGCGGAACGACCGCCGTCGGCACCGATCACCAGACCGGCGTTGATCGTGGTCGCGTCGTCGAGCGCCAGCCGGGCCCCGTCGTGTGCGACGCGCAGGCCGGTGGCGCGCCGGCCCCAGAGCCGGGACACACCGGGGTACTCCGCGAGCGCCTCGTGCAGGCGTGCTTCCAGCAGTGCCGACTCGACGAAACAGCCAAGCGCCGGCTCGCCCACCTCGACGCTGTCAAAACGCGTCGCGCCGGAGCCGCCCTCGTCCCACAGGGTCATGCCGCCATACGGGCTCACGCGACTGGCATGGATCGCCGGCCAGACACCGATCGCGCGCAGGAAGGCAATGCTGGCGAGATTGAGGGAGACGACGAATTCGCCGTACTCTTCGCCCGGCGCCGCCGCCGGACCGGAGCGGCCGTCAACAATGGTGACGGCATGGCCGGCGCGGGCGAGCGCGAGCGCAAGGGCCGCGCCCACGGCACCGGCGCCGACGATAGCGATTTCACGGGTATCACGCGCAATCACGGGCGCCGCTCCAGATGCCAGTTGCCAACCCGAGGCAGGCCGCCGAGGAGCCCCATGGTCTGTGCGGCCAGCCCGTCGCGGGCGATGCTGCAGGAATCCAGACCGAGCAGGGCCCCGGCGCGCACGGCGCCGAGCCCCTGCCCGCCGCGGACGAATCCACGCGCCAGCACGTCGGTGAACAGCCGTGTCCGCCAGCGATCCGCCTGGCGGGCGCACGACCAGGCCGTGAGCGTCTCGGCGTCGCCGGGATCACGGGCGTGCCCGAGTACGGCCGCCAGCCCGCAGACGTCGCGCAGCGCGAGATTGAAGCCCTGGGCGCCGACCGGATGCAGGGTGCGCGCGGCATTGCCGAGCAGCGCGACGCGCCCGTCGTGGCCGCGTTCGGCCTCGACGCGGCGCAGCGGCCAGGCCACGGGTGGGCCATGCGGGACGATCGGGCCGAAACTGCGGCCCAGCCGCGCCGCGATCCGCCCGGCGATCCGCTCCAGGGTCAGTGCGGCCATGGCCTCGGCCTGGTCGGGCGGCAGGGTCCAGATCAGCGTCCGCCGCCCGCCGCCGGCCGGGAGCAGCGCCATCGGCCCCTCGCTCGTAAAGCGCTCGTAGCCCGTATGCGGATCGCCGCCGGTCTCCAGCGGCAGCAGCAGGGCGGTCTGGCCGTAGTCGTATTCGCGCACGCCGGTACCGAGGCGCTCGCGCAGGGGCGAGCGCGTGCCGTCGGCGGCGACGGCGAGACGCGCCCGCCTCTCGTTATGGCCGTCGGGGCCATCGATCGCGAGACTAACGCCATCGGCGTCCTGATCGATCCCCGCGACGGTCGCCGGGGCCAGCCATTCGACTCCAGGTGCGCCCCGCGCGTGCTCTGCCAGCCCGCGCGCCAGGGCATCGTAGGCGACGACCTGGCCGAGCGCGCGCACGCCCTGGTCCTGAGCGCGCATCCGCGTGCGGCCGTAGTGGCCCTGCTGCGATACCTCGACCGTATGGATCGCCACCGCATCACCTGCGAGTTCCGGCCAGACCCCGAGTGCATCGAGCAGCCGCACCGAACTCTCGGACAGCGCGGTCGCGCGCGTATCCCCGACAGGGGGGCGGGCCTGCGCCTCGATCACGGTGATCGCGCGCGCGCCATCAGCCAGCGCGAGCGCCAGCGCGGCGCCGACCGGTCCGCCGCCGACGATGACGAGATCCGTACTGGCGTGCGGTTCAGCCACGCATCATCGCCTCGATGTCGTCCGCGGCCTTCGGCAGGCCGTCGGTCAGGTTCTCGCTGCCGTCCTTCGTGATGAGCAAGTCATCCTCGATGCGTACGCCGATGTCGTGCAGATGAACCGGTACGTCATCGGCGGCCGGGATATAAAGACCGGGCTCGATGGTAAGGCACATGCCCGGCTCGAGTTCACGCCAGTCCCCGTCCACCTTGTAGTCGCCGACGTCGTGCACATCCATCCCCAGCCAGTGCCCGGTACGGTGCATGAAAAAGCGCTTGTAGCTCTCGTCCTCGATGCGCGCATCGGCCGGGCCCGCGAGCAGCCCGAGGTCGACCATGCCCTGCGTGAGCACACGCAGCGCCGCCTCGTGCGGTTGATTCCAGTGGCGCCCCGGCTCGCAGCGCGCAAGCGCCGCGCGCTGTGCCTCCAGCACGATATCGTAGACGGCACGCTGGGCATCGGTGAAGCGGCCGTTGACCGGGAAGGTGCGGGTGATGTCGGCGGCATAGCCGTCGCTCTCGCAGCCGGCGTCGATCAGGACCAGATCGCCATCGCGCAGCGTGTCGGCGTTCTCGACGTAGTGCAGCACACAGGCGTTGCGCCCACCGCCGACGATCAGCCCATATGCGGGTTCCGCGCCGTTGCGCCGGAACTCGTGCCAGAACTCGGCCTCGAGCGCGTATTCCGGCAGCCCGGGGCGGCAGGTCTTGAGCGCACGCTCGTGCGCGGTCATGGAGATCTTCGCGGCGCGGCGCATCGCGCGCAGTTCATCGCGGCTTTTGAACAGCCGCATGTCATGGAGGAAGTAGTCGAGGGCGATGAATTCGTTCGGTGCGTGACCGCCCGAACGGGCACGGCCGCGCACGTCGTTGACCCACTGCATCACGCGCCGGTCGAAATCCGCGTAGCGCCCCATCGTGCAGAACACGCGCGAGCGGCCCTCGATCAGGCCGGGCAGGATGTCGTCGATATCACCGATCGGGAAGGCGTCGTCCGTCCCCCACCGCTCGATCGCGCCGTCGATGCCGGCGCGCCGGCCGTTCCATACCTCGCGCTCGGGATCACGCTCGCGCGTGAACAGCACGAACTCGCCGTGGTCGCGGCCCGGGACCAGTACCGCTACCGCCTCAGGCTCGGGGAAGCCGGTCAGGTACAGCAGATCGGAATCCTGCCGGTACGGGTACTCGACATCGCGGTTGCGCACGGCATGGGGCGCGGCAGGGAGGATGGCGATCGCATCCTCTCCCATCATCCGCATCAGTGCCCGGCGGCGGCGGGCGTACTCCTGGGTATCCATCCGGGACCTCGAAATCGGTTGATGCGTGGGCGCGCGGGCGGCGCGGCCCGCCGAGCAGCTACCGCGCCCGGGACGCGGCGACGGGCCCGCTCAGGCGCCGGCGCGCTGCGACATCCAGCCCTTGATCTGGCGGCCGTTGGGCTGTAGCCGCTCGCTCGAAAAGAGCTTGTGGCGGCCACCCTCGACCACCACACGGTCGAAGAACGCGCGCCCGGCCGGACTGGCCAGCGCGTCCTGACGATCGGCCGCGAAGGCCTCGGCATCGAAATCCGCCTGGGCGGCGGAGACGCCGAGAAACCAGGTGAACAGCGTGTTGTATCGGAGCAAGTCACAGAAAACCCGATCGGAGGTGATGGAATACAGGCCGATGAGCAGGCTGGCCTTCACGAGCACGGCGAAGGATGCGCCAGTGCGGGAACCGGCATAGCCTTCACCGGATTCGGCCAGGGCCGCATCGGCGATTCGCCGGAATCCCTGCAGCGGGTGGTCCGCCGGCAGGTCCACGGCGGCCGACCGGGAGCCAACGCCTGCCGCATCACGACCGATGCCGGCGGCGCGGGCCGCATCCTGGGCGGACTGGCTCAGGTCCTCCGCCCCCGTCGTCCCGTGGGACTCCGGCGGCGGCTCCGGCGCGGCCGCCGGATCGGGTTCGGCATCGGCCGCGGCCATGAGATCGGCGATGTCGACATCCATCTCCCCCGCGATCTCCGCGATCCGCGCGAGGCGGCCGGGGTCATCCGGCGTGTCGTACTCGAAGCGCTGCGGATCGAAACCCTGCAGCACGAGGCGCGTCTCGACGGTCAGTGCGACAACCGAATTGCCGGACGAGCGTTGATCCTTGATCCGGTCGATGATCCTGCGCACGGTTCCAGGCATGTGAGCTCACCCGGTGAAAAGTGTGAACCGGTCACCGGGCGCAGTGGCGCCCGGCGTCGGTGGGCCGATCATAACGGAATCGGCTCGTCGGCGGCAGTCGAGCGGTTTTTACCCGTCATTTTCGTCGGGGCCATCCGGGTGGTCGGAACCTTCGGCATCGGCCGACGCGCGGCCGGACCGGCACTCGGTGCGCGCCAGCAGCGTGCCTGCACGCAGATATTCGACCACCTCGGCGTAGTCCGCTTCGTCGCCCTCATCTTCATCCCCGTCGGTCAGTGCCGCCACCTCGGCCGCGTCACGGACGAACTCGGCCACCTCGGACGGCAGATCCTCCGGGGCGCGTCCCGCGCAGGCGATCCCGAAGGTAAATCCGCCCGCCCAGTCGGCCAGTGCGCGCGTACGCTCGGCGAGATCCGCCTCGTCGTCGTCCGGCAACAGCAGATCGAGCCCGAATTCCGGATCGTCCAGCTGCTGCAGCGTAGTCTCGTACAGTTCATCGATCCCGGCGCCCGGCGCTTCCTCCCCGACCGTCTCCGCCAGCCAGGTCTCGCGGGCATCCGCATCACCGACCGCGAGCAGCCCGCAGAGCACCCCGTGGCACTGTGAGGCCGAGGCGGTCGCGCCCAGCGCCCGCAGGCGCTGTTCGGTTTCGTTGCATGCCGGCAGGGTCATGATCGACGGGCCTCATCGGGATAACTGCGGGAGAGGAATTCTAGCACTCCAGAGGCCTGCAGTGAGGGGCGCGGCCCGCATGCACGCATCGCGCCGGCCCCCGGCGCATCAGGCCGGCGCAGCGACGTGCGCGGGGCGCGCAAAGGTATTTGACCACCACGGGGGCGGAGCCTAGTATTCTCGGCATGAGTCAGGAGGTCGCCCGGGACGCGGAAGCCCGCGTGAGTGAGCTTGCGCGCCAGATCGAGGATCTCGCGGCGCTGTGCGATCGGCTGCGCACGGAGAACCAGTCCCTGCGCCGTCAGCAGGAGTCGCTGTCGAGCGAGCGCGCGCAGCTGATCGAGAAAAACGAACAGGCGCGCGCCCGCGTCGAGGCGATGATCTCCCGGCTCAAGGCGATGGAGAACTCCTGATGGCGGGTGAAGCCGTGCAGGTCACGGTCAAGATCCTCGACCGTGAGTACCAGATCGCCTGCAAAGAGGAAGAGCGTGACGATCTGCTGGCCGCGGCCGGGATCGTGAATGAGCGGATGAAGGAAATCCGCGGCCGAGGCAACGTGATCGGGACCGACCGGATCGCCGTCATGACGGCCCTGAACATGGCCCATGAGCTGCTTGAGCTCAGAGAGACGCAGGAGGCCTGTGAGCGCGTGCGCGACCAGATCGCCACCCTGCAGGATCGCGTCGGCGCTGCTCTGGATGGGCATGGCGAGGGCTGAGCGCTCCGAATAAACGGAGTCCCTGGTCGAGCGCCGCGGGCGCGGTGTTCCACCAGGGGTTTCAGGAGTTGGGGCACTTTCTGCGATGTACGTGAGTTCGCCGGGTTATACCCTTGAACCTAAGCAACACCCCGGGGATTTGTTTGGCAGCGGTTGTTGAGCATGTCCGCCGATGTGCGGAAAGCCTGATTCCCTCCAGCCCTCCCCACTTGAACCGCTGGTTCAAGGTCAAAGGCGGACAACGGCATGCGCGGTTTGTGCCCACTTTTACATAGACGTCCCAGTAGACGAGGACTGCAATGAAACAGGACATCGACCAGCAACGCGAAGTACTGCGCCAGTACGTGATCGAGCAGCGTAATGCGCTGTCCCGGCACCAGCTGCGCGCCGCCGCACGCGACATGACGCTGCTTCTCGAATCGACGCCGGAGTTCCACCACGCGCTCCACATCGCCGCCTACTGGCCGGTGAAGGGCGAGATGGATACCCGTGCGGTGATCGATCAGGCGGTTCGATACAACAAGCATGTCTATCTGCCGGTGATCGTCGAGGGCGACAGCATGATGTTCGCGCCCTACGAGAAAGACATGCCGATGAAGAACAACCGCTTCGGCATCCCTGAACCCGATGTGGCGGCGGATCAGCTCGTCTCGCCGCGCGATATGGACATCGTGATCGTGCCGCTCGTCGTCTTCGACAGCAACGGCCACCGCCTGGGCATGGGCGGCGGTTTCTACGATCGCACGTTCTCCTTCCTCAACGAGGATCCGGATGCGGCCAAGCCCTGCCTCGTCGGTGCGGCCCACGAATTCCAGCACACCAGCGAGATCCCGGCGCATCCCTGGGATGTCCCGACCCGCATGGTCGCGACGGAAGAGCGGGTCTGGCGCCGGTACCACGCCCTGCATGCGCAGGAGCAGGCCGAGACCGGCTGAACAGCCCGGTGCACACCGCGGCGGCCGTTCCCCCGGGCGGTCGTCGCGTATTCCTTACCCCGTAGAAGGCAGACCCGATGACGTGCTGGCTGTTCAAATCGGAACCCGATGTATTCGGGATCGACGACCTCGCGGCCCAGCCCGGGCAGACCGATCACTGGGACGGCGTGCGCAACTACCAGGCACGCAATTTCATGCGCGACCGCATGAAAAAAGGCGAACTCGGGTTCTTCTACCACTCGAACACGAAAGTGCCCGGCATCGTGGGCATCGTCGAAATCGCCCGCGAGGGATACCCCGATCACACGGCCTTCGACCCCGAAGACCCGCATTACGACCCGAAGAGCGATCCGGACAATCCGCGCTGGATCATGGTGGACGTGAAGCTCGTGCGCAAACTCGAGCGCACGATCACCCTGACCGAACTCAAGGAGCTGGCCGGGCGGCCGGAGCTTGCCGAATTCCCGCTTGTGCGCAAGGGGAATCGGTTGTCGGTGATGCCGGTTACCGAGGAGCAGTGGGAGTTCGTTCTCGGGCTGGAGTAGTTCTTCCGGCCGATCGGCTGGCCGGTCTCATTTGGTCGCTCGTTTTATCGTTGAGTTCTCGTCGCATGCAGGTCGGGTTTGAACCCGACTCCCCCGGCGGTTCCCCCCACCGTAGGTCGGGTTTTAACCCGACACCGGCGTGTCGGTTTCCAGGGCGTGTCCTTTCAGTCGACGCGTTTCGGTATGGGTTTTCCATTCTGGATATGTGGTCCGGGTTTCGCCCGCTGTCCGCGGGCGAAACCCACGCCACATATCCGAACCGAAAACACGGACACCGAACGACACGGGCCAAAAGGACAGGTGCAAGACGCAGACACGCAGTGTCGGGTTAAAACCCGACCTACGAAGCGGTAAACGCGGATGTTTACGGGTACGGAAACCCCACGTCCCGGCGGACCAGACACCGGGATATCAATCGCACAGCGCCGGCGACGGGCCAGCGATTACGGATCAGCGCAGAAAAGTCCGGTACGCCGCGTTATCCGACTCCTCTTCCCAGAAATACCCCAGATCATCGAGGAATTTCCGGAACGCCTTGCCGTCTTCATCAGGCACCTGCATCCCGGCCAGAACCCGACCATAGGCGGCGCCATGGTTGCGGTAGTGGAACAGCGATATGTTCCAGCCGCGCCCCATGCCGTCGAGGAAGTTCTGCAGCGCACCGGGCCGCTCGGGGAATTCGAACCGCAGGACGCGCTCGTTGGGCACCAGCCCGTTCGTATGCCCGCCGACGAGATAGCGTATATGGAGCTTCGCCATCTCGTTGTCGGTCAGGTCGAGGATCTCGTAACCCTTGCCGCGCAGGTCATCGAGGATCGCCTTGCGTTCGTCCTCGCCACCACGGGTCTGCACACCGACAAAGACATGGGCCCGTTCGGTGTCGGCGTAGCGGTAATTGAACTCGGTGACCGAGCGCTTGCCGAGCGCGTTGCAGAATTTGCGGAAGGCGCCGGGGCGCTCGGGCAGCGTGGCCGCGAACAGCACCTCGCGGTGCTCGCCCAGCTCCGCGCGTTCGGCGACATGGCGCAGGCGGTCGAAATTGATATTGGCACCGCAGATGACCGGGATCATGTTCGCTTCGGTCAGACCTTCGCGCTCGACATAGCGCTTCATGCCCGCGACACCCAGCGCGCCGGCCGGCTCCGTCAGCGTGCGCGTATCGCCGAACACGTCCTTGATCGCCGCGCAGATCTCATCGGTGGTGACGGTCACGATCTCGTCCACGTATTTGCGGGCGAGCCGGAACGTCTCCTTGCCGGGACAGGCCACGGCAACACCATCGGCGAAGATCCCGACGTGCTTGAGGCGGGTACGGCGCCCCCGCTCGAGCGACACGGACATCGAGGCGGCATCCTCCGGCTCGACGCCGATGATCTTCGTCTCCGGGCGCAGATACTTCATGAACGCCGCAATACCGGTGATCAGGCCGCCGCCGCCGACCGGCACGAACACGGCGTGGAGGTTGTCGCCGAACTGGCGGCAGAGCTCCATGCCGACCGTCCCCTGCCCGGCGATCGTGTCGGGGTGGTCGTAGGGGTGGATGAACGGATAGCCGTGTTCCTCCTCGATCTCACGGGCGTGCGCGTAGGCCTGGTCGTAGGCATCGCCATGCAGGATCGCCCGCCCGCCCAGCGCCTTCACGGCATCGACCTTGATCTGCGGGGTCGTGCGTGGCATCACGATCATGGCCTTGAGCCCGAGCTTCTTCGCGGCCAGCGCGACGCCCTGGGCATGATTGCCCGCGGACGAACAGGTCACCCCTTCGAGTTTCTGCTGCCGGCTCAGTTGCCAGATCCGGTTATAGGCGCCCCGCAGCTTGAACGAGAAGATGCTCTGCTGGTCCTCGCGCTTGAGCAGAATGCGATTACCCAGGCGGCGCGAGAGCGCGGGGGCTTCGTCGAGAGGGGATTCGATCGCGACATCGTAGACGCGCGCGGAGAGGATTCTTTCGATGTACTTATCCATAAGCCCGCCAAGGTAGCAACCTGGATGGAGATTGAACAGGGTCGCGGGGTTTGCTGCCCCGCGGGTGACGGCTACACTTACTACCCCGAACAGCGGAGAGTCGCTCGATGTCCCAGGACGATGCCAAACGCCAGGCGGCCGAGGCCGCGCTGGAGTTCGTGACCGACGACATGATCGTCGGCGTCGGTACCGGCTCGACGGTCAACCATTTCATCGATGCGCTGGCCGGTATGGCCGCCCGGATCGAGGGCGCCGTCGCCAGTTCCGAGGCCAGCGCCGAGCGCCTGCGCCGTCACCGGATCCCGGTACTCGAACTCAACGATACGGGCGACCTGCCGCTGTACGTCGACGGGGCCGACGAGTTCACCACGCACCGCGCCCTGATCAAGGGCGGCGGTGGCGCGCTCACGCGCGAGAAGATCGTGGCCGGCGCCAGCCGCCATTTCGTGTGCATCGTCGACCAGAGCAAACGCGTCGACTGGCTGGGCGGCTTCCCGCTGCCGGTGGAGGTTATCCCGATGGCACGCTCATTCGTCGCCCGCCACCTGACGCGCCTGGGCGGGCAACCCGAACTGCGCAGCGGCGTCACGACCGACAACGGCAACGCGATCCTCGATGTCCACAATCTCCAGATCATGGAACCGATCGAGTTCGAACGCCGCATCAACGACATCCCCGGCGTCGTCTGCAACGGCATCTTCGCCCTGCGCCCCGCCGACGAAATCCTCATCGCCGGCCCCGACGGCATCGAACGCATCCGCTGACGTCGATCCGCGGGTTCGGAAGAACCACAGATGGACACAGATAAACACAGAGGGGCGTCGGGGTGGCCCGGTTCTTCTGGAGCTTGGCTGAGAGGGTGTGCCAGTGGACGTGAAAATCAGAACCACGAGATAAACACAAAATAGCTCAGTGCCCCGCGCACGCCAGATTCAGGCCTTAAGGCCATTTTGTCTCCATTTCGTGGTTCTTCACGCCACCGCGTACGCTCGACAGACCGGTCAGCGAAGCTCCACAACCCGGTCGGCTTCCGCCCACGCCCCTCTGTGTTCATCTGTGTCTATCCGTGGTTCCCGCCCTACTCTCACACCGCGCCGCCTTCAAACGAAAAACGCCGCGCCCGGCAGGCCGGGCGCGGCGTTTTCGCGGTATGGCTGGGGGACCAGGATTCGAACCTGGGTTGACGGAGTCAGAGTCCGTAGTCCTACCGCTAGACGATCCCCCAGTTGTCTGGACCCATACCCTACGAAATCCCGCAGGGCATGGGCAACCGGCCGACCTCAGCGCTTGGAGTACTGGGTCGCGCGGCGGGCCTTGCGCAGGCCGATCTTCTTGCGCTCGACCTTACGGTCATCGCGCGTCAGATAGCCGCCCTGGCGGAGCACGCCGCGCAGCTCTTCCTCGTAGGAGACCAGCGCGCGGGCCACACCCATGCGGATGGCGCCGGCCTGACCGCTGCCACCACCGCCCTCGACGGTGATATGGAAGTCGAAGCGGCTCTGGACCTCGGCGGCCTCGAGCGGCTGGCGCACGATCATTCGGGCCGTCTCGCGGCCGAAGAATTCGTCCACCGGGCGGCCGTTGACCGTGATGTCACCGGAGCCGGGGCGCATGAAGACGCGTGCGCTGGAGGTCTTGCGCCGGCCCGTGCCGTAGTACTGCTGCTGCATGCTGATGCTTCCTCGTTGGCTGACCGTGGCGCTCAGATATCGAGCGGCTGCGGTTGCTGGGCCTGGTGGCGGTGCTCGGGGCCCGGGTACACCTTGAGCTTGCCGAACATCGAGCGGCCGAGCGGGTTGCGCGGAAGCATCCCCTTGACCGCGTACTCGATGATGCGCTCCGGCTTGCGCTGGCGCAGCTTGTTAAGCGGCTCGGACTTGAGGTTACCGACGTAACCGGTCCACCGGTGGTAGTACTTGTCGGATTCCTTGTTGCCGCTGACGTGCACCTTGTCGGCATTGACGACCACGATGTAGTCGCCGGTATCGACGTGCGGCGTGTATTCGGGCTTGTGCTTGCCGCGCAGGCGCCGGGCGATCTCGGTCGCGAGCCGGCCCAGCGTCTTGCCGCTGGCATCGACCACGTACCAGTCCCGCCGGACTTCCTCGGGCTTCGCGCTGAAGGTCTTCATCGACGACTCCGGACGATCTTGCGGGGCGGTGCCGGATCCCGGCCCGCCGAAAGGGGCGCGATTTTACCCAGGAGCGCCGCCCCATACAAGCGCCACCCGAAATTTGCATCCCCGCCGCGGGCTTGCTACAACGAGCGCCATTCGGCGCCTCCGGGACGGGCACAGCCGGAGCGGCGCACCGGCCAGGGCGGGGATCCATGATCCGGCGCACCCGGCGGCGCCCCAACGGACAACAACAACAATAAACAATAAGCGCGTCAGCGACGCGATACACAACCATAAAAAGATTGCGGAGGGGGCCTCGGCCCCCGAATTTTTCTCCGGGGCCGGGCGCTCAGAGCCTGAGGCTGCGCCCGAGATTTCGCCCGTAGAAGATCTCGGCCATCTCCCGGCGCACCTGCTGCTCCACCTTCCGCAGCTCCTTCGGCGGTAAATCCTCCTTCCCGGCGCCGAACAGGTAATCGTTCAGATCGAACTCGCTCAGGACCATCTTCGTGTGGAACAGGTTCTCCTGGTACACGTTGACGTCGAACATCTGATACCGCTCCCTGGTATCGCGGGACATATAGTTCTGGATCGAGTTGATTTTGTGGTCGATGAAGTGCTTCTTGCCCTTCACGTCCCGGGTGAAGCCGCGGACCCGGTAATCGACGATCACGATATCGGACTCGAAGCTGTGGATCAGGTAATTCAGCGCCTTCAGCGGCGAGATCCGGCCGCAGGTGGAGACGTCGATATCGGCCCGGAAGGTGCTGATCCCGCCATCCGGGTGGCTCTCCGGATACGTGTGGACCGTGATATGGCTCTTGTCGAGGTGGCCGGCGACGGCATCCGGCAGCGGTCCCGGGGATTCCGCGTTCGAGATCCCCTCGGAGGCGACCGGTTCCTCGGAGATCAGCAGCGTGACGCTGGCGCCCTGGGGATCATAGTTCTGGCGCGCGACATTGAGGATATTGGCGCCGATCAGGGCCGCGACATCCTCCAGGATGCCGGTCAGGCGCTCGGCGTTGTATTCCTCATCGATATACTCGATGTATTCGCGGCGATGCTGTTCGCTCTGCGCGTAGCAGATATCGTGGATATTGAAGCTCAGCGTCTTCGTGAGGTTATTGAAACCGTGAAGCCTGATATTGCGCTTGAGCGTCTGAGACAAGATTACGCCCCCGGCTACGGGTCCCCGGCGAGACGCCTTCGACCGACCATGATACCCCCGGCGGCGTACGCCCCCGGCCCAGCCCCTCAGCGGTACCTCCGGCCTGCCGCGACAACCGCGTAGCGCGATCGAAGGCCCCGCAACCCGCTGATCGGCTTGCATGGAACCGGTGCGGCACCGGTCGGCATCGCGACCGCTTCGGGAAAGCGGACGATACTAACAGAACGCGAGGCACGCCCACGATACCGGGCGTGGAAGGGATCACGCCTCGGGGCGCAGCTCCCAGTCATGGGTAATGGCGGCGGTCGACGCCAGCATCCGGGCGACCGAACAGTATTTCTCCGCGGACAGTTCAACGGCCCGGGCCACGCGGTCTTCGCCGAGACCGTCGCCGCTGATGACGAAGTGCATATGGATTGCCGTAAAGACCTTCGGGTCCGCGCCTGCGCGCTCGGCCTCGATTTCCACGTGACAGGCGGCCACGGTGCGGCGTGATCGTCGCAGGATGTGCACCACGTCGAAGGCGCTGCAGCCGCCAAGACCGAGCAGCACCATCTCCATCGGGCGCGCCCCCTGGTTGCGGCCGCCGGCATCGGGCGGGCCGTCCATGACGACCGCGTGGCCGCTGTCGGTCCGTCCGAGGAAACGGGCCTCGCCCTGCCAGGCTACACTTACCTGCATCTCCCACACTCCTCTGTCTTTGACAGTCAGGCCAAAGGCGGTAAAGAATCCCACTATGGCATTGCACTCATCAGGCAAGTCGGAACCGGACTGGCTCCCGGTCCTGCTGGAGCACAGCCACCGCCATTCTTATCCGGCGCGCGCCACCATCATCCAGGGCGGCGCGGACTCGGACGTACTCTATTACATACTCAGCGGGTCGGTCAGTGTCAGCATCGAGGATGCCGAGGGCCACGAGATTATCCTCGCGTACCTCAACGAAGGCGAGTTCTTCGGCGAGATGGGCATGTTCGACAAGGACACCCAGCGCAGTGCCTGGGTGACCGCGCGCACCGAGTGCACGCTCGCCGAGGCCGACTACGATCAGTTCCGCGCGATGTCACAGCACACGCCCGACGTGCTGTTCGCGGTCGCCGGTCAGATGGCGGATCGCCTGCGCCGCACCAGCGCCAAGGTCCATGACCTCGCCTTCCTGGATGTCGCCGGGCGCGTGGCGCGTACGCTGCTGGACCTTGCCCGCGAGCCGGATGCGATGACGCACCCGGACGGCATGCAGATCAAGATTACCCGCCAGGAGATCGCACGGATCGTCGGCTGCTCCCGCGAGATGGTCGGCCGGGTGCTCAAGGATCTCGAGGACAGCGGCCTGATCGAGGCCCACGGCAAGACGATGGTGGTCCACGGGACGCGTTGAAGGCGCACTGCTGGTCCGATACCGCCTTCGCACGCAATCCTGCGTGCGGGCTCCGGCACACCCTCTTCGGGGGTCTCGCCAGACCGCGAAGGAACGCAAAGCACGCCTGTAGCAGCGGGCTTGCCCGCGAACCGTTGTCCGCAGCCACCGGGGTGGAGCAATCGTTTCGACCCGGGTCGGGCCGGGCGAGACCATCACGGGGAAGCGCTGAGCAGGACGAGCCGCGTTTCACCCCACAAACCGGTTCGCGGGCAAGCCCGCTCCTACAAAACCATCGTATCCCTGGCGTCCTTCGGACCTTGTCCCCGGGACAGCGCCGCAGCCGATCGGGTTAACGCGGCGGCCCATCGGTCCCGAACAGTTCCGCCAGACGCGCGCCCGGATCGGGAGCGGTCATGAAGGCCTCGCCCACCAGGAAGGCATGTACGCCGTTGGCCCGCATTCCGGCCACGCCCTCGCTCGTGTGGATACCGCTCTCGGTCACCAGCAGGACATCATCGGGCACCCGTTCCCGCAGGCGGGTCGTGGTGGCGACGTCGGTCTCAAAGGTACGCAGGTCGCGGTTGTTGATACCAACCAGGTCCGGCTCCAGGGCCAATACCCGCTCCAGTTCGTCGCCGTCGTGCACCTCGACCAGCGTATCCATGCCGAGGTGGGCGGCCAGATCCCGCAGTTCGCGCATGGCGGCGTCGCCCAGCGCCGCGGCGATCAGCAGGATCGCGTCCGCGCTCATCGCGCGCGCCTCGTAGACCTGGTAGGGGTCGATCATGAAGTCCTTGCGCAGTACCGGCAGGCCGCTGGCCTCGCGCGCGGCGGACAGATGCGCCGGATCGCCCTGGAAGAAGTCGCGATCGGTCAGCACCGACAGCGCGGCGGCACCACCCGCGGCGTAGGAGCGACCGATCGCGGCCGGGTCGAAGTCCGCCCGAAGCACGCCCCGGCTCGGGCTCGCCTTCTTCACCTCCGCGATCACGGCCGCGTCGCCGGCCTCGACGCGACCCGCCAGCGCGGCCCGCAGGCCGCGCGGGGCATCCGCGTCCGCCGCCCGGCGGGCAAGCGCCGACAGCGGCTCCCGCTCAGCGGCCGCAGCAATCTCCTCGACCTTGCGCGCGAGAATGCGGCGAAGGATATCCGGCGTATCGGCGATCGGCGTGTCAAAACTCATTGGATACCCGCACCAGTTCGTCCAGATTGATCCGGGCGGCGCCGTTCGCCATCGCGGTACGGGCCTGCTCGACGCCCTCGTGCAGGGTCGGCGCGACACCGGCGACGTAGATCGCGGCGCCGGCATTCAGGGCGACGATGTCACGCGCCGGGCCCTCCTCGTTGTCGAGACACGCCTGGACCATGCGCAGGCTCTCGTCACGCGTCCCGACCCGGATCCGGGCGATATTCGCACGCTCCAGGCCGAAGTCCTCCGGCTTGATGGTGTACGTCGAGAGATCGCCCTCGCGGAATTCCGCCACCTTCGTTTGCGCACCGATACTGATCTCATCGAGGCCGTCGGCCGCGTGCACGACCATGACGTGGCGGCTGCCGAGCTCGCCCAGCACCCGTGCCAGATGCTCAGCCCAATGTTCCGAGAACACGCCGATGACCTGATTGAGCGCACCGGCCGGGTTCGTCAGGGGGCCCAGGACGTTGAACAGGGTGCGGACCGCCATCTCCTTGCGGGGGCCGACCGCGTAACGCATGGCCTTGTGATGCGCTGGCGCGAACAGGAACCCGATCCCGACGCGCTCGATGCACTGACCCACCTGCTCCGGCGTCAGATCGAGATTGACCCCGGCGGCCTCGAGCACGTCGGCGCTGCCGGAGGCGCTGGAGACCGAACGGTTGCCGTGCTTGGCGACGTTGGCGCCGCCGGCGGCGGCGACCAGCGCGGCGGCGGTCGAGATGTTGAAGGTCCCGGACGCGTCGCCGCCGGTACCGCAGGTATCGACCAGGTGCTCAACGTGGGCCGTCACCCGGCTCGACAGTTCGCGCATCACGGTGGCGGCGCCGACCACCTCATCGACGGTCTCGCCCTTCATGCGCAGCCCGATCAGGAAACCGCCGATCTGGGCGTCGGTCGCCTCGCCGGTCATGATCTGGCGCATGACCGCGACCATCTCGTCGGAGCCGAGATCGCGCCCCTCGGTGACCGCCTTGATCGCTTGCTGGACGTTCATGCGGGTGCCTCCTCCGGTTGCCGCTCGGCCGAGCGGCCGAGGAAGTTCTGCAGCAGATCGTGGCCGTTGCGCGTCAGGATGGACTCGGGGTGGAACTGCACGCCCTCGATCGCGAGTTCACGATGGCGCAGGCCCATGATCTCATCCATCGATCCGTCCGGATTTTCGGTCCAGGCGGTGATCTCCAGGCAGTCCGGCAGCCCCTCACGCGCGACCACCAGCGAATGATACCGCGTCGCCTCGAACGGGTTGGGCAGGCCGGCGAAAACGCCCTCGCCGATGTGATGGATCAGCGAGGTCTTGCCGTGCATGATCTCGCGCGCATGGACGACCCGCCCGCCGTACGCCTGACCGATGCTCTGGTGCCCGAGACACACCCCGAGGATCGGGATCCACCCGGCAAAATGGCGCACGGAATCGACCGAAATCCCGGCCTCATTGGGCGTACATGGCCCTGGCGAGATCATCAGCAACTCCGGCTCCAGCGCCGCGAGCTCCTCGACGCTCAACTCGTCGTTGCGATACACCGCCACCTCGGCCCCCAGCTCGCCCAGATACTGCACCAGGTTCCAGGTGAACGAATCGTAGTTGTCGATCATTACAAGCATGGTTGGTTCCTTCGCCGTAAAGGCAATCTCTCGCCAAGACGCCAAGCGCGCCAAGGATTCAGGGCACTTCTTCCGCGCCATTTGCCAAACGGACAATGCCGTCTTTCATCAACGCCCTGTTGAAATTCAACAAATAGCCGAGTCGCCGCCCCGTGAGCCGAAGGTACGTCAGTACCTGCTTCCTGCGAGAATTATTCAGGCTCTCGACGCACTTCAACTCCACGATCACCCGCGACTGAACAAAAAGGTCCATCCGAAAGCCTTCCTCGAACTCGACGCCGCGATATCGCAACGGAACCGGGACCTGTCTCGCAACGATGAGGCCGCGTTCGCGCAGTTCATGGGCCATAACGGCTTCATAAACCGTTTCCAATAACCCCGGCCCCAACTCACGATTCACGCCAATCGCCGCGTCAACCACAATACGGCCAATATCATCATCCTTCATACAGCCTTCCTTGGCGTGCTCTGCGTCTTGGCGAGAGACCGGTTTTTTTCCAGGTCAGCGCTCCGGAACTCCATCCGCCGCATCGAGTCCTTTCTCGGCGAGTTCGACCGCGCGGATCATGCCGCGGGCCTTGTTCATGGTCTCTTCCCATTCGGCCTGGGGCTCGGAGTCGTGGACGATGCCGCCACCCGCCTGGACGTGGAGTTGGCCGTCCTTGATCACGGCGGTGCGGATTGCGATGGCCGTGTCCATGTCGCCCGACCACGCGAGATAGCCGACCGCGCCGGAATAGACCCCGCGCCGTACCGGCTCCAGTTCGTCGATGATCTCGAGCGCGCGGATCTTGGGCGCGCCCGAGAGCGTGCCGGCCGGGAACGTCGCACGCAGCACGTCGAGCGCCGAGAGGCCCGGGCGCAACCTTCCCACCACATTCGACACGATGTGCATGACGTGCGAGTAGCGCTCGACCGCCATGTTGTCGGTGAGCTCGACCGAGCCGATCTCCGCGATGCGGCCGACGTCGTTGCGGCCGAGGTCGATCAGCATCAAATGCTCCGCCCGCTCCTTCGGGTCGGCGAGCAGCTCGGCTTCCAGCGCGCGGTCCTCCGCGTCGTCGCGGCCGCGCCGGCGGGTCCCCGCGATCGGCCGCACCGTCACCTCGCCGTCCTCGACCCGGGTCAGGATCTCCGGCGAGGCGCCGACGACCTGGAAGTCTCCAAAATCCAGCAGGTACATATAGGGCGAGGGATTGAGGCAGCGCAGGGCCCGGTACAGATCGATCGGGCGGGCCGCGAACGGCACCGTCATGCGCTGGGAGGGCACCACCTGCATGACGTCGCCATCGACGATGTAGCGCTTGATCCGCTCAACGGCATCCTTGTAGCCCGCCTCGGTGAAGCCGGAGACGAAGTCCTTCTCCGTGACGTCGAACGCGCGCGTCGGCGTCGGGTAACCGGTGCCCGGCCCGCGCAGGTCGCCCATCAGATTGTCGATGCGCGCCTCGCCGGCGACGCGGGCCTCTTCGGCCGGTTCGACGAAGACGATGAATCGGGCGGTGCCGCGCAGGTTGTCGAAGACGACTACCTCATCCGAGAGCATCAACAGGATCGTGGGTGTGCCGAGCGGATCGGGCTTGTCCTGCGGCACATCGAGCCGCGGCTCGATGTAACGGATAGTGTCGTAGCCGAAATACCCGACCAGACCGCCCTGCACGCGCGGCAGTCCATCGACATCGGGCACCCGGAAGCGGGCGCGGTAGTCCTCGATCCAGGCCAGTGGATCGGCCACGTCGGCCTGCTCAACGACCTCGCCCTCCGTCGTGACCGTGATCGTGCGCTCTTCGACCCGGACAACCGTGCTGCACGGCAGACCGATGACGGAGTAACGCCCCCATTTCTCGCCGCCGTGCACGGACTCGAACAGATAGGAATACGGCCCATCGACGAGCTTCGACCAGGTGGACAGCGGGGTATCGAAATCCGCGAGGATCTCGCGGGAGAGCGGAATGCGGTTATAGCCCGCGCGGGCGTATTCGTGGAACTGCTCTGGTGTCATGGGGTGTCAACTCCGGAAGTATCGGGACAGCGCTCGGTCTTCAGCCCGCGCGCCACCATCGCCGCGAATGCGACGCCGACCCTTTCCGGTTGCTGGACACCATCGTCATGACATCGGCCCTGCAGAACGAATCGCCATTAAAACGACCCGCCCGCCCCCCGTCAAGCGCGACCCCGGCGATTCACTCGCCACCCGCGGTCAGGGCGGCGGCGAGTTCATCCAAGCGGTCGAAAACCCGATCGGGACCGCTGTCTTCCAACCGCGCACCCCGGTTGTAGCCGGATCGCACGCACCACGCCGGGCAGCCGGCCGCCCGGGCCGCGGCGACATCGATCGCCGAGTCACCTACCATGACGCAATCCCCGATCGCGACGCCCAGCTTACGCGCCGCCGCTTCCAGTGGCCCCGCCGCGGGTTTGGTGCCATGACCGCTGTCGGCAGCGATGACTTTGTCGAAACGGTCGGCGATGCCGACCGCCCCCAAAAGACCGACCGCGAAAACACGCGCCTTGTTCGTGATGCAGGCGGTGGACCATCCAGCCGCCCGTACGGCGTCCAGACCCTCGACCACGCCGGGACACAACGGCGCCATCGTCCCCAGCAACTCGGCGTACGCCGTATCGAAACTCACCCGGATACGGCGCATGTCCATGGCGTCCGGTACTTCCCCGGTCGCCTCCGTCAGCGCGCGCTCAAGCAGCCGATCGATCCCGTCGCCGACCCAGTCGCGCACCTGTTCGGTCCCGACAGGCCCATGCCCTTCCCCGATCAACACCCGATCAACAGCCGCCGTCAATTCGGGTGTACTGTCGACCAGCGTACCGTCCAGATCGATCAGCACGGCGCGTGGATTCATCGTCAATCCCTCAAAGCTGTTGTCCGTGTGCGATGCGCCCGGCAAGTCGCCGACAACGCGTGCCGTATCCCTCCACCCGCACCCGGCGTCAAGAGGAGTGTCGGCTACCGCTGGCGATTTCGGTGCGCATGTCGCCGATCACCTGGGCGTAATCCGGCGCGCTGAAGATGGCGGAGCCGGCGACGAAGGTGTCGGCGCCAGCGGCGGCGACTTCGCCGATGTTGGCGGTCTTGATGCCGCCGTCGACTTCCAGGCGGGCGTCGCTGCCGAGTTCATCCAGCAGTGCGCGGGCCTCGCGCAGTTTATCTAGGGTGCGGGGGATGAATTTCTGGCCGCCGAAGCCGGGATTGACCGACATCAGCAGGACCATGTCGACCTTGTCGGCGACGTAGCGCAGGACATCGAGCGGGGTCGCGGGGTTGAACACGAGGCCGGTTTTACAGCCCTGCTCGCGCGCCAGCGCCAGCGAGCGGTCGACGTGCTCGCTGGCCTCGGGATGGAAGGTGATCCAGTCGGCGCCGGCGCTGGCGAAGTCCGGGATCAGGCGGTCGACGGGTTTGACCATCAGGTGGACGTCGATCGGCGCCGTGATGCCGTAGTTGCGCAGGGCCTCGCAGACCAGCGGGCCGATGGTCAGGTTGGGGACGTAGTGGTTGTCCATGACGTCGAAGTGGACCATATCGGCGCCGGCGTTGAGGACGTTCTCGACCTCCTCGCCCAGGCGGGCGAAATCGGCGGCGAGGATGGAGGGTGCGATCAGGACATCGTGGGCGGGCATGGCGGCGATCCGGATGGGCTGCGTGACGGCAGCGCGAGCCTAGCCGACCCGGCACCGCGCGACAAGCGCTGCCCCGGGCCGACGCCGCGTGGCCCACTAGAACCGATACAGCATGCCCAGCTGCAGGACTGGATAGGTGTCGTATCCCGACAGATCGTCCTCGACTTCGCGGGCCTCCCGGTCGAGAGCGTCCTGCCCGACGCCGCTCGTCTCGCCCCCGCTCAGTTCGACCTCCGGCGATCCCTGCGCCAACACACCGACATCCAGACTGAATGAAAGCCCGCGGTTGGCGGGTCGGGAACTCCAGCCGATGCCCAGGTAGGGTGAGGTGTCGTCGAATGATATATCGGCGCCGATCCGCCCGCTGTCGTTCACGGTTTCGCCGCCTATTTCATCGCCGGACTCGAAGTTGGCGCCACCCTCGACCCGGTTGTCATTGGATAGCAGGCCGCCCGTGACGCGGAACACGCCGCCGAACGGATGCCAGTCGAGCAGCGCGTGGATGCTGTCGAGTTCGAGATCGGCGTCGTAATCGAGGTCGCCTTCGGTGAAGTCGTCGCTGATGCTGAATCGATTGAAACCGACGCGGGCGCCGACGTTGTCGCTCAGCCCGATATCGAGGCCGGCTCCGGCCCCGAGCGTGCCGCCGTGGACTTCGATACCGAAGTCGGCGGCGGCAGCGCCGGGCGCGGCACATGCGAGCAGGATGCCGAATGCCATGGCGGGTACACCCGCATTGATTCGCTTATGGTTCATGAGCCACCTCTGGTGTGATCGGATCAGCGCCGTACAGATCCGCCGACGAGGACGGCGGCGCAACGTTAACGCATGATTATTCCCGTACGGGAGGGGCGCGTCTGCGATGACGGTCACGAACTCCGCTCACACCCCTGCGCGCGGAGACGGCCGTGGACACTGTAGAAATCGATGCCGGCCTCATACTCGAGATCGTCTTCCTCCCAGTCGCTGCCGGTCTTGAAGCGGTTGAAACCGAAGCGGAACCCCGTATAAGGACTGACCCGGGCATCGATCCCCAGACCCAGGCCGAGGATGCCGAAGTGGAAATCCACGTCGGTTCCTCCGGTATGGACCTGCGGTATGGCAACCAGACTCAAGACCAGGAGTACGCCCGGGCGGCGCGCGCTGCGCGCAACGGACCGGGTTCGCCATAGTGGCTTTCCGGACGTCTTCAACGCGCACCCCGGTTTGCCCGTAGAGGCTCGGTGAGTGGTCATCCCTGTTCTCCTGTCGACACGACAACAGTTGGCCCGGTGTGCTGCCACCGGTCGCGGAGGCCACGCCCGATCGCGGCCAGGATCGCCAGAAACAGGACCGAAGTGCCGAGACTGCCGCTGCCACCACTGTCGGCGCTAGCGGCGCTGGTACGCACGACGACACGGTCCGCGTCGGAAAGGCAGGCGGCGTCCTTGACCCGGAGTTCGAAAACGAGCCTGGAATCGGCATCGGGCGCTTCGAAATCGGTGCTCACCGCTTCGGGGCTGTTCAGATCCACGCGGTGGCCGGCGACCTGGCGCCAGCGCCAGGTATCGACGAAATTGTTGTCGGCACTGCCATTGCCGTCGAGCGTGACGGTCGCGCCCGCATCGGCGGACTGATCCCCGCCGGCATCGGCGATCGGCGCGCGGTCGGTCGCAAAGAGCGCCGCGTCGGCATCAACCAGGCCGCTGCCGGTGACCGGATCGCAGCCGATCGCGGCGTTGCGGCCGGTGACGTCGATCGCGCCCGCCTGCAGCCTGGCGGCGATCGCGTCCGGGGCCGCCGTCGGGTCGTCCTGCAGCAGGAGTGCCGCGACAGCCGCGGCATCGGGGGCCGCGGCGGAAGTCCCGAAGAAATTGGGGAAATCTTTCGGTTCGTCCGGTTCGCCCGCTTCATCCTCGAGCCCCGTCTCCCCCCACTGCGTTCCGAAGAACGTCGTGTTGTTGCCGTCGACGGCCGCGATCGCCGGCTGGGGCGGCTGCGTGGCGCGACGAAAGCGGCCATCCGGCCGGAAGTGGCGCTCCAGCGCGCCGCCCAGGGCGCTGTAGGAGGCCGGGTCGATCCGATCGGTGGGACCGGTATTGCCGCCGGGGAACGCCGGTGCATCGAACCAGGGCACGGCGCCGACCGCCTGCACGCCGGACGCGGTGTTGTGGCCGTACATGGTCGCCACGCTGGCCGGCCCGCCGGCGCTGTCGAGATACTCGATCTCGATGCCGTTGCCGTTCTCGAAGAACACGAGACGGAATTCCAGACGGGTGCCGTCATCCTGCGGGATCCGCTGCTGGGCACCGGCCCAGTGATCGACGGCCAGATAATACGTGGCGCCGCCGGCGAGCTCCACGAGTTCGACCGGGTCCTGCCCGGCGCTCGCGGTGTCGGCACGCTGGTTAGCGTAACTGCTGACGCCCTCCAGTACGCTGAAGCGCGAGGGGCTGGAAAAGGCGAGCAGGTCCAGATCGATCAGGGGGCCGTTGTCGCGGTTCCCGGGCACGGACAGCGCCGGCTGATTCCACTGGAGGACGGCGGCGACAGGCTGCCCGGCAGGGACGTCGACGCGCAGGTACGGATCGCCGCCGCTCCAGTCGTGAAAATCGCGCTCCGCCGGTGGAAACAGGGAAGAACGCCCATCGTCATCGTCGCGCGGGACCAGGTCGTCGAAGCGTTCGCGGAAACCGCGACTGCCGGTGTTGCCGGCTGCCGAGAAAAACGGGACACCCGCGGCGACGCATCCCTCCGCGGCCCGGCTGATCGGATCACGCTGGTACATCAGTTCGGCCAGGAAGCCGATATCGTCGACCACGACATCCACACCGGCGCCCGGCGCGCAGAGGGCGTCGATCGCATCGGCGAAGCCCGCGATACCGCCGGCGGTGGCGGTATGGAAAACCAGGCCGGCATCCGGCGCGATGTCATGGATGAGCTCAGCCATGGCGGCGCCCTCATCCGTATTGTCGCCGCCGGCGTCGTCGCGCAGGATCTCTACGGTCGCCGGGAGGTCTCCGCTTTGCTGCGGGCCACTCGTGCTCATCGTGGTCGGCGAGGATTTCGGGCTGATGTCCCCGTCTTCGCCGGGATCGAATACCGTATCGGCATCCACGACACTGTCGGTGCGGGAGATGCTGTCGGACAGGATGCCGATGGTTACGTCGGTGCCAGTGAGATCGCCAGCCGTGCCTCCGTTGATCGAATCGACCCGCAACGCCTCGACCGCACGGCTCGTCACCGCACCCGCCCGCAACCGGTAGCCGTAATCCGGGGCAATCATCCGTACGCCCGCCATACTGGCGAGCCGTTCGAGCGCGGCCGAGTCCGGCACGACGACGGTCGCGCGCCCGTCCCGTCGGGACATACCGACAACCCTCACACCGGTGGCCTCGAAATCGGCCCGGTCCAGTCCAGCTTCCGGATCGATGACGACATCGGCCCGTACCGCCCGCTCGCCACCGCCATCCGCCTGTCGCCCCGTCAGCGCGGGCGCCCGCTCGCGGTCCGGGAAACGGCGTTCCAGGTTGCTGTTCACGCCACCATCGCCTGCCTTCGCGGCCGTTTTGGCGTCGGCCAGTGATTGTGCCGGCGCAATACACGCCAGTGCCAACGGCATCGCGACGGCTCCCCACCAGCGGGAGCCAAAGGCTGACGCGCATGCGTGTCCGCATCCCAGCATCAATATGCGGTCCCGTCACCGGAACCGTCTCTGGCGCCATATTCCGGTGCGATCATCCGTACGACGCCGATATCGACAAGCCGATGCAGCGCGGAGAGATCGCGCACGCTGGCGGATACGCGTTCGTAGCGGATGGAGAAATGCCGGATCGCGACCCCCTCCAGATCAAAACTGGGGCGGTCATCGCTAGTGAGCCCCTGCGTCTGGATATCGACCAGAATCCCGTGGTCGTCGGTACGCAATCCGGCCTCACGGGCACGCCGCACCGCCTCGGCGGTGTCCGCGGCATCCCGGAAGGCGGCCAGCAGGCGCTGCTGGACAACGCCGCCATCCTTGCCCTTGCCGGTCGGGGCATCGCTGCCCGCGACACAGCCGACAGTAAGGGCAAGCGCTGCAGCGCAAAGGATGGGGAAACGGTGGATCATGCCAGCCTCGAGGGTGGGTGGCCGCATTCCGGCGACCGCTGATTGCACTGTACCGATCGACCGAAGCCGGTCAATCCGGATCCCCTGGTTTGAGACAGCCTCATCATTCCCATCGGAACAGGGCGGCGCCGATCGCGAGAAACACGCCGGCCATCGCGAGCAGCAGGCCGAGCTGCGGGGCGATCGCGGCCAGGCCGGCGCCGTCGATCATCACGGCGCGCGCCGCGTCGATCACATGCGTCAGCGGTAATCCGTGGGCGACGATCTGCAGCCACGGGTGCAGGCCCTCGACGGAGAACCAGACCCCGGACAGGAACATCATCGGCCAGCTGAACAGGTTCAGGAGCCCGCCGGCGAGTTCCTCGCTGGCGGTACGTGCGGCCACGATCAGGCCGAGCGAGATCAGGCAGATGCCACCGGCGATCAGGACCAGCAGCAGGCCGAGGGGGTTGCCCTGGATCGGGAAATCGAGGATGGCGTGGCTGCCGACGAAGATGGCGCTGGTGATCACGACGATGATCATCAGGCGCGAACCGAGCTGGGCGATCAGATACTCGGCCGGGCGCAGCGGCGTCGCCTTGAAGCGTTTCAGCACGCCGTTCTTGCGATAGCGCACGATCACGAAACCGACTCCGAACAGGGCCGTGAACATCATGTTCATCGCCAGCAGCCCCGGCACCAGCCAATCGACATAGCGGATCACACGCCCGGGTACGGATTCGCGGCTGTACACGCGCTCGTCGACGTTCAGCCCGCGCAGGACGCGCTCGAGCATGTAGCCCTTGGGCGAGGCGTCGCTCACCCAGTAGCGCTGCTCGCGCGCGTCGATCAGCAGGTCGAGTTCGTGCTGGCGCACCTGCTCGACGCCGCGCGAGCGGTCGCGCACGCGGGCGTAGTCGACGTGCTCAATCCCGAGGGTCCGCTCGGCCGCCGCCGGATCGCCGAGGACGCCGATGGTGTAGCGCTCCGGCGCGCTGCCCGAGAAAGCGAAGGCGAACCCGAACACGATCGCGACCGGCAGCAGTACGCTCCAGGCGAGCGTCGCCCGATCGCGGAAGAACTCGCGGTTGCGCGCGACGAACACGGCACGGATGCGACGCGGATCCAGGCGCGGGCGCATCATGCGCGCATCGTCCGGCCGGTGAGTTCGAGGAACAGATCCTCCAGCGTGCGCTCGCGGATGCGCAGCCGCTCCAGCGGGACACCACGGTCGATCAGCGCGGCGATGGTATCGGCGACGTCGCGGGTCAGCAGTTCAACGCGATCACCGGCGTCGACGGCCGTGGCCGGCAGCCCGCCCGGATCGCCGAGGTCGGCGCGCGGCAGTTCAAGCACGGTCTCGCCAAAGTGCTCGGACAGCAGTTCCCCCGGGGCGCCGCGGGCGATGATCCGGCCATGATCGACGATCGCGATCTCGCTGCACAGGCGGGCGGCCTCTTCCATGTAGTGCGTGGTCAGCAGGACCGTCTTGCCGCGCGCGCGGATCCGTTCGATCAGCGACCAGAAGTTGCGCCGCGCCTGGGGATCGAGTCCGGTCGTCGGCTCATCCAGAAAGACGATATCGGGATCATTCACGAGCGCGATCGCCAGCAGCAGGCGCTGGCGCTGACCGCCGGAGATCCGGTTGCAGTACTGCCCGAGAAAACCCTCCAGCGCGCACAGATCGATCAGCTCGTCGAGGGCCAGCGTGTGCGGGTAGAGGCTCGCGAACAGTTCGAGCGCCTCACGTACCGCCATGTAGTCTGGCAGCGCCGTGTTCTGGAACTGGATACCGGCGCGGGCGCGGAAGGCGTCCCCCCGCGGCGCGCCGCGGAAGCGGATCGTGCCGGCGGTGGGTTCAGTGAGGCCCTCGAGCATCTCCACGGTCGTGGTCTTGCCGGCCCCATTCGGTCCGAGCAGGCCGAAGCACGCGCCCGGCTGCAGGCCGAAACTCACACCATCGACGGCGCGCAGGTCACCGTAGTGTTTGACGAGTTCGTCGGCCTCGAGGAGGTAGTCCATGATCGCTCCCTTCCGGCCGCGGCAGCCGGATCCCCGGATGGTAGCCTGGCCGGGGCCCGTGACGATGGGCTTGTGGAGCGTAATAGCCTGCGCGGGCAGCTCCGGCTCAGGGAGCGGCGAGTTCGGCGTGGAGCGCCCGCGCACGTTCGAGGGCCGTCGACGCGTCCGCCGCCAGCACGTTGATGTGCCCCATCTTGCGCCCGGGCCGCGGCTCGCGTTTACCGTAGAGATGCAGATAGGCCCCCGGGGTGGCGAACACCCGCGACCAGTCGGGATCACCGTTGCGCCACAGGTCCCCGAGCAGATTCACCATCGCCACCGGCGACAGCAGATCGGTGGATCCAGGACCGAAGCCGCAAAGCAGGCGCACCTGCTGCTCGAACTGCGTGGTCGCGGCGGCATCCAGCGTGTAGTGCCCCGAGTTGTGCGGCCGTGGCGCCAGTTCGTTCACCAGGATCTCGTCGTCGCCGGTAACGAACAGCTCGACGCCGAGCACCCCGACATAGCCGAGCGCCTCGGCCGTCGCGGCGGCCACCGTCCGGGCGCGCGCGGTCATGCCGGCATCGATCGCGGCCGGCAGGGTCGTCGTTGAGAGGATACCGTCGACATGGACATTCTGGCCCGGCGCGTAACACGCGACCGTACCGTCCACCGCACGGCAGACGATGACCGAGAGTTCCAGCGCCAGCGTCACCCGTCGTTCAAGGATGCATTCGGCCTCGCCGAGCGCGGCGAAGGCGTCGGCGGCGCCATCGGGCGAGTCGACCAGCGCCTGGCCCTTGCCGTCGTAGCCGCCGGCGGCATGCTTCAGCAGCGACGGCGTCCCCACGGCGGCCAACGCCGACTTGAGATCGGCCGGCGTCGAGACGGCGGCCCAGGGCACGGTCGGCAGACCATGCCGGTCGAAGAAGGCCTTCTCGCGCAGCCGGTTCTGGGTCGGAGACACCGCGTCGCCGGCCGGTCGGACGATGCAGTTCCGGGCCAGCCGCGCCAACGCCTCGGCGGGCACGTTCTCGAATTCGGTCGATACCGCGACGCATTCACCGGCCAGGCGATCCAGCGCGGCGGTATCGAGGTAACCGGCGTGCACATGTTCGTCGGCCATGGCGCCCGCCGGGCTGTGCGGGTCCGGATCGAGCACGAGGACCCGATAGCCCATCGTGCGCGCGGCGACGGTGAACATACGCCCGAGCTGGCCACCGCCGAGCATCCCCAGCGTGGCCCCCGGCATGATCGGACGGGGTGTGACCATCGCGCTTACTCCTCCGGCGGCACCCGCATCGCCAGTGCCCGGTCGCGTTGCTGTTCACGGAAGTCGGCGAGCCTGCGTCCCAGCGCCGGATCGCCGTTGGCGATCAGCGCGGCCGCGAAGAGGCCGGCGTTCGCGGCCCCGGACTCGCCGATCGCGAAGGTCGCCACCGGCACGCCCTTCGGCATCTGCACGATCGAGTAGAGCGAATCCTGACCGGAGAGATAACGCGAAGGTACGGGCACGCCGAGTACGGGCAGTGTGGTCTTGGCCGCGAGCATCCCGGGCAGATGCGCGGCTCCGCCGGCGCCCGCGATGACGCAGTGCAGGCCGCGCCCGGCCGCCTGCTCCGCGTATTCGAACATGAGGTCCGGGGTGCGATGGGCGGAAACGACGCGTGCTTCAACGGGTACGCCGAGGCCTTCGAGCTGCTCCACCGCATGGCGCATGACGGGCCAGTCGCTGTCGCTGCCCATGACCACGCCGGCTTTCGGCTGGGACATGGCGAGCCCTCCCTTGGGCCGCGGAAAACCGGGCATTATGGCGAAGGCGAAGGCGCGGTGCTACCCGGCGTATGGAGGTCCCGACCCTGGACCGGTCGCGCCGCCACTATGTCCATGTCGATCCCGGCCGGAATGGTGGCCGGAACGCCGGATGGAAATCCCTGTTGCGAATCATTCGCAACCGCACGTACACTGTATTGGCGGTTTGTTCAATCCACCTGCGCGCGGAGGTCCAATGTACGTCTGCATCTGCAATTCGGTCACTGATCACGCCATCCGCCGCGCGGTGCGCCAGGGAACGCTAAGCTTCGAGCAGCTCCGCTTCGAATTGGGCGTTTCGCGCAGCTGCGGCCGCTGCGAGGAGCATGCCCGCTCGGTCATGGCCGAGGCGATGAGCAACGAATTGCCCGGATTGCCGGCCGGCGTCGTCCTGCCGGACGGTCTGCCCGCCTGACCCCGTTCGATGCCGCTGGTCTGGCGGCATGTCGTGCGCTACCATTTTTCTTTAGACTCGGTCTAAATAAGGCGGCGACCAGTGCCGCCATCCGCCGCGAACTCAAGGGGCTGCCACCATGCAGGGTGATGCCAAAGTCATCGAATATCTCAACCGCGCGCTCAAGCACGAGCTGACGGCCATCAACCAGTTCTTTCTGCACGCGCGCATGCTGGAGGACTGGGGACTCGATAAGTACAACGAGAAGGAATACAACGAGTCCATCGAGGAGATGCAGCACGCGGACAAGCTGATCAAGCGCATCCTGTTCCTCGAGGGGCTGCCCAACCTGCAGGATCTCGGCAAGCTGCTGATCGGCGAGAACGTTGAAGAGATCATCCGCAACGATCGCCAGATCGAGATCGACGCGCTCGAGCTCTACCGCGAAGCGGTCGGCTACTGCGAACAGGTACAGGACTACGCCTCGCGCGATCTGTTCTCCACGCTGCTCGCCGAGGAAGAGGAACACCTCGACTGGCTCGATACCCAGCTCGAACGCTATCAGTCCATGGGCCGCGAGAACTTCATCCAGTACTGGACGTAAGCTTCTGCGTCATCGGCGGGACTTCCCGGATTCCGGCTTCGCCTGCATCCGGGCTACGGATCTGCAGGTCAAAGGCGGCCTTTGAATTTTTGAGTGATCCTGCGTGACACCCGGCCCGTCGTAGCCCGGATGGAGCCATAGGCGTAATCCGGGGGCTCCAAACGCGTCAGAAAAGGGCAGGCAGCCAGAGCAGCAGGATAGCGGTCGCGCCGACCGCGCCAAGCGTCGCCCAGAGTACGGAGCGCATTTCCGCGCACCACCAGCCGGATTCGCCCGGCCTCGCGCCGCCCGAATGCCGGCGCCGATGACGCGTTCCCCGCGCGATGCCCCATTGCCCGGTGCCTGCGGGCGTTGCCACGGTTCGGACGCTGCTTGAATCGAACGACGGCCCCGCGGTCAGCATGGTCATGTCTCCCTGATCTTGTTCACTAATGATAACGAGTCTCATTCGTAATGCAATGCCGATACAGTGATGCTCTGCCCATGGACGCCGACGCCGCGAACGTCGACAATCCCCGATCCACCAAGCCTGCGCACACGCCATGCCCGCCGAAGACACGCTTTTCCGCCCGCGAATCGATTCGCTGGAGCACCTGCACAGCGGCAAGGTCCGCGAGCTCTATGCCATCGACGATGAGCGCATGCTGATCGTCGCCACGGACCGGCTGTCCGCGTTCGACGTGATCCTGCCGACACCGATCCCGGGCAAGGGACGCCTGCTGACTACGCTGTCCAATTTCTGGTTTGCGCGTCTCGGCCACGTCATCGGTAACCACCTGCTCGATGTGGATCTCGCGGAGGTGCTGCCGGACCCCGCCGAACGCGACCAGGTCGAGGGGCGCGCCGTGGTCGCGCGCCGGCTGCGGCCGCTGCCGGTCGAGGCCATCGTGCGCGGGTATCTGATCGGCTCCGGCCTGCGCGATTACGAGGCAAGCGGCACCATCGGCGGCATCCCCCTGCCCGACGGCCTGCGACGCGCGGACCGTCTGCCTGGACCGATGTTCACGCCGTCGACGAAGGCCTCCGTCGGCGATCATGACGAGAACATCGACCTCGAACGCATGGCGGAACTGGCCGGTGCGGAGTACGCCGAGCGGATCCGCACGGCGAGCCTGGGCCTGTACGCGGAAGCGGCGGAATATGCAGCCGGGCGCGGGCTGATCATCGCGGACACGAAGTTCGAATTCGGGGTCGCGCCGGACGGCGAGCTGGTACTGATCGACGAACTGCTGACGCCGGACTCCTCGCGCTTCTGGCCCGCCGACGGCTGGCGCCCCGGAGAGAATCCGCCGTCATTCGACAAGCAGTTCATCCGCGACTGGCTGGACACCCTGGACTGGGACAAGACCGATCCGGGTCCGCAAGTCCCGCCCTCGATCGCCCGGGAAACGGCCGACAAATACCGGGAAGCGGTCGAACGGCTGACCGGCATGCCGTAGCGGATCGCTCCCACCGCGATCATCAATACGGTTACCGTGAACCAGTGGGCAATGCGGGCGTGCTCGTGACGGCGCCACCCACGAAGAGAGCAGTGAGGCGGGAATCGGCATGAACGGGGTATTCATCACGGGGACCGACACGGGCGTCGGCAAAACGGTCGTGGCCTGTGCATTGACGCGGGGACTCACCCGTGGAGGCCATGCCGTGGCGGTACGCAAACCGGTGGAATCGGGCTGCGCCCGGCGCGCGGGTCAGCTGGAGCCCGCTGACGGCAGCGCGCTCGCACGGGCGGCCGGCAACCGCGAGCCGCTGGAGACGGTCACGCCCATGCGCCTGGCGCACGCGCTGTCGCCCGAGCGGGCCGCATATCTCGAGGGGGTTTCTTTGGGCCTGTACGACCTGATCGCGGCGGCCCGCATCGGCGATGCATCGGATTTCTTCGTCGTCGAGGGAGCCGGCGGGTTCCTGTCGCCGCTGGCGAGCGACGCCCTCAACGCGGATCTCGCCCTCGCGCTGGGGCTGCCGGTGCTGGTGGTGGCGGAAGACCGGCTCGGTTCGATCAATCACACATTGCTGACGGTCGAGGCGATAGAGCGGCGCGGCCTGCGCCTGGCCGGCATTGTCCTCAACGCGCGCGAGCCCGAGGGCGGTCACGACATGGCGAACCGGGACGATCTGGTGAGTCGCCTTGGCGGGCACGTAATCCCGTTCCCGCACGGACGCGAAGACCGCGAGACCGTGGACATGCTCGTCGGCCTCGCCACGCAGGGCCTCGAACCAACCGCCTGAATCGGCGCGGATCGGGACTTTTCAGGGAAGATCGGCGAGGATAACCGCTTAGAGCAGATCGTAGTGCGCCCGCATTCCGGGCGCCCGAAGTCGTTGACCTGGAGTCGCCAGTTACTCGGTGATATCCGGCGGCAGATCGATTTTGCCTCCCGGCCCCACCTCGATGATTTTCATCGAATTGGTCCCGCCGTGGACCCCCATCAGATCGCCCTTGGTCACGATCACGCGGTCGCCGGCCGCAACGGCGTCGCGCGTGTACAGCACGGCGATCGCCTCCTGGTTCGCCTCGGCCGGATTGACCTGGATGACCGGATAGGCGACCGGGTACACACCCCGATAAAGGGCGACCTTGCGCCGTGTCCGCTCGTGGCGCGTGAGCGCGTAGACGGGGATGCCGGAACTGATCCGGGACATCCACAGCGTGGTATCCCCGGATTCGGTGAGCGCGGCGATCGCGCGCAGACCAAGATGGTTGGCCGTGTACATCGTGGCCATGGCGATGGCCTCGTCCGTGCGCTGGAACTGCCCGTCCATGCGCCGGTCCCCGGCCTGTGAGCCCGGGTGGCGTTCGGCGCCGAGGCAGATGCGCGACATCGAAGCGACCACCTCGACCGGATAATCGCCGGTGGCGGTCTCGGCCGAGAGCATGACGGCGTCAGTGCCATCGAGGACGGCGTTGGCGACATCGAAGACCTCGGCCCGCGTCGGCAGGGGGCTCGTGATCATCGACTCCATCATCTGGGTCGCGGTGATCACCGGCAGATTCGCCATGCGCGCGGAGCGGATCAGCGACTTCTGCACGGCGGGCAGCTCCGCATCGCCGATCTCCACGCCCAGATCGCCGCGCGCGATCATCACCGCGTCGGTGGCGGCGAAGATCTCATCGATCGCCTCCAGCGCCTCCGCGCGCTCGATCTTGGCGACGATACCGCCCTGCCCGCCGGCCTCGGTGAACAGCTTGCGCGCGAAGTTCAGTTCCTCGGCGCTGCGGGGGAACGAGACGGCGAGGTAATCGACGTCGATCCCGGCCGCCAGCACGACGTCCTCACGATCTTTCTCCGTGATCGCCGGCGCCGACAGTCCGCCGCCCTGGCGGTTGATCCCCTTGTTGTTCGACAGGGTGCCGCCGACGCTCACGCGCGTATGGATGCGCGTGCCCTCGACCGACTCGACCTCGAGCACCAGACGGCCATCATCGAGCAGCAGCGTATCGCCGGCGTGGACATCGCAGGGCAGATCCGTATACGACACGCCGACCGCGGTTGCGTCGCCGGCATCCTCGGCGAGGGCCGTGTCGAGCGCGAAGGCCACCCCCTCGTCGAGTTCAACCTCGTCGTCGGCGAACCGCTCGATCCGGATCTTCGGCCCCTGCAGGTCGCCGAGGATGGCGACATCGCGCCCGACCCGCGCCGCGATCTCCCGCACACGCCGCGCCTTATTCCGGTGCTCGTCGTGGGTGCCGTGCGAGAAGTTCAGACGCACGACATCCACGCCGCCGGCGATCAGTCGCTCGAGGACATCAGGGCCATCACAGGCGGGGCCCAGGGTGGCGACGATCTTGGTACGGCGCATGGCCGGCCCGCGGCCGAGCTCCTCGAGCTCAACCGGGGCATTGGTATTACTTTTCGTGGGCGCGTTGTTCAAGGATATCCACTGCGGGCAGATGCCCGTGCTCGACGAATTCGAGGAATGCGCCCCCGCCGGTACAGATATAGTCCATGCGATCGGTCATCACGAACTGGCGCAGGGCCGCAAGCGTATCGCCGCCACCGGCGATGGAGTAGGCCCCGGAGGCTGCGACCGCTTCCGCGAGCGCGCGCGTGCCACCGGCGAACTGGTCGATCTCGAACATGCCAACGGGGCCGTTCCAGAAGATCGTACCGGCGTCCGCAAGCAGGCCGGCGTAGCGCGACCGGGTCTCGGGGCCGACGTCCAGGATCATGTCGTCTTCATCGACCTCGGCCACCGGCTTGATGGCGATCATCGCGTCCGAATGGGCGTAGGGGGCAACCACCACGTCGGTGGGGATCGGGATGGCAGCGTCCCGCTCCTCGGCCTTCACGATGAGCCGCTTCGCGGCCTCCAGCAGCTCCGGCTCATAGAGGGACTTGCCGACCGGATAGCCCTCGGCCGCGATGAAGGTGTTGGCGATGCCGCCACCGACGATCAGGCGATCGACCTTGTCCAGCAGGGCATCGAGCACGCCCAGCTTGGTCGAAACCTTGGAGCCGCCGACGATCGCGGTCAGCGGCCGGCGCGGGTTCTCGAGCACATGGTTGAGCGTATCGACCTCGCGCGCGAGCAGCGGACCGGCGCATGCCACGGGTGCATACTGCGCCACGCCATGCGTCGACGCCTGGGCGCGGTGGGCCACGCCGAAGGCGTCCATGACGTAGACGTCGCACAGCGCCGCCATCTTCTTCGCCAGCGCCGGATCGTTGGCCTTCTCGCCCTCAAGCCAGCGCACGTTCTCGCACAGGACCATGTGGCCCGGTTCGATCTCCGCCAGGCCGTCGATCCAGTCGCGGACCAGCTCCACCGGCTTGCCCAGCAGCGCCGAGAGGTGGTCGGCCACCGGCCTGAGCGAGGAGGCCTCGTCGGGCTGACCCTCCTTCGGCCTGCCGAGATGGGCCATAACCGCCAGGCGGGCGCCGGCATCGAGTGCCGCCTGGATGGTCGGCAGCGACGCCTGGATGCGTTCATCGCTGGTGACGCGCCCGTCGGCAACCGGGGAATTCAGGTCCTCACGGATGAGCACCCGCTTGCCCGCGAGGTCGATATCCTCCATGCGCAGCATCGACCGCTCCTCAGCTCTTCGCCCAGGCGATCGCGACGTCGAGCATGCGGTTCGAGAAACCCCACTCGTTGTCGTACCAGGCGACCGCCTTAACCAGCGTGCCGTCGGTCACCAGCGTCTGCGTGGAATCGAAGGTCGAGGACGCCGGATCGTGGTTGAAGTCGACCGATACCAGCGGCTGATCGTTGTACGCCAGCACGCCCTTGAGCGGACCGGCGGCCGCCTTGCGGCAGGCCTCGTTGATCTCTTCGATCGTGGTCTCGCGGCTGGCGATGAAACTGAAGTCCACCAGCGACACGTTGATCGTCGGCACCCGGACCGAGTAGCCCTGCAGCTTGCCCGCGAGTTCCGGCAGCACGAGGCCGACGGCCTTGGCCGCCCCGGTCGAGGTCGGGATCATCGAATGCGTCGCCGAGCGCGCGCGGCGCAGATCGCTGTGATAGACGTCGGTCAGCACCTGGTCATTGGTGTAGCTGTGGACCGTCGTCATCTGGCCGCAGCGCACGCCCACGGTCTCGTTCAGCGCCTTGACCAGCGGCGCGAGGCAGTTGGTCGTGCAGGAGGCGTTGGAGACCACGGTCATGTCCTGCGTCAGGATCTCGTGGTTCACGCCGTAGCAGACGGTCGCATCGACATTGCCCTTGGCGGGTGCCGAGATCAGCACCTTTTTCGCGCCCGCGGTGACGTGGGCCCGCGCCTTGTCGGCCTCAGTGAACAGGCCGGTGCATTCGAGCACGACGTCGACGCCCAGCTCGCCCCAGGGCAGCTTCGACGGATCGCGCTCGGCGCAGACGCGGATGCGATCGCCGTTGACGACCATCGCGTCCTGCTCCACCGCGACCTCGCCCGGGAACCGCCCGTGGGCGGTATCGAAGCGGGTCAGATGGGCGTTGGTCTCGGCGTCGCCGAGATCGTTGATGGCGACGATCCGGATTTCGTCGGTCCGCCCGTACTCGTACAGCGAGCGCAGTACATTACGCCCGATACGCCCGTAGCCGTTGATCGCAACCTTCGTGGCCATGGCCAGTTATCCTCCTGGGTGTCAGGTAATGAGGGGCGCCCGTGGGCGCCCCGCCAGCAGTGAATCTGTTTCACGGAATCCGGCTCGGTGCCCGTGGACCCGTGGTTTTTGGGTTCTCGCCAAGTGCGCCAAGGAACAAAAAACCGGGTGCGAACTGCCGGCATTGGCCTTCGGCCAAAGCCGGCCTACGATGTACTTTGCATTCCTTGGCGTGCTTGGCGTCTTGGCGAGAGACCCCTTTTAAGCGTTCTCGGCCGTCCGGGTCTCGCCGACCACTTCGCGGGCGGTCTCGACGACGTGCTCGACGGTGAAACCGAAATGCGCCATCACGTCGCCCGACGGCGCGGACTCGCCGAAGGTGTCGATACCGACCACGGCGCCGTCCGGACCGACCAGCCCGCGCCAGCCACCGGTCACGCCGGCCTCGATCGCAACCCGGCGACCGGCGCGCGGCAGCACGGCGTCCTGCCAGGCGCGGTCCTGGGCCTCGAAACGATCGAGGCAAGGCATGGAAACCACACGCGCCTGGACGCCATCCGCGGCCAGCCGCTCGGCCGCGCCCGTCGCCAGGTGCACCTCGGAACCGGTCGCGATCAGCGTGACATCGGGGTCGCCCTCGCAGTCCATGAGTACATAACCGCCGCGCCCGATCGCCGCCTTCTGGTTGGCATCACGCTGCTGCGCCGGCAGCCCCTGACGCGAGAAAGCGAGGGCGCACGGACCATCGGTGCGTTCGAGCGCGCGCTGCCACGCGGCGACGGTCTCGACCGCATCACAGGGCCGCCAGACCTCCATCCGGGGTATCAGGCGCAGCGTGGCGAGCTGCTCCACCGCCTGGTGCGTCGGGCCGTCCTCACCGAGACCGATCGAGTCATGCGTATAAACGAATATGCTCGGGATCTTCATCAGCGCGGCCATGCGCACGGCGTTGCGGGCGTATTCCGAGAACATCAGGAACGTGCCGCCGAACGGCTTGAAGCCGCCGTGCAGGACGATACCGTTGACGATCGCCGACATGGCGAACTCGCGTACCCCGTAATAGAGATAGCCGCCGTCGGCCTGCTCGCGGTTGATGTCCGTCGCGCCCTTCCAGCGGGTGTTGTTGGATCCGGTCAGATCCGCCGAACCGCCGAGCAGTTCCGGCAGGGCGTCGGCGAAACCGCCGATCGCCGCCTGCGAGGCCTTGCGCGTCGCCACTTTCTCGGCCGCCGCGTCGGTCTGCTCAATCAGTTGCTCGGCGTGCGCCGCCCAGCCCTTCGGTAATTCGCCGGCCAGGCGCCGATCCAGCTCCGCGGCCAGTTCCGGGCAGGCCTCGCGGTAGGCGGCCATGCGCCGTTCCCAATCGGCCTCGCGCTCGGCACCCGTGGTACGCGCATCCCAACCCGCATAGACCTCCTGCGGGACCTCGAACGGCGCATGCGGCCAGCCGATGGTCTCGCGCACCAGGGCGATCTCGTCGTCGCCCAGCGCGGCACCGTGCGACTCTTCCTTGCCCTGCCTGTTCGGGGAGCCCCACCCGATCACGGTCTTGCAGCAGATGATCGACGGGCGGTCGGTCTCGGCCCGGGCGGCCTCGATCGCGGCGCGCACCGCGGCCGGATCGTGGCCATCGACATCGGGTACGACATGCCAGTTATAGGCGGCGAAGCGGCTCGGGGTATCGTCCGTGAACCAGCCCTCGACCGGTCCGTCGATCGAGATCCCGTTGTCGTCGTAGAACACGACCAGCTTGCCGAGGCCGAGGGTGCCGGCCAGCGAGCAGGCCTCGTGGGAAATGCCCTCCATCAGGCAGCCATCGCCCGCGAAGGTGTACGTCCAGTGGCCGATCACCTCATGATCGTCGCGGTTGAAGCGGGCCGCCAGCGTCTTCTCGGCGAGCGCCATGCCGACGGCATTGGCAAGGCCCTGACCGAGCGGCCCGGTGGTCGTCTCGACGCCGGGCGTGTAGCCGTATTCGGGGTGCCCGGGCGTCATCGAGTGCAGCTGGCGGAAGCGCTTGATCTCATCCAGCGGCAGCGCGTAGCCGCTCAGGTGCAGCAGCGAGTACAACAGCATGGAGCCGTGGCCGTTGGAGAGCACGAAGCGGTCGCGATCGGGCCAGTCGGGATTGGCGGGGTTGTGCCGGAGGTAGTCGTTCCAGAGCACCTCGGCGATGTCCGCCATACCCATGGGCATGCCGGGGTGGCCGGAATTGGCCTGCTGTACCGCGTCCATGGACAGCGCGCGGATGGCGTTGGCGAGATCGCGACGCGCGGGCATACTGGGAACTCCCGGGGTATTGCAGTATCGAACAAGGAACAGGCGTGGGCCGGCGCGGCGGAAACGCGGCGCGGGCCTTGCACAGCCGCGGCGCCGCCCCCACTTCACGGTGAGGCGGAAGGCGGTGAGTCACCGGCCTTCAGGTCGTACCGACACGCCGCGACCAGACGCGGCGAGGCGCGATTGTCGCCTACCCGGCGGTTGACAGCAAGCCGGAAGGGGCGCACGCCCGTGCATGCAGTGTCTGGAATGGCCAGCAGTCGGCTGTTATACTGGAAGATTACCTTCGCTGTCTGAAATGCCGCCCGGCATCCGGAGATTATGGATCAGGAACAGCAAACCCGCCTGAAAGAGTTGATCGCCAAGGGCAAGGAGCAGGGTTACCTGACCTATGCCGAGGTGAACGATCACCTGCCCGACGGCGTCGTCGAGCCCGACCAGGTCGAAGACATCATTTCGATGATCAACGACATGGGCATCTCGGTGCACGAAGTCGCGCCCGACAACGACACCCTGATGCTCGCGGACGAACCCGTCAATACCGACGACGACGCCGCGGACGAGGCCGCCGCCGCGCTGGCGACCGTCGATGGCGAGTTCGGCCGCACAACCGATCCCGTACGCATGTACATGCGCGAGATGGGTACGGTTGAGCTGTTGACGCGCGAGGGCGAGATCGAGATCGCCAAGCGCATCGAAGACGGCACCTACAAGATGATGGCCGCGCTCGCCGATTACCCCGGCACCGCGGGCAAGATCCTCGACAAGTGGGACCGGATCGAAGCGGGCGAGGCGCGCCTGACGGAACTGATGAGCGGTTTCCAGGATCCCGAGGCCCCCGATACCGCCATGTCGCCGTCGGCCGACGACAGCGCCGACCGCAGCACGGATGAAGAAGAAGCGCCGGACAACTCGATCGACATCGAACAGGTCCGCGCGCACATGGAAGAACTGCGCAAGATCCACAGCCGCGTTATCACCGCGCTCGACAAGGCCGCGCGCCAGCGCACGCATCCGAAGTCGGGTGTGCGGGCCCAGAAGCCGCGCGAGGAGATGGCCACCAAGGTCCTCGAGATCCAGCTCGTACCGGCCTTCGTCGACCAGTGCGTGAAGAACCTGCGCGAACGGGCCGATTCGGTGCGCGCCCAGGAGCGGTCGATCATCCACGCCGTGACGACCCGCGCCAACATGTCGCGCAAGGCGTTCATCGCCTCGTTCACCGGGCGCGAGAGCGACCCGACGTGGCTGCGGGAGCTCATCGACGCGGATGAGCATTACTCGAAAAAGGTCGCCAACCAGAGCGAGACTATCGAGAGCGCCCAGACGCGCCTGCAGCATATCGAGCGGGAAACGTACCTGCCCGTCTCCGAGATCAAGGAGTCGAAGCGGCGTCTGTCCATCGGCGAGGCCAAGGCCCGCCGCGCCAAGAAGGAAATGGTCGAGGCCAACCTGCGGCTGGTGATCTCGATCGCGAAAAAGTATACCAACCGCGGCCTGCAGTTCCTGGACCTCATCCAGGAGGGCAACATCGGCCTCATGAAGGCGGTCGACAAGTTCGAATACCGCCGCGGTTACAAGTTCTCGACCTACGCGACGTGGTGGATCCGCCAGGCGATCACGCGCTCGATCGCGGACCAGGCGCGGACCATCCGCATCCCGGTCCACATGATCGAAACGATCAACAAGCTCAACCGGATCTCCCGCCAGATGCTGCAGGAAATGGGCCGCGAGCCGACGCCGGAAGAGTTGGCCGAGCGCATGGAGATGCCCGAAGACAAGGTCCGCAAGGTGCTGAAGATCGCCAAGGAGCCGATCTCCATGGAGACCCCGATCGGCGACGACGAAGACTCGCATCTGGGCGACTTCATCGAGGACGCCTCGGTCCAGTCCCCGGTCGAGGCAGCCACCACCGAGGGCCTGTCGGAGACGACCGAGGGCGTGCTCGCGAGCCTGACGCCGCGCGAGGCGAAGGTCCTGCGCATGCGCTTCGGCATCGGCATGAACACCGACCATACGCTCGAGGAGGTCGGCAAGCAGTTCGACGTGACGCGCGAACGCATCCGCCAGATCGAGGCCAAGGCCTTGCGCAAGCTGCGCCACCCGAGCCGCTCGGAGCAGCTGCGCTCGTTCCTCGACGACTGATCCGGCGCCAGCGCCCCACCGACAAGGCCGCATCCGGTTAGCCTGGTGCGGCTTTTTTTGTGTTTGGGGCTCCCCAACAAAACCGGTATCTCGCCAAGACGCCAGGCGCGCCAAGGAGAGCAGAAAAAGGTCGTGCTCACTCGCACGACATGTCATGCGGGAGACGGGACCTCAAGCATTTATCCATCTTTTGACCTTCCTTGGCGCGCCTGGCGTCTTGGCGAGATACCGGTTTTTCCCTGATCACGACACCCGATGCCCCGCCCTGTGGCAAGCTGCGCCGCAACAGGCTATAACACCATCGCGGGCCCCGGATCTCCGGGGCCCGTGTCCATCCCGAGGAGATGCCCATGGCGGGCAAACGCTACCCGCTCGAAGTCCGGCCCGTGATCCCGGAGGCGCTCGCGCGCCTGCACGATCTTTCCGGCAACCTGATCTATTCCTGGGACCGCCGCGTGCGCGGTCTGTTCCGGCGTATCGACAGCGAACTCTGGGACCGCTGCGACCATAACCCCAAGGTGTTCCTGCGGCGCGTGCCGCAGGAGCGGTTCGAAACGCTCGCGGCCGACACGGACTTCCTCGCCGAGTACGAAGCGGCGCTGATGGCGTTCGATCAGTATCACGAGGCGACCAATCCGAGGATCCGGCGGGTCGACGGCCTCGATCCCGACGCGGATTCCATCGCCTATTTCTGCATGGAGTACGGCCTGCATGAGAGCCTGCATCTGTATTCGGGCGGGCTCGGCATCCTCGCCGGCGATCACTGCAAGGCGGCGGCGGATATCGGGCTGCCCTTTACCGCCGTGGGCCTGATGTACCGGCAGGGCTATTTCACGCAGACAGTGGATGCCGAGGGCTGGCAGCAGGCCCATTACCTGCCGGTCGAGCTGGCGGATGAACCGATCACGCCCGCGGTGGACGCCGACGGCAATGATCTGCGGATCACCGTGGCGTTCCCGGAACGTGATGTCCATGTGCGTGTCTGGCAGGCGATGGTCGGCCATGTCCGTATCCTGCTGCTGGATACCGAACTCGACGACAACGCCACCGAAGACCGCGCGATCACGTATCAGCTGTACGGCGGCGACAGCGGCACGCGGATCGCCCAGGAGATCGTTCTCGGCATCGGCGGCGTGCGCGCCCTGCGTGCGCTCGGTCTCGCCCCGAGCGTGTGGCACATCAACGAGGGCCACCCCGCGTTCTCGATCCTCGAGCGCTGCCGCGAGCAGGTTGCCGCCGGACTCGACTTCGAGGCCGCGCTGGAGGCCGTCGCCGCGGCGACCGTGTTCACCACGCACACGCCGGTGCCGGCGGGCCACGATCTGTTCGCGCACGACCTGATGAGCACGCATTTCCAGGCCTTCGTCGAGGCGCTCGGCATCAGCCTGGAGCGTTTCCTCGACCTCGGTGATTCGCCCCAGGACGATGCGCACTTCAATATGACCGCCCTCGCCCTGCGGGGCTCGCGGCGGCATAACGGCGTAAGCCGGATCCACGGCGGCGTCGCGTCGACCATGGAGCGCTACCTCTGGCCCGAGGTGCCGCCATCCGAGAACCCGATCACGTACGTCACCAACGGCGTCCACATCCCCACGTTCCTCGCGCGTGACTGGGCCGACCTGTTCGACGGCGTCATGCCCGGCTGGCGCAGCCATCTGTGCGACGAACCGTTATGGCGCGAGGGAATCGAGTCCATCCCGAGCCAACGGTTCTGGTCAGTGCGCCAGGTGCTCAAAAGTCACCTCATGACGGCGCTGTCGGAGCGCCTGACCGCGGATTACACCCGGCGCCACGTCAGCCGCGCCCGGATCCGCTCGATGCAGCAGACCCTTGCGCCCGAGAACACCCGGACTCTGATCATCGGCTTCGCGCGCCGCTTCGCGACCTACAAACGGGCGCTGCTGCTGTTCCGCGACCCGGAGCGGCTCGCGCGCCTGCTGGGTGACCCCGAGCGCCCGGTCGTGATCCTGTTCGCCGGCAAGGCTCACCCGAAGGACGAACCCGGCCAGGCGTTGATCCACGAGATCGTCCAGCGCAGCGCCGAACCAGCTTTCCGCGACCGGGTATTCTTTGTCGAGGGCTACGGCATGGCGTTGGCGCGTCACCTGGTGACCGGCGTCGATGTGTGGCTCAACAACCCCGAGTACCCATTGGAGGCCAGCGGCACATCCGGACAGAAGGCCGCCGCCAACGGCGTGCTCAATCTGAGCGTGCTCGACGGCTGGTGGGCGGAGGGCTTCAACGGCGACAACGGTTGGGCCATCGAACCGCACGCCGCCGGCATCGATCCCGAGGAACGCGATGAAGTCGAGGCCGAGGAACTGCTTGACCTGCTCGAGTACGAGGTGATCCCGAGCTGGTTCAGCGGCGACGGTGGCGTACCGGAGGACTGGATCGCACGCTGCCGCGCGTCGATGACCAGCATCCTGCCGCGCTTCAACGCCGAGCGGATGGTGTTCGAATACGCGCACCGCCTCTACCGCCCGGCCGCCGAGCACGGCCGCCGGCTCACGTCGGGCGGCGGCGAGCGCGCCCAGGCGCTGGGGCAGTGGAAACGCCGGGTCCATGAGTGCTGGCAGGAGGTCGGCCTGCACTGGACGCAGACGCCGCCGGGCGCGGCGCGCACCGGTGAAACCGTCCGGCTTGCGGTCGCGGTACACCTCGGCGATCTCGCCGTTGACGATATCCGCGTGGAATGCGTGCTGGACCTGTCACACGACGGTGCGGATCACGACCCGCGTATCGAGCGGTTCACGCCCACCACGGACGCAGGCCAGCAAGCGCGATTCGAACTCGAACTCGACGACCTGCCGAACGGCCTGCTGCACATGCGCGTGCGCGCGTATCCCTGGCATGAAGACCTCGCCCATCCGTTCGAGACGGGGTTGATGAGCGGGCTTTAGGCCGGGAAAGAATATTTCCCGCAGAGGCGCGGAGACCGCACAGAAGGCAAGGGAGGTCGGGAAAACAACATGCCGCTTCTGCGTTTCTGCGCCCCTCGGAGAACCGCTCCAGCAGCTAGTGGGCCATGCGGATATTTCGGTAACGCGGTGAGGCGGCAGGCGGCAGGCGGCAGGCGGCAGGCGGCAGGATCGTAGGCCGGCTTTCCTCGGCGTCCGGAACCCGTCCGATGTGCATCGCCATTGGCCGCCGGGGAATGACGGCATTGCGCGGTGAGATGTACCGGCCCGTATCCATCGGCGCGGACCGCACAAAGCCGGCCTACGTCGGTCCGGGTGACATGCCGAGTGCCTGTGCAGGCCACGGCTTGTCCGGGGTGCGCAGCGGTAAGGGCGGCGGGCGTAGTCCGGCCTACGTGGGTTGGGGAGCATTCCAGGTATCGATTTGCAGGTTACGCAGGCGCGCGTGGTCGAACCCCTGCGTGCTCTGCGGCTCAACGCCTCTGCGAGAACCCCGGGAAAAGCGCCTCAGCCCACGCGGCCGAACCGAGCGAGGCGCGCGCGCCATGACGCCGAATCAAGCGCCGCCAGGTCATCCATCTCGAAGCGCCACATCCAGTTGCCCTGGCAGCTACCCGGGACATTCATACGGGCCTCGCTGCCGCGAGCGAGGAGATCCTGGAACGGGATGATGGCGAGCCGGGCCCGGGATCCGAGGGCGGCATCAATGAGCGGTGCCGGCATGGTCACGCCGGTCATCTCCAGCGCCCACCGCACTGCATCGCGTTCGTCTTCGTCGAGGCTGCGCCACCAGCCCAGCGTCGTATCGTTGTCGTGGGTGCCGGTGTAGGCGACGGACCATTCGGGATGGTGCTCCGGGCGGTGCGGATTGTCCGGCCCGCCGTCGAAGGCGAACTGGAGCACCCGCATGCCGGGCACTCCGAGGCCGTCGCGCAGTGCGTGCACGTCGTCGGTGATCACGCCGAGATCCTCGGCCACCAGCGGCAGGTGACCGAGCTGCGCGCGGATCGCGTCGAACGGGACCCGGCCGGGCCCAGGCACCCAGCGCCCGTCCCGCGCAGCGGCCGCCCCCGCCGGGATCGACCAGGCGGCGGCGAAGCCACGGAAGTGATCTATACGCAGCAGATCGAAACAGCCGGCCTGAACCCGCAAGCGCCGCGACCACCAGCGCCAGCCATCGGCGGCGTGGGCCTCCCAGTCGTGCAGGGGCTGGCCCCAGTGCTGACCGGTCTCGGAGAACGCATCCGGCGGAACGCCGGCCTCGCCGGTGACGGTACCGTCGGCATCGACGGTGAACAGGTGCGGTTCAACCCAGACGTCGGCGCTGTCAAGCGCGCAGTAGATCGGCACGTCGCCGAACAGCCCAACCCCGCGTGCATGGGCGTAGGTACGCAGGCACCGCCACTGGTGCGCGAACCGCCACTGGGCCACCCGCTCGGCGTGGATCGCCCCGGCGAGTTCGCGGCGGGCATCGGCGAGCGCGTCCGGCGCGCGTTCGCGCACAGCCGCGGGCCACTTCGGCCAAGGGCGTGCGAACCTCGCGCGCAGGGCCGCGAACAGGGCCCAGTCCTCGAGCCAATCGCGCTCGGTGCGGACAAAGGCCTCCAACGCCTCGTCCGAGGGCTCCGCACAGTCGCCCGGATCCAGCAGGTGGGTTCCGCCGGCACAGGTCGAAGGCGGCTGGTAGGGACAGTCCGTATCATCAACCGGTCCCACCGGCAGCATTTGCCAGTAGCGGAATCCGGCCGACGCCAGCCAGTCGATGAAACGGTACGCAGAGGTGTCCAGGCGCCCGTTCGGGCCCGGACCTGGCAGCGACGTAGGGTGCAGCAGCACACCGGCCGAGCGGGGACCGAGCGCCGGCTCATCGGATAAAGACATATTGCCCGCCGTATTCACGATCCGGCCGTCATCCACCGCGGCGACGGGGCGATCAACGCGACCCGATCCGTCGCAGGCCATTCAGCAGACACAGCGTACCCAGACCCCAGACGCCATTGAGTAACAACCCCACCGGGACCCTGCCGAGGTCGAAATCGACCCCCTTGAGCGGGAACACGATCAGCAGGGCGACGGCGGTCGGGCCGATTGCCCCCACCACGGCGGCCCAGATCCAGCGCTTGAGCCCATGGTTCGCCCGCACCAGCAGCCAGAGCACGATGCCCCAGACACCGCCCCAGAACGCGAGCGAAATCACCGCCGGGATCCCGAGCGGTTCCGTCGGCGACAGGTTGTAGGCGCTGGCACCGATCACGCCGGTGGCGGCAAGCAGGGCCAGCAGGCCCTGATGAAAAATCAGCGTCGCGAGGAAACCGGCGATAAATGATTTCAGATGGATCATCGGGTTATTCCCGTTTGTATTCAAAGTCAAAAAGGCGGCCTCACGCAGAGGCGCGGAGCACGCAAAGAAAAGGAAAAAAGCCAACCAGTAGCCGCTCTTCGCCATGTCCAGAAACGCAGGCCGGCCCAAGAGTCACCCCACAACAACCATCCTCCCTCAGCCCTCAGCCCTTGGCCCTTGGCCCTGCCGCCTGCCATCTCAGCCTCCACCCCCTCCGCGCATGACACCGCCGGCGGCCGGCCGGCCGCTGCCGTGGGCGAAGGCGTGGGCGAGTTCTTCCGGCGGCTCGAGGCCGACGGCGGTATAGAGGCCGGCGAGCTGACGCCGGTAGAGGGCGTCGAAGGACGCGACCGACTCTTGGGGGTTGTATTCGCCCGGCCACCAGAACCAGTCCGAGCCCTCGCAGACGGCGAGCCGGCGCTCCAGGTCCTGCGTGCGCTCGGCACCGTCGGCCAGGGCGGCGTCGAGCGCCGCGCGCGCGTGCAGCAGCAGCTCCCAGGCGCTGTTCTTCTGCGGATCGCCGATCCAGGTGTTGAAGTCGCCATGGACCCAGGAGCCCGCCACCACGTGATCCAGTGCCGGCATGTCATCCCCCTGCCCATCCAGGCAATCGCTGAACGTGCACAGGTGCAGCCGCGGATGCTCGTCCAGCATGCGATACAGGGCCTCAAGGAAGTACCAGCCATTTACAGGGTAGTACTCCCACGCGTTCTCGCCATCGAGGATGATCGAGACGACGCGGCCGGGTTCGGCGTCCGGATCATCGGCGATGGCCTCGAGATGCGCCACGAAATCGGCGGCGGCATCGTCAGCGTGCCAGTCCTGATAGACGAAGCCGATACGGTCGGAGAGCGCGTCGTCGCGGAAGAACGTTGGCAGCCCGCGCTCCCCGGTCCGGTACGGTCGGTGGCAGGCGTCGCCCGTCGGCTCATCGTCACCCAGGCTGTGGCGCAGGACCTGCTGCCCCGTTGCCGCCCAGGCAAAGCCGGCGTCGGCGATCGCGTCGAGTGCCGCGTCGGAGACCGCGCCCTCCGACGGCCAGCAGCCGGCGGGTGGCTGACCGAACCGCTCGGCGTGTGTCTCCTGCGCGCGCGCCAGATGCCAGCGGGCGCGCTCCGCTCCGTCGGGGTAACCGCCGTCAGCCGGGAGGGCCGTGTCGGGCCGCGCCTCCTGGGCGCTCTCGAAATCGATGAGCAAGGGCAGGATCGGGTGCGCGTAGGGATTACAGGCCAGCTCTACCCGCCCGCTTTGCGCGAGGGCACGCCAGCGCGGCACGATACCCGCCAGCGTATCGCGCACGACTTCCAGCAGTTCGCGGCGGTCGGCCCCCGCGAGCCCATCGGTACATTCACGCAGGCGGGCGGCACGTGGATCGCTGTCGACCACGCTCTCGCCCAGCCAGGCCAGCAGATACCAGGCGACGAGGTCGGCAAGAAAGCCCCCCGTCAGCCAGGCCTCGGCGCCCGGGCGTTCGACCACGGCGCGCGCCAGCGCGCTCAGGCGCGCGAGCGGCGGATGACGCGAGACCATGTGAATGGGATGGGCGCGCAGACAGGCCTGCAGCAGGGCCTGCTTTCCGTGCCGGCCCTCGGGGGCCCCGTCCGGGCACAGCGCCGCGAGCAGTGGATCGGCCGGCGGCGGGCCGCCGTCGAGATGCGCGTCCAGCTGATCCACCAGCGCCCCGAGCTGATCCAGTACCAGCGGCGAGAAGTTGACCACACCCGCCGCCCCGGGAAGCCGCTCCAGATGCGCCGCCATGTCTGTGTAGTCCTTGAGGGCGTGCAGCAGCAGCCACGGTTCGACGAACGTGCCGTCACGTGGATCACGGTACTCGGGCTGATGCATGTGCCAGCACAGCACCACGCGCAGGGTGTCATCGCTCATGGGCTCGGGGGTCTTATCCGGTGGGTTTGCGTATCACGCGTGGCGCGGGCGCTGACGCCGATCCTGGCCGAGGTGCTCGCGCGTCACCAGGACCACGCCGCCACGGCTGACATCGAAGCGCTCGGCATCGGCCGCGGGATCCTCGCCGATGACCGTGCCGTCGTCGATCCGGCAATTGGCGTCGATGATCGCGCGCCGGATGCGGCAGTCGCGACTGATGCGTACATTGGGCAGTGCGAGAGTGTCTGCGATCGTCGTGCGCTCGCCGACCCATACGTTGCTGAACAGCAGCGAGTGGTGGACCCTGGCACCGGCGACGATACAGCCCCCAGAGACCATCGAGTCGATCGCCATACCACGACGGCCGGCCTCATCGAACACGAATTTGGCGGGCGGCCACTGTTCCTGGTACGTCCAGATCGGCCATTGTTGGTCATAGAGATTCAGTTCGGGCGTCACGCCGATGAGCTCGAGGTTGGCCGACCAGTACGAATCGATATCGCCCACATCGCGCCAGTACCCCGGCCTGTCATCGCCCGGATCACGAAACGGGAAACCGTAGACCGCACAGCCCTCGGCGACCGCGCCAGGCAGGATATCCCGGCCGAAATCGTGGGCCGAGGTCTCATCGAGCGCATCGCCCCGCAGGCGATCAAGCAGCCATTCCGTGCGGAAGATGTAGATCCCCATCGATGCCAGCGCCATATCGGGCTGCCCCGGCATGGGCGGCGGGTCGGCCGGCTTCTCCACGAAGGCGTTGACGCGGCCTGTGTCACTGACATCGAGCACGCCGAACCCGGTCGCCTGCCCGCGAGGCACCGGCATGCAGCCGACCGTGACGTCGGACTCGTGCTCGACGTGGAAGCCGAGCATGGTGCCGTAGTCCATCTTGTAGACATGATCGCCGCCGAGAACGAGCACGTATTCCGGCTCGTGCATCTCGACGATATCGGCGTTCTGGTAGACGGCATCCGCGGTCCCCTGGTACCAGATCTCCCCGACCCGCTGCTGCGCCGGCAGCAGTTCGACGAACTCGCCGAACTCGCCGCGGAAGGAACCCCAGCCGTGCTGTATGTGCTGGATCAGTTCATGGGCCATGTACTGGGTCAGTACGCCGATCTGGCGGATACCCGAGTTCACGCAGTTCGACAGGGCGAAGTCGATGATCCGGAATTTGCCCCCGAACGGCACCGCGGGCTTCACCCGATCGGTCGTCAGACCGCCCAGCCGGGTGCCCCGCCCACCGGCCAACACCAGTGCCAGCGTCTCCCGCGTGATACGGCTGACAAAACGCTCCGGCTTGCGCGGCCACATACTCCCTCCGGGCGACGGCATTCTCCCACTCCAAGCATAGCTGACAGGGCGGGTGACGCCTATCGGACGCAGAAAAATCGTTTTCTCGCGGAGGCGCGGAGTACGCCGAGAAAACAATAACTCACCCTGCGTCATTGCGGTACGCGGCCCCATAGACAGTGATCCCGGCCTCAACCAGAACACTATTCTTTCTTCGCTTTACTGCGCGTACTCCGCGCCTCTGCGAGAGGCAGGTTTTCCCAGCATAAGGATCCCCTCCACGTTTCCATTGACCCCGAGCGTTTCACAAGCGCGCCGCACGCACTATGCTGTTGCGCAGCCGGTAATGGATCGGCCAGGGAGTACATTTGAGCGACCCGCTGGAACAGATCGCCGACGGTCGCCATCCGCGGCCACAGGACATCCTCGGACGCCAGGCAGCGGACGGCCGCGAGCGCATCCGTGCATGGCGCCCGGATGCCATCGCGGCGCGGTTCGTGCCGGATGGTCCCGCGCTGCAGCCGACCCGGGTCGCGGGCGTCTTCGAATGGACCGGCGCGAGCGCCATCGTGCGCCAGCCCTGGGCGATCGAGTGGCGCTTCGCCGACGGCGCCACCCATACGGCGATCGACTTCGCCGCCTTCGCGCCGGAACTCGACGCGGGTGAACGCACCGCCTTCCACTCCGGCGAGCACACCAGCGCGTGGCGCATGCTCGGCGCCCATGCGCGCCACCGGGAAGGGACCGACGGCATCCGTTTTGCGCTCTGGGCGCCGAACGCGCAGCGGGTCAGCGTGGTCGGCGAGTTCAACGCCTGGGACGGCCGCCGCCATCCGCTGACCCGTCACAAAGAGGGCATCTGGGAGGCCTTCATCCCCGAGGCCGGCATCGGCGATCTGTACAAGTTCGAACTGCTCGACGCCTCCGGGGTCCTGCGGACCAAATCCGACCCCTTCGCCCGCTCGACCCAGACACGCCCCGAAACGGCCTCACGGATCACGCCGGAAACGGTCTACCCCTGGGCCGACAGTCACTGGATGGAGGCACGGCCCGACTGGCGTGAAGGCCCGATGTCGGTCTACGAGGTCCATCTCGGATCCTGGCTGCGCGATGCCGACGGCGGCTTCCTCGGCTACCGTGACATCGGGGCGCGGCTGGCGACCTACGTCGGCGCACTCGGGTTTACCCATATCGAACTGCTGCCGGTGATGGAACACCCATTTGACGGATCCTGGGGCTATCAGTGCACCGGCTGGTACGCGCCGACCCGCCGCTTCGGCTCGCCCGACGATTTCCGCGCCTTCGTCGATACGCTGCACCGCCACGGCATCGGGGTGATCCTCGACTGGATCCCCGGCCATTTCCCGCGCGATGAGCACGGCCTCGCCTGGTTCGACGGCACCGCCCTCTACGAACCGGCCGACCCGCAACGCGCGAGCATGCCCGACTGGGGCACCCTCGCGTTCGATCTCGGCCGGCCAGAGGTGCGCAGCTTTCTCATCTCCAGCGCGCTCTACTGGCTGCACGAATTCCACATCGACGGGCTGCGCGTGGACGCCGTCGCCTCGATCCTCTATCTCGATTACGGCCGCGCCGCGGGCGAGTGGACCCCGAACCACCACGGGGGGCGCGAGAGCCTGGAGGCTGTCGATTTCCTCCAGCAGCTCAACGTCGCCACCCACGGCGAATGCCCCGACAGCTTCACCATCGCCGAGGAGTCCACCTCGTGGCCAGGCGTGACGCGGCCCACGGAAGTCGGCGGCCTCGGCTTCTCCATGAAATGGAACATGGGATGGATGCACGATTCCCTGACCTACATGCGCCACGACCCGATCCATCGCCGCTTCCACCATGAACACCTGACCTTCGGGCTCGTCTATGCCTTCAGCGAGAATTACGTGCTGCCGCTGTCGCATGACGAAGTCGTACACGAGAAGGGATCGCTGCTCGGCAAGATGCCCGGCGATGCCTGGCAGCGGCGCGCCAACCTGCGGCTGCTGCTTTTGTGGCAGTTCACGTACCCCGGCCACAAACTGCTGTTCATGGGCGACGAGTTCGGCCAGCCGAGCGAGTGGGATCACGACGGAGCGCTCGACTGGGGCTGCCTGCAGCACCCCGGCCATACGGGTATCCTGCGACTGACCGCCGATCTCGCGCGGCTGTACCGGGACACGCCCGCGCTGCACGCGCGCGATTTCCACCCGGACGGTTTCGCCTGGATCGACTGCGATGACGCCGAACACTCGACCCTGGTCTTCCGGCGCCTGGACACCCACGGCGAGGTGGTCATCGCGCTCAACTTCACCCCGGTGGTCCTCAGCGGGTTCCTGATCGGCCTGCCGGCGGCCGGCGCCTGGCGGGAGTGCATGAACACGGACAGCGGGTACTACGGCGGCAGCGGCCAGGGTAACCTCGGGCGCGTCGAGGCTGCGATCGGCGCCCATCAAGGGCAGCCCGCATCGGCGACCATCACCCTGCCGCCGCTGGGCGGCGTCATCCTCGAGCGCGAGTCCGACGATGCCTGACAACCATCGCGTGCTGCATGTGGCCGCGGAAGTCCAGCCACTGATCAAGACCGGGGGCCTGGCCGACGTGGCCGGCGCCCTGCCCGATGCGCTGCACACCCTCGGTGAAGACGTCCGCATCCTCGTGCCCGGCTATGGCGGGGCGATCGAGCGCGCCCGTGCGACCGCCCGCCTGCACGCCATTGCCGAGTGGCCCGACACCCGCCTGCTCGAGACGCAACTGCCCGGGGGCTGCCGCATCTGGCTCTACGAGACGGCCGCGTTCAGGCGCCGCGCCGGCCATCCCTACGAGGACCCGGAAGGCGCACCCTGGCCGGACAACGCGGAACGCTTCGACGAATTCGCCCGCTTGGCCACGGCGGTCGCCGACGACGCCCTCGGGCTCGAGTGGCGCCCCGACATCGTGCACGCGCACGACTGGCACACCGGCCTCGTTCCGGTGCACATGCAGCTCGCGCGCGTGCCCGCGGCGACCGTGTTCACCATCCACAACCTGGCCTATCAGGGCCTGTTCGCCCTCACCACGCGGCAAACGCTCGGCCTGCCCGGCTGGCTGGACCACTGGGAGGCGCTCGAGTTCGACCGCCACATGTCGTTCATCAAAGGCGGCATCGGCTTCGCCGACCGGGTCACCACCGTAAGCGAGACCTACGCGCGGGAGATCACGACCCCCGAAGTCGGAGCCGGACTCGAGGGCCTGCTGGCCTGGCGCGGCTCCGATCTGGTCGGTATCGCGAACGGCATCGACACCCGGCGCTGGAACCCGGCCCGGGATCCCGCGTTGCCCGCGGCATACGACGCGGACCAGCCGGAGGGAAAGCGCGAGGCACGCAGCGCGCTGTTGCGCGAGACCGGCCTGCAGGCCGAGGAGACGATGCCGGTCATCGCCTACATCGGCCGACTCGCCGAACAGAAGGGTGTGGATCTGCTCGTCGAGGCGCTGGCGCGCATCATCGCCCAGCCCGCCGTCGTGGTCGTCCTCGGCAGCGGCGACCCGGTGCTGCGGGACGCGCTCAGGCGCGCCGGCAAGGCGCGGCCCGATCGCGTGTACGCGCGGTTCGATTTCGACGAGGCGTTCGCGCACCGCATTTACGGGGGCGCCGACATGCTCCTCATGCCCTCACGCTTCGAGCCCTGCGGGCTGTCCCAGCTCAACGCCATGCGCTACGGCACCATCCCGATCGTGCGCCGGACCGGCGGCCTCGCCGAAACGGTCGTGGACACGGACGACGCGACCCTGGCCGACGGCAGCGCAACCGGTTTCCAGTTCGATGGCGACGACGCGGACGCCCTCGGGGAGACCGTCCAACGCGCCTGCGACCACTTCGCCCAACTGGAGACCTGGCGCGCCCTCATCGATCACGCCATGCGCCGGGATTCCAGCTGGGTGCGCAGCGCAAAGGCCTACCGCACCCTCTACCACGACGCCTTCGACGCCCGGCAGCGCTACCTCCCACCGCACCTGTAGGAGCGATCTTGCTCGCGAATCCCGGGCTTTCCCCGACCGGGCCCAGCCGGTCGGGGCGCGGCGGCGGCTTCACAGCCGGTACGGGAGGTGTCCGCGGATCCCCTCGGGCTGCTCGCGGACGACGTCCTTGGCGTAACTGGCCACGACGCAATTGGCCGTGGGTGGATCCATCACGTGGCGCAGCGCCCCCAGGAAATTCGGCGCCGCCAGCACGTACAGGCGGGCGAATTCGCCACCGGCGCGCGCCTTGCGGAGCACATCGGCGATCTGCTTGGCGAAGCGGTTGGCGTAATGGGCCTTGGTGCCGGTATCGCCGCCCATGGCGTAGTGGCCGCCGCGGCCGGGGGCATCGGTCTCGAGATCCTGCTCGCGCAGGCGGTCGGCGGGATTGACGTAATCGGAATGCTCAGCCAGCGGGCCCCGCGGGCGATCCACCTTGAACAGGCGGGCACGGGCGCTGTCAGCCACGAGAATCCAGGTCGGTTCCATCGCAGCCCTCCACAGAGGATTGGTGGCGCGTCCCGGCGCCGGGGAATGGCGTCCTCCCCGGAGTGTAGGCAGCCATCCCCGCTCCCTCTACGCCATCCGGCGCCCATCCGACCGGCGGTAGCAACCAATCGTCCGCGCGCAACCCGTGACGCCGGCCCACCGCCGCCGCTATAGTACGCGGTGCCTGCCCGGGCGCTTGGCGCCGCCGCGACACGCGGCGGCGCCAAGCGCCCGGGCAGGCACCGGGGCCGCAGGGCCCGATCGACCCCCGCCGGGCCCGTAGCTCAGTGGTTAGAGCAGGGAACTCATAATTCCTTGGTCGCTGGTTCGAATCCAGCCGGGCCTACCATTAATCAACAAGTTACGACGGCATACATATCGCTGCTCAAGCAATGTAGACAGCGTGTAGACGCTACGAGGCACAACGCTTCGCCGCAGCGCCTCGACATCGTCGTACACGATCCGCTACCGACTTTCATGAAGCCACGGTTTGTGGGCATAGTGCGGTAGCGGAGCACCGACCACCAAGGTTGTGGCCTAAATGATGTAATCCGCGATGCCTTGCTCGTCAGCAAAGGAGCTATCAGATTGGCCATCCACATGCTGTTGCTCGACGAGAAATGGTTTGACCCCGTTCGAAGCGGGCGCAAAACCTCCACAATCCGAAGCGGTCACCGGGACCTCAAGTCAGACAGCTATCTCCTGTTCGTCGCCGCGGTCGACGGGTCTCCAACGTCCCCCCCCCGACAAGCAGCCAGTACGCGTGCGACGCTGCGAACACCTTAAGGTAGCCGACCTTTCGGCCGATCATGCTCGTTGCGAGGGGAAACCTGACGTCAACGCTACGCGTGCCGAGCTCGCTGAAATTTACCCCGGGCTTGCGGACGATGACGCCATTACATTCGTTGAGTTTGACGTCATATTTCCGACGGAAGACATCCACGTACGATACGAGAACATCTCCCCAGACCACTTCGATGCTGCATTACAGGAGCTAGAACGCGACTTTGGTTGGGCTTCATGGACGACCGACCTCCATGCGATTTGGCAGGCTTTACCATCGCTCGATGCCGCCACTATGCATGATCGGGTGCCTGTCAGCACCCAAGACCCCGACCCGGAAAGCGGACGAGTCACAGTTTCCTTTCCCGGCACGTTCTTGGATTGGTCATACAATGCCATACCAAGCTTTTTCGCTCTAATAGCCGGAGACGTACTCGGCGCTCCCAATATGGGACGTAAAGCGGTAGTGGCGTCTTGTACGCTACCTAAATCTGTCAAGGCGCATTTTCTTGGCCCCCGCCTCGGCATTACTGGCCTCCGCAGTCTCCTTAACGTTCATGATCGGCCCATCGTAGCCTACTCTGTGAAGCCGCGATTTGGACTCAGCACGCCCGAGTTCGCCACGATATGCAAGATTGCCTCGCAGAGTGGGATCGACATTATTGAAGATGATGAACGGATGTCGAACCAACCCCGTTCACGACTCATCGACCGCGCCAAAGCCGCCCTCGATGCTACCGCGGGCACCCATACCATTTACTCAGCGAACATAACAGGACGCGCGGACCATATCGTTAAGGTAGCGGACCAACTGATAGATATCGGCGTTCAATGCCTGAAAATCGACGTTCTACCTGCGGGATTCGCCGCACTCCAAGGCGTATCGGAACTGATCCACCACCGCGGCAGTAATGTCGCTATTACTGTTTATCCGGCAATGAAGACGCTCTATGAACGGGGCATGCCACGCTCTCTTATTCTCGAGCTCTGCCGCTTGTGTGGCGCAGATGTCGTGTATGCGGGTGTTCCGCCGATTCCTGAATCCGGTCGCCATCATGATCCCGCGCCGTTTCAACAAGCCGCCAGCCATCACGCGGCCCTAAAGCGCTCTTCGGAGCTACACAACCCCGTCCTACCGACAATTTCTACGAGTATCACGCCTCTGAACATAGGGGCCTACACCCAGATTGCAGGCCCCAACGTCGGATTCTTCGTAGGAGGAGGCATTCCCGCGTACCGGGGAACCCTCGCCGACGCATGCACCCTTATCATGCGAGCGCTACGGGATCCAGAGTTTGCGAAGAACATGAAGGCGGACGAGCAACAGATTCTCGAAGAGTCTTTTGGCGGAAATAGAGTCCTGGATTCCGAGGCATTCCCCGATCAGGCATGGGGCGCGTTTGAGCAGGCACGAAGCATATGAGCACTGAGGTAGCGAGTGTTTTACTTCAGATCTCCGCGGCGATCCTAGCCGCGCATGTCGCCGTGGCGACACTTCTCCCGCATGTCATCAAGAAACTTTCGGAAGCAGGCGAACAGTACACCGGCACAGGCTCTTCAGAAGCTCGCTTTCTCGAGCGCTATCACAAACCCGTCCGTATCTTCACGTTTCTTGCACAGGGATTCTGGATAAGTTACATCCTTTCTGGAGCAAGCGCCCTAACGCTAGCAATACATATCGGATTTTCAGATATACCCTGCACTTCATTTACGTGCCATATTCTGTGGGCCCCATATATTGCGGCGGTTTTAGTCGCCTCCGCATTGACAACGTTGTTAGCTATAACCTGTGTGGCGTTGTATGTACTTTCACTTGCAAGTCGTGACCTGATGCATGATCTGCTTGATGAAAAGCGCGGGAATCAGTAAGGCTATATAAACCATGTTTAGACAACACACGCCGGTTTCCGGTACTTCGTATCGCCTATACAGGGACGCTGAGGGGACGGTTATCATCCCCCCGGGATACAACATCCGGGATAATGACTCGGTTTACCGCTCCCAAACGGCCGTACAACTCGATCGACAGAGCGGGACTGCACGACTAAAGGATGGGGTCGTTCATGTGCCGGGCGGAACTGCGGTACTGCATCCCTATTTCCATACAACATGGCTGGACCGGAACAGCGAAAAACTCGATTTGCACATAGCCGTCGATCTATCCATGAGACTGGAATGTGCAGCAGTATTGCGTAGATCTCACTACCTTGGTGACTCGCCCGGCGTCTATATCTATGCTCGCAGGAATCACGGGATCATTGGTGTTGTGGCCCTTTCACGCCTTCCTCCTCACATGAGGCCCGCAGATCGCAAGGCAATCGAACGTGATCGAGGTGGTTATATCGAAGCACTGTGGCTGAGGCGGGTCTGCGTAGTACCCGAGGAAGTAGGCACGGGTGTTGGTACTGCGCTTGTCCAGGCTTCGTTAGAATTCGCCCAAGATCGCTGGGTACCCAAGCCTGCCATAGCGGAACTTATCGCGACGGATCCGAATCATAGTTTTCTCCTCAAGGCGGGCTTTAGCAAGGCCCCAGAGGGTCGCCGCGGAAGGTTAGGTTTTGTAGAGTCGGATGGCAGCCGAGTCTACAAACAGGCGAATAAGTACTATTACTGGCGCGATCTCTAGCATCGCAGCGCTTATGGCGAAAGAAATGAGTACACGAGTTTTCGTACCGCTTACGACTCGCGCATATGAGTGGTTCATGTCAGGGTCGAAGGAGTACGAGTTGCGCCGGGCGCGACGACAATTCCGCCCGGAGAATCTTCGTCGCGGACGCGACGTAGAGTTGAGGCGAGGATACTCGGGCGCAAGCATATGGGGTTCTGTAGGCGATGTGGTGGTTGCCGACGACCTCGGAAGCATTTTTGCCTCGATCGAGTACACGCGAGTCGTCCCCGATGCCTCATCTATGGAGGACGCTATCCAGACGGCAATACAGTTCGTTGGTGAAAACGGGCCGTATGTAGCCTTCGAAGTTCAGCAAAACCGCTCTCAACAATGAACATCGTACAGTTATTGACAGCACTCCAAGAAAAAGATCTTTATGGGTATAGAAAACAGCAATGATCTTTTTACTTTGCATCCGGGCGCTCGCATCCCCAAGAGCGAACTTTATGATCTGATCCAATATTCAAAAGTGGAAGGTTCTTCGCAATGGCTAGGAGAGGCGTCTTCGATCGGCAATACTCCCCAACAGGGAATTAACTGGATCGGGTCTGCAGAATCTCCAAAGGGTGTAATCATAAAGACCAGTCCCGGACGGTACCCACAAGATGGGTGGATCGGATCTGCCGGCGAGTATTACCGATACTCGTTCAAGGCGATCAAGGGAAAGGTCAGTCTTCAACACAAGCCGAATCAGGTTCTCGTTCAACAACCACGGCTACAGTATCCGGTTTTCCTTTTTATCCAAGACAAGGGCCAGTGGCTGTTCGAGGGCTTTTACACGGTCCATACGGTCGAGGACTCGTCGGTCATTTTGAACCGCGTTCCTATCCTGAACGCCCAAGAAAGTTCACCGCATGGGGAACCGACGGGTAAATCCGAGGGTACTCGGCGGTATGTGACGCACATTGTGGCGGAGCGAAACAAGAGTCTTGTTAAGGCGGTCAAGGAAGCTCGTGAATGGGTATGCGATATCTGTGGCACCGACTTTAAGACGGTATATGGAACCCCTTATATCGAAGCCCATCACAAGGTCCCGGTTTCCCAGCTTCCGGAAGCCCACGAATCGCGGCCCGAGGATTTCGCGCTGCTCTGCCCAAACTGTCACACGGCCGTTCATATCCGGATGCGTCAAGCGGAAGAGAACTACGCCGAGAGCAAGGAGGCATTGCGCTCACGGTGGTATGAAACCTAGGCGGTGCCGGCGATGCCCCAGGTTAACGGATCCGTGATGGATACGGGCGGTCATAGGGACCCAATAGCGCAAGCAATGTCAGGCATTGTCGCCAGCGCGCACACCTTTGGGGCAGGTCTGCCCTAGTCATCGGGCGGGACAGCCGGGGCAGTTGGGACACAGTGCCTGTTTTCAAGGGGTTGCGCTTCTACACCCCGGATGGGACGGCTGGGGTAGGAGGGACTTGTCTGTCCCAAGTGTCCCAGCCACCCCGATCCGACCGTATTGTGGTAACTCCCTGATAATATTGGCTTCGTCCCGCATGCCCCGGTGTCCCGCGCGGGTTAGCCAACGCCGTCCTCAGCTTCCACGATTCCCATCCGCACCGCGTAGAACCGGATCCGCATGTCGCCCTTGGCCGGTATGGACCGCTTGCTCGTATGCCTTCCGCCCTCATTTGTCGCCAATAACCCACGCTCCTTGAGCGCGGTGCTGACCTGTCGTGGATCCATGCCCTGGCACGCCTCCGCGAACCCTTCCGGCGTGAACAGGTACAGTTGGTATCGTTTGTCGATGTAGCCCACGAGGTCACGCACGTCCGGGCCGCCGCTGTCGCTGGCGTCGGCAAACCGACTGCCGTGGCGAAGAATAAAGTCACGGACCGTCATGACGCCCCGCTCGCCCTCGGCGATATGGCCACCGTCTGCGAGCCAACCGCGCCGCACAAAGTCGACGGCGTTTCCGATTTCCGCGGGCTCAAGCGGCACGATGCCCGCTTCCGCGGCCCATTCACCGGCAACCAGAACCAGAGCGAGGCGATCCAGTGCTCGGACCGCCTCAGCCGGTAGACCGGATACCGCGAGCCGTGTCCATGCTTCCTCAAGTCGGTTCCGGACAGCCTCCGATAACGCTGCCTCCGTCGAGTATCCGCCAATCAGCGCCTCCAGGAATGCCGGCCCGGCGGTTCCGTAACAGTCGGCACAGGCGCTTTTAAGGGCCTGCGCGTAGGCAGCTGGGTCACTCCCAGGGGCGGGCGCGGTTATCACGCTGCCACCAGCGGGAAGATCCATGAAGCGGACACGCTGCCCGGCGCGGGGTTGCCGCCCACCGTCCTGCCGGACACGCTGGGCAACGGATATCTCGCCCGTAGACAGAACCAGACTCCGCCACGAGCGCACCTGCCTGAGCGCACGCTCGCTGTTCATGGCCGCCTTGCCCTGTCCACCCATCAGGTCGTACACGAGGCGGCCGAAATCCTGCGTGCCGGAGGTCCCGATCTCGTCGAGCACCAGCAACCCGTCATTGTGCGCGGCGGCCAGGCCCTCAAGGGCATTGGCTGTCGTGTTCCATCGGCGGATATACGCTTTATCGGACTCCGCCCCCGGATCGGCTCCACAGCCCCACACGCTCGCGGCAACCTGCGCGGCCGTGGTTTTCCCATGCGAGGAACGGCCATAAAGGTGGAAGCCGCCGGCCTCGAGCCGGGCGGGCTTCAGCAAAGGCGCGGCGAACGACACCGACAACGCGAACACCAGGAACGGATTGCCGGCGAGCGGCGAGGCTACTTTATGCTGCCACGCCTCAAGCGTGCCCTGGGTCCGCATGGTGTCCGCGGAAGGGCTGTGGCGTTCCGGCTGGAAATGGATGGGCTCCGCGTTGTCTCCTCCGATCACCTGCGCGGGCAGCACATACGCCATGCCCGTGCCGAAGGTGGACTCGGCCAGCCAACCGACCCGGTCCACGCTGCGTACCCGCTCCCTCGGCTCAAAAGTGCCCAGGTAGGTCATCAGCGCGCGTTCCTTACCCGGCACGACTGCGAGCCCCAGGTCCGCGAGGTCCTGGACAAGTGTTCCGCTGCTTTCGTGCAGCCGTGACCTCGCGATCGCCAGCTGGCGGCGGTGGCCGTCCGAATCGAGCCACTCCAGTAGCAGGCCCCAGTTGCGACCTTCCCCGCTCCGCGCCTGAGCTGTCACCCACACCGGACCAGCGATCAGAACCGGTGAGCCTTTGGGGCCGGTCGGTTCCAGAAACACCCCGCGGTCCGAAAGCGTGTAGCCGGGCGGCGTCTCGATCCCGCTCCACGCATCATCGGCGGCCGAGGGAAAGTTCGTGACCGTGGCTGTGGAGATCTCGTCAGGATGTTCACTCATGCTTCGCCCCCTTTAGCATCGCTGTCCGCCCGGTTCGACGCCCTATAGGGGCGTTTTCCCCCTATAGGGCCTTCCGGAAACCGCGGCCGCCCGAAAGTCACTCGCACGGCCAGCGCCGCCGCCAGCAACAACCCTTTAGCGGCATACATGGCTAAAGCTCCCGTCATCGCTGGTGGACCGCCGGACCTGACCGGCCAGATAACGATCGAGTTCTTCGGCCCGATAGCGGACGGCGCGGGAACCTACCCGAACAAAGGGAATCCGGGCTCCCGCCCAACGGTCCCGCTCAAGGAAAGACTTGCTCATGCCGATATATTCGGCGGCTTCTTCAGTCGTAAGTAGGGCTGGTTTCATCTTGCTCTCCGTTTGCTGTCGTAAGACACAACGGAGAATGCGGAGACGCAGGGCGACAAAGAATTGCTCGAGCCACCCGGGGTATACCGCGAGCGGCCACGGGTATACTTCCGGCGGGCCGAGGGATACCCGGTGTCGATTGGTCGTTAGAGTTACGCTTGGCTCTGGCGGCGGTGTCGCCCGATCCACTTGGCTATCTGATGCACTGGATCATCAGTGGTCAGGACGCCGTCCACCTCATCCTGAAAGAGCTGATACAGGCGCTTAGCGGCACCACGGTCTGAACGTCGACCACCAGCCATCTGGGCGTCGTAGTGCGTCAATAATCGTCTGCGAAGCTCATCAAATGGGCGCATCGCCGCCTGTTTCCCCCGCCCTCCTCGCTGTCGCTGCGTATCGAGATACGCCGCGTAACAGACCGCCTCAAGGGCTTCCATAGCAGTTCCCCACCGGCGCCAATCGTGCCGCTGCTGCTCCTCGTGCAGGTCGAGTTCCGAGACCAAAGCACTTCCGTGGATTTCTTCCCAGGACTGACCTTCGTAATACAACTCCTCCCCAACAGAGGCGAGCGCGAGGAGCGCAAAGTAGTCAGGCCATGTTGCACGAGGGAAACCCGTCTGACCCTTAAGATCGAACACCGGGATCAATCGGCTTAATGCCTTGGCGCGGTTCATGAATACGGCCTCGCCGTGTTCACCCCCACGAATTTCGGCCATGAATCGTTGGCCACCTTGCCCCAGCAGCCAATGGAGCGAGTCAAGCCCGTTTTCGATTTGCTCGTAAGAGCGTCCAGACAGGACAATTCGAGCCCGCGCGAGTTGATCGCCAAACTGGAATGCCAGAGCGCCGTCCAATTCTGTGTCGAAATAGTCGAAGTGTTCACTACGCTCGTACAGAACAAATTCCATGTCGGGTCACTCCCGTCTGACAAGACGTCATCGTCGGCCTCCATGAAGGCGTGTGGTTCATGTCCCTTCCTGGTAATCGCCTTTATCCGGGATCGTGTGGCGCACACCCCCACGAGGGCTCGTGACGTCACCGTTGCGGCGGGGAATCAGGTGCACGTGACAGTGAAACACCGTTTGCCCCGCCGATGCCCCGATATTCACGCCAATGTTGAAACCAGAGACCTCCGGATCGCGCTCTTCGATTTTATGACGTGCCTCGGTGATAAGCGCATTCACCGCATTGACTTCCGACTGAAAGAGGCTGAAGTAATCGGCCTGATGACGTTTAGGGATTACGAGGGCGTGCAGTGGCGTTACCGGGTAGCCATCCAACAGCGCGTACGCCAGTTCGTTCTCGGCAATTTGGCGATCGGCCGGCGGCGCGCAGAAGACACAGTCAGCCTCTCGGTGCTCAAAGGACCTACGCACAGCTCGGAAGTCCGTATCGTCGCGGTCGCGTTTGCTGGCGTTACAGGAGACGCAAAGGGCCTGTAGGTTTTCTGGATGATTTGAGCCGCCGCGGTTGCGGGGGACAATGTGATCGACTTGAAGGGCCCGCTCATCCGCCGAGATGCCACAGAGTTCGCAATGGAAACCAGCCCGTTTCAGGACTTCATACCGTGCGGTTCCCGGGATATAGTCACCCGCGGGGCGCCGATGATCCCAGATAGCTGCTCCACGGCGCTCTATATAGTCATCTATGCGCTGCTTACAGAGAGCCCGTAGTTCTTCTATCTGCGTTGGTGAGAGCGTCTCGAAGCCGGGTAGACGATAGCCCTCAATCCGCGCCCCGCGCTTGTCGACTTCCACCACACCGCGGTTCTTGAGAACACGCCCGGGCATTGTCTTCGTGATCTGTTCGTAATACTCGAGCTGGCTCTGGTCGTGAACCAAGAGGCCGGCCGCCACCTCTCGAACCGAGGCCCATCCCCCATGATCCAGAAGGGTCAGGAGCATGGCCGGTTGATAGATGTGCGACATCCGCATGTCGCGCTCGAGAAATCCTTTCAGCGATTCAAAATCCAATTACCGCTCCCGATTTCGACCGATTCCGGACATTTTCAATGCCGGATGAATGCGGAATCGACTGCATTCGAAAGGACTTGCCTCCGGATCTGGAGATCAAACACCGCTCCATCTGGGCCGCGCGCAAGGAATCATCTCGCCAAGGTACATACCCAGTTGGAATTTGGGCACTACTGCACCGTAAGCGAACGCCTACATCCACCACCAAGTGCCGAGTTCGCGGCTCACCTTTATTCCAAAGTAGGTGCCGAAGGCCGCGAGAGCGATTACTACCCATCCCGAGATCGACAACACGAACTCTTCCAGCGAGAAAAAGTTCCCCGGGGCGCTCCAGTGGCCCCATCCATACAGGAAGCCACCCAAAGCACCCGCGGTACCTAGGAAGACGTAGGATTTCATCCGCGATTCACCGACATCCTTACGCCAACTCCGGCAATTCGGGCATTTCACGGCTTCCGGCGCCTTGCCAGCTCCGCACCATTCACAAGTACTTGTCATTGACGTTTCCCCCAGTTGGAATCGCCCTTACGCGCGGCGACGGTGCGAGAGTACCTGCGCCGTATCACGATGTCCCGCCGACCGCAGGATGAAATCCGCGATCCGTTGCATCGGTTCGCGGAGCCGCTCGATGTCCATGACGACGTAGCCGGCCGTCACATCATGATCCATCGAGTGATTCACGAGGCGCTTGATCGCGTAGACCGGGATATCAAGGCTCTCGGCGATCGTGATGAAGGTGCGCCGCAGGTCGTGCAGCGTAAACGACATGTCCGAAGCCTTGGTAACCCGCCGCATCCGCGGCCGGGGCTCAACGAGATGGCCGGCCGCACCAGTCCCCGGGAACACGAAAGGCCCCTGCACGAACTCCCGCCGTGCTTCAAGCAGCTCGGCCAAGTAGTCCGGCAGCGGCAGCGTCAGCGGCTTGCGGTTCTTGGTGTCCGGAATCCGCAGCGTCCGCTCGTCCAGATCGACGTACTCCCACCGCAGCGACAAGCCTTCGCCACGGCGCAGGCCAGTGAATAACAGTAACAGCAGTAGATCCCCGACCGCGCGATCGTAGACGCCTGCATCTTCGCCGCGCAGGCCCTGCACGGCCGCGAACCAGTCCGGGAGCTGCGCGGCCGTGATCAGGCTGCGGCGGCGCTCAACGCGATACCAGGCCCGCGTGTGCGACAGGCGCGTCACCGGATTCTCCGGGAACAGGCTGTGCCCCTCCCCGTCCTCGTACTGGTGGTGGGCGAAGTTGAACAGGGCGCGCAGCAGGCGCATGGCGTGATTCGCGCGGGCCTCGCTGCGCTCGCCGAGCTTCGCGTGGCGCTTGGCGACCGCGTCCTTGCCGATCGCCGCGAGTGGCCGGTCCTGCCAGTCCGAAAACGCCTCGCGCAGGATCCGGCGGTAGTCGAAGACCGTGGCGTCTTTCAGACCCTTTCGGGTGGACAGGTACAGTTCGAAGACCTCCCCCAGCGTCACCGAGCGGTCACGCTCGACCCGGGCCTCCTCGATCGGGTCCGCGCCCGAGGCCACCTCGCCCAGGAATTGCTGGGCCTGCTTGCGGGCCTGCTCGACGGTCATCGGCCCGTAGCGCCCGAGCGTCTTGCGGCGGACGCGGCCGCTCACGCGGGTCTCGACAACAAAGCTCTTGGCCCCCTTCGCGGTGACCCGAAGGCCGAAGCCTTTCAGGACGCTGTCGCGGTGGAAGGCCTGGCCGGTGGCCGGGGCCTCGATGCGGTCGACGGCGGACTTGGTCAGCTTCACGGCATTCCTCCTGAAATTCCTTGGTCGGCTCGTGTAGACGCCATGTAGACACCTCGCGACAAATTCCGGCGGGTGCCTTCAAACGCAATGGGACGCGAGAATTCCCGTAACGTCAAGAATTGCGGGGACTTATCGAACGCCTTCAAACAGCGGCAAGCGAGCGCTAACGCCGCTGGTGGGAACTAATAATTCCTTGGTCGCTGGTTCGAATCCAGCCGGGCCTACCATCAACAGCAAGCAGTCAGCCTTGTCCCGGCCCATTGTCTCGCTACCCGTCTCAAGTTCCGGTGCACAAACCACAATCGGTAGCTGGCGCGGACGGCGCACGGGGACAATGGACTCGACGGCGTCCACCTTGGCTGCGAGCTCATGGAGCACCCGCCGGACATGGTTTGTGGGTGTATAACGGCCCGCAGGAAAGCTGCAGCGATTGACCCGGGCGCTTTCGCACAGCGGGGGCGGGAGGGCTTATCGGTACCCGCTTGGTGTACCGATGCCCGCTAACCGCTCTCAGTATCGCGAGCGTCCGAAAAGCGGTGGTCGAGCATCCTGATGACCTCATCCGGCGGTACGGCGGCACTCACCAGAAAACCCTGACCGATCGAGCAACCGATTTCGAGCAGTTTGCGGCGCTGCCCGTTTGTCTCGACCCCCTCGGCGACGGTGCGACGCCCGATGTTTTCCGCGAGTCGCTGGATCGTGTGCGCGATGGCCGCCTGACGGCCAGCGCCTTCCAGTCCGGCGACGAAACTCTGGTCGATCTTCAGGGTATTGATCGGCATCTCCTGCAGCCGGCTCAAAGACGAATACCCCGTACCAAAATCGTCGATGGCGATCCGGAAACCCCGCTCGTTCAGTGTCTCGATCGTCCTGATGCTCTCATCGCCACCCTGCATGAGATCGCTCTCGGTCACCTCGAGTTCGATCCGCGCGGGGTCATAGGCGCTACTGATCGCCGTCATCGTCCGGCGAATCGCCTCTTTCTCCTGCAGTTGCCGGATGGAGGCATTCACCGACATCATCAGGTCGTGACCGTCGGCCAGCCAGGCGAGTCGCTGCTCGATCGCGGTGCGCAGCACCCATTCACCAAGGGGCACGATCAGACCGCTCTCCTCGGCCACGGGGATGAACTCCGCCGGCGAGAGTTGGCTGCCGTCGCTCTGCGGCCACCGTATGAGCGCCTCTACACCCTCGATGGCCCCGGAATCCAGGTTGAACTGCGGCTGGTAGTGGAGCCGGAATTCACCGGTTTCCAGCGCGTCCCGGAGTCGGGCCTCCATGGACAGGCGCTGATAGCGCTGTTGCGGGATCAGTTCCGAGTAGGTACAGACATGGCCCTGCATTTTCTTGGCCGTGTACATCGCGGCGTCAGCGCGGTCGATCAGTTCGTCCGCAGTCGTGGCATGCTCGGGATAGAAGCTGATGCCGATACTGGCTTCCACGTTGTGTGCCGTACCGTCTACGATAACGGGATCGCGTAGACGGGTGGCGATACGCTCGGCCAGCGCGCGGCCCGCGGCTTTGACCGTATCGGCCCCCAATGCGGGTTGCCCCCGCTCGGTGGATCGGGGCGAATCCGCCATGACGACGATGAATTCATCGCCGCCCTGCCGGGCCACCAGGTCTTCCGGGCGGACGAGTTGCTGCAGACGTCCAGCGATCTGTTGCAGCACCATGTCGCCGACGCCGTGGCCGAGGGCGTCATTGATGATCTTGAACCGATCAAGGTCGACAAACAGAACAGCGCCTTTTTGATTCGTCCCGCCCTCGCTGAGGAGACTATCGAGCCGTTCCGCTAGCGCATTGCGGTTGTACAGACCGGTCAGGGGATCGTTGTAAGCGAGATCGTGGATCGCCTCGTTGGTCCGATCACGCTCCTCCGCGACCCGCAGTGCGTTCAACCCGAACGCGGTATTGGTGGCCAGGCGCATGAGGAGTTCACGCTCGTTGTCATGAAACGTATCCTGGGTTCCCGAATAGATCGCAAGAACCCCGGGGGCACCGCTTTCCGGTCGCAGGGGCAGAGCAATGCCGCTCGAGAGTCCCCACTGCTGGAGGCTATCCCTCAACTCCCCGAGAGAAGATTCCCGCAGGATATCCTCAACCACGATCGCGCCGCCCGTTTCCATTGCGCGCCAGGCGGGCGCTCCACCGAATCGGCTCCGGCGCAGACGGAGGCCTTCGGCATAGCCGGCCTTCTCACCGGCAGCCACTTCAATCGCGATCTCGTCATCTTCGTCCTCGCCATCGCGCCGGAATCCGGCCCAGGCGATTTCATAGTCTTCCGACTCGACAATGACGCGACAGATTTGCCTCAGCAGCTCGCCTTCCTCGCCGGCGCGCACCAGCACCTCGTTGCCGGCATTCAGGGTGCGCAGCGCCCGGTTTGCGCCTTCCAGCTCAAGACTGACCCGCTCGTAGCGGGTATGCAGATCAAGCGCATTACGTGAAAGCGCGCGCAGGCGCAGGAGATTGTCGATCCGGGTGACCAATTCCTCGCGGGTGGTGGGAATACGCACGACGTCATCCGCCGTGACGCCGAGTTCACGCGTCATCCGTCCGGTTTCGCTGCCGCGATCGACCACAACGAGAACGGGCAGGATCACCGGCTCGACGAGTCCGCGGCAGCGCCGCAGGAACTCCCGGGATCGAACGACCTCGGCGGCATCGACGATGGCGAGGTCGAACGCGGGCTCACCGGCTTCGTCGAGGGCGATATCGCCGCCAACCACGTCGCGGTCGCCGAGAATCTCATGGATCAGCCGAGTATTGCCGCTGGACTGCAGACTGACCGCGACCCTGGGGCGATCCTTCGCCGCCCCGTCAGTCAACGCCATGGCCTGCGCCGGCGGGTGCGAACCTGTCGGCGCCGCCGCCAGCGCCGCCCAGCACCCCCCGCATCGGTTCACCGACCCGAATGCCATCCTCGGTAATATCGAATGCGCGCACGCTCTTCTCGAAATCACTGGTGCGTTTTTTCAGGACACCGACGCTCTTGCGCAGTTCACCCTCGGCTTCCATATAGCGGAGCAGGATGATCGTGTCGGCCAGATAGCTGACCCCGTCGTCCGTCGCGCGCGGTTCCTGCGCGACGATCGACTTCACCTCGTTGACCAGGATGACCGTGACACCCATGTTGACCAGGTAACGCGTGAGCTCGTGGATACGCGTTCCCATCTCTTTGCCGGGAATGGACTGGCGGTATCCCGACAGACTGTCGAGCATGACGACCCGGACGCCCCTGCGCTCGACCGCGTCGCGCACCAGCAGCGCGAACCGGTCCGGGTTGTAGCTCATGGGCTCGATGTATTCAAACGCAAGGGCACCGCTTTCGAGCATCTCCTGAATCGGCATGCCGATCCGGGCGAGCCGGTGCTCGAAGGTCGCACGCCCCTCATCGAAACCGTAGATCACGGAGCGCTCCCCCCGCTTGGCCGCCTCCTGCATAAAGTGCGCACCGAACGTCGACTTGCCGACTCCACTGGGACCGGAAAGCACCGTCACCGTGCCGCGCTCGATGCCCCCGCCGGTCAGTTTATCGACTGCCGCGATCCCCGAACCGATGGATTCCTGCGCGAAGGCCCGGTTGTGCTCCTCCGGTACGAGCCGCGGGTATATGACCATGCCGCCGTCGCCGACAGCGTAATGGTGCCCGCCTTCGAAGAAGCCGGAGCCACGCATTTTGCTGACCGTACAGACCCGTCCACCGTCGGTCCGGGTCAGTTGAATGACCCCGTCGGCGAGGAATTGCAAGTCGTCGTCACTGCCGGCGGCCCCGATCTCGGATGTAAACATCACGGTTGCGCCATTCGCGGTCAATTGGCGCAACAGCGACAGGACCTGCTTGCGGAACTGGTAGCCGTCCGGCGTCAGGTAGCGCAGCTGCGTGAGCGAATCGATAAACACGCGTTGCGGGGCATGGTTTCGGGCGTATTCGACAATGCGATCATGGACCGTGCCACCCTCGACTTCCCAGCTCTCGAGCAGATTGTAGGCCTGCTCGGAGCCCCCCTCTGCATCGACCGGGGATGCGTCGAGTATCGGCACGACGTCCAGTGGGAGACCGCTACGGTGAGCGTTGTCGCGCAATTGCTCCGCTGTCTCACCGAGGGTGACGAACAGATTGTTCGCCGGCTCGCCGACGCGCAGGAAATGCACGCCGAGCGTGGTCTTGCCCGAGCCCGGCCCGCCGCGAACCAGGTAATTCCGCCCGGCGATGAGGCCCCCATGCAGAATCTCATCGAGACCAGGCACACCGGTGCTCGCGCGCGCCTCCACCGCACCTTGATCGCTCATTACACGCCTCCATAATCGGCTGCATCACAATACCTCTGATCGAAGCGGGCATGGAAGGCCATGCAGCGGACTTCCTATTGTTGACCGTGCGGACTACCCTGAAGCAACGATGTGCTCGCGATGCGCGGCTGTCCGCCCGGTCGCGCTTCACAACAACAGCCGGACACACACATTTGAGCAATACGCCTCACGCCGAGACCACCGCCACGATGACCGAATACGCCGACTGGTCGGCGATTTTCCGCTCCGCCATCGAATCCGCCTATGACGCCGTGCTGATCACGGATGCCGAGCTCGATTTGCCCGGCCCGCGCGTTCTCTACGTTAATGCCGCGTTCACGGAGATGACGGGATGGCCCGCAGAGGAGATCATCGGCCGCACACCACGCGTGCTGCAGGGCGCAGAGACCAACCCGCAGGTGCTGCGACGTCTGCGCGAGGCGCTCGAAGCAGGCCGCAGCTTCGATGCACGCGCCATCAACTACCGTTATGACGGTACGGCCTTCCACCTCGAGTGGCGCACCGCGCCCATACGCGACGCCCGCGGCCGCATCACGCACTACATGTCCATCCAGCGCGACGTGACGGCCGAGCAGCGCCTCATGGGCCGGCTCCAGCAGCTGGCCGATTTCGATGATCTCACGGCCGTGCACACGCGCCACCCCGCCGAGAACACGCTGAAGGTGGAGATCAAACGCGCCGAGCGCCATGGCGTCCCCCTGACCGTAATCATGCTCGATATCGACCACTTCAAGGCGGTGAACGACAAACACGGTCACGCCTGCGGTGACGATGTCCTCCAGCAGATGACACGGCTGATCTCGGGGCGGCTGCGAGAGAGTGATCTGCTGGCGCGCTGGGGTGGCGAGGAATTCCTGGCCGTGCTGCCGCACACGGCGATCGAGGGCGCCCGCGAGGCGGCCGAGGCAATCCGCGGCCTGGTCGAGCAGGCCGTGTTCATCGACGAGATCGGTATCACGCTCAGCCTCGGCGTCGCCGCTCATATGCCTGGCGACACCCCCGGGTCCCTCGTCAAGCGCGCCGACGACGCCCTCTACGCCGCCAAAGCGGCCGGGCGCAATCGGGTGGTGACGCGCTGATGCGCCATGCGCGCCGACCCTGGTCGCGAAATCCCACTGATTGCGTACATCGGCCCGACCCGTACCCCGGCACCCCGTGTGGCTCTTTCGGAGCCTCGGACGTTACCGCCACATATCGCGCATGGTCGACTTGAGGTCGAGCGCGGCCCCCGTTGCGGCTGACTCCGTCTCCGCGCGCATCCCGCCTTCGGCACGCCGTTCGAAGTGCTCATTGATCGATTCGGGCAGGAACCGGCTGACGACGGCGGTGACCCAGGCGTCACCGTGGCGGCGCTGGCCCGTGCGGTAGAAGCGGTGCGGGACCAGCAGGTGCAGGTGATCGCGCGCCCGCGTCAGGGCGACGTACAGCAGGCGGCGTTCCTCCTCGATCCCCTCGTCCGAGCCCGTGGCCATGTCCGATGGAATGCAGCCGTCGACGACGTTCATCAGGTAGACAGCGTCGTATTCCTGGCCCTTCGCCGAGTGGATCGTGGACAGGATGAGGTAATCATCGTCGATCAGCGGCGCTCCGGCCTCGTCGCTTGCCACCTCGGGCGGGTCGAGGGCGACCTCGCTCAGGAAGCGGCCGCGGTTCGGGTAGGTCTGGGCGATGCGCTCGAACTGCTCGAGGTCGCGTTCGCGCGGCTGCGGGTTGTCGTACAGGCGTTCGACATGGCGGGCGTACCAGCGCCGCACCAGGTTGGGCTGCGTACTCCAGTCGGTTTGGGCGTCCGTCAGCGCGGTCATCAGGTCCGCCAGTACAGCGACCTCCTCACGTGCATTGGCCGGTGCCCGGAAGCGCCGCAGGGCATCGCCCAGTGGCCCACCGCGCTCGACTTCCGCCAGCGCCCGGCGGGCGTTGCCCGGACCTATGCCCGGCAGGATCTGCAGCGCGCGGAACGCGGCCACCTGGTCGCGCGGGTTCTCCGCCCAGCGCAGGACGGCCACCGTGTCCTTGACGTGCGCGGCCTCGAGGAACTTGAGCCCGCCGTACTTCACGAAGGGGATATTGCGGCGCGTGAGTTCGATCTCGAGCGACCCGGAGTGCCAGCCGGCGCGCATCAGCACGGCCTGGCGCTTGAGGTCGACACCCTCCTCGCGCCGGGCGAGCACTTCGCGGACGATGTGGTCGACCTGGGCGCGGTCGTCTTCGACCGTAAGCAGCATCGGCCGACCACCGCCCGGGCGTTGCGACCAGAGTTCCTTTTCGTAGCGTCGCGGCGAGCGCGCGATGACGGCGTTAGCCGCCGCCAGGATCGGCTGCGTGGAACGATAATTCTCCTCCAGGCGCACGACCTCCACGGCCCGCGGGAAGCGCGAGGGGAACTGCAGGATGTTCTCGATCGTCGCGGCGCGGAAGGCGTAGATCGACTGCGCGTCGTCGCCGACGGAGGTCAGCCCCGCACCGGACGGAGCGAGGCCGAGGAGGATGTCCTCCTGCACGGCGTTCGTGTCCTGGTATTCGTCGACCAGGATGTGATCGAAGCGCCGCCGCATGTCCTCCGCGATCTGCGGTGCACGCAGGGCCTCGGCCCAGTAGAGCAGCAGGTCGTCATAATCGAGCAGGTCGCGCTGCTGCTTCGCGTCGACGTAGCCGGCGAACAGGCGCCTGAGGTCATCCTTGTAGTCGCCGTACTGGGGAAACTGCCGCTTGAGCACCTGTTCGAGGGGCAGGCGTGCGTTGACCGCCAGCGAGTAGATGGACAGGCAGGCCCCCTTGCGCGGGAAGCGCCGCCCGCCCTGCCCGAGTTTGAGGTCGCTGCGCACGATGTCGATCAGGTCCTCGGCGTCCGAGCGGTCGAGTACCGTGAAGTCCGGCGACAGGCCGAGTTGCCGGGCGTGCAGGCGCAGCAGGCGCTGGCCGGTCGCGTGGAAGGTACCGGACCAATCGAGTTCGACCTCGCCCGCGCTGCCGGAAGCGGTGGCGTCGGCGATCAGGGCCTGCGCGCGGCGCGTCATCTCGCGGGCCGCGCGGCGCGTGAAGGTGAGCAGAAGGATGCGGCGCGGGTCGGCGCCGTTGAGGATCAGGTTCGCCACGCGGGCGGTCAGCGTGCGCGTCTTGCCCGAGCCGGCACCGGCGATCACCAGCAGCGGACCTGGCGACGCGCCGGCGCGCAGCGAATCCATGCCGTACTCGACCGCTGCGCGCTGGGCAGCGTTCAGCGTGGCAAAGGGGTCGCGGGTGCGGGCGGAGGCCTCGGACATGATCCCGGCACGATAGGTGATGTCGACCGCCCTTGCCAGCGCCGTGTGGGCAATCGGCATCCCGCGGACCTGCCCCCCCGAAGCGCTGCTGCGAGGGCGCGGGCCTCGATCAGGGCCCGCGCTATTGCCCCGAACGTCAGTCGATGACCTCCGATACCCGATCATCGTCGAACCGCACCAAACGCGTGTCGTTGCCGCTCTTCCAGAAACGCCACTGGTCCATGCGGATGGATGGTGTTTCGTGGGCGGGCGGGAAACGGCGGGCGATGAGGACGGCGTCCTTGCTCATGCTGCGTTCGATCTCACCGGATTCGATCGCTTCGCGTTCGTCGGCGCGGAACGCATCGAGATCCTGGCGCTGGTCCGCGAAGTAACGATGGAATATGACCTCGATCTCCTGGTCGGTGTACTTGCGGATATTGATGATCCTGAAGCGTTCGCCGGTTTCGGGGACGGAGACCTTGATCACGCGTTCGTTGGTGTCGCCGATGCGCACGCGGGTGTTGGCCGGAAGCATGAAGTCGACGCGGTAGTTGGTGGTCTCGTGCACACCATCGGTGACCCAGAGATTGCGCTGGGTGTAGAAGGTCTCGCCCTCGAATTCGCGTATGAGGCTGAAGGCGCAGGCGGTCAGGAGCAGGCAGGTCGCGGCGAGCCACAGGATTTTCGTGTACGTGGGGTCATCCGTTTCCCCTTTTGTTATTGGCGTTATGTGGCCCTGGGAAGGCGGTGCGACCCCCCGCCAAGGCGCAAGCCGCGCGCGTCAGCGGGCGGCGCCTCATGTTACCGGATCGGGGCCGCCGTTCCAGGACGGGACGGTGACGGCCCGGTTACGGTAGAGTCTGCACGCGGTGGATTCGGAGGAGTATGCGTGGCAAACCGTGAGCAGTTCCGGCTCGGCGTCGAGATTCGATTCGAGGCCGACAACCCCGCGGTCGATGCGATCCTGATGGTGATCGAGGACGGATTCGGCCGTGAGGCGGTGAGTCGCTCGGCGGCGGATGAGCATGGTGTCGCCCGGGCGACGATCCGGTTCGAGTCGCCGAGCGTGGATGCGCGCCGAGTGAACTGGCTTCACCGGCAACTGGCGACGCTGGCGAAGTACCTGCTGGGCCCCGCGGACGTGGAGTGCGAGGACGCCGAGGGCCGCGAGGCCTCCTACCGGCTGGATCCGGCCGCACCGGCACCGACGCGCAACCCGGACCTGGATCCGGAGTTGGAGTCGAAGTCGGGAGAGACGCGCCCGGAAACAGCCGATGCATCCACCCACGAGGCGGACTCCGGGATATCGGAGGACGGGCTCGTGGATACCACCGCGTCGGACGACAGGAACCATGGCTGACGAAGACCCCGAGAAGGCGCAGGCCCGGCGACGGGTGTTCTATCGTGTGGGCCGCGCCGCCGGAAAACAGTTCCGCAAGGGCGGTGCCGGGCGCCAGGTGGCACGGCGGATCGGCGGATCGGTACTGAAACGCGGCCTGTGGAAGTTCCTGCGATAGCCGCGGAAATCTCCGCGTCCTGCACCGCGATGCTCAATACGTACGGTAAAGCGCGGGATTTCCCCCATCCAGCGCGGCCGGACTGTGGTCCAGTTCCACCGCCTTCGCAATCTGCAGCACCTGCTGGTCGGCAAACCGCCGGCCTACGATCTGCAGGCCGACCGGCAGGCCTTGCGCGGTCCCGACCGGGACCGAGATCGCCGGGCACTGCGGGACAAGGTTGAACGGGCAGCACATATCCAGGCCGGCGAAGCGGCCATCGGGGAGATCGACTTCGAAATCCTTGTCGGCGGTATCGAGGCCCGGGGCGATATTCGCGCAGGTCGGCGTGAGCAACGCATCGTGCTCAGCGAGGATCGCGCGTAGTTGCTGCCAGAGCCGCGTTCTGTAGTTCTCGATGCGCTTGAAGTCGATGGCGCCCATGTCGCGCGCGCCTTCGATCAAGGCGACTACATTCGGGTCCATCCGGTCGCGGAATTCCGCGAGACGGTCACCCCACGCGGCAGCGAGCGTGACGCCCCAGATCTCCAGCCATGTGTCGTTGATCTTCCGTGACCACGGTGGATCGACGCGCTCGACACGGGCACCGCGTCGAGCGAGTGATTCCGCAGCGGACTCGACGCGGGCGGCGATCTCAGGATCGACGGCGTAGTAACCGAGATCGGTCGACAGCGCGAATCGCAGCCCCTCGGCCGACGCCTGGACGGGGACCTCGATCGGCTCGGGGTTCGGCTGCGACTGGATGTCCGCATCATCAGGTCCCTGCGTGACCGACAGGAACAGCGCGGCATCATCGACGCAACTGGCCAAGGGCCCGAAATGCGAGATGTTGTCGAACACGCTCGGCAGGATATCCATCGGGATGCGGCCAAGACTCGGCTTCATTCCGACCACCCCCGACAGGGCGGCCGGGATCCGCACGGACCCGCCCATGTCCGTGCCTTCAGCCAGCGGCACACAGCCAGTGGCAACGGCGCAGCCGGAGCCGCCGGATGAGCCGCCAGGGGTACGTTCCGGATCATGCGGATTGCGCGTGACGCCCCAGCGCGGGCTGTGCGTGTAACTCGAGTAGGCGAACTCGGGCGTGGTCGTTTTACCGATAATGACCGCACCGGCGGCCTTCAGACGCTGGACGATGACCGGATCGGCATCCGGGACGTGATCGCCCGTACTCCAGGATCCACGCGTGGTCAGGTGACCGCGTGTCGGCGTGAAGTCCTTGATCGCGACGGGGACGCCCTCCAGCGGCCCGGCGTGGCCCGCGGCTGCACGGGCATCCGAATCGGTAGCGGCGGCGCGGGCCCCCTCATGGTCCACGAGCATAAAGGGGTTGAGCCCACCGATCTCCGTGGAGCGGGCGAGCGCTCGTTTCACCAGTGCCGAAGGCCGCAACGTTCCCGCCCGCACCCGGGCGGCCATCGCCACCGCACTGCGCGCAGCGTTATTGTTTTTCACCATTGATCCCGCTCCGCGTGGATGCCGATGTATCGCCTCGATCACGAAACCTCCAGCGGCCCATCAGACCACCTGCCCGGCCGCGTGGCCCGAGGCCCAGGCCCACTGGAAGTTGTAGCCGCCGAGGTGGCCGGTAACGTCCACGACCTCGCCGATGAAGTACAGCCCTGGAATCCGCTTCGACTCCATGGTGCTGGAGGACAGCCCGTCGGTGCTGACGCCGCCGAGCGTCACTTCCGCGGTCCGGTAGCCTTCGGTGTCCTCGGGCAGGAAGGCCCACGCATTGAGGCGCCGGCCCAGCTCCGTAAGGTCGCGGTCGCGCAGGTGGCGGACCGGACCACGGAGCGCTACGAGGTCGCCGAGGCGCTGGGCCAGGCGTTTCGGCAGGCGCGTCGCCAGGGCGTTATGGAGTTCGCTGTCGGGGCGCTCGGCCTTCATCTCCAGCAACCAGGCGGAGGCGTCGAGGCCCGGCAGCAGATCGACGGTGACCGCCTCACCCGGCTCCCAGTACGAAGAGACCTGCAGGATCGCTGGCCCGCTGATGCCGCGGTGCGTGAAGAGCATCCCGGCGGCGAACCCGTGGTGGTCGCAGGCGGCGCTCACCGGCAGTGATACGCCCTTGAGTTCGCGGAAGGCGGCGAGCGTCTCGGCATCGAAGATCAACGGGACCAGTCCCGCGCGGGTCGGCAGCACCTCGTGGCCGAACTGGCGGGCGATCCGGTAACCGAAACCGGTCGCGCCCATTTTCGGGATCGACAGTCCGCCGCTGGCGATCACCAGGGATTCGCAGCGCATCGGCCCGAGAGTCGTTTCGAGTTCGAACCCCCGGTCCGCCCGCCTGATGCGCTCGATTTCACTGTGGACCTCGATGCGCACGCCGGCGCGCGCGCACTCGTCCAGCAACATGGCGACGATCTGTTTCGAGGATCCGTCGCAAAACAGTTGGCCGAGTTCCTTTTCGTGGTACGCAATGCCGTGGGCCTCGACCAGCGCGATGAAATCCCACTGGGTGTAGCGCGCGAGGGCGGATTTGTGGAAATGCGGGTTGGCCGAGAGGTAGCGCTCGGGCTCTACATAGAGGTTGGTGAAGTTGCAGCGCCCACCGCCGGACATGAGGATCTTCTTGCCGCAGCGCTCCGCCCTCTCGAGCACGAGCACCCGCCGGCCGCGGCGGCCCGCCTCGAGCGCGCACATCAGGCCGGCGGCACCGCCACCGATGATGACTGTGTCAAAAGTGTCCATAGGGGATTCGGGTCAGCAGGTCGGGAGCGGGCCGATCGGATGCGTGAGCCTGCCGCCTTACGGCCTCGGGCGCAACGCCCGGGGTCAACCCCGTGTGGAACAGAAGGGCAGGCCGCCCTCGCGTTTCACCCGATACATGACTTGGTCCGCTGCACGGATCATTCGTGCGGCGGTGAGTCCGTTCTCGGGGAAGAAGCTGATGCCGACACTGCAGGTGATCGGGTGGGTCTCACCGCGGGCACGTACCGGCCACGCGACAATCCGGCGCACGCGCTCGGCCGGGCAGCGCGACTCAGGAATGCCAGTGCTCTGGAGGCTGTACCCGGCCACGCGGATCCGCCGGGAGCGCGGTCAGCGTCCGCCGCTCCCCCCATCGGCCGGGTGCCGGACACGGCCACGCAGCAGGCGGATATCGCGCCTGCGCCCCTCCATCAACAGGGCCAGCGGCGTACGCCCATCGGGATCCGGCGCGCGAAGCCACTCGCGCTGACCGGCCGCATCCGGATAGACCTGACGCAGCGCTTTGTGCAGTGCCAGCAGAGCGGACAGCCGGTAGCGCAGGGCGGTGTCGATGGGTGCGCCCCCGGGCCGCTCGCGCCAGTGGAACAGCGTGCGCAGCGGCACACCGCCAAGAATCGGGGCCGCCTCACGCACACTCAGTCCCCAGACACCGAACAGAACATGCAGAACGGCGCGCAGGAGAGCGGCCTCCGCGCGTCCGGCGGGCGCGCGCCCTGTCGTCGGGTTCGAGGGTGGAACCTCCGCCGGGGGATCCGCCGGGCTCATTCGGCGTAGATCATGCGACGGGTCATGCCGCCATCGATGGTCCATTCCTGACCGGTCACGAATCCGGCCGCATCCGACAACAGCCACGCGACGAGTTCGGCGACATCCTCGGGTCGGCCCACCCGCCCGACCGGATGCTGCGCATGGTCGTCGGCGCTCAAATCGAACCGATCCGGGGCCGGAGCGATCCAGCCGGGACTGACCGCATTCACGCGAATGGCGGGGCCGAGGCTGACGGCGAGCGCATGCGTGAGTGCGACGAGCCCGCCCTTGCTGGCCGCATAGGCCTCGGTATTGGCCTCGGACTGGTGGGCACGGGTGGAGGTAATGTTGATGATGGCGCCACCGGCTACACGCAGGTACGGCACCGCCGCCCGGACACAGTTGAACGCACCGGTCAGGTTGGTGCGCAGGCGCAGATCCCATTCCACGGGATCGAGTGCCTCGATCGGGCCGTTATCGGGGTCCGCAATGGCCGCATTATTGATCAGCCCGTGCAGCGCACCGAAGTGCTCGATGCCTTCCTGGATCGTGCGCGCCACCACGCCACTGTCGGTGACATCCATGACCCGCACCTCGAGGGCCTCGCTGGAGATCTCGTGATGCAGCCGCTCCAGGCCGACATGGTCGATGTCCGTGGCCAGCACGTGCATGCCGTGGCGAACCAGGGTGGTCGCGACCACGGCCCCGATGCCATGGGCGGCACCGGTGACGATCACCAGTCGCCCCGCGAGCCCGGCCGCGGTCCCCCGTTTCTCGCTCAGGGCGTGGTTGTTCGTGTTCATCGACTCTCCCTCAAGCACCCACCGGTAATCAGCGCGCCCCAGCCAAGCAGGAAGGCGATGCCCCCGATGGGCGTGATCGCGCCGAGCCAGCCGATGCCGGTGACCGCGAGCAGATACAGCGACCCGCTGAAGACGACGATGCCGAACGACCATGCCAGACAGGCGAGCACCAGCGGCCCGCGCCGGATCCCTGCGGCGGGCGCGATGGCGGCCAGCAGCATCGCCACGGTATGGACGAAGTGATAGTGCCCGGCCGTATCGAACACCGCGCGCATATCGGCCCCGAGCACATCGCGCAGGGCATGCGCGCCGAAGGCGCCGAGGGCGACCGCAAGCAGCCCCGATACGCCGGCGGCGATGAGGGCCCAGCGGATCAAGGGCGTTGGCACCGCCTCAGCGATCGACCCGTTCCAGGATAAGCCGCGGTACATCGCCGCGGCGCGAATACAGGTGCTCGCGCTGCATCTCCTTGAGCGCGGCGTCGCGGTCGCGCTCGTCCTCGTACCACTCGAAGGCCTCCCAATCGTCGCCCAACAGGTGGGACTGCCGCCGTGGATGGTCCGGCGCGAGCGTCTTGCGGATACCGAATCGCTTCATGATGTTCTTCCGGCGGGTGGATGGGCGCCACCGGCCATTGCGGGTGCGGGCTGGCGAATCAACGCCCCCCCCCTGTCGGATGCCCGGGCGGCGCGCTCGCCGGCCGCCCCTCGGGCCGGCCTGGATCGCGTATCATTTTAGGCCACTGCCCGGTGATGATCCACGGGCGCAGACACATCGTGCGGGCGTCGCAGGCCTGGCCCGCGACATGCCCCACGAGCGGACAGCCACCAAAGGAGCCCCGAATGAGCAGCTCGGAACGCTGGATGATCTTTGCCGGAATCGTGCTCGCCGGCTGCCTGGTCTGGCTGCTGCAGCCGGTACTGACGCCGTTTCTGGCCGCCGCCCTGCTGGCCTATCTCGGCGATCCCGTCGTCGACCGACTAGAGACCTGGCGTCTTCCGCGTACGGGTGCCGTGCTGGTCGTGTTCACCGGCCTCCTGCTGGTCATCCTCGCACTGGTGCTGCTGGTCATCCCCATGGTCGGGTCACAGATCGAGTACCTGCGCGAGGTCCTGCCCGCGATGTTCGCCTGGGCCCAGGACACGGCGATCCCCTGGATCGAGGGCGAATTCGAGGTCGATCTGAGCCAGCATCTGCGCCTCGACCGGATCGGGACCGAGCTCGCAGCCCACTGGCGGGAGACCGGCAATATCGCCACCCTGATCCTGCAGCGCGTATCCAGCTCCGGGCTGGCCCTGATCGGCTGGGTGGCGACCGCGGCGCTGATACCGGTCGTGACGTTCTATCTCCTGCGCGACTGGGACAAGCTGGTCGCCCGTGTGCGCGATCTGCTGCCGCGGCGCATCGAGCCGGTCGTGAGCCGTCTCACGCGCGAGTGCGACGAGGTACTCGGTGCGTTCCTGCGGGGGCAACTGCTGGTCATGCTGAGCCTCGGCGTCATCTACGCCATCGGGCTCTGGGCACTGGGGCTCGATCTGGCGCTGCTGATCGGCATGGTGGCCGGCATCGCCAGCATCGTGCCCTACCTGGGGACGATCGTGGGTATCGCCGCCGCGCTCGCGGCGGCGGTTTTCCAGTTCGGCGATGTCTGGCACCTGGTCGGCGTGGCCGTCGTCTTCGGGGTCGGTCAGATGCTCGAGGGCATGGTCCTCACACCACTGCTGGTCGGTGACCGGATCGGCATGCACCCGGTCGCGGTGATCTTCGCCATCCTGGCCGGCGGCCAGCTGTTCGGTTTCGTCGGTGTCCTGCTCGCACTCCCGGTCGCCGCGGTGATAATGGTCCTGCTCCGGCATGTGCATGACATCTATAAAGGCAGTGAGCTGTACGGGACCCACGGAGACGTCGAAGGCTGATCCAAGACCTCCCCGGCAGGCGGACCGTAAGTCCCGGTCGGGTTGCGCCTGGACGCTTCGGTATGCGTGTTATGGTTTGCGACCGGGCAGGACCACGAACGGTACCGGGGGGGGGCAGGGAATGCAGTGGGAATCGCGCGTCACGCCGCCGGGCGCACCCGGCACGGTGGAGGCGGCGGAGCGGATGGTCGACGGTCTGCCGGGGCTGTACTGCCTTGTCCGCAGCCGGGACGGCACGCTGCTGCACTGGAATCGATCGCTGGAGTCGTTCATCGGGCGCAACGCCCATGAACTCAAGCAGCAGCGGTTGTTCGACCTGCTGCACCCCGACGACGTCTCCGCCGTGCGTGCAACCTGCGAGCGCGCCGAACCCGGCGGTAGCGCTCAATGCGAGGGCCGGGTCCTGCGCGCGGACGGGACCGCGGCGCTGCACCATTTCGCCATCCACGTCGTGGACTGGGCCGATGAGCCCTGCCTGTGCCTGCTCGGTATCGATCTCTCCAACCGGCGCCGGAGCGAGGAAGCACTCCGCCAGACCCGCGATCTGCTGATCGATGCGATCGAGTCGATGTCGGAGGGCTTCGCGTATTTCGACGCCGATGACCGCCTCCTGCTGTTCAATTCGCGCTACAGCGAACTGACCGGTTCCGATGAGGCCCTCGCCGCGGGCACGCCTCATTACCGGCTGCAGCGGGTGATCGGCGATCGCGCCAGCGACACCGAAGTGGATAAAGCCATAAAGGAGGAGACGGGAGGACGCGCGCAGCAGGGCCAGCAATCCGCCCTGCAACCGCGCGAAATCCGGGCGCCCGGTAACCGCTGGCTGCGGGCCCAGCAACGCCGCACGCGCGATGGCGGCACCGTGGATGTGCGCACCGACATTACCGAACTCAAGGAACGAGAACGCCGTCTGCGCGAAAGCGAGCAGCGCTACCGCAGCCTCGTGGACCTGTCGCCGGATGGCATCGTTCTGAGTGAGGATACCCGCATCCGTTTCGTCAACCCGGCGGGGCTGCGCCTCGTCGGCGCGAGCGGTACCGATGAAGTCGTCGGGCGGTCCCTGCTCGATTTCGTCGAACCGGAGATGCAGCCGATCGCACGGGAACGGATCGAGGCCGTCGCACAGGGGCGCGCGGTCGCACCGCTCGAATGCGCGTTACGGCGCCTTGACGGTGAACGCGGCTGGATAGAGGTGCGGGCGCGCAGGATCCGTTACGGGGGCGGCCGCGCAATCCTCACGGTTGCCCGCGACATCACCGCACGCAAACGGGATGAAGATCGTTACCGCGTGCTGGAGCGGATCGCACGCGCTACCCCGCTGAACGAACTCGTTGATGATATCGCGACCATGGTCGAGCACCAGTGCCGGGGCGTGCGCGTGGCCGTACTCGTGCGCTCGGGCCGGTTCCTGATCAGCCCCGAGGGTCACGATACCGCGATCGAGACCACCCTGTTCGAAGCCGCCGACACCTCGACGATCACCGGCGCGACCGATGTCCTGTTACCGGACAGCGTCGCGGGGGTGTGGCGGGACCCGCCTCGTCCGGCAAACCTGCACGGCGCCTCGATCACCGATCCCAACGGGAGCCTGCTGGGGGCCATCGTCTTTGGTCCGGCCGATCATGCATGCGCACCCGCCCACGACGAACGGGCACGGGCCAGTCTTGCCGAGGCGGTCAAGCTGGCCGCGATCGCCATCGAACAGGACCAGCTCACCAACCGCCTGAGCCACCAGGCGCACCACGATGCGCTCACCGGTCTGCCGAACCGGACCCTGTTGATGGACCGCCTCGAACAGGCGCTTGCCCGGGCGACGCGTCACGCGGACGAAGTCGCGCTGGTGATGCTGGATCTCGATGAATTCAAGCGGATCAATGACAGTCTTGGACATGCCATCGGCGACCAGCTGCTCGAGGCGGTCGGGCTCCATCTCCAGGACGCTCTGCGCGCGGACGACACCGTCGCCCGCCTTGGCGGTGACGAATTCGTGCTCGTGCTCCCGCGTGCGGGCATGGACCAGGCCGCCCGGGTAGCGCAGAAGGTCCTTGAGGCGCTGGACACGCCGACCCGGATCGCCGACCAGGATCTTGCCACCGGGGCGAGCATCGGCGTCGCCCTGTTCCCGGACGACGGCAACGCACCCGAGGCACTGCTCCAGGCGGCCGATACCGCGATGTACGCCGCCAAGACCGCGGGCCGCAACTGTTACCGCTTCTTCGCCGAGACCATGAACACCGCGGTCACCGAGCGCCTGAAGCTGGAGAGCGACCTGCGGGCGGCCCTCGATGACGGCAACCTGACGATCCGCTACCAGCCATGGGTATCGCTCCCCGACGGACATGTGCGCGGGGCCGAGGCACTCGTGCGCTGGCAGCACCCGATCCATGGGCTGCTGCACCCGCGCGAGTTCCTGGGAGTCTGCGAACAGGCTCGCCTGCACCGGCGGCTCGACGCGTGGGTATTGCATCACGTCGCCCTGCAGGCCGAGACATGGCGGCGACTCGATCGCGGCTGGCGGATCGCGCTGAACCTGTCACCGATCGAACTCCATGATCCCGACTTCGTGGATATGCTTATCCGGGCGATCGAACGCACTGGCGTTGCGCCATCGTGTCTGGAGATCGAGGTCACGGAACACGCCGTGATGCGCAACAGCACCCACACGCGCAGGCAACTGGAACGCCTGCGCTCGGGCGCCCCGGGGGTGCGCATCGCGCTGGACAACTTCGGCCGCGGATACTCCTCACTGACCCACCTGCGCGAGTTGCCGATCGACACGCTGAAGATCGACCGTACGTTCACCCATGAACTGACGCGTACCGCGGACACTTCCACCGCCCAGGCCATGCTGGGCTCGATCGTCGAGCTGGGACACAGCCTCGGCATGGAAGTGATCGCCGAGGGCATCGAACAGTCCGGTCAGCACAAGGCGGCGTTCGAGGCCGGCTGCGACGGCGCCCAGGGCTTTTATTTCAGTGCGCCGCTTCGTGCGGAGGGACTCGAGGCATACGCCGACCGCGAGGTCTGAGCGCGGGCTCGCGCGATCAGCCCTTCGCCTGGCCCTGGCGGCTTACCGCCTCCATCGCCTTCTCGACGGCCTCGGGATCCCCGAGATAACGGCGATCGGTCGGGCGCAGATCCGCATCGAGGGTATAGACCAGCGGCATACCGGTCGGGATGTTGACCCCGGTGATCGCCTCGTCGCTCATGCCTTCCAGGTGTTTTACGAGCGCCCGCAGGGAGTTGCCGTGGGCGACGATCAGCACGCGCTCGCCGCTGCGGATGACCGGCGCGATCTCTTCTTCCCAGTACGGCATGAAACGCCCGACGGTATCCGCCAGGCATTCGGTCAACGGGATATCGGCGGGTGCGAGATCGCGGTAGCGCTGGTCGTGGGCCGGATTGCGCTCGTCGTCCGGCTCGAGTTCCGGTGGCCGCGTGGCATAGCTGCGGCGCCAGGTATGGACCTGCTCGTCGCCGTATTTCGCCGCCGTTTCGGCCTTGTTGAGACCCTGCAACGCACCGTAGTGGCGCTCGTTCAGCCGCCAGTGGCGCTGGACCGGGAGCCACATGCGATCGAGTTCGTCGAGCGTGATCCAAAGCGTGCGGATCGCCCGCTTGAGCAGGGAGGTATAACAGCGATCGAAATCATAGCCCTCCTCGCGCAGGGCGGCGCCCCCCTGACGGGCCTCGTCGCGCCCCGTATCGGTCAGATCAACGTCGGCCCAGCCAGTGAACCGGTTCTCCCGGTTCCATTCACTCTCGCCATGGCGCAAAAGCACGACGGTATACATGATGCAGATCTCCGCAAGACGCTCAGGAATCGTTGTCCGTATCGCCGTCGCCCGCGGCCATCTGCGCCTGACGCCGGCGCATGAGCCGCGACATGGTGAGGCCCACTTCGAACAGCAGCCACATCGGCAGCGCCAGCAGTGTCTGCGAGATCACGTCCGGCGGCGTCAGGAACATGCCGATCACGAAGGCGGCGACAATAAAGTACGGGCGCTTCTTCGCCAGGCTCTCGGGCGTGGTCACACCCGCCATCACGAGCAGGATGGTCGCGACCGGGACCTCGAACGCGATCCCGAAGGCGAAGAACAGGGTGATCACGAAATCGAGATACCGGGCGATATCCGTCATCACGTTTACGCCAGCCGGCGCGACACTCGTGAAGAAGCCGAACACGATGGGGAACACGGCGAAATACGCGAAGGCCACTCCGGCGTAGAACAGCAGCGTGGCCGAGAGCAGCAGCGGCCGCGCCAGCTTGCGCTCGTTCATGTACAGGCCGGGCGCCACGAAGCGCCAGATCTCGTACAGGATGTAGGGGACCGACAGGAAGATGGCCAGCATCAACGTCAGCTTGAACGGGATCAGGAACGGCGAGGCGACGTCGATCGCGATCATGCTCGTGCCCTCGGGCATGTGCACGAGCAG
>CAJXKK010000006.1 GCA_913055615.1 uncultured Ectothiorhodospiraceae bacterium
CGGCTGTAACTTCCCATGCAACACCTCCCATATCCCGATCGGGTAAAGTGTTGCACTGCAAAGTTGAGACCAGCTGTCCATCTTGTGTCCATTTTGTGGTTCTGCCGCATCGCTTGCGCGCCAATCACACATCAGCGAAGCTCCCACGCGCTTCACTCAACTGAAGCCCCTTTATCTGTGTCCATCTGTGTTTATCTGTGGTTCTAAAACGCCTGCTCTCACCCGATGACCCGGTCTCTATAGTTCAACGATACGCTCCCGCTGGGCGCGGAGTTCGGTGAGGGAGTGGGCCATTTCGGCGCGTTTGTCGCGTTCTTTCTGGACGACGTCCGCCGGGGCGCGGTCGACGAAGTTGGCGTTTTCGAGTTTCTTGTCGACGCGTTCGATTTCCTGCTCCAGTTTGCCGGTCTGCTTGTCGAGCCGGGCGAGTTCGGCGTCGCGGTCGATCAGGCCGCCGAGCTGGATGAGGAGTTTGAGTTCGCCCACCAGCGCCGTGACGTTGCCGCTCACCGCCGATTCTTCATCGACCCATTGCAGCGATTCCAGGCGTGCCAGCGTGCGGATCGCGCCATCGAGTGACTGCATGCGGCGCTGATCCTCGGGGCCGCCTGCCGTCATCGCCAGCGGCACGCGCTGCCCAGGCTTGAGGTTCATCTCCGAGCGCACGCGCCGGACCTCGAGTACCACCTTCTGCAGCCAGTCGATGTCGGCCTCGGCGGTCGCGTCGATGCAGCCCTCGTCGGCCTCGGGCCAGGGCGCGAGCGAGATCGTCTCGCCGGACTTGCCGGCCAGCGGCGCGACGTTCTGCCACAGCTCTTCGGTGATATAGGGCATCAGTGGATGCATCAGGCGCAGCAGCGCCTCGAGCACGCGCACCAGCGTGCGCCGCGTGCCGCGCTTGCGCTCGGCCGGGGCGTCGTCGTCGGTGAGCACCGTCTTGGCGAGTTCGACGTACCAGTCGCAGTACTCATCCCAGGTGAATTCGTAGACCGCCTGCGACATCAGATCGAAGCGGTAGGACTCGATGTGCTCGCGCGCGGCGCGCTCGGTGCGCTGCAGGCGCGAGATGATCCAGCGGTCGGCGACGGTGAGTTCCACGTCGCCGCCATCAGCGCCGGTGTGCTCGCCCTCGGTGTTCATCAGCACATAGCGCGAGGCGTTCCACAGCTTGTTGCAGAAGTTGCGGTAGCCCTCGACGCGGCCGAGGTCGAAGCGGATATCGCGGCCGGTGGAGGCGAGGGCGCCGAAGGTGAAGCGCACCGCGTCGGTGCCGAAGGCGGGGATGCCGTCGGGGAACGCATTGCGTGTCATGCGCTCGATGCCCTCGCGCTTCTGCGGCTGCATCATCCCCGACGTGCGTTTGTTCACCAGGCTCTCGAGGTCGATGCCGTCGATCAGGTCGATGGGATCGAGCACGTTGCCCTTCGATTTCGACATCTTCTGGCCTTCGGAATCGCGCACGAGGCCATGGATGTAGACCTGATGGAAGGGCACATCGCCCATGAACTTGAGCCCGAACATGATCATCCGGGCGACCCAGAAGAAGATGATATCGAAGCCCGTCACCAGCACCGAAGTCGGGTAGAAGGTCTTCAGCGCGTCCGTCTGTTCCGGCCAGCCGAGCGTCGAGAAAGGCCACAGGGCAGAGGAATACCAGGTATCGAGGACGTCATCATCGCGGGTGAGCGCGGTGTCACTGCCGAGGCCGTACTTGTCACGCGCCTCCGCCTCGGTGCGGGCGACGTAGACATGGCCTTCGTCGTCATACCAGGCCGGTATCCGGTGCCCCCACCAGATCTGACGCGAGATGCACCAGTCCTGGATCTCTTCCATCCAGTTGAAATAGGTCTTCGCCCAGTTGCCCGGCACGAAGTCGATCCGGCCGTCGCGCACGGCCTCTATGGCCGGCTCGGCCAGCGGTTTCACGTGCACGAACCACTGGTCGGTCAGGTAGGGCTCGATGACCGCACCCGTGCGGTCACCGCGCGGGATCATCAGCTTGTGGTCGTCGACGCGGTCCAGCAGCCCGGCCGCCTCCAGATCCCCGACGACGCGCTTGCGGGCCTCGAAGCGGTCAAGCCCGCGGTAGGCGGCGGGGGCGTGCTCGTTCACCTTCGCGTCCGGTGTGAAGATGTTGATCGGCTCCATGCCATGGCGCTCGCCGACCGCGTAGTCGTTGAAATCGTGCGCGGGCGTGATCTTGAGGCAGCCGCTGCCGAACTCCGGATCGACGTACTCGTCGCCGACAATGGGGATCTTGCGGTTGGACAGTGGCAGATCGACGTAGTGGCCGATCAGGTGGGCGTAGCGACCGTCCTCCGGATGGACCGCGACCGCGGTGTCGCCAAGCATGGTCTCCGGGCGCGTGGTCGCAACCGACACGTGGCCGTCGATATCCGCCAGAGGGTAGCGGATATGCCAGATATGGCCCTGTTCCTCCTCGGATTCGACCTCGAGATCGGAGACCGCGGTGTGCAGCACCGGATCCCAGTTGACCAGCCGCTTGCCGCGGTATATGAGCCCCTCGTCATAGAGTTGCACGAAAGTCTCGACCACGGCCTGCGAGAGCCCATCGTCCATGGTGAAGCGTTCACGGCTCCAGTCCGGCGAAGCACCGAGGCGGCGCAGTTGCACCGAGATCTGGTTGCCGGATTCCTCCTTCCACTGCCAGACCCGGTCGATGAAGGTCTCGCGGCCCAGTTCATGGCGCGTCGAGCCCTCGGCGGCGAGCTGGCGCTCGACGACCATCTGGGTGGCGATGCCTGCATGGTCCGCGCCCGGCTGCCACAGGGTCTGCTCGCCGCGCATCCGGTGATAGCGGATGAGCGTGTCCATGATCGTGTCCTGGAACGCGTGGCCCATGTGCAGGGTGCCGGTCACGTTCGGCGGCGGGATCATTATGCAAAAGGGCGGCCCCTCGCCCTGCGGCTGGAAATATCCGTTTTGCTCCCAGAAATCGTACCAGCGGCGTTCGATCGCTTGCGGGTCGTAGGTCTTTGCGAGCGTGGTCATAGGGCGGGTCCGCTTCGTTCCGAGGGAGTCATGAAAACCGTGAAAGATAGCATACCGGGCGCCTGCCTCCGACCGTTCGATGACCGCAGCGGGATGCGTCGGGTATCCTGTCGCGCCCCGCCCCGGAGACCAGAGCGATGGATGATTACCCGCAACGGATCGTCTGCCTGACGGAAGAGACCACCGAGACCCTCTACCGGATCGGCGAGGCCGACCGGATCGTGGGGATCTCCGGTTTCACGGTCCGCCCACCCCGGGCCCGCAAAGAAAAGCCGAAGGTCTCGGCCTTCACCAGCGCGAAGATCGACCGCATTCTCGAACTCGAACCGGACCTCGTGCTCGGCTTCTCCGACCTGCAGGCTGATATCGCCGCGGAACTGATCCGTGCCGGGGTAGAGGTCTACGTCTTCAACCACCGCTCGGTCGCGGGCATCCTCGGCATGATCCGTCGCCTCGGGGCCCTCGTCGGCGCTGACCGCAAGGCGGGGGCACTCATCAGCGAACTGGAGGAGGGCATGGAGCGTGTGCGGGTGGAGGCGGCCGACCTGCCATGCACGCCGCGGGTGTATTTCGAGGAATGGGACGATCCGATGATCACCGGCATCCGCTGGGTGCATGAACTGATCGCCGTAGCCGGCGGCGAGGACTGCTTCCAGGAGCGCGCCGCCTGCCCGGATGCCGCCAGCCGTATCATCGCCGACCCGCGCGAGGTCGTCGCGCGCGCCCCGGACCTGATCATCGGCTCCTGGTGCGGCAAACGCTTCCGCCCCGAAAAAGTCGCCGCCCGCCCGGGCTGGGACGCCATCCCGGCCGTGCGCAACGGCCACCTCTACGAGATCAAATCCCCCGAAATCCTCCAACCCGGCCCCGCCGCCCTCACTGACGGTCTTGCGCAGCTGGCGGCCTGCATCCGTTCCGCCGCTGTGGGCAGGGCGGAGAACCACGAATGAACACGAATGGACACGAATGCTGCCGCAGGGCGTATCAGGCGCTCCGGGAGCTTCGCTGAGAGGTACTGGCACTCGAACCGTTGATTAGAACCACAGATGGACACAGATGAACACAGATAAGGTCAAAACCTACCAGGGGAGATTGCGCGCTCGCCGTCAAATATCGACCGCCTTTGACTTTCATCTGTGTCCATCCGTGTCTATCTGTGGTTCGACTGAGACTCCATTCACGCAGACATTTCAGCGAAGCTCCCGGAGCGCCTGATACGCCCTGCGGCAGCATTCGTGTCCATTCGTGGTTCTAAAACGCCCCCCGAATCGGTCAGCTCTGATCGTCGTCCCCGTCATTGCCGTCGGATTGCCGTTCGCGGTTTTTGGCGTCGATGGCCGCGTGGACGGCTTCGATGATGGCTTTGCGCAGATGTTCGGTGTGTTGCTCGATGACGCGGTGGGCGATGGCCTCGATTTCGGCATCGGTGAGGGAGATGTTGTCGGCTTCGCCGTAATGGCCGGGCCCGGTTTCCGGCGCCCCTTCCGGGCGGCTCGCGGGGGCGCCGTCGCCAGGGCGCAGGATGTCGTGCAGCGTCGGGATCCTGTCGTCGTCTTCTTCGGCCATGTCACTCCACCCGGTGATAGTGCAGCTCGAAGCCCTGATCCCGATAGTACGCGTAATGCGCGCGGCCGCGGCGTCGGATCGCGTCATCATGGTTGATGACCTCCGCGATGCGCGCGAAGCGGTCCGCGAACGGCGGTATCTCCGCGTCCTCGTTGATCAGCAGCTTGCGGTCGCTGTCCGGTTCTTCGCCGTCACCGATGACCACGGGCGCGGCCAGGGCGGTCTCCCCGCCGCTGCGGTCATGGGCCACGAAGCTCTCCTGGTTGAATGTCCACAGGCGCTCGTCCAGGGCCGCGGCGCGGCCATTCACGGGCGCATGGATCCAGATGCGGTGACCGAGGCGATAGGCCTTGTCGACGATCCGGCACAGGTAGACCTGGCGCCTGTCCTCGTCGGCATCGGGCAGGATGTAGAAATCGACGCGCGTCACCGGGGCGCCCTCAACGGCCATCGTGATGGTCGAGCAGATACTGGAGCATCAACGGTACCGGCCTGCCGGTCGCGCCCTTGTTGTCGCCGCGTGTCCATGCGGTACCGGCGATATCGATATGGCCCCAGCGTTTATAGTCCCGGGTGAAGCGCGACAGGAAGCAGGCCGCCGTGATCGTGCCGGCCGGCTGCCCGCCCACGTGCGAGAAATCCGCGAACGGGCTCTTGAGCTGTTCCTGATATTCGTCCCAGAGGGGCAGTTGCCACGCCCGGTCGCCCGCCCGCTCGCCGGCCTGCATGAGCTGGCGCGCGAGCTGGTCGTTCGGCGACACCAGGGCGGACGCGTGATGGCCAAGGGCGACGATGCAGGCGCCGGTCAGGGTCGCGATATCGATGATAGTGTCCGGGGAGAAGCGCTGGGCGTAGGTCAGCGCGTCGCACAGCAGGAGGCGACCCTCGGCATCCGTGTTGATGATCTCGACGGTCTGCCCCGACATCGTGCGCAGGATATCGCCCGGGCGATAGGCGGCACCGTCCGGCATGTTCTCGGCCGCGGGGACCAGCCCGACCACGTTGGCCTCGATGCCCAGTTCGGCGCAGGCGCGGATCAGGCCGAACACGCTGGCCGCCCCGCCCATGTCGTATTTCATCTCGTCCATGGCGGCGGCGGGTTTGATCGATATGCCGCCCGTGTCGAACGTAACACCCTTGCCCACGAAGACTACGGGCGCCCTGTCGGGCCCGGCGCCCTGATACGACATGGTGATCAGCTTGGCCGGTTCGCGACTGCCCCGGCTGACCGCGAGCATGGCGCCCATCCCGAGTTGCTCCATGTCGGATTCCTCGAGCACCGTCGCGTGGACACGGTCGTATTCGCTGTCGAGCGCGCGCGCCTGCTCGGCGAGATGGGTCGGGGTGCACACGTTCGCCGGGCGGTTGGCGAGATCGCGCGCGAGATGTACGCCCGCGGCCAGTGACCGGGCGTACGCGATCCCGGCCTCGGCCGCCGCCTTGTCTTCCCGGCTCCCCGCATGAAGCGTAAGGCGGTTGAGCGGATGCTTTGGTGCATTCGGTTCGCTGCGGAATTCGTCAAAGCGGTACAGCCGGTTTGCGGTCGCCTCGACCGTCACGCGGGCGCGATCGTCGGCGTCGACGCCACGGACCGAAATGCCCGGCAGGCAGGTCAGCGCGTCTGTCGCGCGGCTGCCTTCGAGCAGGCCGGCGACGTGCGCGTTGACCTTGCGGTACGCACGCCGATCGAATGCGCTCAGCTTGCCGCAGCCGACCAGCAGCACGCGGCGCGCGCGGATCCCGGGTACGTCATAGAGCAGCAGCGAGGTGTTCGCTTCGCCGTCCAGATCGCCATTGGCGAGAACGCCGCGCAGGTACCCATCGGTGGCGTGGTCGATGCGGGCGCCTATATCCGACAGCCGGCGGCGCTCGAAAACGCCGATGACGAGCATGCCGGCCTTTTTCTCGGCCGGGTTCGTGGTGGTGACAGTGAATTCCATCGATGGGCCTCGCGCATGCGTGGAGGGGCCAATCCCGAAGAAGCCGGTGACGCCGCGGCGGCCCGCCGCATATCCGGTTAGGATTGCCGGCGGATTTTAGGCAAAATCCGCACGGGTTGCAGCCGTACCGTGCACGGGACCCTTCCGGGATTCCATGAGTGTGCTGCATGCAACACACAGTCGCCGTTCCGGGTATCGCTCCTGTCTCACCTGTGGGCGAGCCCGGAAGCCATTGTAAGGCCATGTATGCGCCTCAGCCTCGTCGATCGCTACATACTCCGGGAGGCCGCCCAGGTCTGGGTGGCCGTTACGGCGATCCTGATCCTCGTCCTGGCGAGCAACTCGCTCGTGCATCTGCTCGGCAAGGTGGTCGAGGGGGAGTTGACGGGCCACGTGGTCCTGCCATTCTTCCTCCTCCATCTGACGAGCTACTTCGTTACGCTGATCCCGCTGGGTCTTTTCCTCGCGCTGCTGCTTGCGTTCGGGCGCCTCTACGCGGAGAGCGAGATGGCGGCGCTCGGGGCCTGCGGCATCGGTCTGGCGAAACTGTTCCGGCCGGTCGTAATCCTCGGCCTGGTTGCCGCCGGGATCACGGCCGCGCTCACGCTGTGGGCGTCGCCGTGGGCCGAGCGCGCGAGCTCGGAGATCACGGCCCGCGTCGCCGCCGAATCGGAATTCGCCGGGCTCGCGCCCGGGCGCTTTAACCGCGTTGGCGATGGCGTCGTACTGTTCGCCGAGACGCGATCGGATGGCGGGGGGTTGCGCGAGGTGTTTGTCGTGTCGCCCGCGGATGAGGGCGGGGAGCATATCGTCCGCGCGCGCGCCGCCGAGGAGCGGGTCGACCGGGAATCCGGGCGCCGCTATCTCGAATTTACCGACGGCCACCGCTATACGGCCCGACCCGGTTCCGATGTTGCCCGATCAATCACCTTCGCCGAGCACGGTATCCACATCCCGGGGCAGCGTGTCGAACCAGGTGGCCCGGATGCCGACGGCATGTCGCTTTGGCGTCTGCTCGAGCGGGGGCAGCCGAAGCATATCGCCGAGTTCCAGTGGCGGATATCGCTGCCGATCGCCTGCTTCCTGCTCGCGCTGGCCGCATTGCCGTTGAGCCACACCACCCCGCGCAAAGGCCGCTACGGCAAGATCGCGATCGCGCTGCTGCTCTACCTGGCGTACTCGAATCTGTTGGTTTTCGCGCGCGATATGGTTGAGGAAGAGACCGTGCCGGCGGCGATCGGGATGTGGTGGACCCACGTCGCCACGATTGTGGCCGTTGGGGCGCTGATCGCCCATCGTGCCGGCTGGCGTTGGGCGTATGCGGTGATCTTCAACCGTGGCGGGGTCGGGGCATGACGACGCTGCTGGGCCGCTACATCGCGCGCACGGTGATCGCGGGCTCGGTGCTGGTGCTCGCCGTGCTGTTGTCGCTCAATACGCTGTTCGCGGTCACGCGCGAATTCGGCAGCACGGGCGAGGGCGATTACGGGATCGCGGCCGCTCTGCTTTACGTCCTGCTGACGATGCCGGCGGATATCTATGAACTCTTCCCCGCGGCGGTCGCGATCGGCGGCGTGGTCGGCCTCGGGGCATTGGCCGCCAACTCCGAACTCCTCGTCATGCGAGCGGCCGGCGTCTCCAATGCGCGTATCGTCGGCATGGTCATGCAGGGAGGCATCGTACTGATGGCGGCGATCGTCTTCGTAGGTGAGGTCGTTGCGCCCCCGAGTCAGCAATATGCCGAACGCATGCGTTCGAGCGCCATCGCCGGGCAGAGTGATGTGCAGGGACCGGGCGGTCTGTGGTTGCGGGATGAAAACCGTTTCGTCAACGTGGGTGAGGTCCTGCCGGGCTATGTGCTGCGCGATGTCGCCGTCTATGAGTTCGACGGGCGGCGACTGCAGCGGACGCTGCATGCGGAGCGTGCCCACTACGAGCGCCGTGAAGACCGTTGGCGGCTCCTCGACGTGCGCAGCACGCGCCTGGACGGCGACCGCATTGCCACGCAACGCGAGGCCGAGACCATCTGGCCGCGCCTGGTGCCGCCGGATCTGTTCGAGGTGCTCACGGTCAGTCCCGAGACCCTGCCGGGTTGGCGGCTATTCAGTTATGTCGGTTATCTGAGCGACAACGATCTCGAGTCCGCCCGTTTCGCGCTGGCCTTCTGGAAGAAGATCGCCACACCGCTGTCGACCCTCGTCATGCTCCTGCTCGCACTGCCCATGGTGTTCGGCTCGATCCGCTCGACCGGTGCCGGCCAGCGGGTTTTCATCGGCAGCGTGATCGGCGTCGGCTATCTGCTGCTGGCCGAACTGTTCTCCCATGTCGGCATCGTGTACGGCCTGGCGGCACCGATCGCCGTGATGGCCCCCGCCATCCTGTTCACGATCACCGGCCTGCTGCTTTTGCGCCGCATGCGCTGAATGGGCCGGGCACGCCGCAGTGTTCTGTGCCGCGCGGTCAAGGCCGTTTACGCATCCCTGATCAGGCGGGTATGGGAGGCGATGTCATGCCATGTGCGGCGTTCGCGGTCGAACAGGCTCCACGCGAAACCGAGCCCCAGAACCGCCCAGGAGACGATCGCCACGAGGTAACGCAGCGCCGCATCCCGCCAGCGCAGGGGCTCGCCGTTGTCCCGTATGACGCGGATCCGCCATGCCCGCATCCCGATCGTCTGCCCGCCGGTGCGCCAGAATCCGCCGAAGAACGCGAAGGCGACGAGCAACTCGTATGCCTGCAGTACGGTGCGATAGAGGAGCGATTCTTCGAGTGCGCCGCCGGTGAGAAACACCACCGGCACGGTTGCGATGAACAGGATCGCGAGGACCACGATCGAGTCATAGAGTATGGCGAGCAGCCGGCGGCCAAGGCCACAATGGTTCCATTCGGTCATGATCGGATCGATCCCGGTCGGTCGTCTTTGAAGGGTGTTGATTGGCCTTTTCGAGGACGCATATCGCAACGGCAGGGGGATATTACACCTTCATTCAGGCGTTGCATGTGCCCGGGTTGTTGCGATGCTTGCACTGATGCGCGAGTATTGGTAATTGCAAACGAGCTACGCAATCCTATAATGCGTAGTGCATTGCCACTCACGGGAGTCACAACGTATGCCCCGCATGAAAGATAACGCGTCGTCGGATACGACAGTCGCCGCCGCAATGTCTCCTTCGGGGACGGCGAGCGTAACCTCGAAGAAGACCGCGTCCAAGAAGAAGTCTTCGGGTCGCAAGAAAGCCGCCTCGAAGAAGAAATCCTCCGGCAAGAAGGCCGCTTCGAAGAAGAAAGCGGGTTCGAAGAAGAAGGCCGCCTCGAAGAAGAAGGCGGGCTCCAAGAAGAAGTCTTCGGCAACCGCAATATCCCAGCGACTGCGCGAGCAGGTCCGCGAACTCAAGGCCGAACTCAAGCAGACGGCCGACGAGTTGAAGGACGCGCAGAAGCGGGAAGCGGCCCTGCGCAAGCTCAACGAGAAGCGCGACAAGGCGATGGCTCAGGCCGCCTCGAAGTTCGAGCGGTCGGAACTCGCGCGGATCGACAAGCTGGGCACTTCGAAGAAGCGTCGTTCGAAGAAGAAGGCGGCTTCGAAGAAAAAGGCCGGCTCGACGAAGAAAGCGGCCAGCAAAAAGCGCGCCAGCAAGAAGAAAGCCAGCAGCGGTACCGCATCGACCTGATATGGGGGGTTGAGTGGTGTATCCATGGGGCGGCCTGCGGGCCGCCCCATCCGTTTGCGGGCCGTGTCAGGTGCCCGTGAGCTGAGTTCCCGAGGCGCTCACGCGGTGGTTCACAGCCGCTTTTACCGCTTCCCTTCCATCGGCCGGCGGGCGCACGGCCGGTCAGCCGTTGTACACTGCGCACACCATGATTGGCGACGCCGAAAATCGCAGCAGCGGTCCCGCGGATACCGATACGGCGACCATCGACGCGTTCCTCGACGGCCTCTGGATGGAGCGCGGCCTCAGCGCGAATACCCTGAGCGCCTATGGCACCGATCTGCGTAGCCTCGCGGGCTGGCTCGCCGCGCATGACCGGACCCTCCACGGTGCCCGCCGACAGGACCTGCAGGCGTATGTAGCGGATCGGATTGCCGACGGCATGCGCTGGCGCAGCATCCGGCGCATGCTGTCGACCATCAAGCGCTTCTACCGGTTCCAGGTCCGTTCGGGACGCATGGCGGAAGACCCGAGCGCGCGTATCGACACGCCCCGTCTGGGGCGGTCACTGCCCGACTCCCTTTCCGAGAGCGAGGTCAACGCACTGTTGTCCGCACCCGATAACGGGACCGACCGGGGACTGCGCGATCGCGCGATGCTCGAGCTGCTGTATGCCAGCGGTCTGCGCGTGAGCGAACTGGTCGGCCTGCGGGCGGGCTCGCTCAATCGCACGCACGGTGTACTGCGCCTGCGCGGCAAGGGCGACAAGGAGCGGCTGGTGCCGGTCGGGGAGGAGGCGCTGGACTGGATCAATCGCTATCTTGAAACGGCCAGGCCGGCTCTTCTGAAAGGCTGCAATGATACCGATGCGCTGTTCGTTACGACCCGTGGTGGTGCGATGACCCGCCAGGCGTTCTGGTATATTGTTAAACGCTATGCGAAACAGGTTGGTATCGAACGACCGCTGTCTCCGCATACGCTGCGACATGCCTTTGCGACGCACCTGCTGAATCATGGGGCGGATCTGCGGGCGGTCCAGATGCTGCTCGGACACAGCGATCTGTCGACTACGCAGATCTATACCCATGTCGCACGGGCACGGCTACAGGAGGTGCACGCGCGCCACCACCCGCGGGGCTGATATCCTCCATTGTCGCGTTGTCTGAACCCCGATCCATGATCGCTGTCGAAGAGCCCGATGATCGGCGCGATCGCCCGTTTACTCTGGAGTCCCTTGTCCATGCCGTTGAAAACCACGCTGTTCGCCGCCGTCTGTCTGTTGGCGCTGGCCCCGATCGCCTGTACGGCGGAAGAAAACGCCGATGCGGGCGATTCCGGCACATCCACGTCGAATGATTCCGCCTCGAGCGCCACGATGGATGGTGATGCGGGCGCCAGCGCTGACACGAGGGAAAGCCTGCGTTCGCGACTCAAGGAGGCGCGTCCGCAACTCGATATCTCCTCGATCCGGGATACGCCCGTGTCGGGGATCTACGAGGTCATATCCGGTGGCGGCGTGTATTACGTGAGCGCCGATGCGCGTTATCTGTTCAGCGGCGATCTGATCAACCTGGAGGAGGGCCGGAATCTCACGGATGACCGCCGGGCCGACCTCGCGCATGAGGTCGTGGGCGAACTCGACCGCAGCGATATGGTCGTATTCGAACCGAGCAACGGCCCCGCGGAGAATCACCTGACGGTGTTCACGGATCACACCTGCCCATATTGTCAGCGTCTGCACGAGGATGTCCTGACGATGGTGCAGGACCATCCGGTCGAGGTGCGTTACGCCATGTTCCCGCGGGCGGGGGGCGATTCCTCGGCGGCCGACACGATGCGCGATATCTGGTGCGCGGACGACCCGGCCGGCGCGATGACCGCGGCCAAGGCGGGACGCAGCGTGCCGTCGAGTGGATCGGATTGCAGCACGCCGCTTGATGCGCACCTGCAGGCCGCCAAGGCAATCGGCGTCCGCGGCACGCCCTATATCGTCGTCGGCGACGACGGCCCGATCGTGCCGGGCTATCGCCCGCAGAAAGAGCTGCTGTCGATGATGGGGGTTTTCGAGTAATCCCTGTTCTTCGGGCGGTGGTTGACCAGTAGACGATATCGGGCCTGGATCGGGTTCTCGCCATGGCGGGGAGTACGCCAAGGCACGCAAAGAAGGCAATGAAGACGACGACCGTTTGTCCTCGTGGCGTCTCTCGCCATCGCCGACTGTATGCCGGCTTGCGACCAAAGGGAGCCAGCCGGCAGCCTCGGCAATCGTAAGCGTGTCTTCGCCGAAGGTGACTGCGCGCACGCATCAGCACGGCATTGATCGATATTCGCGGTCAGGGGTTTGATGAGGATTCTGGACCCGAGGGGTCCTTGCGCGGTTCGCGGGCAAGCCCGCTCTTACGAAGGGCGATCGAGCCTCTTCGCCCGCCGTCTGTTCGCCGCATCGCGCTTATGGCGCCAGATCAGGAATCCGGTGACCAGCAGCGCAAGCGGCAACAGGCCCGTTACGAACACGACCAGCCGCCCGATCAGCCCGAACGCCTCGCCGTTATGCAGCGGCAACTGCCAGTCCAGAAACCGATCCGCGGCCGTCATCCCGGCCCAGGTCCGGGTCGCGCGCACCTCGCCGGTATGGCGGTCCACGCGCACGTAGGATCGGCCAGCGCTGTCGCGCGGATGGGCCGGCTCGCTCAGGGCCACGCGGTACGTCCCGGCCTCGGGACGTGGGAGGCCGATACCCGTTACGGTGGCGCCCGGCAGGCGGTTGCGCGCGATCCCGACGGCCGTGTCCACATCGATATCGCCCGAGTCAGAGGCGCCGTTCGACGCGATCGTGCCGATCCGTGGCGTAATAGGGCTGACGAGCTCGACCGCCGGTTCGGTGTAATCCGGCAGCGCCATAAAGATGCCGGTCGCGCTAATCACCAGCAGCAGCGCAACGCCGTAGATTCCGCTCACGCGATGCAGATCGAAATCCCGCCGCTCGGGTCGCGCACCCCTGCGAACGGTCAGCCCAGTCCGCCAGTGGCGTTTGCGCGGCCACCACAGATACAGACCGGATCCCAGCGACAACAGCATCAGCACACCCCCGATCCCGACCACCGTCTGGCCGCCGGCGCCGAGCTGCAGCTGGAAATGCAGGTCGTATATAAAGCGCAGCAATCCGGCATCGCCGGCGCGTGAGCCGAGGATTTCGCCGGTCGCGGGATCGACCGCCACGAGTCGGCCGAATCGGTCATCGGGCGGTCCGCCGTACGCGCGGAACACATCGCGGGCATCACTGGGCCACGACAGCCACGCCACTTGTTGCCCTGCGGGCAGGGCCTCCTCCGCGGCGGCGATCGCCGTGCCCGGACCCAGCACGCTCGACTCGGCGCCGGAGGCGAGCATCGAGGGGTGCAGCACGGCATCGAGTTCGTGGTCGAACACGAGTACGCTGCCGGTCAGCCCGAGCAGGGCAAAGACCGCGCCGGCGCTGAGACCCAGCCACAGATGCAGGCGTACCCACCAGGCGCGTGCGCGGTTCCGCTGTGCCATGTGCACCTGTACTCCGGCGGGTCCACTGGATCGGGCCGACACGTAACGGCCCCGGGTCGGTTACAATATCCTGGGTCTACCAGCCAGAAAACCACCGCATATGGAGTCTCGACCGATCCCATGACCACAGCCGCCTACGACTCGTCCGCGATCGAGGTCCTCTCCGGCCTCGAGCCCGTGCGCAAGCGCCCGGGCATGTATACCGACACCATGAGACCGAATCACCTCGCCCAGGAGGTGATCGACAATGCCGTCGATGAGGCGCTCGCCGGCCACGCCAAACGCATCGATGTGACCCTCGGCGCCGACGGCTCGATCGAGGTCATCGACGATGGTCGTGGCATGCCGGTGGATAACCACCCGCAACTGAAAAAACCCGGTGTCGAGGTCATCCTCACCACGCTGCACTCGGGCGGCAAGTTCTCCGAGGGCCATTACCGCTTCTCGGGCGGCCTGCACGGCGTTGGCGTCTCCGTGGTCAACGGTCTCTCGCGCCATCTCGAGATCGCGGTGAAGCGTGGCGGCAAGGAATACGCCATGTCCTTCGCCGGCGGCGAGAAGAAGACCGAGCTCGAGGTCGTCGGCAAAGTCGGCCAGCGCAACACCGGCACGCGCCTGAAGTTCCTGCCGGATGCGAAATACTTCGACAGCGTCAAGTTCAACAGGCAACGCCTGACCCAGCTCCTGCGCGCCAAGGCTGTGCTTTGCCCGGGCCTGCTCGTCACCTGGCACGATGAAGCGGCGCAGGAAAAGACCGAGTGGCAGTACGAAGACGGCATGGCCGACTACCTGGTCCAGGCCGTCAGCGGCTACCCGCGTACGCCCGAGCAGCCCTTCGTCGGCCACATGACGGGCGAGCACGAGGCCGCGGACTGGGCCGTGACCTGGCTGCCGGATGGCGGTGAGGGCTTCAGCGAGAGCTACGTGAATCTGGTGCCGACACCCGCCGGCGGTGCCCACGTGAACGGCATGCGCAGCGGCCTCACCGAGGCCCTGCGCGAATTCGCCGATCGGCGCGGGCTGCTGCCACGGGGCGTGAAGATCACCGCTGACGACGTCGGCGAGAACGCGAGCTGGGTCCTGTCGGTGAAACTGCAGGATCCGCAGTTCGCCGGCCAGACCAAGGAAAAGCTCTCTTCACGTTCCTGCCAGGCGTTCGTCTCCGGTGTCGTCAGCGATCACTTCGAGCAGTGGCTCAACCGCCATCCGCAGTCCGGCGATGCGCTCGCCCAGCTCGCGGTCAGTACCGCCCAGAGCCGCCAGCAAAAGGCGCGCAAGGTCCAGCGCAAGAAGGTCGCCAGCGGCCCCGCGCTGCCCGGCAAACTCGCTGACTGCACCAGCCAGGACGTCAGCCGCACCGAACTCTTTCTGGTCGAGGGCGACTCCGCAGGCGGCTCCGCCAAGCAGGCACGCGACCGCGAGTTCCAGGCCGTCATGCCGCTCAGAGGCAAGATCATGAACACCTGGGAGATCAAGCCCGAAGAGGTTTTCGGCAGCCAGGAAGTGCACGACATCACCGTCGCCCTCGGCGTCGACCCGGGCAACGCGGATCTCAGCAAGTTGCGCTACAACAAGCTCTGCATCCTGGCGGACGCGGATTCGGATGGCGCCCATATCGCGACGCTGCTGTGCGCCCTGTTCGTGCGCCACTTCCGCCCCCTCGTCGCCGCCGGCCACGTCTACGTCGCCATGCCGCCGCTGTATCGTATCGACATCGGCAAGAACATCTACTACGCCATCGACGACGAGGAGAAAGACGGGGTCCTGGATCGCATCGCCGCCGAGAAACAGAAAGGCAAACCCCAGGTCACCCGCTTCAAGGGCCTCGGCGAAATGGACCCGCTCCAGCTCCGCGAGACAACCATGGCCCCCGACACCCGCCGCCTCGTCCAACTCACCGTCGAAGACGGCGACGACACCAACACCCTGCTCGACATGATGCTCGGCAAAAAACGCGTCGCCGATCGCCGCGCCTGGCTGGAACAACGCGGCAACCTGGCGGAGATCCTGGGGTGATCCATAGTATCGAGGTGAGACGGGAACCACAGATGGACACGGATGAACACAGATGAGGGACGCACTGCTACAGGGAGAGGTGAGCGACAATGGATGTCTGCAAGGACGAAACCCGGCAGATCATTTCGTGTGCTCACGAAGTGCTGAACACGCTTGGGCACGGGTTGTTGGAGAAGCCTTACGAGAATGCACTGGTTCGCGAATTCGGGTTGCGGGAGCTACCGTATCGTCAGCAGCCCAGATATCCCGTTGAGTACAAGAATTGTCGTGTTGGAGAGTTCGTGCCGGATCTTGTCGTCTTTCAGCGCGTGATCGTGGATACCAAGGTGGTCGACCGAATCGGAGATCCGGAAGCGGGGCAGATGCTCAACTACCTTCGCATCACAGGGTTGCGCCTCGGCCTGATACTCAATTTCCGCCGCCCGCGGCTGGATTGCCGGCGAATCGCCCTATGACGCATTATCTGTGTTCATCTGTGTCCATCTGTGGTTCTACAGGAGCCCGAAAATGGCGGTAGACCTCAGCCAATACCTCGTCGTAGGGATCTCTTCCAGAGCCCTGTTCGATCTTTCGGACGAGGATCATCTGTTCAATACGCAGGGTCTCGAAGCTTACCGGCAGTATCAGCTCGACCATGAGGCGGATATCCTCCCGCCGGGCACCGGCTTCCCGCTGGTCAAGGCCCTGCTGCGGCTGAACACGCTGGAGCCCGAGCGCCGGCGGGTGGAGGTGGTGATCATGTCGCGCAACTCGTCCGAGACGAGTCTGCGCATCTTCAACTCGATCAACCACTACGGCCTCGACATCTCGCGCGCGGCCCTCACTGGCGGCAACCCGCTGGCGGCCTATCTGCACGCCTTCGACGTCGACCTATTCCTCTCCCAGGACCCGGCGGATGTCGAGCGCGGCCTCACCTCGGGTGTCGCCTCGGCGCTGCTGTACTCGGTGCCGACTGAGCCCTACGAAGAGATCGAAGAGATCCGCATCGCCTTCGATGGCGATTCCGTCCTGTTCTCCGACGAAGCCGACCGCGTCTATCGCGAGCACGGCCTCGAGGCCTTCCAGGCCCACGAGATCGAACACGCGCGCCGCCCGTTGCCCGAAGGCCCGTTCGCCAAGCTGCTCAAGAGCCTCGCGGATGTCCGCAAGAGCGCGGACCCCAACAGCCCGAGCATCCGCACCGCGCTCGTCACCGCCCGCAACAGCCCGGCCCACGAGCGCGTCATCCGCACGCTGATGGAGTGGGGCGTGTCGGTCGACGAGACCTTCTTCCTCGGCGGCATGGCCAAACGCAACGTCCTGCGCGCCTTCCGCCCCCACATGTACTTCGACGACCAGCCCCGCCACTGCGACGAGGCCGCCGGCGGCGTCCCCACCGGCCGCGTCCCCAACATCGACGACCCCGAAGCCGAGGGCATCGACGGAGGGTACAACGAGTGAAGGCGCTGGATCGCAAACAGGAACCACAAATGGACACAGATGAACACAGATTGATCGGGTCTGCTTCCAGTCAGTATGAACGACGATCCGGGTCGCTTGTTCGTGCGCGTTCGCGCAGCCTCCTCAGTGGTTTTTATCTGTGTCCATCTGTGTCCATCTGTGGTTCCCGAACCGAATCGGAAGAAAACACGACCCCATGACCGAATCCACCGACGACCTCTTCGACGCCCGATCCGAGAGCCAGCCACTCTCCCAGTTCGCCGAGAAGGCGTACCTCGACTACTCGATGTACGTCATCCTCGACCGCGCGCTGCCGCACATCGCCGACGGCTTGAAGCCCGTGCAGCGGCGTATCGTCTACGCCATGTCCGAGCTCGGGCTGTCGTCGAGCTCCAAGCACAAGAAATCCGCCCGCACGGTCGGCGACGTCCTCGGCAAGTTCCACCCGCACGGCGACAGCGCCTGCTACGAGGCCATGGTCCTCATGGCGCAGCCGTTCACCTACCGCTACCCGCTGGTGGACGGGCAGGGCAACTGGGGCTCGCCGGACGATCCCAAGTCCTTCGCCGCCATGCGCTACACCGAGGCGCGCCTGTCCGCCTTCTCGGCCGTGCTGCTGGATGAACTGGCCCAGGGCACGGTCGACTGGCAGCCGAACTTCGACGGCGCCCTCAACGAGCCGACGCTGCTGCCCGCACAGGTGCCGCATGTGCTGCTGAACGGCACCACCGGCATCGCGGTCGGCATGGCCACCGACGTCCCACCACACAACCTGCAGGAGGTCGTGAACGCCTGCGTCATGCTGCTCGAGAAGCCGAGCACGACCATCGACGAACTGGTCGAGGCGCTGCCCGGCCCGGATTATCCGACGGCCGCCGAAGTCATCACCACGCGCGCGGACCTGAAGAATATCTACGAGACCGGCGGCGGCCAGTTGCGCGCCCGCGCCCGCTGGGAGCGCGAGAACGGCGACGTCGTCATCACCGCGCTGCCGTACCAGGTCTCCGGCAGCCGCGTACTCGCGCAGATCGCCGAGCAGATGCAGGCGAAGAAGCTGCCGATGGTCGAGGACCTGCGCGACGAGTCCGACCACGAGAACCCGGTGCGCCTGGTCATCACTCCGCGCTCCAACCGCGTGGATATCGAACAGCTCATGGATCACCTGTTCGCCACCACCGAGCTCGAGCGCAGCTACCGCGTCAACATGAACCTCATCGGCACGGATGGCCGCCCGGGTGTGCGCAACCTGCGTGACCTGCTCAGGGAATGGCTCGACTGGCGCACCGAGACCACGCGCAACCGCCTGCAGTGGCGCCTCGACAAGGTCAGCGACCGCCTGCACGTCCTCGAAGGCCTGCTCACGGCCTACCTCAACATCGACGAGGTCATCCGCATCATCCGCGAGGAGGACATGCCCAAGGTCGCGCTCATGAAGCGCTTCAACCTGTCCGACCGCCAGGCCGAGGCCATCCTCGAACTGCGCCTGCGCCACCTCGCCAAGCTCGAGGAGATGAAAATCCGCGGCGAGCAGGACGAGCTCGAAAAGGAGAAGGCGGACATCGAGAAGACCCTCGGTTCGCAGAACCGCCTCAAGACGCTGGTCAAAAAGGAACTCAAAGCCGCCGGCGACAAATTCGGCGACGAACGCCGCTCACCCATCACCGAGCGCGGACCGGCCAAGGCCCTGCAGGAGACCGACCTCGTCCCGAGCGAACCGGTCACCGTTGTCCTCTCGAAGCAGGGCTGGGTCCGAGCCGCCAAGGGCCACGACGTCGACCCCGAAAAGCTCAACTACAAGGCCGGCGACGGCTTCCAGGACGCCGCGTGGGGCAAGACCAACCAGAGCGTCATGTTCCTCGACAGCACCGGCCGCGTGTACACGCTGCCCGCCCACAAACTCCCGAGCGCGAGAAGCCACGGCGAACCCCTCTCCGGCAAACTCAAGCCGCCGGACGGTGCCACCTTCCTCGCCACGCTGATGGGGCGGGACGACCAGCCGTACCTGTTCGCCACCGACTCCGGCAATGGCTTTATCACCACGCTCGGCGAGATCCAGGCCCGCACCCGCACTGGCAAGGCCGTGCTCACCGTGCCGAAGAGCAGCAACCCCCTGATCCCGAGCCCCATCTACAACATGGAAACCGATTGGATCTGCGCGATCCATTCGAACGGGAATCTGCTGGTGTTCGCGGCCGCAGAAATCCCGCTCATGGCACGAGGCAAGGGTTCAAGAATCCTCGGCATCCCGGCCAAGAAGTTCTCCAGCGGCGAAGAGCGAATGGTGGCGCTGGCGTCCGTGCCGGAGAAGGGTAAACTGACGGTCTACGCCGGCAAGCGCCACACCACGCTCAGAAGACAGGAACTCGAAGAATACTGGAGCGAACGCGGCAAACGCGGCGCCCGCCTGCCGCGCGGCTTCCAGAAAGTCGATGGCGTCGAAGTGGACGTCTGACCAACGTAGCCCAGATGAAGCCGATCCCGGATTCCGGCTTTATGCAATTACTGGATCGGGCTTGATCCGCGGCACCGTGATTGCGGCAGGCTCAGGGACCGAAAGTTCGTCTACGGTGGATCCTGGCATCCGCCAGCGCGAGCATGATTTCAAAGCAGCCGGTTCGCCCGGATCCTGTTCGGGGAAAAGTGTGGGCCGGCGTAAATCCAGCACGCCCTTGACCGCCGTCTAACGCGCAGCGGATATCCGCGATCGCACTGCCTCGGAGGACAGCGCATGCCGACCATCAGCCTTGGCACACCACCGCCGCCCCAGAGCCTCGGCCTGGAGGGTGGTCGCGAACAGGCGCAGGATCTACGTGAGCGGCTTGCCGGCACGCGCCTGCGCGAGGCCCTCGACAGCCTGTTTGTGCCGATGCTGATCGACGAGGACAGCTTCCGTCCGGGCGAATTCATCGAGCATGAGGACCCGCTCGACTACCAGGCCGCCCTGGCGCACGAGTTGCCGAGCCTCGATGCCATCGTCGCCCAGGTGACACCGTTCTCACCCACGACCGAGTTGGAGCGACGCGTTGCCCGGGCGCGCCAGCAGTGCATCGAGCGCATGGTGTTTATCGGCGTGCCACGCGAGTACGCTGCATCCGAACTCGTCGGCCTGTTCCCTGACCAGGCCCTGATCCATTTCCGGGATCAACTGGATGGGTGCGGCGTGATCACCATCCCATCGCGCGCAAACGAGCGCGACCGACTCGGCGCAAAGGTCCGTTCCGGTGCCAATTTCATGATCACGCAGCTGCTCTACGGTGACGCGATCATCGACGTCGCCCGTGGCCTCGCGCTCGAGTTCGAGCGGCCCCCGGAGCTCATTCTTTCGTTCGGGTACGTGCCCGCGATCGAGGCGGAGAAAGGTCTGATCCAGTGGCTGATCCAGGATGCGAACACGACCGACGAAATGCAGTGGGTGAAAGAGACCGCAGCCCAGAGCCATAACGAGCGACAGGATCGCCTGTTTGATCTCTACCGCCGTATTACGGATCGCGTGTGCGAGCTCGGCCTTGCCCCCGGTATCAACTTCGAGGCCCCCTACGGCCTGTCCCGGGGTGCAGTCGAGACCTTCGAGCGCATGCTCGGGCACTATGATCCCCGCACGCCCGGGCGCTGAAAAAGCGGGGTGGAATAGGTGGTGGGCAGAACAGGCGTTCCGCGGACGGTATACGGGCGAACGGTCAACCGGGACGAGGTCGTGTCTCGATGCACAAGGCCGACGAGACGCTCGGCGGCTTCTACAAGGCCATCGCCGAATGTTTCGGCGAGATTCACGGCATGAAGGGCATGCAGATGGTGGACGCGTAAGCCCCGGCGCCCGGGGAGCCCTGCCGGCGACCCGGGCGCGCCGTCTTGCCAGCCTCCGCCCAGACCCGATTGCTACCGAAGGCGACCAGGCGGGCGCGCGGCGATCAGTCCATCGGTGCTTCCCGCTGCACGGCGAGATAATGGGCCACGCCATCGACCTCGCCCAGCGGCATCACCTTCCACTCCATCTCGAAGGACGAGCCGTCCTTGCGGTAGTTGGTGGCTCGCCCGTGAAACGTCTCGCCCTGCTTCACCGTTTCGTCCAGCCGCTTCAGGACGGCGGAATCCGTCTGAGAACCCTGGAGCATGCCGGGGGTCTGTCCAATGACCTCTTCGTAGGGGTATCCGGTGAGTTGCGTGAAAGCATCGTTCACGTAGACGATCTCCGGGCCGCTTGATTCGCTGGAACGGGTGATTGTAATTGCGTTGAAGGAAAGATCAGCAACGCCGTGGATCAGATGGGGCAACATCGACTCTGGTACATCGGCTAGTGACATGGGAATCTCCAATGGTCGGTGAGGTCGTAGAGCGCAGGCGGGTTCGACTGCAAGTGTATGAAGTGAACCCTTCAGCATGGGTTCGATGTCTCCGCGTCCCAAGATTCAGCGCGCGCTCGATCATCGCCGGGTGGGGCGATTGACGGTAACCCTCGGAGGCTCGACCGGCCTCTCGATCGATTCGGGGGTGGGATCACGCTCATATCGACTCGACCAACGAGCGATCAGGCTGGGCCCGGGATCGTCCCGATGGGGGAGCCTGAGAGCCAACGGGCGATCCCGCTCCCGTAATGGGATGTTCGGGGGCGGCTGAAAACCAGCGGGACTGGCGGCGATCCGTCGGATTGTTACCTGGACTCCGGAGATGTGTGCCGCCACCGTTTGATCGTTTTATCCCCCGGCTTCCACGCGCAGGCCCAGTCTTTCGGCCAGCGCGGCGCGGCGTGCGTCCACGTCCGCATCTTTATATCGCTGCTCCGTCGCGAGCCGTCCCCAGACCACACCGGGCCAGCACGGGTCGTGTTCGTGGCGGGCGATTATGTGGACGTGCAGTTGCGGTACCTGGTTACCGATGGTCGCGATGTTGAGCCGGTCAGGGTTGTGTTCCTCGCGCACGAATTTACCGAGGTGATGGATCTCCGTGTGTAACCGGTCCCGCTCGCCGCGGGGCAGGTCGATCGATTCGGCAGCGTCGACAATTGGCACAAGCAGATACCAGGGTACGCCGGCATCGCGGTGCAGGAGAACCAGACTGAGGTCGAGCCGGCCCAGCCGGTGGGTGTCAGCGGCCAGTCGTGGATGCAGTTCGAAGCCGTTCATGTCAGGCACGATACGGCAAGGAGTGTGTACGCGGAAGGGAGGCGGGGAAATTGCTGGCCATGCGGTTTACCTTCGGATTGGGCAGGCCTGCGTGGGCTCGTCGCGTGCGCGGTCAACGATCGCCGTTGCATGGAACGCGTGCTCGAAAAGGAGGTCGAGCGCGCGGCGTGGGCGGCGGTTATACCATTACGATGCCGCAAGGGGATTACATGGCTTCGGGGTCGCATTCCACCAGCCCCCTTCCCGCCGCTTTCGCCTGATACATGGCCTTGTCGGCTCGCTTCATAAGCTCCGGGATCTGCACATACCCGCCTTCAAGGACGCTGATCCCGATGCTGCACGTGGGCGGCTCCGACAGCGGTTCGGGCGCGGGTGTGGAGGCGATGGAGTCACGCAGCCGCATGGCCAGGCTGCAGGCAGCCGCTCGGTCGGAGTCGGGCAACAGGATGGCGAATTCATCCCCTCCGACGCGGGCAAAGATATCCTTGTCCCGGATCTGTTGCTGACCAACATCGACCAGGCTCTGGAGGACGCTGTCGCCGACGGCGTGACCGCACGAGTCATTGATCGACTTGAACCTGTCCAGATCGAAGATAAGGATCGCAACGGGCTTGCCGGTGGAGCGGGCGTTCGCGGCGATGGTATCGGCGGCCTTTTCGAATGCTCGCCGGTTGAGTGCGCCGGTGAGGGCATCGCTGTGGGCCATGCTTTCCAAAGAGTCGCGCTCCTCCATCTCCCGGGTGACATCGATGAGGAAGCCTTCGATCTCGAAGTCGGCCGAGCCTTGCGGGGACGACTCGCCCGGGCCGTCGCCGCTGGTGTCGATGTGAGCGGTCATGGATATCCATATGGTCTCGCCCGTCTTCCTGCGGAACCGGATCTTCCGGTTCCGGACCTCGCCGTGGTCGACGAGTTCCTTGAGAAAGCCTCTTCGGTCCTCAAAGTCCTCGTAGAGATCCCATACGGAGGCGAGTTCTTCCTGTGCATCCTGCTGCGTGTAACCCAGTATTTCCGCGCAGCGCGGGTTGATGTACAGGAGGGCCCCAGCCCGGTTCGTCCGGAAGAACCCCACCGGTGCCTGTTCCACCAGGAAACGGAAGCTGCGTTCCCGGGCGATCTTTTCCTCCTCGGCGCCGCGGGCCTTTGCAACGGCCCGGTTGAAATGGTGGTTGAGAAAAGAGAACTCATCACGGGTCTGGAAGAGATTGCGCAGGGGCGAGGCATGTTCCAGGCTCTCCCGGAAATAATGGGCGAGTCGCGAGGTACGCCAGGCCGTGCGGACCCCGAGTATCGCGACGATGGCGGTGCCGGCGAGCAGGATCAGAGCGGATGCGCTAACGATGGGCCAGCGAAGCGCCGCGAAGGATTCCGCCATCGCCGTGCGCGGCACGATTACGCTGACGCGCCACCCGTTGGATAGCGGGGCGCTTGACTCCGTGAAGGACTTGTCAGCGCTCGCGGGTAAGCGGTCCCGGCCCACGTATTCCGCTTTCGTGCCGATGAAGGGCCGGCCGTCCGGGTCGAGCAAAAACACCGAGCTGCCGGGTGGGAGCTGGACCTGACCGAGGATCGCCTCCAGCCCGTCGAAGGTGATGTCGGTGGACATCACTCCGACCTTTCGTTCGTCCCGCTGGATGGGGGCGACCGTGCTCACGACCATCTCGCCGGTGATCGCCTCCGCGTAGGGGGTCGTCCAGGCGGGTTCGCCCCCGGATTGCATGCCCGCCTTGTACCAGGGGCGGTCCCGCGGGTCGTAGTCCTGCGGGAGCTCGCCGTCGGGGTAGTATTCAATGGTGCCGTCACGCAGGCCGTAGTAAATGAAGAAGTATCCCTCCAGCATCCTGCTGGTGATCGCCCATTCGCGGGCGAGTTCGTCGAAGTTTGGCTCTCCCTCCAGCCGGCGCTGTAGGCGGTCGCTGTGCGCGAGCGCCTGGACCGTCTTGTTGCGTGGCGCGATCCACAGTCGCTCGATGGAACCGGCCGTGAGTTCTACCAGTTCCTCGATAGCCTGCTCCTGCTCTTCGACGGCGACACCACGCGCCGCCTCGAACGCGACGACTACGAGGGTGAACATCAGGAGCCCGACGAGGACGGGAACAAATATGGTCAACAGCAGGGGTAGCGAGGGGCGGGTCATATACGTATCAGGGTGTGCCTTGTCATCGGCGCCGCCGAATCTTTCGCAAAGGCCGGTTGATCGTGGCGGCTGGAGGCGCTCGTCCCATTTGCGGACACGATTGTGCCCGCCGGGAGATCAGCGGTCGACCCGGTGTAAGCGTCCTGGCGGGGAGCAGGAAACGGTTCAGGTCTCGCGTTTTACCGCTGGCGGCCTCCTTGACCCTGTCAAGGAGGCGGCCGCAGTACCTGTCCGTGCCTGATCGTGTTGGCGGCGGACCTGCGGTATCGGGAGGGCGGGGCCAGGCCTTGAGGTTATCCGGCCCGCCTCTAACGGCCAGGCCGTCCCGAGTACGCGGTCCAGATCGACTCTCTCCGGCGAGAACAGGTGGCAATGATCCCGCTCGGTGTGCGCGATGCCCAGCGCCACGGCGCGCACGCCCTCCGGCAGGGGTAACCTTGAGCTGGATTGATCGGGCTCAGTAGATTATCGGGGTAACCGCCAGTCGCCGGCCGGCCTACTCCCAGTAATCCGGATACTCCACGTCGGACTGCGGGGTGCGGTAGATGCTCGATCGGATTGTGCGCTCACCCTGTATGAGTTCGGGCACGGTGGCGGCGCTGATCCACAGCTGCAGCAGCATGACGCCGGCGGCGGTAAGGTCGCCCTCGCGGATTTCGTCGTCGGGGTTCTTCATGTGCCGAATGAGCACGCCTTCTTCCTGCTCCAGGCGCTCGACATAGTCGTAATCGAGGATGTCGGCGACCCGGCCCGCCTCCTTGCCGGTGATCAGAACGACAAGGGTATACGCGTGGTCCGCGCCTGCGCGCCATTGGTGCCATGGCGTGTCCCCGCCCGGACGATCGCCGGCGGCGAGCAGGAGGTTATCCGCGAAGAGTTCATTACCGAACGAGTACAGGTAGTTGTAGTGGTAGGAGTGGGCGGCCCGGGGGTTGATCTCGGTAAGGTTGATCGAGCCGTCCGGCATGATCCAGAACTCGAGATTGAAGAACTGGTTGCGATACCCGAGATCGACGAGTCTGCGCATGTATCCCTCGACCCAGGCCTCGATCCGGTCGGCCATATGCCCGGAGATGGACATGGGCGGGGTCAGGTACCCCAGGGCCTGGTGGTCCGAGAAATAGATCTCCTCGGTCAGGGCGTAGTGCACGATCCGCCCGTCGGCGGTCACGTAGCCCTCGTAGCAGTATTCGACGCACTGGTTGAGGTCGACATAATGTTCGGCGATGAACGGGGGGGCGATCGCCGGCACGGATTCGCGGTCGACGCCGTCGAGCCAGGAGGCCGTCTGGCTGGCGATGAGGTTCTGCAGTTCCCAGTCCTCGCGGTAGGACGCGAGAACGTGGCGGAGCTTGTCGGCATCGCTGATCTTGAAGATGCCGCGGCCGAGCGACAGCGACGTGTTCTTGAGCATGAACGGCCATTCCTCATCGGGGATGCGTGCGATGATCGCGTCATCCGATTCGTGCATCGGGTCGACCGGCGCGAAGAAGAAGGGCCGCTGCTCGAGCGTGCGCATCAGGTACTTGTTCATGCAGTAAAAGAAGGCGAGGCGCGACGGAACCATGTTACCCAGCTGCTCGTTGATGAGCAGGTGCTGGAAGGCGTCCTTCTGGGCGAATCCACCGACCGCCCGGATCCCGCGCGCCCGACAGTCGTCGGCGAGTGCGCTCATCTCGGCCGGGTACCAGCCCAGCGGGTGGATCGCATGGATGGCCAGGTGCTCGTTCAGTCGCTCGATCGCATCGGCCATGTAGGGTTGCGGGTTGATGAATCCAAACGCCGGCTTGTCAGCCATGATCGAAGCTCCTGGATGGCCGGGACTCGGGCGGCGCCTGCGCGGGGGAGGCCGGATCCGGTCGCCGGGAAAATGCCCGCCGGCGTCGCGGCAGGCATGGTCGCCGGGCCGGCAGCCGTGTACCGTCCCTTTTTTGCGGGAGGCGCCTTCCCGGGGCGCGCGAGTATCGACCCACGCCCGGCCCGAGTCAACGCAGCAGAGGTGACGCATGAAGACGGTAACGGACACGCCGCACGCGGTTCGGATCGAGGAGAATGTCTGGATCCGCCTGCGCGATGGCACGCATCTCGCCGCGCGTGTGTGGTTGCCCGCGGAACCGCCCGCGGCGGGCGTACCGGCGATCCTCGAGTCGATCCCCTACCGCAAGCGTGACATCAAACGCATCCGCGATGCCCGCATCCATGGGTACTTCGCCGCGCACGGCTACGCCTCCGTGCGCGTGGATGCGCGCGGCAGCGGCGACTCGGAGGGCGTGCTCACCGACGAGTACACGGAACAGGAGCTGTGCGACGGCGAGGACGTGCTGGCCTGGCTCGCCGCCCAGCCCTGGTGCAACGCCCGGGTGGGCATGATCGGGATCAGCTGGGGCGGTTTCCATGCGCTGCAGCTCGCGGCCCGTCGCCCCCCGGCGCTGCAGGCGGTGGTTACCGTCTGCGCCAGCGACGATCGCTACCGCGACGATGTCCACTACATGGGCGGCTGCCTGCTGTCGGACAATCTCTCCTGGGCGTCGACGATGTTCGCCTATGCCTCGCTGCCCCCGGATCCCGCGATCGTGGGGGATCGCTGGCGCGAGCTCTGGCGGCAGCGCCTGGCGGGCAGCGGACCGTGGCTGACCGAGTGGATGCGCCATGCCCACCGCGATGACTACTGGCGTCACGGTTCGGTCTGCGAGGACTACAGCGCGATCCGCTGCCCGGTGATGGCGGTCAGCGGCTGGGCGGATGGCTATTCCAACGCCGTGTTCCGCCTGGTGGAGCACCTCGATGCGCCTTGCAAGGGACTGATCGGGCCCTGGAGCCACCTGTATCCACACCTCGGCCAGCCCGGCCCGGCCATCGGATTCCTGCAGGAGTGCGTGCGCTGGTGGGACGAGTGGCTGGGGGAGGGCGACACCGGGGTCATGGACGAGCCCACGCTCCGGGTCTGGCTGCAGGACGGCGTCCAGCCGCAGGCGGCCGCCTATCGCTACCGGCCAGGGCGCTGGGTCGCCGAGTCCCGCTGGCCGTCGCCGCATGTGCGGTTCGCGCCCTGGGCGCTGGATGCCCAGCGCCGGCTGGTGCCTACTGAGGAGGTGGACGCGCCGCCGGAGGGCCCCCTGGACCTGCAATCGCCGCTCTCGGTGGGACTGCTGGCCGGCAAGTGGTGCTCGTTCGGCTCCGCGCCCGATCACCCCTACGATCAGCGCGAGGAGGACGGTGGCTCGCTGGTCTACGACTGCCGGCCCCTGTCGGAGCGCCTGGAGATCCTCGGTGCGCCCGAACTCGAGCTGGAGATCGCCGTCGACCAGCCCGTTGCCATGCTCGCGGTGCGCCTGTCCGACATCGCCTCCGATGGCAAGGCGACGCGTGTGACCTACGGTCTGCTCAACCTCTGCCACCGTGACGGCCATGAGGCGCCCACGCCGCTCGAGCCGGGCGAACGCTATCGTGTCCGGGTGCCCTTGAACCACGCCGCCCACGGGTTCGCGGCCGAGCATCGCCTGCGCGTGTCGCTGTCGACCTCGTACTGGCCGCTCGCGTGGGCGCCGCCGAGGCCCGTGACATTGACAGTGTGGCCGCAGACCCTGCGGCTGCACCTGCCCGTGCGTGCCGCCGATCCCGCGATCGACGCGCAGCTGCCAGACTTCGACGAGGCCGAGAGCGCGGCCGCGCCGGCGTGGGAGACGCTGCGCCGCGGCGAGTCGAAATGGCTTATCGAACGCGACCTTGGGCGCGAGTCCACGACCCTGCACATCATCAACGATCAGGGGCGCTGGTACATCCCCGAGGTCGATCTGGGCGTGACCGTCCATGGCGAGGAGTGGTATGGGTACCGCGGCGACGATTTCGGCTCGCTGCACAGCGAGGTCCGTGGCCGACGCGAACTCGAGCGCGGCGACTGGCGGATCCGCACCGACACCCGCACGCTGATCAGCTGCGACGCGGATCACTTCCATGTCCATGCCACGCTCGACGCCTGGGAAGGCGAGGAGCGCGTCTTCAGCCGCATCTGGAAGGAATCGGTCCCGCGCCTGCTGCGCTGACTCTGCGTGCCCCATCCAAACGCGCGAGATATTGCGAAACGGGACTAGGTTCTGATTGCGCGTTGGGGCGGCCGGCCTTGCCGTCGAGGTCCCGTTTGCTATGAGCGAGCCACCGCGGCGATACTGCGCGGCTCGCACGCGGCTGCGTCGGTATTGATTATCTGCAGGCGTATTTCGAGGCGCCTTGATCCATCTGCACGAGGAGACAGCAACCATGGCCCACACCCCGCACGAGCTCGCCGAAGAGTTTCCGCAGGAGAGTGAACTCATCCATCGGCTCAAAATGAATGACGCACATTTTGAAAAGCTTGTGGACGAGTACCACTCGGTCAATCGCCAGATCCACCGCATGGAGACCGAGGTCGAGCCGGTGGACAGCGACACCGAGAAACACGCCCGCGAGCGGCGCGTCCATCTCAAGGATCAGATTGCCGATCACCTTGAACGCCACCGCGGCGACTGAGCGGTTCAGCAATCTTGTGCGGCTGCGACGACCTGCAAAAGGTGGTTGGCAGGTGGTGGGTATGGAGGGATGAAGTAAGCGCACGACGTTGCGCTGCCGATACCTCGGCCACATCGCCATCGCGCTCACTTGGTAAGAGTCACTATCCGGTCAACGGCGGCTACGGGGCGCGTTGAGAAGCGGTGGTCAGGGCAATAAACAAGGATTTGTGGATCACGGTCGAGACTTCCCGGGTTCTGCTGCGGCGTCCTGGTTGGTGAGCCAGACCGCTACCGCGCGGATGTCTTTATCGCTCATGCGACTGGCGATGAATCCCATCAGGTCCTGGCGATCATTGCTTCGGGAGTTGGCTTTCCACGCCTGCAGCTGGGACTTGATATAGCCCGCGTGCGGACCGGTAATGCCCGGGAACACATCCTGGCAATGTAGGCGGCGTTCATTGCGGCCAGTCTGGGCCAGGATTCGCCCCCTTCGATAGGTTTGCCGCTGCCATCGTCCTGAGCCACGGCATCCGGCCGGCTCGCATGAACCCGAACGGGGGACGAACATGGAGCAGGAACACCCAGGCCGGTCCGATCCCGAACAGGACGATCGGATGGCGATACAGGCGATAGCGCCACCGCTTCCATCGCGGCAGGGCCTGGAACTCGCGCACGGTCAGGCTGTTGACACCGCCTACATGCGGGTGGTCGAGGCTGCCTGAGGTCGCGTGATGGGGCTTGTGCGTGTGGCGCCAGAAGTCGTGGGTCGTGAGCGTCAACACGCCGATGACCCGTCCGATCCAGTCATTCGCGCGTTGCGAGGCGAAAAACGAGCGATGGCCACAATGCCCGCATGAGCGGGTTCGGTTTGGACCAGGCGGGAATAAGGAGAGGGTTATTCCGAATTCCCGAAGGCGCCGACAGCTGCCGGCTGCTGCAGCGCACCCTCTCCTGGTCAGGCTGAGCTGTGTCGTGGTGTTGCCCGCCGGCGCGGGTCGGGTGCGAACACGGCCAGAACGGCGAAGCTGATGGTACCTGTCGCGAGCATGACACCGATGCTCGCGGCCCCAATCCCCATATCCAGCAGCGCGCCGAGCGTAATCGGCGCAATGGCCGTGGAGATCACCATCATCGCCTGGGCGACGGCGCGGATGGCTCCGAGGTGGCGCACGCCGTAGCGCTCCGCCCAGAGGGACCCGCCCACCGTCGCTACAAGCCCCGTGGTCACTCCGATCAGTCCCAGGTAGAGGAAGGCGACCCAGGCGGGCCCGCCGATGGCCAGGGTGATCAGCCCGAGCGCCATGGGCACAAGCGCCAGCGGCAGCACGCGCTGGGCACCCATGCGATCCACCAGGGGCCCGGCCAGCAGCAGCGCGGCCACATGCCCCAGCGCATAGCCGGTGAAGGCCGAGGCGATCAGTTCAACGGACCAGCCGCTGGCATCCGCCAGTGCCGCCTGGTGGAAGAGGACGGCGGTGACGATGAATGGGGTCATCAGCGCCGCGGGCAGCAGGACGTAGAAGCCCGGATCGCGCAGGGCCTCGCCGCGGGTGAAACTGATGGGCTCGTTCAGGTTGTATTCGGTGTCCGTCTCCGGGGACGACGTCACCGGCGGGCGGATACGGCGGGCCAGCAGCGTCATTACCGGTATCGCGATCACGACCAGTATGCCGGTCGCGCCCCACCACGGCATGCGCCAGCCTCCGAATCCGAGCAGGACAATGGCCGTCAGGGGCAGTATGGCCTCGGCGATGGGCATGCCCATCGCCGTCAGCGCAATCGCCTTGCCGCGGTGCCAATGGAAATGGCGCCCGGCGGTCGTAATCCCGATATGGGCGATCAGCCCCTGGCCACCGAAGCGCACCAGCAGGAAACCGGCGGCAAGCACGGCGACGTGCGGCGCAAAGCCGATGAGCGCGCAGCCGAGCGCCAACAGGCCGAGCGCGGTGACGGTCACGCGCGCGAGCGGCCAGTGATCCACCCAGTGGCCCACCCGCAGCAGCAACAACGCCGACAGCAGAGTCGCGGCACTGTAGATGCCGCCATAAAAGGAATGCGAGAGATCGAAGGCCGCGCGGATGTCGGCGCCGAGTACCGCGACAAAGAAAGTCTGGCCAAAGCCCGACAGCATCATGGCCAGCAGACCGAAGGCGACGATGTGGCGTCCAGCCCAGAGGGACTCGGGAGAATGCGTCATTTCGGTCTCGTTCAGACCTTGACTGGCCCGTGCACGCGCAGTTCACCGCGAGGCGGCGGTAGGTGAAAGGGCGCGAAGGATAACACGCCGCGCCTGCGCCTTTCTCCGCAGTCGGATCGAACCGCCTGTTGCGTCTGACGAGCACGCATAGGCGCGGCCGCATGGCCCACTAGGCCTGCGCGGGCGAATCAGCGACCCGCTGGGCCATGATGACGCGTGCCGGCAGCGGATACAGGCGCGCACTGCCGGCCGCGAGCCCGGCCAGCACGGCGAAGGCACCGAACGCCTCGACATAGTCGTGGCGTTCGATCGCCCAGCCGGCGACGGGGGAGCCCACCGCCTGTCCGACGGTGATCGATACGAATGGCAGGACCGGGCCGAGAGAGGGCCGCCTGGGCAGCAGGCGCACCCCGGTCACGAGCAGTTGTCCGCTCAGGTGCCCCGCCTGACTGATCAGCGCGAGGCCCCCGAAGCCGATACCACTCGCCACCATCGCGGCCTTGCGTGCGCCCAGGCGATTGGCCACCACGGGTGCGAGCAGGCTTGTGCCGACGAAACTGACAAAAGGCAGTGAGCTGACAATGCCGATGATGTCCGAGCCGGCCCGAGATCGGCCCGGATCGACGGCACGAAGAGGCCGAACGCGTACCGGGCCAGGCCGAACGCTATGGCTGTCAATGCGGCGCCGAGGATGGCGTAGCCGGTTGCGCCGACCGTCCTCACGACCTGCACCCCGCTGGATGCGTGCGTCGTATCACCGTCGGGGCCATTGTCCCGGTGGCTGGGGCGCGCTCCACGGGGGCCGGTGCGAGCACCAGGGCCGCTACTTCGACGGCCTCCTCCGAAGCCCCAGGGGATATGCGCGTGGTGGCCTGGTTCGACGGCGTTATCGCCGGAATACGACAGCCCAGGCCGGACTTCGATTGCGGTTGCTGCTCTCACTACAGCCTTCGGTTGCGGTGATCGCGGCGGCTCCGGATCAAGCCAGCGGTGCGCTCAGACCTCGTTCGGTACCTCGGGCAGTTCCGTTGCGCGGCCGCGGGGGATGTCGCCGGCCTTGTCGTAGAAAGGCAATTCGCACAGCTCGCCAGTGTGCGTCTGCCCGTCCATGCAGGCCACGTCGAAGACGGTGCCGGGTCCGTGATCGGGGTCATCCACGCGCACGAAGGCCACACCGCACTGCATGGTGGGGGACCACGCGCTGCTGGTGACGCGCCCGACATGGTTGCCATCGATATACACGGCCTCGCCGTGGCACGCGATACCGGCGTCGACCTTCAGGCCCCAGGTCCGGTTCCGGCGGTCCGCGGTTTCCAGCGCCGAGCGCCCGATGAAGTCGCCTTTGTTGAAGTCGACCAGTGCCCCGAAGCCGGCGTCGAACGGCGTCGTATCCTGGTTGAAATCGGTACCGGAGAACAGCAGGCCGCCCTCGATGCGCCGTGCGTTGGTCACTTCGGCGGGCGTGGTGTGGATGCCCCATTCCTCACCGGCGAACATGATGTGGTCGCCGATCGCGGCTGCATCGACATCGGATTCCAGGTAGAACTCCCAACCGAGCTCATTGGTGAAGCCGGTCCGGGTGATAATCACGCGCTGGCCGCCGATGCGGATCTCGGCCATGTCGAAGTAGCGGAATGGCTCCGGCATTCCATCGTCCGCGACCGCTTCCAGCACGTCCATCGAGCGCGGGCCCTGGATCTGGCTGACCCACACGTGCGGGTTGAAGATCTCGACATCAAGCCCCGCCCCCTGCGCGCGCAGCCAGCTGTAGAATTCGCCGTCGCCCTGCACGTACCAGAACCGGTTGGCATCGAGGCGCATGAGCACACCGTCCATGATCGTGCCGCCATCCGGGTAGCAGGCGATCTGGTAGCTGCAGCGTCCGACGCGTACCTTGGCCACGCTGCGCGTGAATACCCGCTCCAGCAGGGCCTCCGCGTCGTTGCCGCGGATCTCGATCGGCAACTCGCCCGTGTGCGAGACCATCACCTGACGGCGCAGGCGCCAATACAGAGCGCGCGTATCGGTGTTGGCGTAAGCGAGCGAGCGCAGGCGATTGTTGTAGACCCCGAACTTCGGGTCGTAAGGCAACTCTTGGTAAATCAGCGGATGCGGCGCCATGCTCTGCTGGAACTCGGTCGCACCGCCACCGAACGGGACCGCCTTCACCACGAATTCAATGTCGGTCAATGCCTCGGACACGTCTTCTCCAACCACGCTCGAGAGGGGAAATAATCGAGCCGGGAGAATAGCTCGGCTCGGCATATGTCACCAATGACAATTATTCGCGACCGTAGAGAATTCTGTCATCATCGCTGGATGAGACTGGATACGGAATCACTGCGAGCCCTCAAGCTGGTGGCCGAGGTCGGCGGAGTGACCGAGGCGGCGGCGCGCCTGTGCCTGACGCAGTCGGCGGTCAGTTGGAAACTGCGCCGCCTGGAGGAACGCGTCGGGCGGACCCTGCTGCGCCGTGAAGGGCGCACGCTGAGACCGACCCGGCAGGGCCGCGAGCTGATCGAATTCGCGGATCGTATCCTGTCCGCGCACGACGCCGCGGTGCAGCGCTTCCGGGGTTCGGCGCTCAGCGGTTCCATTCGTCTCGGGGCCACGGACGATGTGGCCGTAAACCGGGTGGCAGGCATCGCCGGGCGGTTCCGCTGGGCACATCCGGCTATCCGCCTGCAGATCCGGGTCGAGTCCTCACTCAAGGTTGCAGAGTGGGTCGATGCCGGCGAGGTCGACCTGGGGGTTATGCCGGTCGAGGACCACGAAGTGCGCTTCGACGATTTCGTGCTCTGGCAGGACGAACTGCGGTTCGTGCAGGCCGCGGACGCCCAGTTCTCCGCGGATGATCCGCTGCCGCTGGTAACCTTCGGTTCGCGATGCTTTTATGGGCGTGTCGCGGGCGGGCTGCTCGATGCGGCCGGGATCGCTTACGAGGAGGTGCTGCAGAGCGCGAGCATCGCCGGCGTCCGCGCCGCCGTCAGTGCCGGGTTTGGTGTTGCGCTGATGAACCGCGGCTTCATGACCGAGGACCAGTGCACCTGGCCGGGCACGACTGCGATCGCCACAGCGCCGGATATCAACTATGTCCTGCGCGCCGCGGAAGGCCCCCTGACGGACGCGCAAAAGACACTCGTGGGCGAACTCCGCGGCTCGGTTCCGCCCGAGTAGTCACCCTCGTTCCCGGCGGTATGACCGCTAATTCCTTTTCATCCCGGCCAGCGCGTCGGCAAATGGGTTGTTGGCCGTTTCAGGCTGCTGCGGTTGGCGCGATTTCTGACGCTGGCGGTCGCTGTTCCCTTTTGATGCTTTTGCGTCTTCCTTCGCTTCATCCGTGTCTTCACTGCGCATGGTCAACGCAATCCGTTTGCGTTTCAGATCGACGTCGAGGACGCGGACCGAGACGACATCACCGGTTTTCACTTCGTGGTGCGGATCCTTCACGAACCGGTCGGCGATCTGCGAGATGTGGACCAGACCATCCTGGTGGACGCCGACATCCACGAAGGCGCCGAAGTTGGCCACGTTGGTGACGACACCCTGCAGGCGCATGCCTTCGCGCAGATCTTTCATCTCGTTGACGTCCGGGCGGAACTCGGCCGTGCGGAATTCGGGTCGCGGGTCGCGGCCGGGTTTCTCGAGTTCCGCGAGGATGTCCCGGACCGTCGGCTCACCGAATCGTTCGTCGGTGAAGTCGTTCGCGGCGAGGCCGCGCAGGAAGCCCGCATCGCCGACGAGCTGGCGGATATCACGCTCGGTTGATTCCAGGATTCGTTCGACGACGGGGTAGGCCTCCGGGTGCACGGCGGAGGAGTCGAGCGGATTGTCGCCGTTCATGATCCGCAGGAAGCCGGCGCACTGCTCGAAGGCCTTGTCGCCCAGGCGCGAGACCTTGCGCAGTTCGCGGCGATTGCGGAACGCGCCGTGTTCCTCGCGGTAGCGCACGACGTTGTCCGCGAGCCCCGCACCCAGGCCCGATACGCGCGACAGCAACGGCGCCGAGGCCGTATTGATGTCGACGCCGACGCCATTTACGCAGTCCTCGACGACGGCATCCAGCATGCGGGCGAGCTTTACCTGTGACACATCGTGCTGGTACTGGCCGACGCCGATGGATTTCGGGTCGATCTTCACCAGTTCCGCGAGCGGGTCCTGCAGACGGCGCGCGATGGATACGGCGCCGCGCAGGGATACGTCCACGTCGGGGAATTCGCGTGATGCGATCTCGGATGCCGAGTATACGGACGCGCCGGCCTCGGAAACGACGATTTTGTTCGCCTGGATATTCGGGTGGCGCTTGAGCAGGTCGGCCGCGAGCTGGTCGGTCTCGCGCGAGCCGGTGCCGTTGCCGATCGCGATGAGCTCCACGCCGTGCCTTTCGCACAGCGCCGCGAGCGTGGCGATGCTGCCGTCCCGGTCTTTTTTCGGCGGCAGCGGGTGGATGGTGGCGGTGTCGACCAGCTTGCCCGTGGCATCGACCACGGCGACCTTTACGCCGGTGCGGATGCCCGGATCGAGGCCGATGGTCGGGCGCGGGCCGGCGGGTGCGGCCAGCAGCAGGTCTTTCAGGTTGGTCGCGAAGACCTTGATGGCTTCCTGCTCGGCGCCCTCGCGCAGCTGTTTCTTGATCTCCATCTCGATGTGCCATTGCAGCTTGACGCGCCAGGCCCGGCGCACCGTTTCCAGCAGCCAGTGGTCGCCCGGGCGGCCGCGGTCGATAATGTCGAACTGCTCGGCGATCATGACTTCGCCGGTGGAACGCTCGGCCTTGAGGTTGCCGTTTTCGTCGAGCTCGTCGATGACGAGGTTGAGGGACAGGATTTCTTCGGTCTGGCCCCGGAACATCGCGAGCGCACGATGCGAGGGGATCTTCCGTACGTGCTCGATGGCGTCGTGGTAGTCAGAGAACTTCTCCGCGAGTTCTTCTTTGTCCTTGTCGAGCCGGCTGCGCAGTTTCGACTGCAGCCGGCCCTGCGCCCACGCGTATTCACGCAGCCGCCCGTTCATTTCCGGTTCCTCGGCGAAGGTCTCCATCAGGATCTGGCGGGCGCCGTCCAGTGCCGCTGCGGCGTCGGCTACGCCGTTGTCCGCGTCGATGAATCGCTCCGCCTCCGTTTCCGGGGTCAGCGACGGGTCGGCGAGCAGCGATTGCGCCAGTGGTTCGAGCCCGGCCTCGCGCGCGATCTGCGCTTTGGTACGGCGTTTCTTGACGTACGGGCGATACAGATCCTCCAGGCGCGTTTTCGTGTCCGCGGCCTCGATCCGCTGGCGCAGCTCATCGGTCAGTTTGCCCTGTTCTTCGATCGAGGCGATGACCGTCGCGCGCCGCGTTTCCAGTTCGCGGTGGTAGCGCAGCCGCTCTTCGAGCTGGCGCAACTGCATGTCGTCCAGCCCGCCGGTGGCTTCCTTGCGGTAGCGCGCGATGAACGGGACGGTGGCGCCACTGTCCAGCAGTTCGACCGCCGCGGCGATCTGTTGCGTCCGGGCGCCGGTTTCATCGGCAAGGCGGGGGAGGATGCGTTCGAGAGTCATGCGTTCGGTACCGGTTCAGTGACAAATTGCCGCCGCCATTGAGCGAGCGCCGGGGGGTAAATCGGGGTGCGAAGTATACGGATTTGCGGGGGGGTGGAAATATCGATCCCGCGGTCCACGGGTATCAGCCAGCGCTCCCATCGGCGGACCACGCGCCCCGAACTCCATTGGCGATGCCGGCCACGATATTTGTCCAGGCGTCTTTCAGGCTTCCCACGAGCGCGGGGTAACCATCGTGCGATAAAACCGCCTCGCGCTGGAACCGCTGACCCGCCTCGACCTCGCCCGCGCTATCCAGAAGCTGCCATCTGCCGCCAACGATGGCGTAACCGTCGAACCGGCCCTGGAACCGGTCGACCGTCACCGTCAGTTCCATGATCTCGCGCTGCGGTGCGTGGAGTCGCTCATCCGGTCCCAGCACCCGGACACCGTCGAGCCGCTCCGCCAGCCGCTGGCGCAGATCGCGGTGCAGCTGTGCGGCGAGATCTTCCGCCCAGAGGTGGTTTCGGGCCGCTCGAACCGCGACGTCGCTGGTCTGCATCACGACACCCTCGACATCCAGATAGCCTGCGAGTTCGATGCGCTGGACGCGCAATAACCGCTGGCCACCCGTCGGCTCCGCGGCCGAGGGCTCGTCAGTGAGCAGGTAATGCGTCGGGCCTTCACTCGGCTGGCGGGTGCTGCACCCGGCGATCAGTACCGTGGCCGCTAACGCGGTTACCGGCAACCACCACCGCCGCCGCGGGGGCTTGCGAGCGTGGCGTCTCATTGTTGTGGAGCCCTGGGTTCGGGGTCCTCGACATCCTTCTGGTCGAAGATCAGTGCATTGGGCTGCTCGCGGAGCGTGCGCACCAGGGGCTGGAGATCCTGCATGACCGACTCCATCTGGCCGAGGACGCCATGGAACTGCTGGTAGAGCTGAGAATCCTTGTTGAAGCCTTCCAATGTCCTGCGGAGCTCGCCCAGTGTCTCGTCCATCTGACGTGGCAACTCGCGCGTCGCCGAGTCGTCGAGCAGGCCCTGTATGGATGTCGCCGTACGCTCGACGCTGCGGGACGTCGCCTCGAAGCTCTCGGCAGTACCCTCCACGCTGGTCAGTACCGATTGGATTTCGAGCTTATTGAGTTTCTCGAGCAGCTGACCCGTCTGGTCCTGGAGCCGGCCCATCCGGCCGCTGATCGCCGGGATCACCGGGCGTTCGACATAGCTCGTCCCGGCGACGGAGTCCGCGCCGGTGCGCATATCCAGCGCGACGTAGCTGGCGCCGGTGATCAGGCTCTCGCTCCTGACCGAGGCCCTGAGACCTTCATCGATCAGGCCGCTGATGCGCTCGCGCCAGGCATCGAGGTCGGTCATTTCCGTCGCGCCGGTCAATCGTTGGGGCTCGATGCGCACGAGCACCGGCACGGCGAGACTCCCCTCGGCGTCCGGCCGGGGTCCTTCGAAGCGCCAGGCGACGGTATCCACGGTCCCGATACGCACGCCCCGATAGCGGACAGGCGAACCCTCGTTGACCCCCTGGACGCTTTCTTCGAGGAGGATCACGTACTCCAGGTACTGGTCCATCGCCGCATCGCGCGCGGCCGCCTGGCTGCGATACACCCGGAATCTGTGGTCCGCATCGACCGGTTCGCCGGCTCCGGTTTCCGGGACGCCGAGGGTGATCCCACCGCCCAGCAGTGTTTCCAGGGACTGGACGTCGGCACTGAACCCATCGGCGGTGTAGCTCACGCTGAAACCCGCCGAGCTCCAGAAGTGGCTCTGCTCGGTGACAAGATCGGTGTACGGCGCCTCGATGAAGACCCCGTGCTCCACCTGCCCGGTACTCGTGTCCAGCTGAACCGAAGTCACACGGCCCACCGTCTTGCCGTGGTAGGTCACGGGCGCGCCTTCCGAGAGGCTCATTTCCGGCCCACTGAGCAGCGTGATCCGCAGGCCGCCATCGCCGAGACCGGTAACGGGGGGATTCTCCAGCACCTCGAAACGACGCCGGGGTTCGGATGCGTCGCCCGGTTGCAGCGCGATGTAGACGCCGGAGAGGGCGGTGTCCAGCCCGGTGATGCCGCGGCTGCCGACGCGCGGTTTGACGACCCAGAATTTCGTGTCCTCGTTGAGCATGCGCTCGGCGCCCTGACGCAGTTGGGCTTCCACCACCGTGTGGTCGAGATCGTCGGAGAGCCGGACGTCCTTGACCTGGCCGATCTCGACATTGCGCGTCTTCACCAGGGTTTTGCCCGCCTTGATCCCCTCGGCTTCCGGCATGCTGAGGGTCACGGTCGGTCCGAGGCCGGCCAAGTGGTCGTAGGCGATCCAGGCGCCGAGCGCTGCGGCCACCAGCGGCAACAGCCAAAGCGGCGAGATGCGCAGTTGACGACGGCGGATGGCCCGTTCCCCGGTGTCAGTCATGAGCGCTCCGCGGTTCGCGGTGGGCGGGTTCCCAGAGGAGTCTCGAGTCGAAACGCATGGCCGCGATCATACTCACGATGACCATCCCCGCGAAGGCCAGCGCTGCAGGGCCCGGGGTGATGGACATCAGCGACTCGGCCCGTACCAGAGCGACCAGGATGGCGACCACGAAGACATCGATCATGGACCAGCGCCCGATGAAGTCGACGATGCGATACATACGGGCGCCCACCCGCGAATCGATCTGCTCCGGCCGATGCGCCCACCAGCAGAGCCAGGCCAGGGCCAGCATCTTGCCGATCGGCACCAGGACGCTGGCCACGAAGATCACGATGGCGATGGGGATATCGCCCCCCTGAAGGAAGTCGAAGACACCGCCGATGATGGTGGAACCCTGCTCGGCGCCAAAACGCGTGGTATGCATGATCGGCAGCGTATTGGCGGGGATGTAGAGCAGGCCCGCGAGCACAAGCAGGGCCAGCGTATTCTGCAGGCTGGTCGGGAGGCGCGTGTGCACACGCTCGCCGCAGCGCCGGCAGTGGCCCCGTCCCGCGGCGTCGACACGGTTGATCAGGCCACACGCATGGCAGCCGGTCATGTCCTGCCCGCGGGCGTTGGCGCCCAGCAGTATGCCCGCCGGCGCCGGCGGCTCCCCCGCGAGCCGGAACCAGAGCCAGTCGGTATCCAGGGCCAGTTGCGTCTTCACCAGCGCCAGCATGAACACGCAGTAGGCCCAGAAGGCCGGTCCGATATCCAGTGTGGCCATGCCGGCGATCTTGCTCAGGCTGACCAGCAATGCGACGAGGAAGACATCGGCCATGATCCACGGGCCGATATGACTGATCGCCCGCGTCAGAAGTTCGTCCCAATGCCCGCCAGGCGAGCGCGCGATACGGGCGTGGAGGATGATGAAGCCGACCAGATAGACGAGCGGCAGGATCACGATGCCGAGCAGCACCATGGCCGCCACCAGTGGCGCACCGTATCGGGCCAGGGCCGAACCGGTGTCGGTCAGGGTGATGGTATTGCCTATTCCCCGCACATCGAAGCCGATGAACGGCAACACCATCGCCATGATGAGGAACAGCAGGGCAGTGACCGCATACGCCAGCCCGCGCTGGACCGGCAGCCGGTGGCGACGGACCAGGACATGACCGCAGCGCGGGCAATCCGCGCGCTCGCGGGGTCGCAGGGGCGGCAGCGCGACAACCCGATCGCAGTCGGGGCAGGCGCGCAGGCGGCGGCGACGTGACCGTTTGGCCGCGCCGTCAGTATCGGGACTTCGACTGGTCATCACGCCAGCCATGGTAGCTTTTCAGGCGGTGTGCTGCCGATCCGGGCCGCCGCCCCCGGCTGTGACTACGGGACGAGCCGTGCGGCGCGCTCCGGGGTCTGAGTCCACTCGTGCAGTGAGCCGTCGTAGAGGGCCGTATCGTCGTGACCGCCCACCTCGCTGATGGCGAACCACGCCATCGCCGAGACATGGCCGGAGTTGCAGTAGGTAATCACGGCCTCGTCCCCGGCGATACCCATAGCGGTGAGCACGCGCTGGACCTCGCCGGGGGAGCGCCAGTAATGGATGCCGTCGCGCGCCGTCGAGAACAGGGCAAACGGCACGGGCACGGCCCCCGGCAGATGACCGCTCGCCTGCACATAGTCTTTCGTGAACAGCCCCGTAAACTGCTCAAGCGGGCGATTGTCGGTCAGTGTTGCGGAGCCATCCTCGAGGATCGTGTCGATATCCCCGGCGGAGACGTGGATCTCCGGTCGGGCCGTGCGGGCAGTGAAATCGCCGGCCTCGACGGCCTGCGCTGGTGCGGCGACGGTCTCGCCACCGGCCTGCCGCCAGGCGGCGACACCACCGTCGAGTAGCACCACGTCGTCGTGACCGTAATAGCGCATGGCCCAGTAGAGCCGGGCGGCGACGGTCATATCCCCGTTAACGCGGGTCCCGGACGGCGCAATGACCACACGGTCATCGCTGTTAACGCCAGCTTCCCGCATGACGTCAGTGAACGCCTCCCGTTTGGGCAGTAGATAGCGGATGCTCCCCGTCGCCGTGTCATGCTCGACCGCCACGCGCGCGTAGGGAATAAAAGGAGCACCCGCAATATGGCCACTGCTTTCAAAGGCCTCATCAGATTTGGCGGTCTCGATTACCTGAACGTCATCGCGATTGGCTAGCAGCCAGTCCGCGGAGACCAATGCCGCAGGGCTGGCCAGGCTCAGGCAGGGGACCAGTGCGAGCGTGGCCAGTGCCATACCGCGAACGGTGAATAAAAGTACGTTTGGCATCATGACAACACCTCCAGATGCACGGGAGTAAGAGTGCCGATTATTGGTGACGCTCAGAAGGTGAACAGCCGTGTGGTCGGGTCCGCCATCACCTCACCGATGTCCGGCGGCGTGGCCACGCCGATCCCTTCGCGCAGGTCCGAGCGATCCATGCCGCCGGTGGGCAGATAGATTGCACAGACGTCCACCCGGATGCCCGCCTCGATGAGTCCGCCGAGCATCTGCCTTGGGCTCATGTCCGGAGGCTGCACGGATTCAATGCCCTCGTCGGAATCGGTGACTGCCATTCCCCCGGCAGCGTCGCAGAGCAGGATCCGGGCGCTGCCGCCATCCTTCACCCACTGACGGGTGAGAATCATTGCCATGGCCTGGGTCTGGGGAGCGTCGTCGGTGATGACCGTGAGCAGGTGGCGGTCGTTATGCTCGGCGGCGCCGGCTGTTCCGACAAGAAAGGGAATGAATACAAGGGCGATGAGGAAGCGTTTCATGGGCATCTCCAATGTCTGCTTCGGCGGTCGACCGCGTGGGCAAATCAGTGTTCACAGTGCGCACTATGGGCGCGGAGCGCTCGGATCTCAGTGACAAAGTCACGCTGCTCGCCGCCCGCTTCGATCACCGGTGCTGCATCCGCGCAGGACCGGGCAATGCACTGCTGCCCGATGGTGCCGATGATGCCGGTGTCGTCGGCGATCGGATGAATTTCTCGGGCGGGATGGGGCCCTACTCCGGGTGCGTCCGGGGTCGTGGCAATGGGCCGCGGGCGTGTGGTCGTCCTCCTGGGGATTTACACCGGGTTTGCGCAAGCGTCGGGTTTTGCCCGCAGGTCAGTGCAAGGACCTCCAGCGCTGGGCGACGTTCCGCGGCAATTGCAGCAGGATCTCCAGGGGCCCCCGCGCGTGCAGCCTGCGCCAGCCGACCATGAGTGCGGCGAAGGCTGCGGTGAACGCGAGCGTGATCCCGAGTGCCTGGAGCGGTTGCTCCGCGGTCAGTGTCCGCGGCCATAGTGCGAGCGCGATCAGGTGGCCGACATAGAAGGTCAGGGCGGCCTGGCCGGTCGCGACGAGCGGCCAGAGACGGTGGCCGCCGCGATCGGCGATCATGAGGGTGAGGCCGAGTACCGCCACGGCCGAGGCGGTGGAGCCCGCGAGCCACAGCGGCATCTGACTGTGCGGCTCCATCAGGATCAGCTGATCCCAGCCGGGTTGGACCCGGGGCTCCTGCAACCACGCCTGCAGGGCGCCGGCGGTGACGGCGGTGGCGATAGCCACACCGCAACCGGCAAGCACCATCCGCGAACGGATCGGCTGCGCGTGCAGATCGTGCCGGCCAAGCCACAGTCCAAGCGCAAAGGGCACAATCCATGTAATCAATGGATAAGGCCCGGACAGAACGAGGCCATGGAGGATCCCGCCGGGCGATTGGTCAAGCCCGATCCCGACGCGGCTGAATGTGACCGGATCGAGGAGCTTGCCGTACAGATACCCGATCGGGCCCCCTACCGCCATTACGCCGACCACGCAAAGCAATACGCGATCCGGTAACCGGTGCGCGCCGATCGCGAGCAGGAACATGAGCGCGTAGGTCTGCAGGATCACCAGTCGGCCGTCGTCGAGTGATTGCAGCGCCAGACCGAGCGGCAGGAGCAGCAGCGCGCGCCATGCCAGCTGCGCCGCGGTGCCGGCCACCGTCGCTTGAGGTGAACCGGCCAGCAGGGAGACACCCACACCGGCGACGAGCATGAACAGCACCGATGCGTGGCCGTGGGGCAGCGCGTAAAGGCGCCCGAGTGGATCATCCCCGCCGGTCGGGCCCACGTGCACCATGAGCATGCCGATCATTGCCACGGCGCGTGCCAGATCGATGCCTTCGAGCCTGCCCGTGCGGCTGGTGGGGACCGCCGTCATCGCTCGATCAAGTGGAATCGTGAGCGCACAGGCCGGCGGCAATCAGTCGCTGCCGCGCCTGGGGCCCTGACAAGGCGTCGATCAACCGGTCAAGGAAGGCCCCGCAGCGCGCCAGCTGGTCGCGGGTCACGAACTCGTCGGGCTGGTGGCCCTGGGCCATGCTGCCGGGGCCGCAGACCAGGGCAGGGATGTCCAGTTCACGCTGGAAGAGGCCGCCCTCGGTGCCGTAGCCGATGCGCTCCAGGCTCCGGTCATCGAGCAGTGCGAGCACGAAGTCCACAAGGGCATGGTCGTCGGCCATCGATAGACCGGGGTAATCGTTGAGGCGTTCGAGGTGGACGCCGGCGTCCGGGTGCCTCGCACGCATCTCCGCTTCCAGTGAGGCGGCAAAGCGCATCAGCTCGCCGAGCAGTTCTTCGGGGTCGTCTTCGGGGACGTTGCGGATCTCGAAATCGAGCCGGCAGTCCTGGGGCACGATGTTGAGCACCGTGCCCCCCTGGATGGTGCCCACCTGCAGCGTGGTGTGGGGAATCCGGAAGCGTTCGTCGAACGGGCCGCGGGTGGCCTTGCCCGCGGCCATGGCTTCGATCCTGCCGGTCAGGCGTGCGGCGGCGTGGATAGCGTTGACGCCCTCGGGGGCCATGCCGGAGTGGCAGGCCTTGCCGCGGACGTGCAGGCGCGCGCCGAGCTTGCCCTTGTGGGCCGTGGCCACGTGCATGGAGGTCGGTTCGCCGATCAGGCAGGCGGCCGGGCGCACCGGCTGCTCGGCGAGGTCGGCGAGCAGCGTGCGTACGCCGACGCAGCCGATCTCCTCGTCGTGGGAGAAGGCGATGTGCACGGGTACGGCGAGGTCGGCCTCGACCAGCTTCGGCACTGCGGCCAGCACCGCGGCGAGGAAGCCCTTCATGTCGGCCGCGCCGCGTCCGTACAGCCGTTCGCCGTCGGCGGTCACGCGAAACGGTTCGACCGTCCAGGCCTGGCCGGTGACCGGTACAGTGTCCGTGTGACCGGAGAGCATCACGCCGGGGCGATCTGGCGGGCCGATGGTGGCGTAGAGGTTGGCCTTCTCGCCGGAGGCGTCGGGCACGCGTCGCGAGGTTACGCCATGGCGGTTGAGCCAGTCCTCGACGAAGGCGATCAGCGCCAGGTTGGAGCGATGGCTGGTGGTGTCGAACGCCAGCAGTTCGGTTAGCAGATCGACGGCCGTGTCTTCGGACATGCGGACTCCAGGCGGGTTCAGCGGTCGTCTCCGGGGACCCCGTAGGACGGCGACTGGTCGGGGCGTGCCGCACGCAGCACATAGGTATCGCGCTGAGGCCGATAGTGTTTCCAGATCATACGCAGTTCCGTGAGCGGTGCGATGTGCCAGTCGACGCGCAGGTCGACCACCGGCCAGCTCGCCTGGTCCGCGACCTTCAGCCCCGCCGAGTAGACCGGCCCCATCTCGCCGCCAGCGTCCAGCGCGGCGTCCATCGCCGCCAGCAGCCGCTCGGCCAGCTCGCCGTGATGGGCTTCGAAGGCGGTGACCATGGCATCGATCACGCCGGTATCGCCCAGCATATTGCCACCGGCGACGCAGTCGCGCCCCTGACGGGTGGCGTGGGTGCCCAGGGTCTCGGCGCCGCTGTGCATGGCACTGTGTCCTTCGCCGTCGAGCACCAGCAGCTGGCGCCACTCCGGGTATTCCTCGTGCTCGCGGAGCTTTGTCAGCACACCCTCGGCGTCGCCCCCTTGCTCGAGCAGCTGCACGCCGATCTGCCCCAACTCGGGGTTGGTGACGTTCTGGGTCAGCACCGCGCCCTTGCCGGGTGCGATGAAGGGACAGCGGCTGGCCACGCAGATGCTGGAGGAACTGATGGCGGTACCGAACTGGCCGGTCTCGCGGCAAAAGCCGGCTACGGAAAAGGTCATTTGTTGCTCTCCTGACCCGCCAGGGAACGTCTGAGTATCGGGAGTCCTGTAGGTCGGGCTTATAGAGCCTGTGTAAAAACCCCGACGCCTACTGCGGAAGCGCCACAGCGGGCGCTTTTGCCGATCCTTGTCGTCACATAAGACCCACTATGTTCCTCGAACGATCGGCAAAATCGCCTCGCTGTGCCACTTCCTCGCTACTGCGCGGGGTTTTTACACAGGCTCTTTTAGCCCGACACTCGCAAGCGCTTGATCTGTCGGCCGGCCGGTTTTAATCAGAGTGTCCCTGGCCGGGGATCACGGCGATCACGTCGATCTCCATCAGCCACTCCGGCTGAGCGAGCCCAGCCACGACCAGACCGGTGGAGACCGGGAAAACGCCGCGCAGCCACTTGCCCACTTCCTGATACACCGGTTCGCGAAAGCGTGGATCGGTGATATAGGTCGTCGTTTTGACGATGTGGCTGAGATCGGAACCGGCTTCACCGAGCAGTTGTTTCACGTTTTTCATCGCCTGCTCCGCCTGAGCGCGGGGGTCACCGAGGCCGACGAGATTGCCCTCGAAATCGGTACCGACCTGGCCGCGCACGTAAACGGTATTGCCGGTGCGCACCGCCTGACAGAGATCGTTGTCCAGAGACTGGTCCGGATACGTGTCCTTCGTGTTGAACATGCGGATTCGGGTATGGGTAGGCATCAATGGACTCTCATCATGATGACGTTCGGTGCGGATCGCGGTGTACTCGCCGTCAGGCCTGGCGTTTCGATGTGCCCGCTGTCTGGCGTTTGCGGTCACGATGATGGATGAGGTATTTGCGCTGTTTCCCGATATGATCGGCGATATGTTTCGCATCGTGCCACACACCCCAGATGAAGCTGGAACTGCGGTTCGATAACCATGGCAGGCCAAGGAAATAGATACCCGGGTCGGGGGAAATTCCGCGCCGGTGCCGCGGCTGGCCGTCTTTGTCCAGACCGTTGCCATTGAGCCAGCTGAAATCGTTGTTGAAGCCGGTCGCCCAGATGATCGTGCGGACACCGGCCGCGGTCAGATCCAGATCCCGAAGGGGGTGGGTTACGCATTCGGGGTCCGCCGGGATCCTGCGGGCTGCAGGTTCCTGCGGCAGGTCGAGACCGTTGCGGGCGGCGTAGTCGTCCGCCGCATCCAGCAGTGAGAGATAGTTCTCGTCGCCGGCCGCGATGTTGTCCGCCAAGTCTGCCTCGAAGGTGGCGGTGCCGTCATGGATTGCCTTCGTCCGGCCCACCAGCGTCATGCCGGCGAGGGCCAGCGTACGGAAATCCACCGTGTGGCCGCCCCGGGCACCGCTGACGGCGATGGTTACGTGTTCCGTGCCCGGCTTGATGGCCTCGGCTTCCCACTCGCCGAGCACGCCCAGCCACCAGGTGAAGTCGCGGCTGCGATAGGCGCGCGGCGGGCGGTGGTGCGGCCCGACCGAGAGATACACCTTGCGCCCGCCACGCTGCAGGTCGTCCGCGATCTGCGCCCCGGATGATCCCGCGCCGACCACCAGGACGGCCCCCTCGGGCAACTGGCCGGGGTTACGGTACTCAGCAGAGTGGATCTGCGTGATGCCGCTATCCGCGGGCGCGATCGGCGGGATTACGGGATTCTGGAAAGGCCCCGTCGCGGCCACCACGCGATTGGCTTCGAGCTCGCCGTCGGAGGTCTCGATCGCAAAGCCCGGGCGGCGGGCATTGCGCTCGATCTTTTTGACCTCCACGCCGGTGCGGATTGGGGCCTCGAATCGCTCGGCATAGGCCTCGAAATAATCCGCGACCCGCTCTTTTCCGGGGAAGGCGTCGGGATCGAAGCCGTCGAATTCCAGTCCCGGGAATCGATCGTGCCAGGCCGGGCCATTGGCGACCAGAGAATCCCATCGTGCCGTACGCCAGCGCGCCGCGATACGGTCGCGCTCCAGCACTACATGGGGCACGCCGAGGGCACTCAGATGTTCGCTCATGGCCACGCCTGCCTGGCCGCCGCCAACGACGAGCGTATCGATATCCGTTTTCTCACCAGCGGGCGTGATCATGGAGATGTCCCCAGTGGCCTTATGTTCCGCACCTTACGGACGTTTCCTCGTTAACTAAAATACGTTCATTCGTTTCCTGTTATCAATTGGACCTACGAAATCACCGTGGTCGCGCGGGATAACGCCCCCTTGACGTCTGCGACCGTGAACGACTTCCTGGACGTCGACTCCGCGCGGGACCGAACGGCGCGCGTTTTGTGTGCAGGCCGCGATGGCCCACTACCGTTCTTGGATTATTCCGTTATGGCGTAGCTGCAGGAAACCACGGTAGACGTGCCTGGAACGGCATTCAGGCGAAGAGGTAGAGCAGCAGCCAGTGGGTCGGGAGATACACGCCAACGGGCAATGCGACCATCAACAGGGCGATCCAGGCCTGCGGGTGCAGCGTGCTCTGGCGTACACCCTCGCCCCCCGGTCCGTGTACCCAGTTGATGTTTCTGTACGGGGCGGTGATCGCCCGGGTCAGCGGCAGTGCGATCCAGCAGATCGCCGTCATGATGAGCAGGGCGCGGGGATCGTAACCCAGGACCCACACGAGCCAGACCAGGATCAGCGGCATCGGGATGTGGAACAGTGAGAGCAGTTTGAGGTGTAGCGGGCGCTCCGGCTCGAACATGTAATCGACAATGCCGGTGATGCGCAGGCCGAGCAGCAGGCGGCTGACGAGACTCGCGTTCCAGAGGAGTTCCGGCAGCAGGCTCCCTATCAGCATTGTGCTGGCCAGCAGGTCGCTCTCCAGCCACAGCGCCACGACGCTTCCGATCAGTGCGATATCGGAGAACCACAGGTAGTTGGCGGGACCATATCGAAACCAGTAGACGATCAGGATACCGATCACGACGACCGTCCAGGTCAGGCTGAGCCAAAGCGGAACCACCGCAGGTTCAGCCCGTGGGCCGGAGCAGGCGCGGATGTGGGGTCCGCATCTCCGGAACGGGCATTGGGCGCGCACCGGGACGGCATACCGGCCCCGGGATAAACGGGGGTCGGTACGCCGTACCGGCGTCGGTGCTCATGCGTTACCCGTTCGCGTCCGTGTCGGGCTTGGCCGAGCCCTGGTGTGCCAGCGGGGTCGCCTGGTCCAGGCGGGGGTGATTGTCCCGGAACGCCTGGTGCGGATCGGGCAGGGTGTCGAGTGCCTGGATCGTACCCGCGAGGGCGTGTGCCGCGGCGAGTACGTCGCGTGTGTTCCCGGTCTCGGAGATGGTGTGCATGTTGCGGATCGGGAAGCCGATGGAGGTCGCGGCGCAGTCCACGCCGGCGAGCACGCCCGCCATGCCGTCCGTGCCCGTGTCCACCCCGGCCACGTCCCGCTGCATGGGGATGCCCTGCTCATGGGCGGTGGTCTCGATGATGCGGTTGAGCTGCTCGCTGGCGATCGAGCCCACGCACATGGTGAAGCCCTTGCCCATCTCCAGCCGCGGCAGGCGACGGTCCCCCACGCCGGGGGCGGCGGTGTAGTCGTGGTTCACGTCCACACCGATGAGCACGTCGGGCTCGAGTTCACCCGCAAGTACGCGGCTGCCCATGCGTCCAATCTCCTCGTAGCTCGCGATGGCGAACAGCACGCGCACCTGGCTGGTGCCGCCGCGCTCGGCGATCAGCCGCGCCACCTCGGCCGTCGTGAAACAGCCGAGTCCGTTGTCCAGATAGGCGCCGTAGAAGGTGTCGGGGCTGAACCCGCGCCGGATCGGGCGGTTCAGGATGATGCTGTCGCCCGGGCGCACGCCCAGGTTCTCGATCTGCTGCTTCTTGTTCTCGCCGTGGATCTGCAGTTCGAGGTAGAGCTGTTCCTTCTTGACGCCCTTGTCACCCGTGCGCACGGCGTTGTCCGCGAAATGGATGGCCCCCAGCGCCTCCACTGTGCCACCCTCGATGACGCGGTAGTTCCCCGGGTCGGCCGGGTCCTCGCTGAACAGCTTGACCTCGTGGCCGATGAGCGTGGTCGGCAGGAACGAATCGCTGTTGATCCAGATCTTGCCGTCGTCACCGATCGAGCGGACCTGCATGCGGATCTTGTCGGCGTGTCCGATGAGCATGATCTTGAACAGATCGTCCCGGCCCGGATGCGTGTCCATCACGATGCCGGCGTGGCCCTGAAACTGGTGGACGTGCCAGCCGGATGGCGCATGGCTCTCCAGCCAGGGCTTGAGCACGCCATAGGTCATTGCGCCCTCGATCCCGACCGGGCTCGGGGCCGACAGGATGTCGCGCATGAATCCGAACTGTTCGTCCGGCATGGGCCGGTTCCAGGGCTGATCGGTTGCACTCATGGGGTGGTCTGACTCCGTTGCGGGTAGGTAAACGCCCAGTCTGCCACGATCCGCGCCCGTTTGGCATGTGGTCGAATACATATAGGTACGTGTAACTGAAAGGAGGCGGTTGCCCGGTTATCCTCGAAACGACCGGGTCTTTGGTGATAAGGGGACTGTCCTGATATCCATGAATGCATGCCGAAACGCGATCGTGCTTGCCCTGGCGCTTTCAGGGGGTGCCCCGGGGCTGTCCGCCGCCGCTGGTGCCGACGTCGAGCGGCGCGGCTGGGGCGATCCGTGCCGGCCCGGAGACGCCGAACGATCGGCGGCCATCCATGAGCTGTATGAGCGACGCGACCAGGCGCCGGTCTGGCTCACCCGCGATGGCAAAACCCCCGCCGGCTGGCACCTGGTGCGCCTGCTGCGGACCGCCGACGACGGGGTGATGACCGACTGTCTGGCGCAGGCACTGGGTGAGCCCGGTGGCCGCTACTCGCGCGGCGCGCTCGACGTCATGCTCACCGATGCCTGGCTCGAACTCCGAGCGCGCCATGGCGACAGTGATGCCGATGTGGGCGACCACCTGGCGGCGCTGCTGCCCGGCGGGCGCGACCGGAGACAGCGCGAGCTCGATCGGCTCGCGGTGAGCGCGGACGGATCGGATCAGGCACCGAGCGCGGATGCCGGCGCGCGCATGGCGGCCGCGCTGCAGCGGTATCGGCGCATCGCAGCGCAGGGCGGCTGGCCGGAAGTGGGCGCGGGACCGCCACTGCGAGCGGGGGATCGCGATTCCAGGGTGCCGGCCCTGCGTGAGCGGCTTGCGGCAACGGGCGATCTCGAAAACGGCGTACGGAAAAGCGACGGCAACCGGTACGGGGACCGATTGGTCAAAGCGGTCACCGTCTTCCAGCAACGCCACGGCCTGGAGCCGGATGGCGTGGTGGGCGCGGCGACCCGCCAGGCCCTCGATGTCCCCGCCGATCAACGGGTCGCCCGTATGGAGATCAATCTGCGGCGGATCGAAGCGAAGGCGATCGATGGTGAAGAGCCCGTCGTGCGCGTCAATATCCCGGACTTCCGGGTTACGCTGCATGATAAGGGGCGGATCACTTTCAGCACGCGTGCCATCGTGGGGCGCCCCGGGAACCCGACGCCGCAACTGCAGGGGCGGATCACCGCCCTCACGCTCAACCCACCCTGGAACGTGCCCCGCACGGTCCTGCGCGAAGATCTCGCGCAACGCTTCGCGGAAGACGATGACTATGCCCGTCGTCACGGATTCCACGCCGCCAACAGCGACCGCCCACTGGACGCGTTCGACTGGAACGGGACGCCGTCGGTGGCGGTGCGCCAGAAGCCCGGGCCAAGCAACGCGCTCGGGCGGATCAAATTCGAGATGCCCAATCGGCGGGCGATCTACCTCCACGATACGCCCTCCAGGCACCTTTTCGAATCGCGTGAGCGGGCGTTCAGTGCCGGCTGCGTACGCGTCGAGGAACCGATGGAGCTCGCGGCGCGGCTGACGGGGGTCGATGCCGAGCGGCTCGATGAGATGGCACGCGGCGGCGATACGCGGACGATTGGGCTGGGGTGGCGGATTCCGGTGCAACTGGTCTATTTCACCACCTGGGTTGATCCCGATGGACGCGTCCAGTTTCGGCCTGATATCTATGGGTGGGACGATGCCGACCGCGGCCCGAGCGCCTGAAGCGCACCGGATGGTCATACCCTCGCGGGCGAGCTCATGCACCACGTCGAGCACCTCGCCGATCCGCTCCGAATCCAGCGCCGAAGTGGGTTGCTTGAAGAGCATCACCCTGGGAGCCATGGCCAGTGATCGCGCGATGGCCACGATGCTGGCGGTGATCTTGTCGACGGGCCCGCCCTGGATCCGGGGCATTCGGTAGAAAATGAACAACACCTGCAACAGGACCGGCGTGGCGCGGAAGATCTTGATACAGGCGACGGCCGTGGCCCGCACGCGCCGTGACAATGCAATCGCCCCGGATACTTGGGGCCTATGCGCTGAGTGCTCCGGCACTTTCTATGGCCCGGATGCATGATGCCCCGAATCATGCTGTTTGTACTGATGCTCGCGCCGCTTTCGGCGGCCGCTGATGCCGGCGCGGTCGCGAGCGGTGGCCGCGTGCTCAGTGACTCCCGGGAGCAGCGGCTCATCGACGCATTCGCGGATCTGGAGCGTACGCGCAATGTGCTCATTACCGTCGATGAGGAGCCAGTCGTCGAGCATGTCTACAGCGCCCCCGGGATCGACCAGCCGGCGAACATAAAGTCGGTCGCGAAAATCGTGATTTCCGCCCTGGTGGGAGCCGGCATTGAACGCGGCGTCATCGATAGCGCCGACCAGCCGGTCGTCGAGCTGCTCGGTGACGCCGTACCGCCGGATGCCGATGCCCGTGTCGCCAGCATTACGGTGGGCAACCTCCTGTCCATGCAGGCGGGTCTGGAGCGCACGTCCGGGCGCAACTACGGGGAATGGGTCAACAGCGATGACTGGGTCGCATATGCGCTGTCACGGGCGTTCGTCGATGAGCCGGGTGGCGACATGCTGTACTCCACGGGCAATTCACATATCCTGTCGGCCGCGCTGACGCACGCGAGTGGTCGCAGCACGCTGGAACTGGCCCGCGAGTGGCTGGGAGAGCCCCTGGATATCCGGATCCCCGCCTGGGATACCGACCCGCAGGGCATCTACTTCGGGGGCAATAACATGCGCCTGTCGGCTCGTGCCCTTGCGCGCATCGGCATGCTTTATCAGGGCGGTGGCGTCTTCGACGGCAAACGCGTGTTCGGTCCTGAATGGATCAAGAAGAGCTGGACCGGTCACACGCGTTCACGCTACACGGGAGACGCCTATGGCTATGGCTGGTTCACCACGGAACTCGCCGGCCAGACCGTCCGTTATGGCTGGGGGTATGGGGGACAGTTCCTGTACGTGGTACCCCGCCTGGATCTGATCGTGGTCCTGGTGTCCGATCCGACCCCACCGTCACCGCAATCCGAACTGGTGCGCCGGGTCCATGCGCTCGTCGCGAAAGAGGTCATTCCGGCCATACGTGATTGAACGATAGCGATGGGGGTTGTCGGTGCGCCCCGGGGCCATCGCCGTTTGCAGGGGCGAAAGCCTGAACAATCGGGCAACGTGGTCGGCAGGTTTGCCCGAACGGTAACCGCACGGCGTTTCGATACCGTAAACGATATACGAGGAAACGTTGGATGAACGACCCGCATGACCCGGTCCCGGACGACATGCGCCCGAGGGCGCCGAAAATCGATGGCCTGGACGCGCAGCAGAAGACGCATGGGCGACGGCTGGCGCTGATCCACGACATGCATCTGCGTCAATTGGCCGCGGTCCGGAACGTGATGGAACAGGTTGCCGCGGGCCAAGCCTCGACGAAGAGGCTGAACGAGGCGGTTTCCTCCATCCAGATGACGCACAACTATCGCCAGTTCGGGGCGCTGTGCGGGCAGGAGTGTGCGGTCCTGACTTCCCATCACACGATCGAGGATGAATCCATCTTCCCGGCCCTGTCAGGATGTGACGAGGGCCTGCAGAGCGTTATCGAGCGCCTGATCGTGGAGCACGGGGTCATTCACGAACTCCTGGAGCAACTGCAAGCCGCGGCAAGGCAGCTGGTCGATCGGCCAGCGGATGAGGCGTTCGCGCGTGTACAGAAGCATTTTTCGCGGATCGAAAGCGCCGTCCGCTCGCACTTCGGATACGAGCAGGAAGAGCTTGCCGATGCGCTTGGCTACTGGAATATCGCGGTGTAGCTTGATTGATCTCCAGGGCCCTGGGCGGTCGCCCCCGCTCCGCAGCCCGGCAACGCGAGGTAACGAGATGATCGGCACGATTGCCCTGCTGCTCGGATTCCAGTTGGCCGGCGAAGTGGCCGTGCGCCTGCTTGGCGTGCCCGTGCCCGGGCCGGTCGCCGGTATGCTGATGCTGTTCGCGGCGCTGGCGATCCGCGGGGCCGTACCGGAGGAGGTCGCGACGGTGGCCAACGGCCTGCTCGCCCACCTCGCGCTGCTGTTCGTGCCGGCCGGCGTCGGCATTATCGCCCACACCGGGCGTCTCGAAGGGCTGTGGCCGGTCCTGCTGGTCGTGCTGATCGCCAGCACGCTCATGGCCGTCGCCGTGACGGCCGTCACGCTGTCCGCCATGCGGCGCCTGCAGCGGGGGCGGGGCGGGTCATGAGCGAACTGTTCGAGATCTGGGTGTATCTGGCCGAGCGGCCGCTGGTGTGGCTGACGGTGACGGTGCTCGTGTACTGGGCGGCGCACCGCCTGTACCTTCAGTGCAACGAACTGGCCCTGCTCAACCCGGTGCTGATCGCGGTGGTGGCGCTGGTGGGCATACTCGTCGCCACCGACACCGAGTACGGGACTTATTTCGAAGGCGCCCAGTTCGTGCATTTCCTGCTCGGGCCCGCGACCGTCGCGCTGGCCGTGCCGCTGTACGGCCAGGCGCATCGGCTGCGGCGCATGGGCCTGCCTCTCGCGCTGGCCCTGATTGCCGGATCAGTGACGGCGGTGGTAAGCGCGCTCGGGATCGGCTGGCTGCTGGGGCTCGAGTCGGACGTTCTGCGCTCGCTGATGCCGAAATCCGTCACGACCCCGGTGGCGATGGGAATCTCGGAGCAGATCGGCGGTCTGCCGTCGCTGACCGCCGTGCTCGTGATCCTGACCGGGATCACCGGCGCGGTGCTCGCGATGCCGCTGCTGCATCTGCTCGGCTACGGCCCGGAAGACGCCACGGCCAAGGGGTTTGCGCTGGGTGTCAGTGCGCACGGGATCGGCACCGCGCGCGCCTTCCAGCACAGTGAGGAGGCGGGCGCGTTCGCCGGCCTCGGCATGGGACTCAACGCGCTCCTCACGGCCCTGCTGGTGCCTTTGATCGACGCGCTCGTCGTGGCGTTTTGACGCTGTCGAGTCCGGACTCGACAGTATGGTCGCGCGCGCGAGTGCGGTACGCTGCGCAGTTGCCGGCCGGCCTGAGCGAGCGCGCGGCAAAGCCCCCTTGCGCGGGATGATCACTGACGACGGGAGCACGACACCGGTGTCCGATTTCGGCTTCGAGCTTGAACCCAATACCCATCCGGCGAGCGACGACGCGCGCGCGGGGATCCTGGCCGATCCGGGCTTCGGGCGTTACTTCACCGACCACATGGCCCACGTCCGCTGGACGCAGGATGGGGGTTGGCACGGTGCCGCCGTTCGTCCCTACGCGCCGCTCCAGCTCGATCCGGCGACCGCAGTGCTGCACTACGCCCAGGAGATATTCGAGGGCATCAAGGCCTACCGCCATGCCGACGGCTCCGTCTGGGCCTTCCGCCCGGAGAAGAATGCCGAGCGCTTCCGCAACTCGGCCCGCCGCCTGGCGCTGCCGGAACTCGACACCGGAACGTTCGTCAACTCGCTCAAGGCGCTGGTCAGCCAGGACGCCGATTGGGTTCCGACACCCCGCAACGCCGCCGATGAATCCAGCCTGTATCTGCGGCCGTTCATGATCGCCCGCGAACCGTTTCTCGGCGTGCGCCCATCGACCGAGGTCGATTATTTCGTCATCGCCTCGCCGGCCGCGGCGTATTTCCGCGGCGGCGTCCAGCCGGTTTCGATCTGGCTGTCGTCCGCGTATACGCGGGCCGCGCCCGGCGGTACGGGCGCCGCCAAGTGTGGCGGCAACTACGCGGCGTCGCTGGCGGCGCAGAAGGAGGCGGCGGCCCACGACTGTGACCAGGTCGCGTTCCTGGACGCCGTCGAGCACCGCTGGGTCGAGGAACTCGGCGGCATGAACCTGTTCTTCGTGTTCCGCGACGGGCGCATCGTGACGCCGGCGCTGACCGGCACCATCCTGGAAGGCGTGACCCGCGATTCCGTCCTGCAGCTCGCGCGTGACGCGGGCTACGAGACCGAGGAGCGGCCGATCAGCATCGATGAATGGCGGGAAACCGCCGCCTCCGGTGAGCTCTGCGAAGTGTTCGCCTGCGGCACCGCCGCGGTGATCACGCCGATCGGCGTCCTTTGCAGTGAAGATGAGCGGATCGTCTGCACGCCGGACAGCGGTGGCGAGGTCGGGCTGACGCTCCGCACGCGCCTGCTGGATCTGCAGTACGGCCGCAGCAAAGATCCCAGGGGCTGGCTGACGCGCCTGGCCTGAGCGCCGTCACCCGGATTCCGCCAGCGCTCCGTCCGGGGCGACTGCAGCGGTCCGGCGTACCGTGACCTGCCTTATTCTTCATCGCGCCCACCGCTGTCGTCACCGCGGATCAGCGCGAGCTTGCGGCGGCGGTATTCGTCCTCGTCGATCTCGCCGCGCCGCCGCTGCTCCTCGAGGCGGCCCAGATCCACGGTGCTCATATCGAGGTCCTGCCCACAGCGTGGGCAGGCCGGTGTCCCGGGGTGCGCCGCGAAGCCGCAGCGGGCGCAGACCGGGCCGCCCCGGCGTCTTGGCCGGAACAGGTACCAGGCGGCCGCGATGAGCGCGACCAGCACGATGATGCGCCATATGCCGGAATCCATGGTGATTCCCCGTATCGTCTCGCGACTGCTTCAGTCTGGCATCGATGCCGTCCCACTTGGGATTCACGGCGGGATGCGCTTGTCGCCGGTCGTGGTTGTCGCCACCGCCGCTCGGATGATCTCGACCAGCCGCCTCGCGCCGGGGCCGACCGTATCCGGATCCGCCGTGGCCAGGTAGAGGGTCGCCCGGAATTCGGCGCCCTCGTTGAGCGGCAGGGGGCGGAGCTGGTCCGAGGCCAGTTCCTCGCGGATCAGGTCTTCAGCGAACCATGCGAAGCCGAGACCCATGCAGGCGGCGCGGATCGAGGTCGCCTTGTGGCTCACGGTCCAGCGTTGTTCCGTAACCCCCTGACCTTTGTCCGGCTCCCGTCGGGTCGCCGTGTCGCGGACGAACAGATGGCGGTACTCGCGCAGATCCTGGTGGGTCAGGGTGCGGCCGAGCCGGTGGAGAGGGTGAGAGGGTGCCGCCACGGCCATGAAGCGGACATGCATCAGCGGGTCGCCGACGTAGCCGGGCGGGACCCGCGAGCAGATCGCGAGCTGCACCTGGCCTTGGCCGAGCAGCTCTTCGGTGCCCCCGAGGACCGACTCGTAGAGTTCGATCCGGGTCTCCGGACGCTCTTCCGCGAATCGCTGCAGGCATTGCAGCAGCAGCCATGTCGGGAAGACGATCTCCACCGCCAGGCGCAGCTCCGCCTCCTGGCCTTCGGCGAGTGCGGCGGCGGCGCGCTCGACGCGCTCGGATTCCCGCAGCAGCGCCTTGCCGCGGCGATACAGGACCCGGCCGCCCTCGGTCAGGGCCGCCCGCCGCCCTTCCAGTTCGAAGACATCGACACCGAGTTGTTCCTCGATCTTGTGCACGGCGTAGCTGATTGTCGACTGGGTGCGGTGCAGTTCTTCGGCGGCCTGGGCGTAACCGCCGGCGTCGACCACGGCGACGAGTGCCTGCCACTGATCGAGGGTGACGCGCGAGCGGTGCATGGATCGAACCATTCGATGGAATATGGCGAAAGAATCCGCTTTTTTATCGTCTTTATCAATCGTTTAATGCGCACACATCGAACGAGGAGGAGCACCACATGAAAACGATCCTGCAACTCAACAACAGCGTGTTCAGTGATGAAGGGCAGTCGTCGCAGCTCGCGGACCAGTTTGTCGCACGCGTGCGTGGAGAAGATCCCGAGGCCCGCGTGATCCGCCGTGACCTCGCCGAACATCCGGTACCACACCTCAACCAGGCGACGTTCTTCGCCGGCCTGACGGCCGCCGATGAGCGCACTGCGGAGCAGGCGCAGGCGGCTGCTCATGCGGATACGCTGGTGGCTGAGCTGCAGAGCGCGGACACGGTGGTGATCGGGGTCCCCGTCTACAATTTCCTGATCCCGTCGACACTCAAGGCATGGTTCGACCACGTGGCTCGCGCGGGTACCACCTTCCGGTATACCGAGAATGGCCCCGAGGGGCTGCTCGAGGGCAAGCGCGCGCACATCTTCGTGACCAGTGGTGGCCAGTACGCGGGCACCGATATCGATTTCGCCGCGCCGTACGTCAAATATATGCTCGGCTTTCTCGGGATCACCGATGTCACCGTCACGCGCGCCGAGGGCCTCGCCATGGGCGAGGAAACCAGCCTGGCGGCGCTGGAATCGGCCCGCGAGCGGGTCGATGGTCTCGCGGCGTAATCGGCGCGCCCTCTCGGGATATCGTGGGGCAGCACGTGCGCGTGCCGCTCCAAGCCCCGAACAGGGCCGGAATCCGGATCCCGATTGGGGTGCGAGTGGTCAACCCATGTATCCTTGTCGGCCCAGTCAATCTACCCCGGGAGACCTTTATGGCCGCTGAACCGCATACCTGCGTGGATCCGGACGGACTGCTCGAATATTCGGTCGTCTATACCGACCGTTCACTCAACCACATGTCCGCGGCCTTCCAGGGCGTGATGCGCGATCTCTCCGCGGCGCTGAAGCGCGTTTATCACGCCCATTCGGCCGTGATCATCCCCGGCAGCGGCACGTTCGGGATGGAGGCCGTGGCGCGCCAGTTCGCTACCGGGCGCAACTGCATGGTGATCCGCAACGGCTGGTTCAGTTACCGCTGGACCCAGATCTTCGAGATGGGTGACATCCCCGGCCAGGCTACCGTCGTGAAGGCCCGTCAGACGGGCGCGGACTCGCGCGCGCCCTTCGCGCCGGCGCCGATCGAGGAGGTCGAGGCCCGGATCCGGGACGAGCGCCCGGGAGTGGTCTGCGCGCCGCATGTCGAGACCTCCGCCGGCATCATGCTGCCCGACGACTACATCCGGCGCGTTGCCGCCGCCGTGCACGAAGTCGGTGGCCTGTTCGTGCTCGATTGCATCGCCTCCGGCACGCTCTGGGTCGATATGCAGGCAACCGGCGTGGACGTGCTCATCACCGCCCCACAGAAGGGCTGGACCGGGACCCCGTGCTGCGCGATGGTCATGCTCAGCGAGACCGCCCGGCAACGGATCGAGGAGACGACCAGCACAAGCTTCTCGATCGATCTGCGCAAGTGGCTGCAGATCATGGAGACCTACGAAGGCGGTGGTCACGCCTATCACGCGACCATGCCCACCGATGGCCTGCGCCGTCTGCGCGAGGTCATGGAAGAGACCGAGAAAGATGGACTCGACAACGTACGCGCGGCACAGCAGAAACTGGGCGATCGCGTGCGCTCGCTGCTGGTTCGCCATGGCTATAAAAGCGTCGCCGCGGAGGGTTTCCAGGCACCCAGCGTCGTGGTCAGCTACGCGGACGATGGCGGTATCGTCGGGCGTTTCGCCGGCGCAGGGCTGCAGGTTGCCGGCGCCGTGGCGCTGATGTGTGATGAACCCGATGACTACCAGGCCTTCCGGATCGGTCTTTTCGGTCTCGACAAGCTCGAGCACATCGACCGCACCGTCGAGCGCCTCGAGCACGCCCTGGAGCGGCTCGAACGCGAGTAGACCTCTGGCGGGGCGCCGGCTGGCTCCCTTCGGTCGCAAGCCGGCCTGCGGGGAGACTGGCTTTGGGCGTTCGGGGTGCTGGACCGTAGGCCGGCTCTTGCCGAAGGCAACAGCCGGCGCCTCCTGGTCGTTTTCCGATTATCCCCAGCGATTGCCTGCGTCCGGACCACTAAACGCAACGGGGTAGTTCCAATGAAGGTGCTGTTGACCTGGCAGGCCCACGCCGACGAAATCGAGCGCGCGCGCGCCGCTCTTCCGGCCGGGACGGATGTCTTGGCGCATGCGCAGATCCCGTCGTTTTCGCGCTTCGATGCCTCGTACGAAGGGCTGGCCGTCGAGGCGCGCGATGCCGATGTCCTGATGGGCTTTTGTCTGCCGCCCGGCATCCTGGATGTTGCTGAAAACCTCAAGCTCATCTGCTGGATGCATGCCGGCGTCAATCGACTCGATTCCGCGAAGCCCATGGAGAAGGGCATCCGCGTGTGCAACTCGAGTGGCGCCAACGGCGCGGCCGTCGCCGAGCATGGGATGGCGCTGCTGCTGGGCAGCGCGAAGCGCCTGGTCATGAAACAGCAGGCCATGCGCGAGGCGGAGTATTTCCCGCTGTATGAACCGGAAACCCGCTCGGCGATGCTGTCCGGGCGCACGCTGCTGGTCATCGGCCTGGGCAAAATCGGTACGGCCATCGCGAAATTCGCGCAGGCTTTCGATATGCATGTCATGGCGATCCGCCGTCACCCCGAGCGCGGCGGCGATCAAGTCGACAGCGTGCATGGGCCGGATGAGCTGCTGGATCTGCTGCCACAGGCGGATTACGTCATGCTCGCGACGCCGATCACCGGCTAGACCGAGCACTTCTTCGGTGAGCGCGAACTCGGCGCGATGAAGCCGACGGCGTTCCTGATCAACATCGCGCGCGGCATGAGATCCACGGAAAAAAGGCCCCGCGCGCGCGGGGCCGAACAGGAGATGAACATACCGGGCTTACTACCCCGTTCGGCTCTGGAGGTAGGCCGAACGGTCATGCGCCGCTATGCCGGGCTGCCCCCGTGCGTAGCGGAGTGGCGCTGCGGGGCCGGGCCGGTCAGCGCCCGCATCCGGCGGCGCCAGCGACGTCGGGAGCGCAGCCACAGGGCCTGAAAGGCCCGGGCCCGCAGCATTCTTCCCCGCATGATCAGTCGTTCCATCTCGGCCTCGGTGCGGCCAGGCTCGATCGACTGTCGGTGCAGGTGTCGGGTTGCATTCCCATACCGTTCGAGACTCTCGGGACTTCGCAGATGCATCATTTCGTCCTCCCGTGCTCACGGGACGCATCCTGCTGCAATCATATCCGTTGAAAAATGCATCAAATGGAATTGCACTTGTTCCATTCCGTTGAGAATATCCGGGTATGGATACCGCCGATCTCGAACTGTTCGCACGGGTCGTGGCGCTGGGGAGTTTTTCCGAAGCCGCTCGTGCCTTCGATCTGACTCCGGCGGCCGTCAGCAAGCGTATGGCGCGGCTGGAACGACAATTCGATGTTCGCCTGTTTCAGCGTACGACCCGCCGGCTCCGTACCACCGCCGAGGGCGCCACGTTCCATCGCCACGCCTTGCGGATCCTTGCGGATGCCGAAGCCGCGCGCGAGGCGATGTCGCGGCGTTCAACCGAGCCGGCCGGTCTGCTGCGAATCACCGCGCCGGCCTCGTTTGGCCGGATGCACATCTCGCCGGTCGTGCCGGCATTCATGGAACGCTACCCGGAGGTCGCACTCGATCTGTCCCTGACCGATGGTCTGGTCGATCTGGTCGAGGAGGGGCTCGATCTGGCGATCCGGATCGTGCAGCCGGCCGATTCGAGCATGATCGCCCGTCGTCTGGCCCCGAACCGGCGCGTGCTGTGCGCCGCGCCGAAGTATCTGGAGCGTTACGGCACGCCCTCGACACCGGCCGAACTGGCCGATCACGACTGCCTGGTCATGCACCATCAGCATGTGTGGACGCTGGAGTCACCCGACGGTGCCGAGCGTGTGCGCGTGTCCGGTTCTCTGCAGACCAACAATGCCGAGGTCCTGCGCGATGCGGCCGTCGCCGGCATCGGTATCGCGCGCAAATCGACCTGGGATGTCGGTCATCTCCTCCAAAGTGGTGAACTCGTACCGGTCCTGCCCGAATATGCGGTCTCTACCCACGTGGCGATCCATGCGATGTACCCGAGCGCACGGTTCCTGGCGCCGCGCGTAGGCGCCTTTATCCGGTTCCTGCAGAACTGCTTCGGGGATCCGCCCTACTGGGACCGGAGCGATCAGGAGTCCGCGCTATAGCGTCCCCATTGTCATAACCACCCCGAGAACGCTCCGTCGTGCGTGCGCAGACAGGGGGACTGGGCCTGGTGCTGTCCGCATGCAGCGTGAATAATGGTGCATTCGATCGATTGTTACCCGGATAGGCGAGGAGATGGCCGTGAGCTCCGACAATATCCCTTCCACCATGGCGGCGATGCTGCTCATCGGCCATGGTGGCACCGATAAGCTGGTGTACCACGAGGATGTGCCCACACCCGAACCCGGACCGGGGCAAGTGCTCGTCAAGGTCACCGCTACCGCCAAGAACAATACCGACCGCAAGGCACGCGAGGGGCTGTACCCGACCAAAGAAAAGGGCGATGTCACCTCGTTCGCGATGGGCGGGTCGCCAACATTCACGTTCCCGCGTATCCAGGGCGCGGACGTGGCCGGGCGTGTGGTCGCGGTGGGGGAAGGGGTTTGCGATGCGCGTATCGGTGAGCGCGGGCTGCTGGATTTCAACCTGTACGCGGACGAACGCCGCGATATCAACCTGACGCCGGATTACTACGGCCACGGTGCCGACGGCGGTTTCGCCGAATACATCGCCGTGCCGTCGGATCAGTTCCATTCGGTGCCCAATCCCGACCTCGCCGATGCCGAACTGGCCGCGATGGGCATGTGCTCCTGTCAGACCGCGGTGCACATGCTGAACGTGGCACATGTGCGGGCAGGGGAGCGTGTGCTCGTGACCGGTGCCAGCGGCGGCGTCGGCACGGCGCTGATCCAGCTCTGCCGGGTCGTGGGCGCGATCCCCTACGCGCTCAGTCAACAGGACAAGGCGGGTTCGCTGATCGAACTCGGTGCCGAGGCCGTGCTCGACCGTTCCGATATGGACGGGTTCGTCGATCGCGTGCGCGATGTGACCGGCGGTGAGCCAATCGATGCGGTGATGGATCTCGTCGGCGGCACCATGACTGATCGCTTCATCGATACGATGATCTTCGATATGCGACGCCGGACGACCTATCCGCGCCTGAGCATCGCCGGCGCGAGCGGCGGCAATCTCAGCGAGATCATGTGGACGCGGATTTATCTCTATCAGGTGCAGATCTTCGGCGTTTCGCACGGCACCCGGGCAGAGGCCGAACAGCTCATCGAGTGGATCCGTGGCGGCAGGCTTCGGCCGGTGCTGCATGCCGCGTTCCGGCTGTCGGATCTGCGCGCGGCCGAGGACTACTTCGTCAATCGCGGCAGCGGTTTCCTCGGCAAGATCGTGATTGTGCCGAATTCGGAATGGGAAGAGCATGGGGCCCCGTATGCACTGGAGGGCATGGTGTGAGCGATGCGCTGACCCTGCAGTTGATCGACACGCATGCCGGCGGCGATGTCAGTCGCATCGTGGTCGGTGGCATCAAGGACCTGCCCGGGAACACCGTCCGCGAACGCATGGAGTATCTGCAGGCCGATGCCGATGGGCTGCGCAGGCTGCTCCTGTTTGAGCCCTACGGGATCCCCGAGATGTCGGTCGACCTGATCGTCCCCGCCAGTGACCCGGCGGCGGCCGCCGGCTACATCATCATGGAGGTGATGGGCTATCCAGTCTATTCCGGTTCCAACACCCTGTGTACCGCGATGGCGGTGTTGGAGAGCGGCATCGTGGGGAAACGCGAAGGGCTCCAGCGGTTCATGCTCGAGGCACCGGCCGGGCTGGTGCAGATCGAAGCGCGCGTGACCAACGGGGTCGTCGAGGCGGTGACCGCCGAGGGCCTGCCGAGCTATATCGATACCTATCGGGCCGTCATCGATGTGCCATCCATCGGCGAGGTGACCTACAGCATCGCCTACAGCGGCGGGTTCTATGCGCTGGTCGACGCGACCGAACTCGGGTTCTCGCTGACCCGCGACGAAGAGTCGCGTATCGCCGCCTGCGCGTATGACATCGTGGAGGCGATCCGCGCCAAGAGCGTGTTTTCCCATTACAGTCTCGGGAATGTCGGCCCGCTGCCGTTCCTGCATTTCATGGGGCCGGTCGAGAAGGTGGCGGATGATTTCTATCGCTCGCGCTCGACGACCTACGTCCATCCGGGCGTGATCTGCCGCAGCACGACCGGTACCGGCACCTCCGCCCGGCTTGCGCTGATGCACTACGAGAACCGGATCGTTCCGGGGGATCGACTCGAGACCGTATCCCTGCGCGATACCACGTTCATCGGCGAGTTGACCTGTATCAGTGAAGCCGGCGGCCATGACGTGGTCGAGAACACGATCACCGGCCGCAGTTATTTGCTCGCGCGCTCGGAGATCGTCGTCAACTGCGATGATCCGATGGTGGACTGTACGGGGCTGCGCCACATCCTGCGGGACGATTCGTTATAGCGAGCGGTGGTTTCCTGCCGCCGCGGCGCGATGGTCCGGCTGATAGGCGCATGCGTCTGGTCTATAATGTCTTACAGGCATGGTGACCACTGCAGAGAGGTCGTAGCGATGGGTAAGACTGGAAAAGGCCAGGGCCCGGGCCCTGACCAAGAGGCGGGCGCGGCGGTCAGCGGATCGCGTGAAGCGATGCTCGGCTCGCACGGCCTGCGCGTGTCAAAGGCATCGGGGACCACGCCGGCGACGCGGCCGGACGATTCACGGCCCTCGGCGTACGCGGATGATACGCCCGAGCCGGTAGCCGATGACGAGGTGCACGCCTCGCGCGAGGCCAGCCTTGGCGGCACGGCGACCGGGAACCACCCCGCCGGCGGGCTCGCGCCCGAAGACCAGCGCCTGCCTTATGGTGCGCGCCCCGGCGATCCGGATCCGGAACGCGACTGGGCCCGCGACGAAAAGGCCAGCAGGAAGAAGTAGCCCACCAGTACCCCCCCCCTGCGCGCGGATCCCTTCCGCGCAGGGGTTGTTCGACCGCGTGCGCACCCCCACATCCGTGGCGACACCCCGCACCGGAGAGACTCCCCATGAGCGCCATCCTTTTCGTCCTGACCAGTCACGATCGCATGTCCAATGGCGACCCCACCGGGGTCTGGCTCGAGGAGTACGCCGTGCCATGGACGCGGCTCACGGAAGCCGGTCACGACGTCACGGTGGCCTCGGTCGCCGGCGGTGACGTGCCGGTCGATCCCAACAGCGAGCCCACCGCGGAACAGGCGCGCGAATGGAGCGAGGCGGTCGAGCGCCTCAAGGATACGCCTGCCGTCGACCGGTTTTCCGCGGAGGATTTCGATGCCGTCTACCTGCCCGGTGGTCACGGCACGATGTTCGATATGCCCGACAACGAGGGCCTGCATGAACTTCTGCTCCGCTTTGATGAGCAGGGCCGCGTGCTCGCCAGTGTCTGCCACGCGCCAGCCGTGTTCAGCGGCATGAAGCGCCGGGATGGCCAGCCGTTTATCGCCGGCCGCCGGGTTACCGCGTTCACCGATTCCGAAGAGCGGGCCGTGGGGGGCGAGGAGAAAGTACCGTTCCTGCTGGAAACCCGCCTGCGGGAACTCGGCGCGGATGTCAGTACCAGCGGCGACTGGGCTTCACACGTTGTTGTTGACGGCCGCCTGATCACCGGGCAGAACCCGCAGTCCTCCGAGGCGGTGGCCGGGAAACTGCTCACGACCCTCGCGCAGGCGTGATGATCCGTCCACGGTAATCGGGCGGTGCGGCCGGCCCGACCCGCCCGATCACTTTGTCAGCGCGGGCTGGCCGTAACGGGGTCGCCGACCCGTACGGTGCGGCCGTCGCCGGCCAGCAGGATGGCGTTCTGCCCGAAGAACGCGCCCTTCATCCCGGGTTGTGTAGCCATCTCCGCGAGCGTCTTCAGGGGCTCCTTGAGCGCGGGCCTGTCGCCGTTGCGCTGATCGACCGTGATGACCTTGCAGCGCTTGCAGGGTTTACGCAGACCGATTCGCCAGCCATGGTTGTCGCCCGCCAGTTCATCCCATTCCCGCTCCGTGAAGGCAGCGCTGCTGTCCAAGACGATATTCGGCCGGAAACGGTCCATGGGAACCGTGTCGAGCCCTTTGTCGGCGAGCCGCTCGTTGAGCGCGGCCAGTGAACCCTCCGCCGTTACGAGAAATGGATAGCCGTCCGGGAAGGCGGTCTGGGCCTGCTCCCCCTGGAGCCAATCCGGCTCGACATCGCGCCGCGCGTCATCCGGGAACCGCACGAGCCGCAGGCCCTGCTGGCCGAGCACCGTGCTCAACCACTCCGCCGCCTCTCCCCCCTCATCCAGCGCCTCGCAGCGGTCACGGAAAATGGTCACCATGAGCCGGGGCTGATCGGATCGATCCAGTTCAATGGCCAGTGGAACGGTGTCGGGATGCTCCAGTATGAGTGCATCATCCGTGAGGCGAACCGCGACTCGCGCCATGGGCGGGATCTCCCGCTGCGTCACGAAACGATGGGCTTTGTCGACGACCATCCAGTGCCGATCGTAAGCCAGGCCGCGTGGCGTCAGGCGCGCTGCCGACAGGCCGACGCCCCGCAGCGACTTGACGGGGTAGATGTTGAGTTCGGTGACCTGCATGTGCTCCCCCCCGGTCTGCGGGAATCGCGCGCGTGGTCACTGTACCCGAGCCTGGCCCGGTTGCGCACGATGTGTTTTTTGTCTGAAATGGTCGCCGGCAATCTCTCCGACGTGCCGCGAAACGGCGTGCAGGGTGTGTCGATGCGCGCCGACTGCGAACGCGGCCCGGATCGCCCGGCGTTGCGATGGCTGGATCGAGGTGACAGTGTAATCCTTACCGGCCGGCATGGGCCGGACAACCGGGGTAGACGTGATGACCGACAGGATCGAGGTAGCCGGACTCCAGGTGCATCGGGCGCTCCATGACCTGGTCGCCCATGAGATAGTCCCCGGGCTCGGCATCGAGTCCGGGGCGGTATGGCAGGGTCTGGCCGGGATCGTGCACGATCTCGCGCCGAAAAACCGGGCCCTGCTCGAACATCGCGATGCCCTGCAGGGTCGGCTCGACGCCTTCTGTCGTGAGCAGGAGGGAGCGCGGCCGAATCCGGCCACGGTCCGGGCGTTGCTGGAGGACATCGGTTACCTGGAGCCGGAGGGCGGGAATTTCGCCATCTCCACGGCCGGGGTCGATGCAGAGATCGCGCGTGTGCCCGGGCCGCAGCTCGTCGTACCGGTCAGCAACGCCCGCTTCGCGCTCAACGCGGCGAACGCGCGCTGGGGCAGTCTCTACGACGCGCTCTACGGCACCGATATCATCCCGGAGACCGATGGCGCCGAGAAAGGCGCGCGGTATAACCCCAGGCGCGGCTACAGGGTCATGGAACACGCCGCGGCGATACTGGATGAGATCGCGCCGCTGGCCGACTCCAGCCACCGGCAGGCGACCGCCTATGCGCTGAGTGCGGCGCGCGGGCGCCTGCGCCTGGTCGTGCATACCGAAAACGGCGAAACGGCGCTGGTCGATCCCGATCAGTTCGTCGGTTACACGGGATCGCAAGAGGCCCCGGATGGCATCCTGCTCGTCCACCACGGCCTGCACGCCGAGATCCGCATCGACCACGAGGACGAGGTCGGGCGCGACCATCCGGCGGGCGTCCGCGATGTGATCCTCGAGGCGGCGGTCACCACTATCCAGGACTGCGAGGATTCGGTCGCCGCGGTCGATGGCGAGGACAAGACCCTCGTCTATCGCAACTGGCTCGGGCTGATGACCGGAACGCTCGAGGAGAAGCTGGAGAAGGGCGGGCGCACACTCACGCGACGGCTGCATCCCGACCGGATGTACAGGGGCGCGGACGGCGGCAACCTGACCCTGCCCGGGCGCAGCCTCATGCTGGTCCGCAACGTGGGCCATCTGATGACCACGCCGGCGGTGCTCGATGGCGATGGGAACGAGGTCCCCGAAGGCATGCTCGATGCCATGATGACGTCGCTGATCGCCATGCATGACCTCAAGCGCACCGGTTCGATAATCAACTCGCGCACGGGCGAGAGTGTCTATATCGTCAAGCCGAAGATGCACGGTCCCGCGGAGGTCGCCTTCACGGTCGAACTGTTCGGCCGCGTCGAGGACGTGCTGGGGCTGGCGCGCAATACGCTCAAGGTCGGCATCATGGACGAGGAACGCCGCACCACGGTCAACCTCAAAGCTTGCATCCGTGAGGCGCGCGAGCGGGTCATCTTCATCAATACCGGATTCCTCGACCGCACCGGTGACGAGATCCATACCTCGATGGAACTCGGCCCGATGGTGCGCAAGGAGGCCATGAAGAGCGAGCCCTGGATCCAGGCCTATGAGGACCGCAACGTCGATGTCGGCCTGGCCTGCGGGTTCCGCGGGCGCGCCCAGATCGGCAAGGGCATGTTCCCGAAACCGGAGCAGATGGCCGAGATGATGGAAACGAAGCAGGCGCACCCGGACGCGGGGGCGAACTGCGCGTGGGTACCGTCACCGACGGCGGCCACTCTGCATGCCATCCACTACCACCGGACCGACGTGCTGGCCGTCCAGGACCGCCTCGCGGGTCGGCAAAGGGCGGACCTGCATGATCTGTTGACGATCCCGGTCGCCGAGGACCCCTCCTGGTCGACCGAGGAAATCCAGCAGGAACTGGACAACAACGCGCAGGGCGTTCTCGGCTATCTGGTGCGCTGGATCGATCAGGGGATCGGCTGTTCGAAGGTGCCGGATATCAATGACGTCGCATTGATGGAAGATCGGGCCACCTGCCGGATCTCGAGCCAGCACATCGCCAACTGGCTGCGCCACGGGGTTTGCAGCGAGGAACAGATCCGCTCCACGCTGGAGCGGATGGCGGCCGTCGTCGACAAACAGAACAGCGATGACCCGGCCTACCGGCCCATGACCACCGATCTCGAAGACAGCGTCGCGTTCCAGGCGGCCTGCGATCTCATCTTCCGGGGACGCGAGCAGCCGAGCGGTTATACCGAGCCCGTGCTCCATGCCCGCCGCCTCGAGCGCAAGGCCCGCGATCACGGCGGTGGCTGACCTGCTCCGCTGCGCCTCAGGCGCGCTGGTTCGCCGCGCGGATGAGGAAGCCGGGGCGCGCCCCGCCTTGTGGCGATACGGCCGGTGTCACCAGAATCGCGGCGATCACCATGACCGCCCCCAGCGTCTCGCGGGCGCCGATGACTTCGCCAAATGCGATCCAGCCTATCGCCAGCATGGTCGGCAGTTCCGCCGCTCCAGCCGCTGCCGCGCGGGCGGGCGACACCGCACGCGCCGCGAGCGTGAACAGGATCTGCGGGATCGTGGCGGTGACGACGGCAAGGCCGGCGACCCAGAGCCAGGCCTCGGCCGTGCCCGGGAGTACCGTCCCCGAATCGCTGAGCAGGGCCGCCGGCAGCAGGCCGACGACATGGCCTGCACAGATGGCGCTCCAGCGTTCCATGGTCGTGAGTTCGCGGCCGACGGTCGCCAGAATGACCACGATCAGCGCGAAGCCGGCCGGTGCCGGCAGGCTCGACAGGAGGTTGCCCCAGGCGCCGTCGCCGATCGCCGTGGGCGCATTGACGATGAATGCGCCGCCGAGCACGAGCGCGGCGCCGAAGGCTGAGCGGCGCGTGATCGGCTGGCCCGCCAGTAGACGCGCCAGTAACACGACGAACAGCGGATAGCTCATGTAGAGCACGCCCGCGCTCGCCACGGGCACATGCTCGACTGCCGCGAGGTATGTGGTCCAGCCGAGCCCACCCGCCATGCCTGCCCCGGCCAGGGCGATCGCAGGCCGGATCGCCGCGCGGCGGCGTGGCAAGAAGGCGAGCGCCAGCGGCAGGGCCACGCCGAAACGGTATAAAGCGATCGCCTCGGCCGAGAGACCCGCCTCCAGCAGTACCCGTCCGAACAGGGGTACCAGCCCGAAGCAGATCGAACTCCCGGCGATGATCAGGGTCGCGCGCAGCGTGCCCGGCACGGTCCTCTCTCCTCATGATGTGTTGCAGCGGCGGGCAGACTAGGTTCGCGTCAGGCATGCGTCCAATGATAAATATGAGGCGAATTCCATGAATTTCCTGCATAGCCATGACGACCGCCCGACTGGATATCCGCCACCTGTCCATGCTGCGCACGATCGCCGATGCCGGGACTGTCACCGACGCCGCCGAGCGCCTGGGCGTGAGCCAGTCAGCGCTGACGCATCGACTGCGCGAGGCCGAGCGCCGCCTAGGGACCGAATTGTTCGGGCGTACTGCCAATCGCCTGCATCTGACGCCCGCCGGTGAACGTCTGTACAGCACCGCGGTAGCGGTGATCGAGGATCTCGAACGCGCGGAGGCGGATGTGCGTGTGCTCGCCCGGGACGAACGGACGGTTGTCCGCATGGGGCAGGGGACTTACAGCCGGTTCCACTGGTATCCCGATTTTGCTAACGGGTATGTTGACCAGGATCTGGAACTCGACATCGTGGCGCGTGCCGCACACGAGCCGCTGACCTGCCTGGTGGAAGGGGCGGCGGACGTTGTTACCGTCCATGGCGTCAAACAGGACGAGCGGCGTTTGCGCTGGTTTCGTCTCGCCAGCGATCCGCTGGTTGCGATTATGGCCCCGACGCACCCGCTCGCCGACCGGGATTGGCTGGAGGCGGAGGATTTTGCCAATGAGCGGTACATCACCTACACGCTGAAACCCGCGCCCGGTTTCGAGTGGCAGCGCCTGTTCCGCTCGGCTCGCATCCGGCCACGGCGCATGTCCACCGTCGGTGTGCCGGAGGCGATCATCGATCTGGTACGCGCCGGTTTCGGCGTCAGTGTTCTGAGTCGCTGGGCGGTGGAACCCGAGATCCGGGATGGCACGCTGGTCGCGAAGCCGCTCGGTTCCGCCGGCATCGAGCTGAACTGGTGGGCGGTCGTCCGCGCCGAGGAAGCGCGCGATTCGCCCGCATGGCGCATCGCCGAGGCATTGGTGGCCTGGAGCCGTGCCCGTCGCGAAGGCGAGGCGGCCGTCGGGTTCGAGGCCGCTGATTCGGACCCGGGTCGGTCGCCGTGATGCTCAGGGCCAGGAGGCTGTCTGGTACCCCGGCAGGCGCGCCAGGAAATCCACGCAGGCCTCGAGTTCGGAGACCTCGATGTATTCGTTCGTCTCGTGCATGCGCGCGGTCTGGCCGGGGCCCAGGATGACCGTGGAGATCCCGGCGGCCTGGAAGTAACCGCCGTCGGTACCGATCGAGAAGACGCCGGGTGGCGCGTCGGTCCAGAGGTCGCGCACGAGCCGGGCGGCGGCGCCGTCGGGCTCGGCACGCAGTGCCGGGTAGATCACCTCGTGCCGGAGCGTTATGCCGGTGTCCGGGTGCCGCGCCCGCATTTCGGGCTGCAGGACGGTGTCGATGTGCTGCTGGATACCGGCGAGGATCGCGTCGCCATCGTCCTCGGGGAGGGGCCGGATCTCCCAGTCGAAGCGGCAGGATTCCGGCACCACGTTGCGGGCCATGCCGCCCTCGATCCAGCCGACGTTGATGGTCGTGTACGGTGGATCGAACGGCGAGTCCGCACGCGGCTGCGCCGCCATGGCCTGGGCGCGCTCTTCCAGATGGCCGATCAGCCGGCTGGCGTAGTGGATCGCGTTGACCCCGGCGTATGGACGGGCGGCATGGCTCGCGGCGCCATGCACCTCGGCGATCATTTCGTAGCCCGCCTTGTGACCGACGATGGGCCGCATGCCGGTGGGTTCGCCGACGATGGCGATCGCGGGCCGGGTCGCGCGGGCGATCAGGAAATCGTACAGCCGCTGGGCGCCGAAGTTCCCCGACTCCTCGTCATACGTGAACGCGAGATGCAGCGGCCGGTCGAGTTCCGCCGCGCGGGCCTGGAACACCGGCACCATGGCGAGCACCGCCGCGAGAAAGCCCTTCATGTCGACTGCGCCGCGCCCGAACAGCAGGCCGTCGCGTTCGCTGAGCGTGAATGGATCGCTTTCCCAGCCGTCCGGCATGGCCGGCACCACGTCCAGATGTGCCGACAGCATGACCCCGCCGCCGCAATCCGGCCCGATGGTGGCGAACAGGTTCGCCCGGTCGCCAGACTCGTCGCGTACCCGTTCACAGGGGACGCCATGCTCCGCCAGCCAGCGCTCGATGTATTCGACGATCGGCAGATTGGATTGCCCGCTGACCGACGGGAAAGCGACCAGATCGTGCAGGAGCCTCCTGGATCGATCGATTGTGGAGGTCATGGGGGGTGGTCCGTTGCAATGGAAAAGAAAAGTCCTGCGGTGCTGTAGTGCAACCCCGTCAATCGCCACGCGGTGGATGCAGGGGTTCCGGCTCCGATGGCCGGCGGCGGCCGTTGCGGGTCTGGCTGTAGGCCAGGTAACCACCGCAGAGCGCGATGATGATGCCACCCGCAACGGACAGTGGCGACGGTACCTCGCCCCAGATGAGCCAGCCGAACACCGTTGCCCAGACCAGCCCGGTATAGTCGAACGGCGCCACGACCGATGCGACCCCGATGCGAAACCCCTGGGTGATCAGCGTCATCGCGAGCCCACCGAAGAGCCCGGAGCCGATGAAGTACGGCAGATGGGCGAGTTCCGGGGTCTTCCAGACCCAGGGCAGCAGCGTGGCGATGAGCACCAGCGGGATAACGGTTGCGTAGAACATGGTCGCCCAGATGGTCTCGCGCCGGCCCAGCATACGCGCGGTGAGCATGAGCATGCCGTAGGCGAATGCCGTGGTGAGCGGCGCCAGGGCGGCGAGCGAGAATGCCGCGCCCCCTGGACGCGCGATCAGCAGGATGCCGCCGAAGCCGACAAGGGTCGCGGTCCACTGGACCGGACCGGGGCGCTCGCCCAGCAGCGGTATGGCGAGCAGGGCGACGAACAGCGGGGCCGTGAATGCGATCGCGCTGACCTCGGCCAGCGGCAGCAGGGTCAGGCCCAGGAAGAAGCTGAGCGTGGCACAGGTCGCGAGCAGCCCGCGGCCGATGTGTGCCAGCGGTCGCGCGGTCGCCAGCGAGCGCGGCCCGCCCACCGCCAGTGCGACGCCGACGATCAGCGGCAGGGCGAACAGCATGCGGAAGAAGGCGACCTCGGCCACCGGGTAGATCTCACCGAGCCATTTGGCGAACACATCGTTGATCGTCAGGCAGAAAACGCCCGCGCACATGAAGGCGATGCCGGCGGCGGGGGAGCCATCGGCCTCACTGGCGGTGGTGGCGCGTGCCATGACCATTGCATTACTCCGTTGAGCCCGACCGCGGCAATGTACGCCGGGACCGTGAGGCTGCATACCGGGCCGGCGCGGATAGGGTCGGGCTCGTGGCCCGGGGCTGCGTTGCGGATGGCCCCGGCAGGCGGACCGGGAGGCTAACACGCCGGCCCCGTCCGATGAGCGGACGTGCTGTGGCCGGCGCTGCCGGTCGGCGCTATCCTGCGCGGCCTTTATAAGATCACGGAGTCAATGCAGTGTGGCAGGTCCTCGAGGTCACGGTACCGGTCTTCGCGATCATCCTGGTCGGTTACCTGTATGCGCGCTTCCGCGCCAGCGACATGGCGGTTGCGAACCGGCTCAACGTGCATCTGTTCGTGCCCGCGCTGCTTTTCTTCGTGCTCTCGGAGAAGCTCCCCGAGGCCTCGGCGATCCTGGTACCCGCACTGGGGGCCGGCTTCGTCGTACTGGCGAGCGGGCTTCTTGCGTGGCCGGTCGCCTGGCTGGCGGGGTGGTCGGCGCGGACGGTGGTGCCGCCGATGATGTTCAACAACGCGGGCAATCTCGGTCTGCCGCTGGCGGCCCTCGCGTTCGGCGATACCGGTCTGGCGCTCGCGGTGGTGCTGTTCGTCGTGTCGATGACGCTGCACTTCACGTTCGGCGTGTTCATGCTGCACGGGCGCGCCTCGCTCGGGCCGCTCGTATACAACCCCATCCTGCTGGCGACGATTGCCGGGCTCTGGGCGCACTTCGGTGACTGGCGGGCACCGGGGTTGCTGCGCCCCGGGATCGAGATGATGGCGGACGTCTCCATTCCGCTGATGCTGGTGGCACTGGGCGTGCGCTTGACCGACGTCGATCTTTCCCAGTGGCGGGTCGGCCTGGTCGGGGCGCTGCTGTGTCCGGCGAGCGGCCTGCTGGCCGCATGGATGTTTATCGCGGCGTTTGGACTGACCGGCCCGGAGGCCGGGCTCCTGTGGTTGTTCGGTGTGCTGCCGCCAGCGGTGCTGAATTATATTCTGGCCGAGCACTATCGGCGTGGGCCGGGCCAGGTGGCCTCGATCGTGGTGATGGGGAATGCGGCCGCCCTGGTCACGATCCCGGTAGCGCTGTATTTCATCCTGCCCGGTTGAGCGCCTTGGTGTGGGCGCCGTGCGTCATGGTCCCGGGCCCGGAATAAAAAGGGGCCGGGACATGTAATGCCGCCCCGGCCCGCGTCCTTGACCGGCGTGCTCGCCGGGATATTGATGGTGCCCCCCGCCTCGGCTGGCAGCCGTTCCCGCCAGTCCTCGATCCAGCCGGTTATCGTGTCGATCACGTCGAGCGTCGCGGAGTGGAGCATGCCGCGGCGCTGCAGTTCGTTAATGACTTCCGGGCGGCGGCAAGGCTGGAGGGCTATGACCGCGGCAGTCGTCTTCTCGTATCATGCAGCCCCGGCCCCGGGTCGAACCGCGGCCACCATCCCCTGACAGGACGGATATGTCGTCACGACGCGAGCAATTCGGCGCCGGCGTTGCCGCCGTGGCCCCCATGCTGCCGGGGGTCGCCCCGTTCGGCGTGATCGCCGGTCTGACAGCGGTCGGTACCGGGCTGAGCGCGGCCCAGGCGATGGCGATGTCGTTGGTGATCTTCGCGGGCGCGTCACAACTCGCCACACTGCAGCTGGTGGCGGACGGTGCGATGCCCGCCATCATTCTTCTCACCGTATTCACCATCAATCTGCGCTTTTCCATGTACAGCGCCTCGCTGGCGCCGCATTTCCAGCACCTCGGGCGGCGCTGGCGGCTGCCGCTCGCGTATGTGCTGGTCGATCAGAACTATGCGCTTGGCATCCACCACTACCGCCAGGGAAAGCCGGGCGCGGCCGAATTCGGCCACTGGTTCTTCCTCGGGGCCGGCATCACGCTCTGGCTGACCTGGCAGGCGGCGACCGCCGTTGGCGTATTCATGGGCGCCAGTGTGCCGCGTGACTGGTCGCTCGATTTCGCCATACCGCTGGTCTTCATGGTCCTGCTCGTGCCGACGCTGCAGGATCGGCCCCACATCGCCGCCGCGGTCACGGGCAGCGTCGTGGCGACGCTCGCCGCGGATATGCCGCTGCATCTCGGGATCGTGACCGGGGCGTTATGCGGGATCGCCGCGGGCGTGTGGTTCGAGTACCGCGCCGAGGCCTCATGAGCGATACGACGCTGTGGCTGACCATCCTCGGCGCCGGCCTGTGTACCTGGCTGCTGCGCCTGTCGTTCATCGAGCTGTGGCAGTGGATGCGGGTGCCGCCGCTGTTGCATCGCGCACTGCGCTACGTCCCGCCCGCGGTCCTCGCGGCGCTGGTGGTGCCTGCACTGGCGCGCTCCGGCGGGAGTATCGATCTCTCGCCGGACAATCTTCGGCTGGTCGCCGGTATCGTCGCGGCCGTCGTCGCCTGGTTCTCGCGCAGCGTGCTGCTGACGCTCGCCGCGGGCATGGGCATGCTCTGGCTCCTGCAGACCGTTACCTGACGTCCGCCAGCGCGGCAGCGCGCGCCGATCCGTTACGATCGGCTGCCGTTTCCCGGCTTTCGTGCGGAACGATTTCCGATGATCACGCTCGAAACATACTTACCGGGACTATGGTCCGTAACCACAAAACGCGGAGAAAAACGATGAGCCATCAGGTCACGCGGCGCCAGCAGACCACCGTCGGCGAAATCGCATGGGATGTGGGCGGCAGCGGGCCGGATGTGGTGCTGGTGCATGGCACACCCACCCGTTCGCTGGTCTGGCAGGGCGTGATCGAGCGGCTGCGCGAGCGCTACCGTATCCATTGGCTCGACCTGCCGGGGTACGGCGAATCGGAGCAGTTCGAGGGACAGGAGGTGCGCCTGCGCAGCTTCGCCCGGGTGCTGCGCGAGTTTCTGAGCGAACGTGGACTGCAGCAGCCGCACCTGGTCGGCCACGACTTCGGCGCCGCGGCCGTGATGGGGGCGCACCTGATCGAAGCGGTACCGGTCGCCAGCATCACGGTCGCGGACGGCGTGTTGCTGAGCCCCTGGGGGACGCCGTTCTCGCGGCATGTGCGTGAGCACGAAGCGGTGTTCGCCGCCGTCCCCGAGTACATCCACCGGGCCGTGCTGGCGGCCCATCTGGGAACCGGCGTCGTGCGGCCCTTGCCGGCGGCCCTGGAGCAGGCGCTGATCGAGCCATGGACCGGGCCGGAGGGCCAGGCGGCCTACTATCGCCAGGTCGGGCAGTATGATTACGAATATACCGACTGGCTGGAGGCGCGCTACCCGTCGCTCGACGTGCCGGTCAATATCCTCTGGGGAGAGCAGGATGGCTGGGTGGCGCTGAATGAGGCCTACCGCCTGCGGGATATGATCCCGGACGCCGGGCTGCGCCTGCTGCCGGATGCAGGCCATTTCTCGATGCTGGACTGTCCGGGCCTGTTTGCCCGCGAGCTGGATTGGATACTGCGCGGGCACATTGGCGAGTGACGCAGGCGGAGTACCTGCGTCATCGCGGGCCCCGCTCCAGACACCCACCGGGACCGGGTAGCGGATTCACCTGACCGGAGCGGGAGAGACGATCTCGAGCCGGGTCCGCTCCGACAAGTCGGTAACCCCGCATCTGCATGGATACGACCGCGAACTGCAGGTGCCGGGGGGGAGCCGAAAGGCTGAAAAAGGCTTCTCTCGCAGAGTCGCGGAGGGCGCGGAGGAAAGTCAAAATCGGTTTCACGCCAAGGTGCCAGGTGCGCCCGGCAAGGCGATAAAAAGTAAAACAGGGAAGGTTAATAACTGCGCGTTGATGGCCCAGGAGCCTCTCCGGGAAACCATGTACCTACTGCGCGCGTACCACAGCGGCGTCTTTCCGCGATCGCTCAACTCACATGGCACCCACCATGCTCGTTTCACGATCGCGACAAAATCGCCGGGAGCGATTTTGCGCGCCAGCCCCGAAGGGGCGAGGCGCATGGATGCGCCGAGCAATATCGACTCGCTGTGCCACGCGCTCGCTACGGCACAGATTTCCCGGACAGGCTCCTGGGCATGAACATTGGTTGTCACATGATCTGGATAGCCAACGAACCGAAAGACTCGTTGAGGATCCTGACAATCAGCGCATTATTTGCGTTCTCTAACGATTTTCCCTGGCGCGCCTGGCGTCTTGGCGAGAAACCGATTTTGACTTTCCTCCGCGTACTCGGCGCCTCCGCGAGAGGCCGATTTTGACCTTCCCGTGCAATCGTGATCAGCCGTCAGCATCCGTGGCGGTGATCAGTTCCAGCCAGTGGCGTACCGGCAGGCCGGTGCCGGTCTGGATGTGGGTCAGGCAGCCGATGTTCGCGGTCGCGATCATCTCCGGCGAGCCGTTTTCGAGGTTGCGCACCTTGTCGCCGCGCAGCTGCTCGGCGAGCTCCGGCTGCAGCACGGAGTACGTACCGGCGGAGCCGCAGCAGATATGCGGGTCGGCAACCGGTGTCAGTTCGAAGCCGATGCGCCGGAGCAGGTTCTCGACGCGCCCGCCGAGCCCGAGACCATGCTGCAGGGTGCAGGGGGCGTGGAAGGCGATGCGGGCAGAGACACCGTCGGCCGGGCGGAGGCGGTCCGCGTAGGGCTCCAGCAGTTCGACCGGATCGGTGGCGAGCCGGGTCGCCTGCTGCGCACGTTCGGTATACGCGGGGTCCGCGGCGAGCGCGTGTGCGTACTCGGCCACCTGGGCACCACAGCCGGTGGCGTTGACCACGATGGCGTCGGCGCCGGCGTCGAGCTCGGGGGCCCAGGCGTCGAGGTTGTGGCGGATCCGTTCGCGCGCCTTGTCGGGCTCGCCCAGGTGCTGATCGATCGCGCCGCAGCAGCCCGCCGCGGGGATGCGCACCGCCTCCATACCCAGCTCGGTGAGTACACGTGCGGTGTGGGCATTGATGGCCGGGACGAGTGCTGGCTGTACGCAGCCCTCGAACAGGATGACCCGCCGCATCGGCGTCTGCGCCGCGCTCGGCCAGGGTGCCCGGCGGGCAGTCGGCACGTGGTGGCGCAGCATGGCCGGCATCAGCGGGCGGAAGGTGCGGCCCAGCGCGAGCAGCGGCGTGAACAGCCGGCGGTGCGGCAGCACCGTACGCAGCAGGCCCCGCATGATGCGCTCCTGCCGTGAACGCGGTACGCGCTCTTCCACGATCTGGCGCCCGAGGTCGGCGAGTCGGCCGTATTCGACGCCGGAGGGGCAGGTGGTCTCGCAGGCGCGGCAGGTCAGGCAGCGATCCAGATGGAGCTGGATCGACGGGGTGGGCTCCGCGCCCTCCAGAACCTGTTTGATCTGATAAATGCGCCCGCGCGGGCTGTCGAGCTCGTCACCGAGCAGCCGATAGGTCGGGCAGTTGGCGAGGCAGAAGCCGCAGTGCGTGCACTTGCGCAGGATCGCGTCGGCCTCCTGGCCGGCCTCTGTATCGCGTATGAAGGGTGCGAGATTCGTCTGCATGATTGGGCCGAGGTCGCGTCAGAATTCCGGGTACATACGGCCGGGGTTGAGCACGCCGTGCGGATCGAACGCGCGCTTGAGACGCCCATGGAAGCGCGCCAGCGCGGGTTCGAGTGGCGTGAAGACCGCCGTAGCGGCGTCGCCGCCTCGAAACACGGTGGCATGCCCCCCGATCGCGGCCGTTTCCCTACGTATCCCTTCGGCGGAGGCGTCGCTGCGGAGCCAGTGCAACTGGCCGCCCCAGTCGACTACGCGTTTGCCGGGGAGATCCGGGCTCCGTCCACCGGGCGGCAGGGAGAGTCTCCAAAGCGGTTCGGCCGTATCGCCCCGGAAAAAGTCCATCGTGTGATCGCGCAGGCGGGACCAGAACGTCTCGTCGGTCGGAGTGTCGCCACCGAGCCAGTCGGCCCCCGCAGTAACTGCCGAGGTGGCGCCGGCGAGGCGGATCCAGGCCCGGTCGCCATCATGCGCCGCACCGGTGATGGGCGCGCCGTTACGCAGCGCGTCTTCGATGCGTCCATGGATCTCCTCCGGCGCCATCTCGAGGCACACCGTGCGCTCGGTTTCCGGGCGCGGCAGTACCTTGACCGAGACCTCGAGTACCACCCCGAGCGTACCCAGCGCGCCGACCGTCAGCCGCGAGACGTCATACCCGGCGACATTCTTGATGACCTCGCCACCGAAACGTCCGACGCTGCCATTGCCGTCGACGATCCGTACGCCAAGGAGGTGATCCCGCAGTGCGCCGGCGAACGGCCGGCGCGGACCGGACAGCCCGGTGGCCACGGCGCCGCCGAGTGTCGCTCCGCCGCCGAAATGCGGGGGTTCGAAGGCGAACATCTGGCCGTTGGCGGCGAGCAGCTCTTCGAGTTCCACCAGCGGCGTCCCGGCACGCGCGGTCAGCATCAATTCCGTCGGCTCGTAGTTGAGCACGCCGCGATGCCGGCTCACATCGAGCGCTTCGCCGTCGAGCCGATGCCCGTAAAAAGGTTTCGAGCCCCCGCCCCGGATCGCCACTGGTGTACCCGCCGCGGCGGCGTCGCGCACGCGGGCTGCGATCGCTTCGGTCTGGTCGTCGTCTTCGCTCACGGTCCGGTCAGTATCGCTCGAGTTCGGGATGGGCCACTTCGCCGTGGTGCACGTGCATGGCGCCGAACTCCGCGCAGCGGTTCAGTGTCGGGATGGCCTTGCCGGGGTTGAGCAGGCCAGGCGGATCGAAGGCGCGCTTGATCGCGAAGAAGGTCTCGCGCTCGGCATCGTTGAACTGGATGCACATCTCATTGATCTTCTCCACGCCGACGCCGTGCTCGCCGGTGATCGTGCCGCCTTTCTCGACGCAGAGCTCCAGTATGCGCGCGCCGAACGCCTCCGCCTGTTCAAGCTCGCCCGGCGTGTTGCCATCGTAGAGGATCAGCGGGTGCAGGTTGCCGTCGCCGGCGTGGAACACATTGACCACGCCGAGCCCGTGTTCGCGGCCCATATCCGCGATGCGGGTCAGGACCTCGCCCAGGTGTTTGCGCGGGATCGTGCCGTCCATGCAGTAGTAGTCGGGCGAGATGCGCCCGGCCGCCGGGAAGGCCGCCTTGCGCCCGGCCCAGAAGCGGGCGCGCTCGTCGGCGTCGCGGGCGACGCGCACTTCCGTCGCCCCGCTGTCGCGCAGCAGCGCGTCGACGCGCGCGGTGTCGGCGACGACCTCCTCGGTACCGCCATCGAGCTCGCAGATCAGGATCGCGGCCGCATCGGTCGGGTAGCCGGCGTGCACGAAATCCTCCGCCGCCTTGATCGCTGGACCGTCCATCATCTCCAGACCGGCCGGGACGATGCCCGCGGCGATCAGTCCGGCGACGGCGTTGCCCGCGGTCGCCGCGCTGTCGAAAGCGGCCAGCAACACCTGCTTGGTCAGCGGTTCCGGCAACAGGCGCACGGTCGCCTCAAGGATCACGCCGAGCATGCCCTCGGAGCCGTGCATCAGCGCGAGCAGGTCGTAACCGGGCGTGTCGAGGGCCTGGGATCCGACCGTGACGATATCGCCCTCGATGGTCGCGAGCGTGACGTCGAGGACGTTGTGCACGGTCAGCCCGTATTTGAGGCAATGCACGCCGCCGGCGTTCTCGGCGATGTTGCCGCCGATCGAGCAGGCGATCTGCGAGGAGGGATCGGGCGCGTAGTACAGGCCGTGTGCCGCGGCCGCCTCGCTGATCGCGAGGTTGCGGACACCCGGTTGCACGCGTGCCAAACGCCGTTCCGGGTCGAGTTCCAGAATCTGATTGAAGCGGGCCAACGACAGCAGAACACCCTGCGGATGGGGCAGGGCGCCGCCCGACAGGCTCGTGCCGGAGCCGCGCGCGACTACCGGGACGCCCAGATCATGGCAGGTGGCGAGGACCGCCTGGACCTGTTCGATGGTGTCGGGGATCGCGACCACCAGCGGCAGCTGGCGGAAGGCCGACAGGCCGTCACTCTCGTAGGCGCGCCGTTCGGCTTCCTCCACCACCAGCGACCGCTCGGGCAGGGCCGCGCGCAGCCGTTCGATCACGCGCGGGGCCTGTACGGCGAATGCGGTGTCGTCAGTGTGGTATGGGGTTGTGGCAGTCATATCTCGATTGTACGCGTATGCTCGGGTGTATCACGAAATTCCCGACCCGCAGGCCGTATCACCCCGTCGCGCGGACGGGATGATCCGGGCCCGGGGAACCGTTAGCCGCCCAGCGCGTCGCCCGCCGAGCCACCTCCCGGCGCAGACTCATTACCGCCGCCGTACACTTCATTCGGCAGCCAGGTAACCAGGTCCGGGAAGATAATCACCAGGAAAAGCGCAAGCGCCTGCAAGGCCAGGAACGGCAGCGCCGATTTGAAGATGGTCCCCATCGTGATCCACGCGGGGGCGACGCCCCGTATGTAGAACAATGCGTAGCCGAATGGTGGACTGAGGAACGACATCTGCATGTTCACCAGGTACACCACGCCGAACCACAAGGCGACATCGCCCGGATCGACGCCCGGCAGGCCGAAGACGCCGGTAAACTCCATCGACTCGACGATCGGGATGAAGATCGGTACGGCCAGCAGCAGGATGCCGACCCAGTCGAGGAACATGCCCAGGATGATCAACAGGATCATCATGATCATGAGGATGCCGTAGGGGCCGAGTCCGGTGCCCTGGATCATCTCGATCACGAAATCCTGTCCGCCCTGGCGGATATAGAAACCGACGAAGATGGTGGCGCCGAAGATGATCCACATGACCATCGAAGTCGCTTTCAGCGTGGTCATCGCGGCCGTGTGCATGTTGGGCCAGGTCAGCCGCCCGTGCATGGCGGCGACGATCAGGGCGCCGAGCGTGCCGATCCCGGCCGCCTCCACGGCGGTTGCGAGACCCGTGAAGATCACGCCGAGGACGACGAAGACCAGCACGATGGGCGCGACCATGTTGCGCAGCAGCCGGATCTTCTCGCCCATGCTGACCCTGTCTTCCACGGCCAGCGCCGGCGCGGTGCCCGGTTTCAGGGTCGCGCGGATCCAGATATACAGGGCGTAGAGCCCGGCCAGCAGGAGACCGGGGAGTAGCGCGCCCATGTAGAGTTCGCCGACGGACTGCTGGGCAACCACGCCGTAAATGATCGCGAGGATCGATGGCGGGATCAGAATACCCAGCGTACCCCCCGCCATGACCGAACCGAGCGCGATCTTCGGGTCGTAGTTGCGTGCCAGCATGGCCGGCAGGGCGATCAGGCCCATCGTTACCACCGCGGCGCCGATCACGCCGACCATCGCGGCCAGCAGCGTGGAGGCAGCGACGGTCGCGATCCCGAGTCCGCCCTTGAGCGCGCCCAGCCACTTGTAGGCGACATCGAACAACTCATCGATCAGGCCGGCCTTCTCCAGCACCGCGGCCATGAAGATGAACAGCGGGATGGCCGAGAGCTGGTAGTTGGTCATCAGCGGGAAGATGCGCGAAGGCATGATGTGCAGAGCCGCCTGATCGCTGATGAGATAGAGGAACACGACGCCCAGACCGCCGGTCACGAAGGCCAGCGGGAGGCCCGCCATCAGCAGCACGATCAGCGTGCCGAACATGATCAGCGTGAGCCAGGAGATGTCGACACCCTGCAGGATCGCCTCACTCGTGAACGGCGCCTCGCGCGGGAAGTAGATGAATATGTTGAAGATCTCGCCGATGGCGATCATCGCGATCACCACGGCGGCGATGACCAGGCCCTTGCCGAGGCGGCGGCTGCCGTCGCCCTCCGCCATGGCGATGCGGAACGCCTGCCAGTCCTTGATCAGGCGTGCGATGCCCTGGATCAGCAGCAGCAGGCCACCCAGGAACATCGTGAATTTGATCGGGTAATACTGGATCGCCCACTCGGTGAACGAGACCTCGTTGCGGTAGCCGCTCGCCCAGAAGTAATCCTCGGAGGCCATCGAGTTCGCGAAGAAATTCCAGGCGGTGGATGTGAGGGCGAGGCTGAAAATGAAGAAAAAGACCGAGGTCAGGACATCCAGACCGGCCTTGGTGATACTGCGCAGGCCCGCGTAGACAACGTCGACGCGAACATGGCCGTCCTCGCGCAGCGTGTAGGCCCCAGCGATCAGATACTGCATGCCGAACATCAGGAACATGGACTCGTGGGCCCAGTTCGTCGGCGAGTTGAAGGCGTAGCGGGCGAGGACTTCGTAGGAATAGATGAACGGTGCGATCAGCGACCAGTAGGCGACGTATCGACCGGTGAAGCCCGATATCCGGTCGGCGATGCGCGTCACCAGGTTCCCGGCCACACTGACGTTATTCGTACTCTCCGGTCCCGGCGCTTCACCGGTCGCTTCGGCCTCGGCCCCGCCGGACGGCACTTTGCCGTGACGGTAGCTGCGGTCCACCAGATACATGACCACAAGCGGGCCAATCAGCAGCAGGGACCAGTACAGCCAGTGCGGCATCTGCCAGGTGAGCTGGAGATCGATCATCGTGCGCCTCGCGGATGCGGGGATTCGAACGGGGCCGTGCCATTACTGGCACGGCCCCTCCGGATCCGGTTTGTGGTAGCGGATCGACCCGCCGGATCAGATGTCCAGCGAGTAGTCCTTGACGTCCTCGTCGGTGATGACGGCGATGGACGGGTCCTTCATGGTCTCGAGGTGGACCTTGAAGAGCCGCGCGGCGTCTTCGTCCTTGTTGGCCCATTCGAACCATTTCGGGATGGCGGCCTCGCGGAAGCGCTGGGCGTCTTCCTCGCTGAGGTGGATCACCTCGACGCCGGCCTCCTCGTACTTCGGCCATGCCTCGCGGTTGGCCTCCTGGATCGCCCCATAGTGTTCCCGCGAGTAGGAGGCGACCAGGTCGCGCATGATGTCCTGGGTCTGCGACGACAGCCGCTCCCAGGTCCGCTTCTGCACGGCGATGTCCATCAGGTCGACCGGCTGATGCAGGCAGGGCGTGGAAGGTGGCCCCATGATGATGTAGTCGGTCACCTGGTGGAAACCGAGCTCATAGTTGACCGCCGGGCCAACGAAGTCGGCCGCTTCGATGGTGCCCTTCTCCAGCGCCGGATAGACCTCGGAGCCCGGGAGCAGGGTGGTGCGTACGCCGATATCCGCGAACGTCTCGGCGACAATGCCGCCGGGGAAGCGGATCTTCTTGCCCTTGAAGTCGTCGAAGCTCCGCAGCGGCTCCTTCGAATGGATCAGGTTCATGTCGTGGTGGACATGACCGAGGAATTCCATCCCGAACTTCTCGTACAGGTCACTGACGATGCCGTAACCACCGTAGGAACCATACATGATGTCCCAGTGGTGCGGCAGCGACAGCGCCATCGGGTAGGAGCTGAAGAACACGCCCGCGGGCATTTTGCCGGCCCAGTACACGGTGAACATGTTCTGGCCCTCGATCACGCCGTCGCGGACGCCATCCATGAGGGAGAAATCGCCGACGATGGAGCCGGCCGGATGCGGTTCGACCCGCACCTCGCCACTGGTCAGTTCCTGCACTCGCCCTGCCCAGTTCTCGAAGGTCTTGTAGCCGACGGTGCCCGGCTGCCAGGAACTCTGGATGCGCATACGGATACCGTCGCTGGTATCGGCGTTGCCGATGGCCGGTGCCCCGAGGATCGCACCGCCCGCGCCGAGCGCGGCACTCTTTTTGAGAAAACCGCGCCTGGATGAGCTGACGGTCTCGTCCTGTGCCGCCTTCTGGTCGAGACGATCGTCTTTCTGGTCTTTCATGCCTTATACCTCCAGATTGGCCGCGACATGCCTCGGGTGGCGGGAACTTGTGGCCGTCGTTCAGCAAACGGCCCCAGTTCAGTGTCCCGTCCCCGAATGGTTGGTGGCAGCGGCCCCGGGGTGCATCGATCGTCGGAGGCGCGCTGCCGGCAGGCGGGAAACGTTAGCATTATCGTTTTTCCGGCTGCCCTCCTGCATGAACTCAATTGCCCATGTGCCGGCGACCTGTCGCGGACGGTTTGCCGCATGGGCGGTCGCGCACAGACACTTTAATCCGGTTTGAATCATCTGGCGCGACTGTATTGTTTATCAGAGCATTTTCGCGGCGGCAAATCGATCTGTATACCGGCGCCAGCTGCGCGGCCGTACGTGACGCCGATGAACCGCGTCACGCCGGGCCTGTGTAAGAGACGCAGGTGCGGCCATTGCCGGCGCGGTGGTGGCAGCATTCCTGCGCGCGAGCGGCGGCCAACCCCCATCCGTAGACGTCGCCCGGTGGTCGTCCGCGCCGGTCGAGCAGGTTACACTGTGGGACATGAGCGTATCCGATGACCCCGGCGATCGACCTCGCGTCGGTCTGTTCGTGACCTGCCTGGTCGATCTGTTCCGCCCCGGCGTTGGTTTCGCGGCGGCGACCCTGATCGAACAGGCGGGCTGTGAAGTCGTCGTCCCGGAGCAGACCTGTTGTGGCCAGCCGGCATATAACAGCGGCGATCGCCGTGATGCGCGGGCGCTGGCCGAGCAGGTCATCGCGAATTTCTCCGATTGCGATTACGTGGTCGCGCCCTCGGGTTCGTGTGCCGGCACCATCCGCGAGCACTATCCACGCCTGTTCCCCGAGGCGGAGGAGCCCGAGGCGCACGCGCGGGCAACGGCCCTGGCCGCCCGGACCCGGGAACTGCTTGCATTTCTGGTCGATGAGCGCGGCCTCGAACTCGAGGGCGTTCGGTTCGACGGTACCGTGACCTATCACGACGCCTGTGCCGGACTGCGCGAGCTGCATGTGCGCGAGCAGCCACGGCGCCTGCTGCGCCAGGTAGCCGGACTCACGCTCTCGGAGTCGGAAGGCTGCGAGGAGTGCTGCGGTTTCGGAGGCACCTTCTGCGTCAAATACCCGGAGATCTCGACCCGTATGGTCAGCGACAAATGCCGGCGCTTCGCGGCGAGCGGGGCCGGGACCGTGCTGGCTGGGGATCTGGGCTGTCTGATGAATATTGCCGGCCGCCTCAGTCGCGAAGGGTACGATCTGAACGCACGGCATGTCGCCGAGGTGCTCGCCGGGATGACGGATGCGCCGGCGATCGGGGAGGCGGAAGGCCTTCAGGGCTGAGGGCCAAGGGCCAAGGGTTGCCGGTTTATTGCGTAGGCCGGCTTTCCCCGGCACCCCGCGAATTCAACACATGCGCCGGTGTCCGCCGCCGGGGAATGCCGGCATTGCGCGGTATGCTCCGGCCAGGGTTCAACGCCGTGGACCGCGCACGGCCGGCCTGCGTCCTGAGGGCGAAGCGATGGAAGTCGAGAGCAAGCGTTTCAAACCGGCCGCGCGGGCGGCGCTTCTGGATACGCGTCTGCAGAGTGCGCTGGAGAACATCCAGACCGGGTTCCCGGGCAAGCGCGCGCGGGCGATCGACGGACTGCCCGAGTGGCCCGAGGTCCGCGAGCATGGCACGGCCATCCGCGACCACACGATCGCCCATCTGGACACCTACCTCGAACGCTTTGAACGGCGGGTCGTGGACAGCGGCGGGGAAGTGCACTGGGCCAGCGATCCGGCCGAGGCATGCAGTGCGGTCGCCGCGATCTGTCGTGCGGCCGGCGCCCGCACGGTGGCCAAGGGCAAGTCCATGGCGACCGAGGAGATCGGTCTCAACGAACACCTGGAAGGCGAGGGATTCACGCCGATCGAGACCGATCTGGGCGAGTACATCCTGCAGCTGCGCGGCGATCACCCGAGTCACATCATCGCGCCGGCGATCCACCTCAAGCGCGATCAGATCTACGACGCCTTCCAGGCGCACCACGACCCGGCGATGTCCTCGAACTCCGACGGCCATGCCGAGCTCCAGGCCGAGGCCCGCCGGGTTCTGCGCCAGCGCTTTCTGGATGCCGACGTGGGGATCACGGGGGCGAATTTCTGCATCGCCGAGACGGGCAGCACCGTCATCGTCACCAACGAGGGCAACGGCGATCTGTCGCAGGCGCTGCCGCGGGTGCACATCGTCGTCGCCGGCATCGACAAGGTCGTGCCGACGCTGGAGGACACCAGCACGCTGCTGCGCCTGCTGGGCCGCTCCGCGACCGGCCAGGACATCACCGTCTACACCACGTTCTCGACCGGGCCGAAGCGCCAGGACGATCTCGACGGGCCGGAAGAGTTCCATGTGGTGCTGGTCGACAACGGCCGCTCCGACATGCTCGGCGGCGAACTCGAGCCGATGATGCGCTGCATCCGCTGCGGTGCCTGCATGAACCATTGCCCGGTCTACGGCTCCGTCGGGGGGCACGCCTACGGCTGGGTCTATCCGGGGCCCATGGGCGCGGTGCTCACGCCGCAAATGGTCGGGATCGAGAACAGCGGCGATCTGCCCAACGCCAGTACCTTCTGCGGGCGCTGCGCGGAGGTCTGTCCGGTGAAGATCCCGCTGCCTGACCTGATGCGCCACTGGCGCGAGCGCGAATACGAGGCGGGTTATCAGCCGGCGGCCGCGCGCTGGGGGATCGGCATCTGGGCGTGGATCGCCCGGCGCCCGGGCCTCTATCACCGCATGGCACGGCTCGGCGGCCGCGCGCTGCGGCTGCTGGCACGGCGACGTGGCCGGATCGCACGCGTGCCGCTGGCGGGTGGCTGGACGGATACCCGCGATCTGCCGGCGCCGTCGAGTCGGACGTTCATGGATCAGTGGCGAGCCGGGAGACGCCTCCATTGAGTGCGCGTAACCAGATCCTCGGCAATATCCGTACGCGGCTTGGCCGTGAGACAGGCGACCCGGTGCCCGTCGATGAACGCCTGACCACGCATCCGGCCGGCCCTCTGCCCGGCCGCGGCGAGGGCACGGCGGAGGAACTGCGGGTCCGGTTCGTGGAGATGGCCCGCAAGTCCAGCGCCGACGTCGAGCAGCTCGGTGGCATCGAGGAGCTCCCGGGACTCGTCGCAGAGATCTGCGGGGCGCATGGTTTTGACGCCGCGGCCGCGATCGCACCGGATCCGGCATTCGAGGCGCTGCGGTGGTCAGACGCCGGCGTCGCGGTCGAGGCGCGCCGCGGTCAACCTGACGACTCCTTGAGCGTCGGCCATGCCGTGTGCGGCGTCGCGGAGACCGGCACGCTGGTTTTGGCCTCGGGGCCGCAGAGCCCGATCACCCTGAGTTTCCTGCCGGATGTCCATGTCGTGGCCCTCCCGGCCGACGCCATCGTCGGCATGTACGAGGAGGCCTGGGCACGCATGCGCGCGCGTGGCGACATGCCGCGAGCCATCAACTGGATTACGGGTCCGTCGCGTTCAGCCGATATCGAGCAGACCCTGCAGCTGGGTGCCCACGGACCGATCCGGCTCGTGATCGCGCTCTACGGATGATCCTCCGGAAGCTCTGATTAAAACCGTGCAGCGCGTTGGGGAGTGATGTAGGTCGGGGTTTTTACACAGGTTCCATAAGCCCGACCTGCATCATTCCTCAAAAAGCACGCAGCGGCGTGGCACGGTCGTCCGTGCGCGATCTGGAGCTATCCTCGTAGTACCTCCAGCCCGTGCGCAATGATATCCGGACCGCCGAGGCCCACCAGCAGGCAGGCCTGCAACCAGAACAGACGCGTCCGCTCCTGCTGCACATGGGCTTCGACCGAATCGACCGCCGCCGTTGCCGACAGGCGGAGGTCACGCTCGATATGCGAACTCAGGTCGTATACACGGGCCTCCAGACGGGGTGCGCGTCTGTATGTCGATCAAAGGGGTGTGGTGAACTGCACAGGCAGCCGACGCGCATGGCGGAGACTTTATCCTGACATGTCGCGGGTGCTTACCGGTAGAAAACGCCCGGATCCGGGCGTTTCGGCTGGCCCCGTATCAATTATCCCCGCAGAGGGATTCAGTGATCCGGCGGGGGATGCGGATGGGCGTGCGGTGCCGGGCCGCGATCGGCGCTGATCCCATTCGCTCCGCAAAGGTATCATGCGCCCGGGATGTGCCGGCGGGAGCCGCCAGCGGGATCGATACATTGACCGAGTATTTCGAAACTTTCGATGAACAGGGCCGTCCGGCCGGCCTCGCGGCGCGGCCGAGGGTCCATCGTGACGGCCTCTGGCACCGGGCCGTCCATATCTGGCTGTTTCGTTCCGACGGGCGTGTCTACGTTCAGCGCCGCGCCCCCGACAAGGACGTCTCGCCCGATCGCCTCGACGTGAGCGTAGGCGAGCACCTGCAACCCGGTGAGGATTTCCGCGCGGCGGCGTATCGCGGTCTCTCCGAAGAGCTCGGTGTGGTCGACGCCAAACCGATCGAGCTTGGAGGCGAACGCCGCGTCACGCAGCATCGCCCCGAAATCGGCATCCATGATCGGGAGATCCAGCGGGCATTCCACGCCGTCTACGACGGGGAAGTCGAACCCGAGCCGAGCGAGATCGCGGCCCTCGAACTTTGGACTATGGATCGCCTGCGGGCGGAGGCAGGGCGGTCACCGGATGCGTTCACGCCGGGCCTGCGCGCAGACCTCGCGGACCTCGATCTGCCCTGACGCGAAATGATCAAAGATGGAGATCGTAGGAATAGTACGCGTCGTCGCGCCCCCAGCCCTCATCCTCGTACAGGGTTTGGGCACTGACATTGTCGATGCCCGTGGACAGCGTGAGCAGGGATGCGCCGGTGCGAAGCCCGAGCGCACGCGCCTCGCGCAGTAGCATGCGGGCGACACCGCGGCGCCGGAACACCGGGGCCACGTAGAGATCGTGCAGGATCCAGGAGCGCGCGAGCGCGATCGAGTCGAGAGTGGGAACACGACGCTGCGACCCCGGCCCCAAGCTATTGGGGGAGACGGCGGGTTCATTGCGCGGTGACTGGCCCGCACTGGAGGGCGATCAGACCTGCGATGTGGCGATCATCGGCGGCGGGTTCACCGGACTGTCGGCGGCCCTGCATCTCGCCCGGGATCACGGCATGGATGCGCGTTTGCTCGAAGTCGGGCCCATTGCCTGCCCGGTCATGACGGTACCGGGCAATACGGCGCCTCGCATATCGGCAAGGGCTTCGCGCTGCGCCTGTGGGCGCTGCGTGGTGCGTATCTGTACTAGCGTTTCCAGGATCATCGTCAGACACCGCCTCCCGGCATCGGGGCGGCACGTCGGCGTTCGCGGACGGCCACAACAGCGATCGCGATCGCAATGGCGCCGAAAGTTACTGCGAACACGAGCGGGAACCCGACCGGCCCGAAGGCCGACATGGCGCCGCCGACGACCGAGGATCCGGCAATGCCGCCGACGCCCCACATGGCCGCGAAGGCGGCGTTGCCGGTGACCAGCGTCATGCCGGCAAACGATTCGCCGAGGCGGACGAGTGCGAGCATGTAGATCGCATAGTAGACGCCGCCCCAGACGAATACGGCGAACGCGAACAGCCAAGGGGTAGTCACTGTGAAGGGCATCGCCGCGGCGCTGGCCGCGGCGGCGGCCGCGCAGAAGATCATGACCGTGGCGCGCGGCACGCGATCCGCCACCCAGCCGATTGGATACTGCATGCTCACGCTGCCGGCGATCATCACGATCAGCAGGATCGTCCCGGTTTGCTCCGCGTAACCATGCTCGAGCGCATAGAGCGGCAGGAACGACATGGCGCCCTCATCGGCGAGTGCGACGGCCGCGGTCAGTACCAGCAGCAGGGGCGCCAGGCGCAGGAATGCGAATACGGGGACCGTGCGCTCGCCCGCGGGCAGCGTCGGCAGGGATCGGCGCACGGCCAGCAGGGGCAGCAGCGCGAGCAGTGGCAGCGCCGCGCCGATCAGGAACGGGGCCCAGCCGCGGCTGCCCACAATCGCGAGCAGGGCGGGGCCGAGCGCGAACCCGGCGGACAGGACGGCCGAGTAGAAGCCGATGATGCGCCCGCGGTGGTTGTCGCTCGCGATCTGATTGATCCAGCTCTCGTTGACGACGAGGATGCAGCCAAGCGCGATCCCGATCAGCAGCCGCATCGGCATCCAAAGCCAGGCGTCCTGCGTTGCGCCGATCGCGAGCAGGCAGGCGGCGGATGTGACGAGGCTGGCCACGGTCAGATCGCGCCCGCCGAAACGACGCATCAGGCGCGGCGCGAGCGGGGCCGATACGATCATGCCGATGGGCATCGTGGCGGCATTGATGCCGATCAGCCACTCGGGCACGTCCATGCGGTTCAGAATCAGCGCCAGCAGAGGATAGGTGAGGCCCTGCATGATCGTGAACACGGTCGCACAGGCCGTGATCGCGAAGGCGAGGCGCCAGATGTGTCGCTGCCGGTCGGGAGTGGTCATGATGACGTGCGCGGGAGTCCGGTAATGTTGCGATGGTACACGCACAATCGTACCGGCGCGGTTATGTTATCATGGCAGTCCGCTTCGAAGTGCTCCGTTTCTGACGCGCGTCCGGCTGGCGTCGAGGGAGTCCGCTGAATGCCCACGTTCGATAACGTGTTCTACGAGATCAGTGCCATCCTCGCGCTCGCGACCTTCGCCGGTGTGGCCGCCCTGATCCTGCGCCAGCCGCTGATCGTGGCGTTTATCGCGGTCGGCATCGTCGTCGGCCCCGCCGGCATGGAGTGGGTCGCTGCGGCCGACCAGGTCGATCTGCTGGCCCGCATGGGGATTGCGCTGCTGCTGTTCGTGGTCGGGCTACGGCTTGATCTGCACGTCATCCGCACGGTGGGGCCGGTAGCGCTCGCGACGGGCCTCGGGCAGGTGTTCTTTACCGCCGCGGTGGGGTATCTGATCGCCATCGCACTGGGTTTCGCCCCGATACCGGCGCTTTATATCGCTGTCGCCCTGACGTTCTCCAGCACCATCATCATCGTCAAGCTGCTCTCGGACAAGCGCGAGCTGGATACGCTGCACGGCCGCATCGCCGTGGGCTTCCTGATCGTGCAGGACATCGTGGTGGTCCTCGTGATGATCGGCCTGACCGCGCTCGGGTCGAGCGGTGCCGCCACGAGTCCCGCGCTGGAAGTGCTGCTGGTATTGCTCAAGGGGGGCGCGATGCTCGCCGTACTGGCGGCATTGATGCGCTGGGTGCTGCCGGGCCTGCTGCGGCGTCTGGCCCATTCCGGGGAACTGCTGCTGTTGTTCGCCATCGCGTGGGCGATCGTGTGGGCGAGCGCCGGCGATATGCTCGGTTTCAGCAAGGAGGTCGGTGCATTCCTGGCGGGTATTTCGATCGCGTCCACTCCGTACCGGGAACTGGTCGCCGCGCGCATGACCGGCCTGCGCGATTTCCTGCTGCTGTTTTTCTTCATCGATCTTGGCGCCGGGCTCGACCTCGGAGCGCTCGGCGCCAACCTGATGCCCGCCGCCGTCTTTTCGGTGTTCGTGCTGCTCGGCAATCCGCTCATCGTCATCGTGATCATGGGGTGGATGGGTTACCGCCGCCGCACGGGCTTCCTCGCGGGCCTGACGGTGGCGCAGATCAGCGAGTTCTCGCTGGTGCTGGCCGCGCTCGGGCTCAGTATCGGTCACCTCGATCGCGATACGGTCGGTCTGATCACCCTGGTTGGACTGGTCACGATCAGCGTGTCGACGTATATGATCCTATACTCGCACCGCATTTATCTGCGGTTCGCACCCTGGCTGGCCGTTTTTGAGCGGCGGGTGCCGTATGCCGAGACGCGGCTGCAGAGCCGGGCGTCGGACGACGGTCCGGATGTCATCCTGTTCGGCCTTGGCCGCTTCGGTTCCGCGGTGGCACGCATCCTTGCCGAGCGTGGCATCCGAGTACTCGCCGTGGATTCGGATCCTGATCGAGTGCGTTCGCGCAGTGGTGAGGGCTACGAACTGCGTTATGGCGATGCCGAGGACCCGGAATTCGTGGGATCCCTGCCATTGGACCGCGTGCAGTGCGTGGTCAATACACTGCGGGACCCGCACGTGAACCGGGTGCTGATTCACGGTATCGAGCACAGCGGCAGCCGCCCGCGGATCGTGCTGACCGCGGATACGGACCGTGAAGCGCAGGCCCTGCGTGCACGCGGCGCCGATGTCGCTCTGGTACCGTACAGTGATGCGGCCCGGGACGCGGCGGATCGTATCCTGGCCACCGGGGAGCCTTCACCCGCGGAGGCCTGACCGGTCGTTACTGGACGGAGACGATGATGCAGAGGTTTACGAGTGTGCTGTTCGTGGCGACGCCGGATACCGACGACGCAGACGCTTTCGAACGGGCGGTTCGGGTCGCGGAGGCGAACCAGGCCACGCTGACGATCGTCGACCTGCAGCAGGGCCCCGCCACACCCCTCGCCCGCGTGCCGGGCGGGCTTTCGCCTGAGCGCCTGCGTGCGGCGCTGGCCGCGGCAAGCGCCGACAGGCTGCAGCGGTACATCGATAACGCTGCCGGGCGCGTGGATCTCCACACGCGCACGCTTGATGGGGTGGGTTTCGTCGAGGTGATCCGGACCGTTCAGTCCGGCGGCCATGACCTCCTCGTGAAGGCCGCGATGGAGCCCGGAAGCCGGCGGCGGTGCCTGTTCAGCAGCTTTGATATGCATCTGCTGCGCAAATGCCCGGTTCCGGTATGGCTGGTCAAACCGGGCGCCGGCGGTGAGCGCTATCGACGCGTGCTGGCGCCGGTGGATGTGGACCCCGGTGGAGCCGAGAAGACCGAGCCATCGCTGAATCGGCACATCCTGGAGACGGCGGCGGCGCAGGCACTGGCGGACGGCTCCGAGCTCCACGTGGCACATGCGTGGCAGCCGGCGTACGAAGGGGTCCTGCGCAGCCGCGGTATCTTCTCGGCAGAGGACGAGGTCCAGCGGTATATCGAGTCGGAGCGCCAGGCGCATCAAGGTGCCTTCGATCGACTGGCGGACGATATGCGTTCATGGATCGGCGGTGAGAGTTGCGACTGGCTGCACCCGGTGTTTCATCTCCGCCAGGGCCAGGCCGACACCGTGATCCCGGAACTGGCCGATGAACTCGATGCCGACCTCGTGGTCATGGGCACGGTCGGCCGCACCGGTATCGCCGGACTGCTGATCGGTAATACGGCGGAGACGATCCTTGAGCGCATTGGTTGTTCGGTTGTTGCGCTCAAGCCCTCCGGTTTTCGCTCACCGATCGAGTGACAGTGACGGACGAGCGCTGCCGCTGCTACACGTGTGATGCCAGCGTTTACGAGTGACAGGCCGGATTACCGTGCTCCGCGACGGCGGCTTGTCTGGGCGGTGCATGCAGACATGCTGCAGACACGACGCGAAGAAGGTAGCCCATGCCGGAATTGCTGACGATCCTCTGTTGATTCGCATGGCGGTGACGTTCCTGCTGGTCGCGGCGGTTTCGGTTGCACGCACGGTGATCGCCGGGCATCTGCGCCAGCGGCAGAACGTCGCGGAGGAACGCCGCCGGCGGGCACAGTCTGTAGAGAGTGAGGTGATCAGCTGATTATCGGGAGATTCGCATGAAAGCGACGGTATTCATTGAGCCGGGAAGGATCGAACTGGAGGACAAGCCGGTACCCGATGTCGGGCCGAACGACGCACTCGTGCGCGTGACGACCACGACCATCTGCGGTACCGACGTCCATATAGTGAAGGGCGAGTATCCGGTGGAGAAGGGGCTCACGATCGGGCACGAACCCGTGGGCGTGATCGAGAAACTCGGCGCCAACGTCCATGGCTACGAGGAAGGCCAGCGCGTGATCGCCGGGGCGATCTGTCCCAGCGGTTACTCCAACGCCTGCCTGGACGGTCTGCATTCACAGGATGGTCAGAGCTGTGCCCACGGGCTCAAGCCGCTGGGTGGCTGGCGCTTCGGCAACACGATCGACGGAGCCCAGGCGGAATACGTGCGCGTACCCGATGCAATGGCCAATCTGTCGCCGGTCCCGCATGGCCTGACCGATGAGCAGGTGCTGATGTGCCCGGATATCATGTCGACCGGGTTCGCCGGTGCCGAGAGCGGCAATATCCGCATCGGCGATACCGTCGCCGTCTTCGCCCAGGGTCCGATTGGCCTGTGCGCGACCGCCGGCGCGAAACTCAAGGGCGCGACGACGATCATCACGGTCGACGCGGTGGCCGAGCGTCTCGAGATCTCGAAACGCATGGGTGCCAGCTACACCGTCGATTTCAATCGCGTGGATCCCGTGGACGAGATCATGCGCATCACCGACGGCCGCGGCGTCGATGTCGCGATCGAGGCACTGGGTCTGCAGCAGACGTTCGAGAGCTGCCTGCGGGTACTGAAGCCGGGGGGCACGCTGTCGAGCCTGGGCGTCTATTCACAGGATCTGAAGATCCCGCTCGACGCCTTCCATGCGGGGCTCGGCGACAACCGGATCATCACCTCGCTGTGCCCCGGCGGCAAGGAGCGGATGCGTCGCCTGATGAACGTGATCGCGAGCGGGTCTGTCGACCTGGAACCGCTGGTGACCCACCGCTATCGACTCGACGATATCGTCGATGCCTATGATCTGTTCTCGCAGCAGCGGGATGGCGTTCTCAAGGTGGCGGTGACGCCGTAATCGGGTGCGCACCGCTCACCGGGATCGAGCAGTGCGCGGTCGCCCGGCGGCCCCGTTGTTGTCCTGACGGCGCGAACGGGGCCGCGGCCGAGGAGCCCTGAACGGTACCCCCGGGCGGTCGCGCCGGTTGAGGATCGATGGCCGCTTCTTTGATCAGGATCAACGTGTACAAGGGTGGCTCCGCGGCAGCATGGGAGCCTAAACAGCGTTATGCCGCTGAAGGGAGTGCCCTATGCCGACCCCGAGTCACTGCTCACGCGAGCCTGAGGGTGCATCCCGTTGGGCCTTTTCGCTCTCGGCCGCTGTCGTCGTCGCGATGGCCGGTCTGGTCTGGTCAGTACCCGCTTTCGCGCAGGAGGCGGGTGCCGATGGCGGTTCGCTCCCGGGCTGGTTATCGATCCTTCCGCCGGTCATCGCGATCGCCCTGGCGCTGCTGACCCGACGAGTGATTCCTTCACTGGCCGCGGGCATCTGGGTCGGCGCGTGGTTCGCCAATGAACTGAGCCTGTACGGCATCTGGGCCGGGCTGCTCGACGTATTCGATACCTGGGTCCTGCAGGCGCTCGCGCCGCCGGATGGCAGCACCGGTCATATGTCGATCATCCTGTTCACCATGATGATCGGCGGCATGGTCGGGATCATCTACCGCAATGGCGGTGCGCTGGCGATCGTGGAGAAGCTCACGAACTGGGCGAGTAATCGACGGCGTGGCGAAATGGCGTCGGCCGGCGTCGGTACGGCGATTTTCTTCGATGACTACGCCTCTTTGCTCGTTACCGGTAATGCGGTTCGGCCGATGACCGATCGCCTGCGCATATCGCGGGAGAAGCTCGCGTATTACGTGGACACTTCCTCGGCACCGATCGCGACCCTTGCACTGGTTACCACATGGATCGGCTTCCAGGTGGGGCTGATCGGCGACGCGACCGGCGACCTGGAGGGTTATGACAAGAGTGCGTACGGCACCTTCCTTGGCGCCATTCCGTACATGTTCTACCCGATACTCGCGTTCATCTTCATGTGGATGCTGGCGATTACTTCGCGCGATTTCGGCCCCATGGCGCGTGCACAACAGTACGCGCTGGAACACGGCCCGCAGGATGCCCGCGGCGGCGACCAGCAATCGGAAGAGGGCCTGGAAGCCAAGGAGGGCATCGCGCACCGGGCGATCAACGCCTGGCTGCCGGTCGCGGTGCTGCTTATCGTGACGATCGTCGCGCTGTTCGTAACCGGTGAGGGCGACACGGTGGCCGACATCATCGGCAGCGCCGATTCCTTCTCCGCTTTGCTGTGGGGGTCTCTGCTGTCGGTGCTGGTCGCGGGCATCCTGTCGGTCGGGCAAGGCCTGCTCTCGCTCGGCGAGACCGTCGAGGCATGGTTGGCGGGCATCCGCTCGGTGCTTACCGTGCTGATCATTCTGACCCTGGCCTGGGCCCTGTCCGCCGTGACGGAAGAGCTGAATGCCGCGGCATTCCTGGCGGACCTGCTGGGTGAAGCGATCCCGACCTGGATCCTGCCGGCGCTGCTGTTCGTGCTGGCGGCGGCCACCGCATTCGCGACCGGCACGAGCTGGGGCACGATGGGCATCCTGCTGCCGCTCGCCATCCCGCTGACCTGGGCCATCCTCGGTAACCAGGACATGGCGAACGAATCCGGCATGCTGATCCTGCATGCCAGCGTAGCCTCCATTATTGCCGGCGCCGTGTGGGGCGATCACACCTCACCGATCTCGGATACCACGGTACTGGCGGCGGCGACGTCGCATTGCGGCGTCGCCGAGCACGCCAACACGCAGCTGCCGTACGGGCTGGTCGTGGGCGGTATCGCGATCGTCCTCGGGCTGTTGCCGGCCGGCTTCGGCGCGCCCTGGTGGGTCGGCATGATCCTGTCCATCGCCGCCCTGTTCGCGGTGGTGTACGGCGTGGGGCGCCCGGTGGACGAAGCGCGGCGGAGCGGCGCCTGATGGCGCCGCTTGCGCTGTACCAGCGACTGCGCTCGACACGGAGAATTCGATGACCGATCAGGCTGCTCCTGGTGTGCATTCCGAGTTTGGCCGCCTGCGCACGGTCATGATCTGTCCGCCCGGCCTGGCGCATCGGCGCCTTACGCCCGCGAACTGCGATGAACTGCTGTTCGATGATGTCTACTGGGTCGATCAGGCCCGCAAGGACCACGATCAGTTCCGTTCGGTGCTGGAGCACAACGGCGTCGAGGTGCTCGATCTGCAGGCGATGCTCGCCGAAACGCTCGAGCAACCGACAGCGCGGAAGTGGATCCTTGACCGCAAGATCACGTGGAATCATGTGGGTGTCGGGATGGTTTCCGATCTGCGGGATTACCTGGATGATCTCCCGGCGGCCGAGCTTGCCGATTATCTGATCGGCGGGATCGTCGTGCGCGACCTTCCGTTCGAACCGTACGGGATGTTCGGGCGCTATCTCGGACCCGATGGCTTCGTGCTGCCGCCGCTGCCGAACACGATTTTCACCCGCGATACGAGCTGCTGGATCTATGGCGGCGTTACGCTCAACCCGATGCGTTGGCCCGCCCGCCACCAGGAGACCATCCTGACCGCCGCCGTCTATCGTTTCCATTCCCGGTTCCGTGATGCCGATACTCGCGTCTGGTGGGGCGATCCGGACGTCGATCATGGTGCCGCGACCCTGGAGGGCGGCGACGTCATGCCGATCGGTCACGGGAACGTGTTGATCGGCATGGGCGAGCGCTCGACACCGCAGGCGGTCGGGCAGGTTGCGAGCAACCTCTTCCGCCAGGGGGGCGCGCAACGGGTGATCGCGTGCCAGATGCCCAAATCGCGCGCCGCGATGCACCTCGACACCGTGTTCACTCTGTGCGATCGCGACGTGGCCACGAGCTTTGTCGAAGTGGCGGAGCAGATCCAGTGCATTACCCTGCGCCCGGGTACCGGGGCGCACCATCTCGATGTCCGTTACGAGGACCGCAGCCTGTTCAATCTCGCGGCGGAGTGTCTGGGTATCGATCGTCTGCGCGTGGTGCCCACGGGCGGCGATACCTTCGAGCGCGAGCGCGAACAGTGGGACGACGGCAACAACGTGGTCGCCGTCGAGCCTGGTCGTGTCATCGCTTACGACCGGAACGAATTCACCAATCGGGCGCTTCGCGAGGCGGGGATCGAGGTACTTGAGATCCCGGGGAGCGAGCTGGGGCGCGGCCGCGGCGGCGGTCACTGCATGACCTGCCCCATTGCCCGCGACCCTGTATGAGCGCGGGATTGACCGAAATCGAGGTGGTTGTCCATGCCCTATAACCTGCACAACCGGAATTTCCTGACCCTGAAGGATTTCTCGGCCCAGGAAATCGCCTTCCTGCTGAAAATGGCGGCTGAACTCAAGTCGGCGAAGTACGCCGGCACGGAACAGCCCCGCCTGACCGGCAAGCATATCGCTCTGATCTTCGAGAAAAACTCGACGCGGACCCGTATCGGCTTCGAGATCGCGGCCGCCGATCAGGGCATGCATGCGACCTATCTTGGGCCCAGCGGTACCCACCTTGGCCACAAGGAGACCGCGAAAGACACCGCACGGGTGCTCGACCGGATCTATGATGCCATCGAGTATCGCGGCTTCAGCCAGACCACCGTCCAGACCCTGGCGGACTACGCGAGTGTGCCTGTCTACAACGGCCTCACCGATGAGTTCCACCCGACCCAGATCCTTGCCGACTTCCTGACGATGCAGGAGCATACCGGCCGGCGGCTGCCGGACATTTCATGTTGTTTTGTCGGTGATACCGGCAGCAATATGGGCGATTCCCTGCTGATCGGCGCCGCGAAGATGGGCATGGATGTCCGGCTGCTGGGGCCGAAGGAGACCTGGCCCGCGCAGGATGTGATGGATTACGCCCGCGGGCTTTCGGAACACAGCGGTGCGCGGATCACCGTGACCGACGATATCGGCGAAGCGGTCACGGGCGTCGATTTCGTTTACACGGATGTATGGCTGTCGATGGGCGATCCGGAGAGCGAATGGGAGCGGCGGATCGAACTGATGAAACCGTACCAGGTCGACCGCGCGATGATGGACAGGACCGGGAACCCGGCGACGAAGTTCCTCCACTGCCTGCCGGCCTTCCACAATGCGGAGACGGAAATCGGTGCGAACATCAGCAAACAGTTCGGCATGGATGCGATGGAGGTGACCGAGGAAGTGTTCGAATCCGAAGCGTCGGTCGTGTTCGACCAGGCAGAGAATCGCATGCACACGATCAAGGCGGTGCTCGTCGCCACCATCGGGACTTGACGGATCATGCGGATCGTCATCGCACTGGGAGGCAACGCGCTGCTGCGCCGCGGCGAACCGCTGGAGGCGGAACTTCAGCAGCGCAATATCGAAGTGGCGGCGCAGGCCATCGCGCCGCTCGCAGGCGAGCACGAACTCGTGATCACCCACGGCAACGGCCCGCAGGTTGGCCTGCTCGCGCTGCAGTCGGCGGCCTACAAGGACGTCAAACAGTACCCGCTGGACGTCCTCGGTGCGGAGAGCGAGGGCATGATCGGGTACATGCTGGAGCAGGCATTCGCCAATGAACTCGAGCAACGGGATGTCGCCACGCTGCTGACCCGCATCGAGGTGGATGAAGACGATCTGGCGTTCGACCACCCGACCAAGCCGATCGGCCCGGTCTATGAAGAGTCGGTCGCGCGCGAGCTTGCGGTGCAGCGTGGGTGGTCGGTGGAGCCCGATGGCGACGGCTTCCGGCGCGTCGTCCCGTCTCCGCGCCCTCGTCGGATCGTCGAGATCAATACGATCCGTACCCTCGTCAATGCCGGCGTGCTCGTGGTCTGTGCGGGCGGCGGCGGTATCCCGGTCATCCGCGTTCCCTCTGGCGATATCGTCGGTATCGAGGCCGTGATCGACAAGGATCATGCGGCGGGGCTCCTCGCGCGGCAGCTCAAGGCCGATGCGTTTGTGATGCTCACGGATGTCGATGCGGTGTACACCGACTGGAACACGCCGGAGCAGCGAGCCATCGCGAGCGCATCGCCGGATGAACTGCGGCGGCTTGAATTGCCGGCCGGTTCGATGGGACCCAAAGTGGCAGCGGCCTGCGAGTTCGTTGAGGGTGGCGGTTCGTTCGGCGCTATCGGTCGGCTCGACGATGCCGCCGGACTTGTCGATGGAACCGCCGGCACCCGGGTCGAGCGCTCCGGCGAGGGCCTGCGTTACCGGTCGTGACGGTACGATTGCGATATATGCCGAGACGTCGATACTCGTCGGGTGTCTATCGGTTGGCCTGATCAGGGTCAAGTCACGTGATGGACCGGTGTGTATAGCGAACACAGGGATGGTATCCCTTGCCCCGGGCTGTGGGGTGGACTTGAATGCCAGGAGAGACGGAATGGCCCTGAAAAATATTCTGTTGCATATAGACGGTACCCGCGCCTGTGCGGCGCGCGAAGATGCGGCGATTGCACTTGCCCTGGAGCACGAGGCCCATCTCACAGGGCTCTACTGCATTGGTGAGATCCACATCGAGGGCTGGGCCGAGTGGCCGGTAGATCTGATCGAGGAACAAAAGAGGAAAGCCGCCGAGTATGCCGAGACGGCACTCGCGCGGTTTCGCGAGAAAGCGGAGCGTGCCCGTATCGGTCACGAAACCCGAAGTGTTCATGTCTATGTGAACCGAATCGGGGAACAGGTCGCCCTGCATGCGCGGTACTCGGATCTGGCGATTCTCGGCCAGAATGACCCGGACGAAATGGCGGCTGGCGGTCCGCGGATCGTCGAGGATGTGCTGTTTTCTTCGGGCCGTCCGGTTCTGGTGATTCCCTATATCGGTACCCCGGGCGGAGGGGGCAACCAAGATCTGGATTTCGGGCACAACGTGATGGTGGCCTGGGATGCCGGCCGTGAGTCGGCGCGGGCGGTCAACGACGCGATGCCGATGCTCGAACGGGCGCGTCGGGCCGAGGTCGTCGCGGTCAATCCGGAGACGGGGCTTCGGGATCATGGCGATGAACCGGGAGCCGATATCGCGCTGCATCTGTCACGTCATGACATCAACGTAGAGGTCAAAGTGGTCGAGGCACGCGATATGGGCACGGCGGATACGATCCTGTCGCGGATAGCCGACCGTGGCTGTGATCTGCTGGTCATGGGCGGCTATGGCCATGGCCGGATGCGCGAGCTGGTCCTCGGCGGCGTCACGCGGCGCATCCTCAAGCACATGACCGTGCCGGTGTTGATGAGTCATTGATCGGGGAGGCCAGCCGCCGGTTGCGCCGCCATCTCGATGTATTGAGGATCGCTTTCATCAATCGAGCCTACGTGAACCGGTAACGCCCGGTCACCAGGCCCGGTCGCATTCACACGGAAAACAGCGAGCCTGGAGCGCGGCCATGGTCGCGGATCCCGGCCAGCCGGAGCATATGCCAGGCGAGGGCCTGGTTGCTGGAGATGACCGGTCGCTCCAGCCGCGCCTCGGCGTCCGCCAGCACATCGATCGTGCGCGCGTTCGTGCAGGAGACGATCACGCCGTCGCAGGGCGCCGCCCGGCCCACGCGCAGGATCGCCTCGAGGATGGAGGCGGGCCGGATCCGGGCGACCGTATGCTCTTCCGACTGTTCGAATGAACCGATGGTGCTCAGGGTCAGGCCATCCGCCTCCAGCGCATTCCGTACTTCGGCTGAGACCGCCGCGATGTAGGGACTGACAAACGCCGGCCGCTGGATGCCCAACGCATGGCAGGCGACCTTCAGCGCCGTAAGCGGATCGGTGACCCCGCAATCGCCGAACCTTCCGGGATAATCCTCCGGACGGGCCTCACGGATCGAGCTGGCGACGTTCTCGGGACCGATGAGCGTGGCCCCCGAGGTACAGGCGTAGCCGACCACATCCATCGGGGCGGCCGGTGGCAGCAGGCGCGCGGCGTCGGGAATACGTGCAGCCATCTCCTGCAGGCTGTCCGCCGTCGCCTCGGTGCCGCTGCGCACGCGCGTGCAATACACTGCGACACCGTCCTGGTCGATCAGGCGCCGGAATTCGGTCTCGACGGTCTCATCCACGTGCAGCGCGATCAGCCCGAGCCGGGCACGGTAGCCGGCACCGTCGTCGAGTTCATAATCCAGTCGCATAACGGTCCGGCTCCGGGGTGTTTGCGGGTCAGTCGATGACCGGCAATTCGGGCGGTGCCCGTCTGGAGAGGAGTTCGGCGCCGCCTGCGCGGATCACGATGTCCTCCTCGTGCACCATGCTGCGGCCCGGGCCGATCGCGAGGCCGGGTTCGAGCGTGAGCACCATGCCGGGCTGCAGTACCGTATGGTCTTCCGGCGTATGCGATGGCCACTCGGTAAGCTGCATTCCCAGTCCGTGGCCGAGACGCCCGACATTGCCGCACTCGTAGCCATCGGCGACGATGACAGCGCGCATCGCCCCGAACAGGTCCGAACAGGTCGCACCCGGGCGGGCCGCGGCCTGACCGGCATCGGTGGCGCGGTAGAGCGTGTCGTAGGCGCGGCGGCTGTCGTCGTCGGCATGGCCGATTGCCCAGTTGCGGTCGAAGTCGCAGAAGTAGCCGTCGAACAGCGCGCCCGTGTCCATCATCAGGATATCGCCATCGCTGAGCGGGTCCTCGCCTGGCGGGGTGATGACGTCCTCGTAACCGCCAGGGGCCGATGCGCCCACCAGATACGGGACGTTGTCCGCGCCATTGCGCAGCAGGGCCAGCCTGAAGGCGCGGAACGTCTCCGTCAGCGGCTGCCCGGGCGCGGCGAATCGCGGGACCTCGGCAAAGGCGTTGGAAGCGATTGCGCAGATATGCGCGATCTTCGCGATCTCGCGTTGCGATTTGACCATGCGCAGTTCGCGGAGCAGGGCGCCGGCATCGACGAATTCCGCCACTGCTGGCAGATGGTCCTGGAGCTGGCGGTAGTCATTGAGGGTCATGCGCAGCATGGTCTCGGGGCCCATCGGCAGACCGATGCGCCCGGTGGCCGCACCGGCATCGCGCAGTGCCCCGGCCAGTTGCGTAACGCCCTCATCGCCGGGCTGGGGCGACGGCCAGGTGCGGATGTCGTCGATCCAGGTACGCGCCATGAGCGGCGCGCCGATCCCCGGGATCACGGCGATCGGCCTGCCGTCGCGCGGGACCACCAGAAACCAGGGACGGGTCGGGCTCTGCCAGAACTCGGTCAGGAAACCGCTGAACCAGCGGACCTCCGGTTCGGTGGTCAGGAGCAGCGCGTCGAATCCGGCCGCGGCCATGCCGCGCTGCGCCCGTTCCAGACGATCCTCGAATTCGCAGCGCGGCAGGCCGCGCTCGGGAGCGGCCGCCTTCATGACGGTAACCGCGCGCGCGCGAGCCGGGTCCAGTACTCAATGCCCCAGGGCAGGGTGGTGTCGTTGAAGTCATAGCGCGGGTTGTGCAGGGGCGCGCCATACGGGCCTTCGGTGCCATTGCCGAGGAGCATGAAGCAGCCCGGTCGATGGCGCAGAAAGCGCGCGAAATCCTCGGAGAACCCCATCGGGGCGTGGGTGTCGTCGACCGTGGACCCATCGATGCCGCGGGCTGCATCGGCGCTCAGGCGGACCTCGGGGGTCGTATTGATGGTCGGTTCGAACTCGCGTTCGTAGTGCAGCCACGCGCTGGCGCCATGCGCCGTCGCGATACCCTCGACCAGGGCGCGCATGCGCCGCTCGATGGTGGCGCTGACCGCGTCGACGTAGCCGCGCGTATCGCCGCGGAGGGTCGCGTGGCCGGGCAGGATGTTGCGGGCGCCGTCGGTGATGAACTCGGTCACCGAGACCACGCCGAAATCCCCCGGCGACAGCGCACGGGAAACGATCGTCTGCAGCGCGAGTACGATCTCCGAGCCGGTGACGAGGGGGTCGACCGCATGCTGGGGGCTGGAGGCGTGCCCGCCGCGCCCCTCGATCTCGATCGTGAAGACCTCCTCGAAAGCGGTGAAGGCGCCGGTGCGCGTGGCGAAGGTACCGACCGGCAAGCCGGGGAGGTTGTGCAGGCCGAAGATCGCGTCCATGGGGAAGCGCTCGAACAGCCCATCGTCGATCATCGCCTGGGCGCCGCGGCCGTTCTCCTCGTCCGGCTGGAATACGAAGTGCACCGTGCCGTCGAAGCCGCCTTTCGCCGCCAGGGCCTGGGCCGCGCCCAGCAGCATGGTGGCGTGGCCGTCGTGGCCGCAGCCGTGGAACTTCCCTTCGATGATCGAGCGGTGGGCGCAATCGTTGCGTTCCGTGATCGGCAGCGCATCCATGTCCGCGCGCAGGCCGATCGCGGCCATGCCTCGACCGCACTGAAGCGTGGCAACTACGCCACTGCCGCCGACGCCGGTCGTCACCGCGAGGCCCGCGGCCCGCAGCCGCTCCGCCAGTGCCGCCGCGGTCGCGGATACCTCGAATCCGGTCTCCGGTTCGCGATGCAGGGCGTGGCGCAGCGATTCCAGTGCCTGCAGATCGACCCGTGGAGTCGGCACCCCGCTCATGCGTCCTCCCGTCCTTCGGAGATGAACGCCAGTATCCGGCTTTCCGGCCTCAGACCCAAAACGTCGCGCTGTTCATGGGCGTGTTGCACCGCCGCCACACCGGCGGCACCGGATGGTGTGGTCCTGAAACCCCGGGTTGCGAGGTGGTCCACGGTCGCGGTGGCCTCGTCGTCGGTGATCGTCACGAAATGGTCCGCGTCGCGCGCAAGGGCACCCAGCGCGAGGTGGGATGGTTCCTTGCAGTCGAGCCGACCCATGTTCGAGGCCGCGCCGGTCGTCGCCACCGCTCGACCCGCGCGGATGCTTTCGATCAGCGCGGGCGCGCGATCCGGTTCGACGATCACGATCACCGGGGCATCCCCCCAGTGTTCGCGGAACAGCGCCGTCATCGCCGCGGCGAGGCCACCCACACCGGCCTGCAGGAAGATGTGTGTCGGCGGCGTGGCCACTGCCTCGGTCACCTCGACGCCCATGACGAGGTAGCCCTCCATGACCTGACGCGGCAGGTCGATATAGCCGGGCCAGGAGGAGTCCGACAGCAGGGTCCAGCCGTTGCGTTCGGCATCCGCGGCGACCATGGCCATTGCATGCGCATAGTCGCCGCCGGGCCGCAGGACCTCGGCATCGAGCTGGCGCAGGCGCTCGGCGAACGCCTCCGGCACCGAATCGGCCAGATAGATGACCGCAGTGGCGCCGAACAGCCGCGCGCCGGCGGCGACGGACAGACCGTGGTTGCCGGCGCTTGCGCAGGCGTACACCGAGCCATCGAGCGCGTGGGCCATGCGCTCGCTGGCGGCGGGCCCATCCGGCCCATCCATGCACCGGGCCGCCTCCCGCGCGATCACGTAGGCCGCACCGAGCGCCTTGAAGCTGCCGAGCCCCATGCGTGCGCGTTCATCCTTGAGCAGCAGGGACGCCACGCCCAATGTCCGCGCCGGATCGGGGTGTTCCTGCAGTGGCGTGGGTGCCGCGACCGGACAGCGGGCCAGCAGTGCCAGCGGTTCGGCCGGGTCGACGCTCACATCGTCCGCGGCCAGCCCGGCGGATCGCGGCAGTCCGTGACCGCGTAAGGGATTGTTCAGGACGTGCATGCGCGCTCCGGGGATTGTGAGGCGCTGACGATAGCAGCCTGCAGGGGGTATTTTTTGCTTATGAGGCGACCATGGATTAATGGGTACATGGTTTCCCGGACAGGCTCCTGGTGCCCTTTAACGCAAGTGCGTCGTCTTTTCGCCGGGCCTCGAGGCGCCTGGCGGCGTTGCGCCTCCTCGCCACAGGAGGTGCTATGACTCGTCGGCGCGCCTTGCCAGTCGCCACGATGCCTCGCCGAGAAAGATCGACGAACTTGCGTTAAAGGACACTAGAACATCCGGTCCTTGCGGCGGCGCCACGGAATGCGCGTCACGACAATGCCGAACAGGATGCCGCCGAGCAGCACCCCGGCGCCGATCATGAACCATTCCCGCCGGCCCCTCTCGGCCAGCGCCTCGGTTTCCGCTTTGAGGCGCTCGACGCGTTGCTCGAGTTCGTCGGACCGTTCCCTGAGGCGCTCGTTCTCGTCGTGCAGTTCGAGACCGCTCTCGGCCTCTTCGAGACGGCTCTCGAGCGATTCCTTCTCGGCGGTCAGGGCCTCGATGCGTTCCTGTGCGGCCTCGTTGTCACTGCCGGTCTGTGCCAGTGACGCCTCGAGTTCGTCGATCCGTTCGTTCGCGTCCTGCAGATCCGAACGCACCGTCTCCAGCCGGTCGGCCGCGATCGGCTGCTCCGTGAGGTACTGCGAACGTACCCAGCCGGTCTCGTCGTCCCCGGTGCGCACCCGGGTCCATTCACCGGAAGTCTCGAGCGTTTCGACACGGGTGCCGGAGCCGATCACCTCGACGATCCGGTACTGGGTGCCGGCACCGGTGCGCACGCTGATGCGCAGCTCGTCGGTCACGTAGCGGGTCGCCCCGAAGGCGGCGCTGGTGGTGAGCAGGAGTACGGCGGCAAGGGCCGCGCACGAATAATGTTTCAAGTACTGACTCCGCGGGCCGGATGGGGTGATACGGCTTCATCGCGGCGCCGGCGGCCGCCGCGACAGGCGCTGTAGGATACGCCCGCCAGGCCGGTGCTCCAAGGCCGGAATACTGGACCGCCCGGGGCGGGATCCCCGGATTGGGGAATGGTTCACACCTTCCGCCGGGCGTCTTCATGGGTATAGACGTTCCGGCAGGAGCAAAAAACCCGTCACGAGGATCGCGGTCTCCTCTTTACCGGCGGTGAAGCGCTACCATGAGTCTTCTGCTTGGTTGCCCGCGCTCCATCGCGGGCGGGGCGCGCAGGCACATTCGCTGGAGCTGTCACGAGACCATGGAACCCGGATTCTGGCGCGAGCGCTGGCACAACGGCGAGATCGCATTCCATCGCGACCGCTTCCATCCGGCGCTGGAGCGTTTCTGGCCCGCAATCACCGGCGACCCCGGGGCGGTGCTGGTACCGCTGTGCGGGAAAACCCTCGATATGCGTTGGCTCGCGCAACGCGGGCACACCGTCACCGGTGTAGAGCTGGAGCGCCGGGCCGTGGAGGCATTCTTCCATGAGTGGGGCGTCGACCCGCTTGAGCGGGAACGCGCCGACGGCCTGGTTGAACTCGTCGGTGCCGATGTCCATCTGGTGATCGGCGATTTTTTCGCGTTCCGCCCCGCAACCGCGGTCGATGGGTTCCTCGATCGCGGCGCGCTGGTGGCGTTGCCGCAATCGATGCGGGAAGCCTATCTGGCCCACCTCGCGGACTGTGTCGCCCCGGGCGCGCAGGGGCTGTTGATCACGTTCGAATACGACACCGCCGGCATGAACGGGCCGCCGTTCGTGGTGACCGCGGCCGAACTGGGCGCACAGCCCTGGTTCGGGGTCGAATGCCTTGAGCGCGCTGATGCGACCGCCGAGTATCCGCACCTGGTGGAGCGTGGTGCGCGCGGGCTGTGTGAGATCGTCTATCGTTTGACCCGGTTTGACAGGTCCCGGGGCACCGGATAGCTTCGAATGGCCCCGGGGCACTCCCGCCCGACCTGGATCCGCGATGCCGCCATCTTTTGACAGGGGCGACCTGATCGGCCGGTACGAGGTCGTCGCCCTGCTGGGCGAGGGTGCGATGTCGCGCGTGTATCGGGCGCACGACCCCGATATCGGCCGTACCGTGGCGATCAAGGTCCTGCGCGACGAACTGCTCGGCGACAGCGCCTACGTGGCGCGCTTCCTGCGCGAAGCGCGCTCGGCGGGCTCACTGGTTCACCCCAATATCGTCACCGTGTTCGATGTCGGCGAGGTCGATGGGACCCCCTACATCGCCATGGAGTGCGTCGAGGGCCAGCCCCTGTCGAAACGCCTGCGCGGCGGACGCCCGTTCAGCTCGCGCGAGGCCGTGTCGATCGCGCAGCAGATCGCCGATGCGCTCGACTTCGCGCACCGCAACGGGGTGGTGCATCGCGACATCAAGCCAAGCAACGTCCTGTTCACGGCGGACGCCGGTCGCGTGAAGCTGGTCGATTTCGGGATCGCCCACATCGACACCGCCGACGACCATGAGCACACCCGTACCGGGGCGATAATCGGTACGCCCCGGTATATGTCGCCCGAACAGGCGGCGGGCGGCGAAGTCGGTCCGCGTTCCGATCTGTTTTCGCTGGGCGTCATCCTCTACGAGATGCTCGGCGGTAAATGCCCCTTCGATGCGCGCAACACGACGGCCCTGCTGCTGCAGATCACGACGAAAGATCCGGAGCCGATCCGCAAGCTGGCACCGCAAACGCCGGTCGGCACCGCCCGCATTGTCGGTCGCCTGCTGAACAAGGAGCCTGGCCGGCGGTTCCAGTCCGGCGCGCAGCTGGCGGCCGTGCTCGCCAAGGAATACGACGCGCTGGCCGAGCATGAGGTCGAGCGCCGGCGCAACCGGCGCGTGCCGCTGAAAATCCAGTGGGCGGGTGGTATGGGGCTCATACTGACCGTGGTCATGGCCGTCACCGCGCTGACGGTGTATCAGCTGCAGCGCGAGGAGATCTCGCGCGTGATCCTGGATTCCGGCAGTTCGCTCGCCCGCTACGTCGCCTTCGACGTCGCGACGCCTCTGCTGAGCGAAGACTGGACGACCCTGCAGGCGATCGTCGAAGACGCCAACCGGCGCGAGACCTTCCATTACCTGATCGTGAGTGACCGGAGCGGGACGGTGCGGGCCGCCACCAATGAGGCGCGGATCGGGTCGCCGCTCGCCCTGCCGGGGGAGGTCCGCGACGCGCGCACCGTATCCGGTACGGAGGTCGCCCGGGTCCGTCTGGAGGGAGGCGGGAGTGCCCTGAATTTCTCGGCGCCATCGCGATTCCAGGACAAGCGCGTTGGTACGGTGCACCTGGGTCTGCCGCGTGCCGGTCTCGACAGCGTGATGGCGCGTACCCGCTGGCTGCTGGCCGCCCAGGCGGGCATTACGATCACGAGCGTGATAGGCCTCCTGTATCTGTTCGGCGGTCTGATCGGGCGACCCATCGAGCGCGTGCGGCGGGCGATGGCGGATCTGGCCGCCGGTGATACGACGACCCGGATCTCGGTAACCCGGCGGGATGAGTTCGGCGTGTTGTACCGCGCGTTCAATGAGATGGCGGAGCGGATTGAACGTGATCCGGACGGGACGCTGTGGTCCTATCCCGGGGTCGGCGACAAGTCGGATGGCCGCACGCCCCGCGCGTGCGATGGCGACAGTGCGGCCGATGCCGGATCGAATGGGGATGACGACGCGCCTACTCTCGTCAATGAGCCCGATCGCGGAGGCGACTGAACAGCGCCGCGGCTGATGGTTTGCTCCGCGCGGGCGTTATCCTTGTCCAGCGATCGGACAGGCGCCTGACGCGCCTCGGCATCACTCGCCCGTATCGTCTTTCTCCTGCGGTATTCGATCCAGTTGGCGCTTCAGCGCGCGGGCGCGGTCGCGGTAGCCGAGGCAGTTCTCATGGTTGGCGTCCAGTGCCAGCACGCGTTCGCAATGCCGCAGTGTCCGGTCGAGATCCTGCTGCTGGAAGGCGATCGTCGCCTTGCGGTAGTGGTGGCGGATGCGCTCGAGTTCGGCGTCCGACAACGCGGCGTCCGTGCGGCTCGGCTCGCCCCCCTCGGTCACGCCGCGCTCCCCGGTCCGCGACCCGCCCGCGTCGGGATCACCGGCCGCGGAAGGGGCGTCGACTCCGGATGATTCGTCGATGGGGTCATCGGCCTCGGGCGAGCCCATCTCGGCGGTGCGTGCCGAACGGGCGTGCTCGGTCAGCGGGATGCGGATCAGTTGCCCCGCGGCTACCCGATCGGGCGCGGTGATGCCGTTGTAGCGGGCCAGGGCGAAGAACTTCAGGGGGTCGTCGAGGTAGCGGCGGCTGAGCGCCGACAGGCTCTGTCCCGCGCGCAGCCGGACGTTGAAATGATCGTCCGGGAAATAGCGGTGGATTGGCCGGCGGATCTGTTCAAGCAAATGCCGCGACCGCTCCCCGTAGTCCGGCGAATCGCGCAGTTCGACGAACAGCTCTTCGGCCCGCCGATCATCGCCGCTCCCGAGCAGTTCCAGTGCGGTATGCCAGCGTTCCCCGGGGGAGTCGGCCGCCGGCGTGAAGGTCTGGTCGACTACGGCGCCGATGCCGCTGCAGCCGCTGACGACCAGCATGAGCAGGACCACGGCGATCGGTGGGATCGCCCGTTGCCTCAGCGCGCGCATGTCGTGTGCGATTTCGATGATGGATGCCGCCACATGGTGATTCCCCCACAGGCCGTTCGAGTCGTCGATTCGTGCCGGCAGTATCGGATTATACGGTCGCTCGCCGTCGTCTCGCAGGCAGTGGGTGGGGCGTCAGGCGGGCTCGACAAGGAATTCCACGGTCTTCGCCCGCGCGTCATCCAGGCGACGGCCGAGACTGATTCTGCCGGCATCGATCAGTGGGTGTTCGGAGCGTCGAATGAATTGCTCGCGGGCGTCCGCCTGCTGCAGCCACGTGCCGTTCGTGCTCTGATCGATCAGGAAGTAACGACCATTGCGCCGCTCGATGCGGACATGCTGGCGCGAGGCCATGGGCTCGTCGATACGCAGATTGCAGATACGGTTGCGGCCGAGCACCAGTACGGTACGGCTGGCATCGAGTACGACCTCGCACTCACCGTAACGCACGCGCAGGCGTCCCGCCGGACTGGCTGACGAATCCACCGCCTGATCCGCCCCCGCCGCCAGCGTGAGGTCGTCGTGTTCCCAGAGCAGTTCGACGAGCTCCACCTCACCCTTGCCGCGGATCGTGGCGTAATCGATGAACCGCGTGCTGCGCCGGAAGGCTCCCGACAGCATCGCGGCGGTCGCGCGCGGCAGCACGGTCTGGCGGGCCTTGGCCTGCTGGACCATGCGGGCGGCGATATTGACCGTATCGCCGTAGATATCCTCGGTGCGGGCGATCACCGGGCCGTGGAACAGTCCGATCCGCACGGACACCGCAGTCTTCCCCGAATCATGCTCGTTGCGGTCCTCCAGGGCCTCGTGCATGTCGCAGGCCGCCGCCGCGGCGGCATCGGCCGTATCGAGCGTCACCATGATCTCGTCGCCGATCTCCTTGACGACAGTGCCGCCGTGCCGCCTCGCGACATCCGAGAGGGTGTCCAGAACCCCGCTGACGATGCGATGCGCGTCGGTGTCGCCCAGCGCCTCGTACAGGGCCGTGCTGTCGCCGATATCGGCGAACAGTACGGCGATCTCTGCGGCACTGGTCGTCATCGATCTCCCCGGGACGGCGACGGCACGTGGGTATGCTCTCTGGTAGTGCGTAGACGGGTTTCAGCGGGTCGTATCGGCTGAGTGGCCGATTATACTGATGTTCCGCCGGGATCAGTACTTACTGAGCTTCCATGCAGTATTGTCCGTCTCCGGGTCATTGCGCTGTTGGCCGGCAAGGCGCGCAAGCGTGGCAGTAGGCGGGGCCCCACCGGCCGGGATTCGCCAGCGCTCCGCAGGGTCCACCGGTTTTCCCCCTCGACAAGCGGTGGCCGCTGGTGCAATTTGATCCGCGCCGCCGTTACCGACATAACCACCCTGACAGGAGCCATCCGGATGAACGGGAATCGTTTTACCGAATATCGGGTCGTATACATCGCCGAGGGCGGCTGCGGCACCCTGTTGCTCGGTTCGTCCGGGTTGCCGATGAAAAAGATCGAGGCGGAACTCAACGCCCTGGCGGCCGAAGGCTGGCAGGTCGTTTTCCAGGTGCTGGAACAGAAGCGCTTCTGGCTGTTCTGGGAGCGTGAGGCGATGATCGTCACCCTCGGCCGGTGACACCTGCAGGGCCCATGAGTGGTGCGAGTCGATCCCGCGCGCGCGGCACCCCGGCACGGCGATACGTGCTGGGGGTTATCGCCGCCTACAGGCGCACTGGCGGTGGCCGGCGCTGGTTCGGTATCGACTGCAATTTCGAACCGAGCTGTTCCGCCTTCGCCGAGGAGGCGATCGCCCGCTTCGGCCTGCGCCGGGGCGGGGCGATGGCGTGGCGTCGGATCCGTCGGTGCCGCGTGCGTGACAGTGTCTGTAAATGTCTGGAGCCCGTGCCCGGGAGGTCGACCGATGCCTGATCAGCGCGCCATCGAGGCGGAAGACGATCGCCTGCGCGCGGCGGCCGCCAAGCTGCCCGACAAACAGCGGGCGGCGTTTTACCGGGAAGCGCGGCGCCGACTGCGCGATCCGGATACCTATGCGGTGCTCAACTGGTTTTTCATGGTCGGACTGCACCATTTTTATCTCGGCCGCTACGCCCGGGGCCTCGTAGATATCGGTCTGGTGGCGGCCGGTATCGGGCTCATGATCGGCGGCGACGTGCTGGTAGGGCTCGGGGCGATTCTGGGGGTCTTTATCCTCGAACTGCAGGCTCTGTTCCGGTCGCAGGCGATCGTCCAGGCCTGGAACAACCGTATCCAGCGCGAATTGCTGCGCGAATACGGGGTCGATCCGGATGGCCCCGTCGGGGATCACTGACCGGGGATTACCGATGCAGGTTCTGCCCGGTCAATCCGCTGTATTCAGTCAAATGCAAAGGAGTGGAATCATGCGTAAATCGTGGATCGGACTGGTCCTGGCCCTGTTGTTCGCCCCCGCCGCGTGGGCGGCCGACGGGCTGGTCACCCTCAACAGTGCGCACGACGTCGGGACCACGGCGGATCGCCTCGTTGCGGCCCTCGAGGACAAGGGGATGACGATCTTCCGGCGCGTGGATCACGCCGAGGGCGCCCGCGAGGTCGGGCAGGAGCTCGGGCCGACCGAACTGGTGATATTCGGCAACCCGAAAGTCGGCACGCCCCTGATGCGCTGCGCACGCACGGCGGCTATTGATCTGCCGCAGAAGGCCCTGGTCTGGGAAGACGGCAACGGCGAGGTGTTTCTCGCATACAACAACCCGCGATATCTCGCGCAACGCCATGGGATCGAGGGCTGTGACCAGGTGATCGGCAAGATCGAGAACGCGCTTGCGAATTTCGCCCGCGCGGCGACCACCGAGTGATCGCAGCGCAAGCGCGATCGGCCGGATCGCCGTGCCGATCGGATCGAATGAATCACGCGTTCGCCGGGGCAGGGCGCCGACAGCTACCATGAGTCTGCCGCGGATGCCCATCGGGAGCGGCATCGGGGCAGCGGGAGCGAAAGATGCAGTTGTGGGTGGATGCCGATGCCTGTCCGGTCGCGGTGCGTGAAATCCTCTTCCGTGCGGCCGAGCGCCGGGAGATCACGCTCACGCTGGTGGCGAATCAACCCATTCGCACGCCGGCCTCGCGTTTCATCCACTCGGTGCAGGTCGCGAGCGGGTTCGACGTCGCGGATAACGAGATCGTGCGCCGCTGCGCTCCCGGCGATCTCGTGATCACGAGCGATATCCCGCTGGCCGCGGAGGTCCTGGACAAGGGCGCCCATGCCCTCAACCCGCGCGGCGAACGCTACTCGCCCGAGACGATCCGCGATCGGCTCAACATGCGCGATTTCATGGAAACCCTGCGCGCCAGCGGGGTCCAGACGGGCGGTCCGCCGGCGATGAGCAGGGGCGATCGGCAGGCGTTCGCCAATAGTCTCGACCGGTTTCTGACACAGCATACGCGTCGCGGCTGAGCGCGCGGTTCCCTCCGCGCGCGGACCGCTCCTACACCCTCCGGTACCGCCCAGACGTCTTATCCATTTTCCCGATGTGCCGTGTCGCCGACGGTGCAAGCCGGATCGCGCGAACCCGCTCCAATTGATATTGATTCTCATTCGTGGTCTGCGTAGACTCGCAAACGCGAATAATTCGCAACACCAATACCTGATTGTTGTCCAACAACATCCCTCAAGGGAGACCAACAAATGCATAAGCGTTCGCTTATCCCGCTCGCGGTCGCGGGCTGCCTGGCGCCGACGTTCGCATCCGCCGAGGACGCCGCTGCGCTCGAACCCCTCAGTATCATCGGTGACTCGGAAGACGCCCGGCAGCTCCCGGGCTCCGGTGATGTTGTCGAGAGCAAGCAGCTCGACACGGAAGGTACCACCGACATCCATCAGGCACTGAAGACCGTGCCCGGCGTTTACGTCCGCGAGGAAGACGGTGAGGGCCTGCGCCCCAATATCGGCATCCGGGCCGCTACGGCGGGACGCAGCAGCAAGGTGACGCTGATGGAAGACGGCGTCCTGATGGCGCCGGCGCCGTATTCGAATCCGGCGGCCTACTACTTCCCGACGACGCTGAGGATGTCGTCGATCGAGGTATTGAAGGGCGCCCCGCTGCTCCGCCACGGACCTCAGACTACCGGCGGCGTGGTCAACCTCCAGTCCACCCCGATCCCCACGGAGAAGAAGACGTACACGGAATTCGTCACCGACGAGCGGGGTTCCACCGACCTGCACGCCTGGCACGGCGATTCGACGGGTAACTGGAGCTGGCTGGTCGAGACGGCTCAGCGCGATGGCGCCGGCTTCAAGGACATCGATCGCAGCAACCGTGACGCCGGTTTCGAGATCGAGGACTACGTGGGCAAGGTCCGCTGGCAGGGAGACCGCCAGAGCGTCCGAGTGAAGATGCAGTACTCGGAGGAGACCTCCAACGCGAGTTACCTCGGGTTGACCGATGATGATTTCGACAGCGACCCGAATCGCCGTTACGGCCTGTCCAGTATCGACCAGATGGACAACAAGCACTGGGGCATCGATCTGACGCACGTATTCGAATGGACGGATGCGGTGCAGACGACCACCAAGCTCTACCACAACGATTTCGAGCGTAACTGGTTCAAGCTCGATGGCGGTGGCGAGTTTGTCGACGCGGCCAATAACGGCGACGCCAACGCCCAGGGCATCCTCGACGGCACGGTCGACGAGACCGGGCTCGAGTACAAGAACAACAACCGGGCCTATGAATCCGAGGGTGTCGAGGTCAATTTCGATATCGATCTCGGCGATCATCAGTTGCAGACCGGTTTCCGCTATCACGAGGACGAAATGGATCGGTTCCAGCCGGTCGACGTCTACGACCAGGTCAATGGCTCACTCGTGTTCCAGTCGACGAATGCGCCAACCGGCAGCAACAACCGATTCGAGACGGCGGAGGCCCGCAGTCTTTGGCTGATCGACAGTTGGCAGGCGAGCGCTGACCTGAACGTCAACCTCGCCCTGCGTCACGAGGACGTCGAGACCAGCCGGGTGCAGTACGCGGACGCCTCCCGCAGCACCGTCGGCGGCAAGCGCTCGAACGACTCGGATGAGTGGCTGCCCGGTGCGTCCTTTACCTATGACATCTCCAACCGGTGGCAGGTGCTGGGCGGCGTGCATCGTGGTTTCGCACCGCTGGGCGGCGGCGCGACGAAGAACCAGGAGCCGGAGACCAGCGACAACTGGGAATTCGGCGGGCGCTATTACGGGCGAGGGAACCTGTTCGTCGAGGCGATCGGCTTCTACAGCGACTTCTCCGACAAGACCGAGAACTGCTCGGTCGGCTCGCCTTGCAGCAACGGTGCGACCTCAGGCACCTTCAAAACCGGTGAGGCCGAAGTCCAGGGCCTGGAGTTCCAACTGGGCACGAGCTTCGCACAGGGTGATTTCGAAATCCCGGTCAATGCGACCTATACGTACACGGAAGGCGAGATCAG
>CAJXKK010000007.1 GCA_913055615.1 uncultured Ectothiorhodospiraceae bacterium
ACCGACGAGGACAAGATCGCGGCGGCGAAGAAGTTCATGCTGGATCTGGAGAACAACTACGCCAGCGCCAGCTATTACTCGAAGTTCTACAACTTCCCGGCGCACGCCTCGCAGGTGCCGCAGCTTTTCGGGGACGACAGCTGGCTGGACGACGACCCCTGGGGCGCCGAACCGGCGGATAAGCTCAAGCTGTTGCAGACCGCCGAGGACTGGACGGCGTGGCTCGGCTACCCGGGCTATGCGAACCCGGCCATCAGCGAGGTATACCAGACCAACCTGGTCTCCAGCATGATGGCGGACGTTGCACGCGGCGCGAAGACACCGGAGGAAGCGGTCGAGAATACCGCCGGGGAGATCCGGGATATCTTCGAGAAGTGGCGTGAACGCGGTTACGTCGGCGGCGACTGACGTTCCGCACCACTTGACCATCGCCCGGCCGGCCATACCCGATGAGGCGTGACCGGCCGGGCAACATCCTCGCGGAGCAGCAGGCACTCGACCGTGGCACGGTTGAGATGGTGCGCCGTGATCCCGTGAAATCCCAGATCACCCCAACCCGGACATGGATCCATGGCGATACTCGAAACGCGGGCACTGGAAAAACACTTCGGCCGCATCCCCGCGGTCAACGGCATCGACCTCACTTCCGAGGACGGCGAACTGCTCGCGATCCTCGGCCCATCCGGCTCCGGCAAGAGCACGCTGATGCGCATGGTGGCGGGGCTGGAGGAGCCGTCTTCCGGCGACATCCTCGTCGATAACGAGTCCATCGTCGGGGTGCCGCCCAAACGGCGCAACGTGGCGATGGTGTTCCAGAACTTCGCGCTTTATCCACACATGAGCGTGCGCGAGAACATCCGTTTCCCGCTGGTCGCACGCAAGGTCCCGGAGGCGGAACAGCAACAGAAGATCGACTGGGTCACCGGCATCCTCGAGATCGAGAACCTGCTCGAGCGCCGGCCGACGCGCCTGTCCGGTGGCCAGATGCAGCGCGTGGCGCTGGCGCGCGCGCTGGTCCGTGACCCGGAACTGTTCGTATTCGACGAACCGCTGTCGTCACTCGACGCGCAGATCCGCAGCCAGGCACGCGGCGAACTGCGCGAGCTCCACGACCGCACCCGGATCACCACGCTGTACGTGACCCACGACCAGCTCGAGGCCCTCGGCCTCGCCGATCGCGTGGCCGTGATCCACGAGGGCCGGATCCACCAGCTGGGTACACCGCGGGAGCTCTACGAGAATCCCGGCAACCTGTTCGTCGCCGGCTTCATCGGCGATCCGCCGATGAATCTGATCGATCTGGGCGATACGATCCTGGGTGCACGTCCCGAGCACCTGCTGGAGGCCGATAGCGTGTCGCAGGAGGAGATCGCTGTGGATCTCGATGTCGAGATCGAGCACCTCGAGTTCCTGGGCGCCGAATGGCTCATTTATGGTGCCGTGCGTGGTGGTGTCCCGGAGGGCGACCGCGCCCCGCGGGTGATTGGCCGCCTGCGCCAGGCCGAACCGCCGGGTTTCGGCACCGGCGAGCGCCGGCGTTTCGTGATCCGCCAGTCCAATGCGCGATACTTCGATCCGCAGAGCGGTGAGCGGACGAATGGCCCCGGGGTGGCCGCCGCATGAGTACCGTGACCGGAGGACACCACCCCGTATCGGCCGCTCCCACCGGTTTGATGGGGCGTATCAGCGAGGCGCTGGAACGCCCGGGCGTACTCGGTTGCGTCATGCTCGCCCCGGCGGTCCTCTATGTCGTGTTCTTCGTGGCCGTCCCGTTCTTCATGGCGATCCTGCTCAGCCTGAGCGATGCCACCGCCGGCGATCCGCGGATCGACAACTTCGTCGGCCTCGACAATTTCATCGCCGTAACCGGCCAGGAGGCGTTCTGGACGGCCCTCTGGAACAGCCTGATCATCACCGCGGCAACGGTTACGACCATCGTGGTACTGGCCACCATCGCCGTGGAGATCCTGGCACGCGAGTTCCGCGGCAAGCGGCTGGTGCAGGTCCTGTTCATGATGCCGTGGGCGATGCCGGTGTCACTGGCGGCGATCACCTGGCTGTGGCTGCTGGATTCGCAGTTCAGCCCGATCGACTGGGTCCTGGTCCAGATCGGGATCCTCGGACCCGACGGGCTCTTCGGGCCGAGCCGTCATGTGTATTACCTCGGCCGCACGGGCTGGGGCATGGCCTCGGCGGTGTTTGTCGACGCCTGGCGGACCCTGCCGCTGGCCACCATCATCGTGCTTGCGGGCCGCCTCTCCATTCCCCGTGAACGACTGGAGCAGGCGCAGATCGACGGCGCCGGTTTCTTTCGCACGCTGTTCCGCGTCGTCCTGCCCGCGCTGGCGCCGGTGCTGATCGTGGCGATCCTGTTCACCGCCCTGCTGGTGATCGGCGAGGTCTCGACCATCGAACTGCTGACACGCGGCGGGCCCGGGCACTCGACCCAGATCCTGCCGCTGTGGGCCTATGAGAAAGGCATCGAAAGCGGTGACCTCGGCCAGGGGGCGGCGATCGCGCTGTTCCTGTTCCCCGTCCTGCTGGCGGCGGCGATCGTGGCGCTGCGCTTCGCATCCCGCCTGCACGACGACTGAACGGAGCGACCCATGCACAGAAATGTACGCAAGTCGGGGTTCTACTTCGCGGTCGTTGGCCTGGTGCTGTTTTCGATCCTGCCGATCCTCTATGCGGTCATTACGGTCTTCAAGAAGCAATCCGAGCTGTTCGATGCCGGCGCGAATCCGTTCATCTATGAGCGCGGTCCGACCATCGAGCACCTGCTCTTCCTGTTCACCGACACGAAGTATCCGCTGTTCCTGTGGAACTCGCTGGTCATCGGCGTCTGCGTGGTCGCGATCACCGTGCTGCTGGCCGTGCCCGCGGCGTATGCCCTGGCGCGCCTGACCGGGCGCTGGGGCGAGAGTTCGGGCATGGCGATCTTCCTGGTCTATCTGGTGCCGCCGTCGCTGCTGTTCCTGCCGCTGTTCCGGATCGTAGTCGACCTCAACCTGACCAACACCATCTGGTCCCTGGTGCTGGTCCTGCCAACGGCGACGGTACCCTTCTGTACCTGGCTGCTGCTGGGCTTTTTCCGCTCGGTACCGCGGGAACTGGACGAGGCGGCACTGATCGACGGCTGCTCGCGCTTCCAGGCATTCCGCAAAGTGGTTCTGCCCCAGGCGTTGCCGGGGATCGGCGCCTGCGTGGTCTTCGCGTTCTCGCTGTCGCTGGCGAACTACATCTATTCGGTGACGTTCATCAGCGAGAGTGCATCGCGCAACCTCAGCGCGGGCGTGCCCATGGAGCTGATCCGCGGTGACGTCTACTTCTGGCCCTCGCTCATGGCCGCGACCGCGATCGTGGCGATCCCCCTGGGGATCGCGTACGGGCTGTTGTTCGACTACCTGGTCCGCGGTTTCCAGAGCGCCGAGGCCAAGGCCTGAAGACACGACCGCATCGGGCGCCCCGGACTGCGGGTGCCCGGGAACCGGCTCAGGAGTGGGCGTGGCGCCCGATCCGCCACCAGCCGAGCGCCGACAGCACCAGCCCCGTGGCGATCAATAGCCAATGCACCGTGTCGAGACGGCCGATCATGATGCAACCGACGATACTGCCGGCGAGGACCGAAGGACCCAGGCGGTGCGCCATATAGTCGAACGGATTCATAGTTTCCCCCTCGATGTGTCATGGTTCCGATGGTGCCATTCCCCGCCTGCCGGACTCGACAGACACGGGCTCGATTTCCTCCCGGCGGGACAGCGGTTCGACACCGTGCGGGCGCAACGGGACCTGATACACTCGATTATCAATCGGACAATACTCCATGGCCACCGAAGAACGCGCTTTTCAGCCCCTCAATACCGCTGTGTTGACCGTCTCCGACAGCCGTACCGAGGCGAATGACAAATCCGGCCAGTTGCTGGTGGATCGGCTCACATCGGCGGGCCACACGATCGGCGATCGGCGCATCGTACGCGACGACCGCTACGCGATCCGCGCGGTCGTCTCCGAGTGGATCGCGCGCGCGGATATCGATGCCGTGATCGCCACCGGCGGCACCGGCCTCACCGGCCGCGACGGCACCCCCGAGGCGCTGACGCCACTGTTCGACAAAACCATCGAAGGGTTCGGCGAGATCTTCCGCGCGATCTCCTTCGAGGAGATCGGGACCTCGGCTTTGCAGTCGCGCGCGCTCGCCGGCGTGGCGAACCGGACCTTCGTGTTCGCGCTGCCCGGTTCTTCCGGGGCCTGTCGCACCGCGTTCGACCGGATTATCCGCGACCAGATCGATTACCGCACCCGCCCCTGCAACCTCGTCGAATTGCGCCCGCGCCTCGACGAGCGATAGTCAGCTGGCAGCTACCGCATCCCGAATCCGCCACACCCCGAAAGGCCCGCCATGTCGACCGCAATCGTCTGGTTCCGCCGCGACCTGCGCCTGGCCGATCATCCGGCGCTGGCCGCCGCACTCGAGCGCCACGAGCGGATCATCCCGCTGTACATCCATGCACCGGAAGAAGAAGGCCAATGGGCACTGGGCGGCGCCCAGCGCTGGTGGCTGCACCATTCGCTGAAGGCGCTGGCCGCCAGTCTGGAGGCCGGGGGCGCCCGCCTGACCATCCGCCGGGGTCCGTGCGAACAGGCATTGGGCGAGCTCCTCGATGAGACCGGCGCGGAGGCGGTGTACTGGAACCGGCTCTACGAGCCCCGGGTGATCGAGCGCGACCGCCGGATCAAGGCCTGGCTGCGGGAAAACCGGGAGGTGCACGCCGAGAGCTTCAACGCCGCCCTGCTCTACGAACCGTGGCAAGTCGAAACCGGCCAGGGGCAGCCCTACCGCGTGTTCACGCCGTTCTGGAAACGGATATCGGGTTATGGGCTGTCGGATTCGATCGAACCGGCCCCCGTGACCATTCCCGGTCGGCAACACGCGCCGGCATCCGAACCGATCGCCGCCCTCGACCTCAAACCAAAGATCCCGTGGGACCAGGGCCTGGAGGCCGCGTGGCAACCGGGCGAACCCGGCGCGCAGGCGCGCCTTGAGCGGTTCTGCAGCGATATCCTCAGCGACTATCGCGAGGACCGCGAGCGCCCCGCGCTGGACGGGACATCGGCGCTGTCACCGCATCTGCACTTCGGCGAGATCGGGCCCAGGCAGATCGTCCGGGCACTGCGCCAGCGCGGACAGGCGGAGACCGTATCGGCCGGGGTGTTCCTGAGCGAACTCGGCTGGCGCGACTTCGCACACCATCTGCTGTTCCATTTCCCCGAGACGCCAGAGCGGCCGCTCAACCCGCGTTTCGAGGCATTTCCGTGGCGCGACCCACGGGCAGAGGCCGCCGACGATCTGGCCGCATGGCAGGCCGGGCGTACGGGCGTGCCCCTGGTCGATGCCGGCATGCGGCAACTGTGGCACTGCGGCTGGATGCACAACCGGATCCGGATGGTGGTCGCCTCGTTTCTGACCAAGAATCTCCGCATCAACTGGCTGCACGGTGCCCACTGGTTCTGGAATACACTGGTCGATGCGGATCTCGCCAGCAATACGCTCGGCTGGCAGTGGGCGGGAGGCTGCGGCGCCGACGCGGCCCCGTACTTCCGCATCTTCAATCCGGTCCGCCAGGGCGAGCGCTTCGATCCGGATGGCTCGTATGTACGCACCTGGGTGCCGGAGATCGCCACGCTGGCGGACCGGCATATCCATGCGCCATGGCAGGCGCCGGCGAACGTCCTCGAGGCCGCAGGCATCACGCCCGGCCTCCATTACCCGCGGCCGATCGTCGATCTCAAGGCGAGCCGCCAGGCCGCACTCGCGGCCTTCGAAACGATCAAGGGGAAGGCATGAAACACGTAGCCGTCGACGACGCCGAGGCACCTGCGGACATCGCGGAACTGATCCGCTCGGCCCGGGTCGCAATCTTTCGCAGCAACCTGACCGACACCCGCGGCCTGATCGCACACCTCGATCGGGAAGGTGTCGGCTACCGAGAGGTCACGATGGGCATGGGCTCGAGCGCAGAGCGCGATCGCTTCCACCGCCTGCGCGATTGGACCGAATGGCCCCTGTTGCCCCAGGTGTTCATCGACGGCGCATTCGTCGGCGGCGCCGACGAGGCGATTGCATCGCTCCGAGGCAGCGGCTGAGGCGGATCGGCAGGATTGTCCCTCGGACCGGATGCCGATCCGTGCTAACGTTTCAACCGCGCGTAACAACTTCTACCCCGCCGAAGGGCTCGCCTCGTATCCATGACCGACCACGAAGAAAACCGAGAAGAATTCGACAAGCAGGCGCTCATTTATCACCGGATGGAGCCGCCCGGAAAACTCGGCGTCATCGCGACCAAGCCGCTGGCCAACCAGCGGGACCTCAGCCTGGCCTATTCACCGGGCGTGGCCGCGGCATGCCGGGCGATCGTGGACGATCCGCTCGAGGCATCGACGGTGACCGCCCGCGCGAACCTGGTGGGGGTCATCACCAACGGTTCGGCGGTGCTCGGTCTCGGCAACATCGGCGCGCTCGCCGCGAAACCGGTCATGGAAGGCAAGGCGGTCCTGTTCAAGGCGTTTTCGAATATCGACGTATTCGATATCGAGGTGGACCAGCCCGATGTCGACCGGTTCTGCGATGCCGTGGCGGCGCTCGAGCCGACCTTCGGCGGCATCAATCTCGAGGACATCAAGGCGCCGGAGTGCTTTGAGATCGAGCGCCGCCTCGGCGAGCGCATGAACATACCGGTATTCCATGACGACCAGCACGGCACCGCCATCTGCGTGGCGGCCGCGACGCTCAACGCCATGGAGGTGGTCGGCAAAAAGGTCGAGGACCTGCAGATCGTGTGCTCGGGTGCCGGCGCCGCCGCCCTCGCCTGCCTCGATATGCTCTGCTCCGTCGGTGCCCGCAAGGACCACATCACGGTAACCGACGCCAAGGGTGTGGTGCGCACCGACCGCGAAGACGGAATGGATAAGTACAAGGCGCGCTACGCCCGCGAAACCGACGCGGGAACACTCGGCGAGGTGATCGATGGCGCGGATCTCTTTCTGGGATTGTCTGCGCCGGGCGTGTTGACCGCCGAAATGGTCAAGCGCATGGGTTCGGACCCGCTGATCTTCGCGCTGGCGAACCCGGTACCGGAGATCTGGCCGGAGGAGGCGCTGGCGGCCCGCGATGACGTGATCATGGGCACCGGGCGCTCCGATTACCCGAACCAGATCAATAACGTACTGTGCTTTCCCTTCATCTTCCGGGGCGCGCTCGACTGCGGCGCCACCGAGATCAACGACGCGATGAAGGTGGCCTGCGCCGAGGCGATAGCCGCCCTCGCGCAGAAAGAGGCGACCGAGGCGGTCGCCAGCGCCTACGAGGATCAGTCCCTGACATTCGGCCGCGAGTTCCTGATCCCGAAGCCGTTCGACCCGCGCCTGATCCTGGAGATCGCGCCGGCGGTGGCGCGGGCGGCGATGGAAACCGGCGTCGCTGCCCGGCCGATCCATGATTTCGAGGCCTACAACCATCGGCTGCACGCGTTCGTCTATCGCTCGACCATGGTCATGAAGCCGGTCTTCGAGAAGGCGCGGCAGTCACCGAAGCGCGTCGTCTTTTCCGATGGCGAACAGGAACGCGTACTCCGCGCAATTCAGGTGGTGGTCGACGAGGAACTGGCCATGCCGGTCGTCATCGGCCGGCGGGAGGTCGTGCGCCGACGCATTGACCGGCTGGACCTTCGCCTCGACATCGATACGGATTTCGAACTCTGCGATCCGGAGGATGATCCGCGCTACCGCGAGTACTGGACCCTCTATCACCAGTGCATGGCACGCAAGGGCGTGTCACCGGATACCGCCCGCACGGTCGTGCGCACCAACAACACGGTCATCGCCGCATTGATGGTCAAGCGCGGCGAGGCGGACGGGATGATATGCGGCAACACCGGCATCTACCAGGACCATCTGCGCGACGTTGAGGATATACTCGGCCGACGTCCTCGGGTCGGTCATCTCTCCGGACTGACGATGCTGATCATGCCCAAGGGCACGCTGTTTCTGGCGGACACGCACATTTCGCCGGAACCGGATCCGGACGCGCTCGCCGAGATGGCCGTGCTCGCGGCCCGCCAGATGCGGCGCTTCGGGATCGAACCGGAGGTCGCCATGCTGTCGCACTCCAACTTCGGCACCTCGAACGCGGAGTCGGCCCAGCGGGTCCGCGAGGCGGTCGCCATGCTGCGCCGGGATCACCCCGACCTCGAGGTCGAGGGTGAGATGCAGGGCGATGCGGCGCTCGACGAACACATCCGGGAGCGACTGTTCCCCGACGCCGAGCTCAAGGGTGAAGCGAACCTGCTGATCATGCCCTCGCTGGACGCGGCGAACATCGCCTACAACCTGCTCAAGCAGACCAGCGATGCCCTGTCCGTCGGCCCGATCCTGCTCGGCTGCGACCGCCCCGCCCATATCGTGACGCCGTCGGTTACCGCGCGCGGTATCGTCAACATGACCGCCATCGCGGTGACGGACGCCCAGCTGCAACAGGACGGGCCGGGCATTACCTGAATCCAGTGGGCCATGCGGACGCTCGCGCCCGGAGAGGTCCTGAGCGCGTGTTCGGGAATGGAGCATCATCACGCCCACGCCCGGGCAGCGGCGGACTACCCCTGATTGACGCTGCCCCCGGCCGATTGCGGGCGATTGACCCCTGCCGTGAGCACGACGCGCATGGCCTGCTCGATCGTCAGATCGAGTGGCCGCAGCCGGCTGGCCGGGAGATAGAGGGTGTAACCACCGACCTGGTACCCCATCGGCATATACACGGACACGAGCGGGTCATCCGCGCCGCGCGCGAGTTCCGGCAGCCCCTGTCCGACGTCGTTATCGGTCACGAAGCCGATCAGGTGTACCTCGGGCTGGATCTCCACCGAGACCACCTGCTTGAGATCGGACTCCCGCCCCGAGCGTGAGAGGAACCCGACGAGATCGCGCAAGCCGGTATACACCGTCTTGACCAGCGGAATCCGGCTCAGCAGCGCCTCGCCCAGATCGACCAGCCGGCTGAACAGCCATGCGTTCAGAAAGGCCCCTACCAGGAGCACGATCCCGATCGCGAGTGCGATACCGAGGCCTGGGAAATACCAGCCATCCGGCAACACGACACGGACCGCCCCGCCGAACAGCGATTCGGCTTTCTGCAGCAGCCACCAGACCAGGTAGAGCGTGATGCCGACAGGTAGAACCGTCGCCAGTCCGGAGAGGAACGTGCGCCAGAGGCGCTGCCAGAGCCCGTCACCGGCCGTATCGATCTTATCAGTCACTGTACCAGGTGCCGTCGGGGTTGGGTTTCATCCAGACGAAGCTGTACCAGAACCACTGGTCGCCCTGCGTCGCCGGCGCGGTGCAGTTGATCTTGGTCCGGCCGGTGCCGAGTGCCTGCGCGGGTCGCGCACGAAGCCTGGCCGGTGAGCCGTCAGCGACCTCGGCCTCGGCGGCCCCGCCCCCGACATAGCAGCGCACCGTCTCGGGCCGATAGGGACCTTCCTCGAGCGTCAGGGTTACCGCCGGGCGCTCCGCATCCGGGCCAAGCACCCCGCTGGCGGGCGCCACCTTCGCCACGGGCAGTGGCCTTGAACGGACCTTGAGCGCGAAGCTGTCCAGGGAATCGTAACCGCTCGCGAGCGGGAAACGCGGTAAAGCGGTGAAATCGCTGTCGGGGCCGATTGCCCCGGACTGCTGCCCGAACCCGACATAATCGAGTTCCGCCAGCAGTCTCTGGAGCGGCGGCGAGAACTCCCCGAATGGCCATGCGAAGAGGCGGGCCGGCGATTCCAGCTCCTCGTCCAGACGCTGCCGGGCATCGACGATATTGGCCCGGGCGTCATCGAGCCACTGCTCGCGATCGCGATCCCCGCGCGCGACCATGTGGGCATGGTCGACGCTGTGGTTGGCGATGGTGACGCCCGCGGCCTCCATTTCCCGGAGTTCGTCCCAGCTCGTGAATGCGTCGATCCCCTTGTCGATGGACCCGGTCGCGACAAACACCGTGAACGGCCAGTCCCGCTCCTGCAGACGCGGGAACACCTCGTCGTAGACGGAGGCATAGGCATCGTCGAACGTGAGCGCGACGGTCCGCTCGGGGATGTGATCCCCCTCGCGCGCGGCCTTGACCAGTTTCAGCAGGGGCCAGACATTGAAGTTGTTCGCCGCCAGATGATCCATGTGCGCCTCGAACTTCTCCGGCGTCACACTGGTCGAAGGCGGCGTGTCATCCGCCACGTGGTGGTATTCGAGAACCACGGCGCTCGAGGCGGACACGATCGGGGCCCACAGCGCGGCCGCCAGCAGGATCGTCCATCGCACGGCATCCATGATGCTACCCCGATTGCCGATCCGGCTGCTGGCGGAGCCCGTTGCGCTCGATAACGCTGCGGATGTGCTGGACATATTTCTCTCCAATCGCCGCGTAATTGACCAGCCCCGCGGCCATCTCATAGCCATCCGGCGATTCACCCTCCGCCCGTGCCCGGGCCCGGATCTCGCGCAGTTCCGCATAGGCGGGATGCGAATTGAGATTATGGATATAGCTGCGTACCGAGGCACCCACGCCGTCGAAGGACTCGACCTCGTAGGTCTTGCCGGCCGGGCGCCGCTTCGGCACCACCCCGCAACCGGGTTCGAAGCACCACTCCCCGAAGAGATTATTGGCCTCGCGCGCAAAGCGCGACTGCCCCCAGGCCGACTCGAGGGCCGCCTGCGCCAGCGCCAGCGGGACCGGGACGATATCGATACGGGTCAACAGCGCACGCCCCCGCGCCAGCGGCTCCTCCGCCTTGACGCGGTATCTCTTCGCCTTGCGGGCGAGCCATTCGCGGTCTCCAGTCGAGATCGATGCGTCTGCTTCCAGTGTCTCGACCAGTTCCTGCAGACGCTCGCGCTGTTTGCGGATCCGACTGTTCTCGGCGCGTACCACGGGGCGCAGGAATTCGAAAAAGGCCTGTTTTTTATCCGGGAGTTTCCGCTCTTTCTCCGGCTCCCGATCGGACTCCGAATCGAGTTCCGGGAGATCGGCGACATTGCGCACACCCGGGTCCGGAGGCGCGACCATCAGCGAACCGACCACCCCGAACACGATAACGAGCCCGGCGATCATGCAGACGACCACGATGGGCCTGTGCTCACGCAGGAGCGCCAGGAGGCGGCGCCCGCCGGTTTCATTCGTTGCCATGAGTCTATTGTGCCCGACTCATGCAGTCCCGTGCCAATCCGTGGCGCCGGACGGTCGGTACCGGTCGTAACAGGCTGCGTCAGTCCGCCAGGTCGAACAGCAGGCACTCGCTGTCCGTGGAGACCGCGAGCGGATACGGGATCCCCGCCTGCTGCCGCTCCGCATCGAATGCGCGCTGTTCGATCGCATCGCCAAAGCGCCAGTGCGCTCATATCGACTCCGGAGAACAGATCCTCAAGCAGGCCCGCGATCCCCTGCCAAAGCGTTCCAGGGCCCTGTCACCGTGGCGACCATGCAAACCTGATAAGGCGCCCGGATGGAGTGGTTGCGGCGCTCGGGGAAAGCGCGGCGTTGGGCGAACGCGCGCCGGCCGCTACAATCAGGGGAAATCCGATGATGGAACTCCCATGCAACGAACCTGCCAGTCCCTGCCCTGCATCCTTGCCCTTTTACTATTGGTCGCGTTTGGTGCCGCCCACGCCGAGGATAACGATTACGGTGAACGCGTGGCGGAAGAGCACGCGGACGACAGTCCGAGCGCCAATATCGAAGTGGACGAAGACACCGTGCGGGCGGAAACACGCGATTACGCGACGCTGGACGGTGAGCCCGTGAGCGGCTACCTCGCCCGTCCGGCCAACGGCTCGGGCCCCTTCCCGGCGGTCGTGCTGATCCATGAATGGTGGGGGCTGAACGACAATATCCGGGCCATGGCCCGCCGCTTCGCGGACGCCGGTTACGTGGCGCTGGCAGTCGATCTGTATGAAGGGGAAACGGCCGAACGGCCCAAACGGGCCCGTTCACTCATGGAACAGGCCATGGAACGGACCGATCGGCTCGAGCGCAATATCGAGCAGGCGTTCTACTATCTCGACGTGATGCCCTCCACGGACCGGATCGGCAGTGTCGGCTGGTGCTTCGGCGGCGGCTGGTCCCTGCGTACGGCGCTGATGTTCCCGGAGGAACTCGACGCCAGCGTGATCTATTACGGCGAACTCGAGACCGATCCCGACCGCCTCAATCCGCTGGACGTCCCCGTCCTCGGCCTCTTCGGCAGCGAGGACGGTGTCGTGTCGACCGACACGGTGCGGGAATTCGGTCAGACCCTCACCGAACTCGAGAAGCCGCACGAGATCCACGTCTACGAGGGCGCGGGCCACGCCTTCGCGAACCCCTCCGGAGAGAATTACGACTCCGCCACCGCCGCGCGCGCATGGTCGGAGACGACGGCGTTTCTGAATCGCTACCTGAAAAGTCCATCCGCGGCGTCGGAATAACGACGCCGAGGGAAGCCGGCGTGGCGGGGGAGCCGACTTATTCTCTGACGTCCTCGAGTACGCCTTCGAGCGTGTGCGTCATATTGACGAATTTGTACTCGGGGATTTCGTACAGCCAGCCGTCGAAACGCGTATTGAGCGTCTCCACCTGCTCGCGGACCCGGTCGCCGGCACCGTCCACCGCCTCCGCCCGGAGGCGGATGTAGCGCGGCCCCTCGCCCCGGTCAGCGGCGAACGCATCGATCACGATCCGCAGCCCAGCCAGCGTCTCGAAATGCGCCTCGGCCAGTCGCGGGGGCAGATCGAGCGTAGCGGCCGGATGCACGTCCTTGAGTCGCAGATCGGAGACGATCCGCGCGATCGAGCGGGCGATGCTGTTCGAAAGGGGCTGGCGACCCTCCGGGCGGTTGGCAATCTCGAAATACCGGGATCGCGGCTCCTCGCGCGCGATCCGGACCGGTTCGCCGTCGCGGGCCGTGATCTCGACCGAGCGCATGCGTTCGATCGGAATTTCGGTGAGACGGTCATCGAGCCAGTCACCGATATCGGCGGGCATCTCGATCCGCTCCGACACCAGCCACGCGCGGCCATCGTCCTCATCGGCGCGGCGCAGATACGTGCCGCCGGCATCGCCGCCGGCCGTTTCGCCGATAATGATCCGGGGCGCCGGATCGAGCCCTTCCAGCGTCAGTTCGACCCCACCCGCATCCGGATCCTCGATCGGCTGCAGTCCAAGTCGGGCCCAGCCTTCCGCGCGGTCGGTCTTCGCTTCCTCGCGCCGCGCCTCCGAAAGGGCGATCAGGATGCCGCGCAGGGTCTCGCGGTCGGCGGGGTAGTCATAGCGATTATCGACACGCCACTCGTCGCCGTCGCGCACGACATGCGCGAGCAGACGATCACCGGCGGTACGCACACCGATGGCGGCGATCGCCGGCAGGCGGTCGGCGAGGCCGGGCAGGAATCGATCGTCAGCCGACTCCGGCGCCGGTTCGGGCACGGGTTGCCGTACGTACCAGGCCGCGCCGACCGCGAGCACCGTTACCAGCGCGAGCAGTCCCAGTACGCGTCCGCTCACGCCGCTGCACCCGCGCGGCGTCGCCGCCGGCGCCGGCGTATTCCGAATACGAGCAAAGCGGCAAGCGCGACCACACCGGGGACCGCGACGATGTTCAGCAGCCGGAGCCGATCGCCCAGCGCTTCGATGCGGGCATCGAGGCGCTGCCGGACCTCGCGCAGTTCGCTCCGCAACTGGTTGCGCCGCTCACGCTGTGCTTCCAGTTCGCTCTGCTGTTGCTCGCTGAGGATGACACCGCCCTCACCCTCCTCACGGCCGCTCCGCAGTTGTTCGAGTCGCTCTTCGGTCTCCTCCAGTGCCTCGCGGACTTCACGCTCCTTTTCCCGGTACTGGTTGGCCGCTTCCTGCTCGAGTTTTTCCACCCGGGTGAACGGGCGCGCCGAGGTCCCCGCGCCGCGGATGCCGATGAGCGCGTCGCTGCCGAGCAGATTCTCGACCGCGTTCGCCACCATATCGCCGTTACCGGCAAAGGCCTCGCGTACCCGCTGCTGCCCCTGGCGCCGTTCACTCACCCAGAGGCGATCGGACAGGACATCCGTATCCGCGAACAGCACCATGTTCGCCGGATCGGCCGCCGCGGCCCGATGCCCGGCCGCGGGGGGCTCGCCATCGGCCGGTGGCCCCTCCGGCCAAGCCGAACGCAGATCGCCCTGCAGCCGCGCCGCCACGGTCAACGGGCGCTCCAGCGGTTTCAGTCCGCGCGCGAGTTCGGCCGGATCGTCGAGACTGACGAAGCGCTCCGCCGGCAGCACACCCGCCGACGGGGCAGCCTGCACCAGCGGCTTGATATCGAGACCACCATCGCCATTGGTGATGACGCCCGGCGAGCCGAAGACCACACGCTCGACCGTGGCGGTAATGACGTCGTCCGTCGCCAGCCCCTGACGGGTGATCCCGAGCAATCCGGGATGCACGGTCTGGCGGCCCTCACCGGTACTGACGACCAGGCCATTGCGCGGATCGGCGACGGCGTGGTCGAGCGTGACGTCGACCCCCCATGCCTCGAGCAGCGACCCGGGATCGGAGGCGCTCACGCGGCCGTCCGGGTGATCCCGGGTCGGCCCGGACGCGGTATCCGCCACCGGGTCGATGAACACCGCCGCGCGCCCCCCGTGGGTCAGGTACTGATCAACCGCATACAGCGTGCGTTCCCGATAATCGCGCGGGTGCACCAGCATGAGCACGTCGATGTCCGGGTCGATGCCGGTGGTCGGCGTATCCACCTCGCGGATCTCCGCGAACTCCTTGATTCGGTCGATCACCGCCCACGCGGGGATCGGTTCACGCGTGCTCGGGTTGTAGCTCTCCGTGATATCGAGCCGCGACATGACGCCGACCACGGGCGGATCCGGGTTCATCAGCGACCAGACGAGGCTGGAGATATCGTATTCGAGGAAGCGCTCGCGCTCGGGCTCGAAGAACTCGATGACCTCGACGCCATCGGTGCTGTTGGTCGCGACCAGGCCCAGGAAAAGGCGGGCATTGTCGCCGGTCCCCGCGGGCACGGGCTCCAGGCCGTGCTCTTCGGCGCGCTCGCGCGCCTCGGTCAGGGGCTTCGGGTCGACCGTATGCACCTCGATCCGCCCGCCGGACAGGGCCGCGTATTCCTCCAGCAGTTCCCGCACCCGCTGCGCGTACTGGCGCACGAAGGGCACGCCTTCGGCCGCGTCATTCGAGAAGTACAGGGTCAGCTCGATCGGCTCGTCGATCTCCTCGACGATGCCGCGCGTCTCCTCCGACAGGGTGTACAGCCCGTCCTCGGTCAGGTCGACGCGCGCGCCGACCAGCAGTGCATCAGCCAGCAGCACCACGGCGACGAAAAGGACCGCGCCCAGCGCGATACCGGTAATGGACTGGACTCGGCGACCCGGCGCGAAACGCATCGTTTATTCGCCCTTTTTCATTTCGATGACGGTGACGTTCGCGAACAGGAAGAACACGATCAGTCCGAAGAAATAGATCAGATCGCGCAGTTCCAGTACCCCGCGGCGTATCGACTCGAAATGCGCCTGGAACGACAGCGCCGATATGGCGTCGACCACGCCCTGCGGCGCCCATCCGCGGAAGGCATCGAGCACCAGCGGGTAGCCCGCCATCAGGAACAGGAAACAGAGCACGAACCCGATCACGAACGCGACGACCTGGCTGCGGGTCAACGCCGACACGAAGCTGCCGATGGCCAGGAAGCCGCCGGCCATGAAGGCGCTGCCGATATAGGCCGCCAGGATGACACCATTATCCGGCTCGCCGAGATAATTGACCGTCCACCACATGGGCGCCGTCAGCACGAGCGCGAACAGCACGAACACCCAGGCCGCGAGGAATTTGCCAATGACGGCCTGGGCGGTCGTGACCGGCAGCGTGAGCAGGAGTTCGATGGTGCCGGTATCGCGCTCCTCGGCCCAGAGCCGCATGGCCAGCGCCGGCACCAGGAACGCGTACAGCCACGGGTGCAGCCCGAAAAACGGCCCGAGGTCGGCCTGCCCGCGTTCGTAGAAGCCGCCGAAGTAGAACGTCAGCGCGCCCATCAGGGCAAGGAAAATCACGAGGAATACGTACGCCACCGGGGTGACGAAATAGCCGGTCAACTCGCGCCGGAAAATCGCGCCGATCGCCCTCATGCCGCCGTCTCCGATGCGGTGATGTCGCGGAACACGTCGTCGAGCCGCCCGCCCTCGGCGCGCAGGGCCGTCACGGTCCAGCCCTGCACCTGACAGCATTCGCGTACCCGGGCGGCGGTATCGAGTCCATCCTCCCCGAATACGGTTACGCTATGGCCGTCGGCCGCGCGTTCGATACCGGTCACGCCCGGCAGTCCTTTCAGGACATCGATGGCATTACCGATCTCCTCGGCGATCGCCACCGTGACCGCGTTGCGGTAGCGCGAGCGCGCCAGCAGCCCCGCGGGCGTGTCGTCGGCCACCACCCGGCCGCTGCGGATCACGACGGCCCGGGTGCACACGGATTCGACCTCTTCGAGGATGTGCGTCGAGACGACAATCGTCTTCTCCGGCGCGATCGTATTGATCAGGCGCCGCACCTCATGCTTCTGGTTCGGGTCGAGCCCGTCGGTCGGCTCATCCAGGATCAGCACCGGCGGATCGTGCAGTAATGCCTGGGCGAGGCCGACGCGGCGCTTGAAGCCCTTGGAAAGGGTCGCGATCGGCTGATAGAGCACCGGCCCGAGATGCAGCTGCTCGACCACCGTATCGATGCGCCGTCGGCGATGCTCGCCGCGGAGTCCGCGCATGTCGGCTATAAAGCGCAGAAACGCGTGGGGCACCATTTCCGCGTAGGCCGGCGCACCCTCGGGGAGATAGCCGAGCGCCAGCCGGGCCGCGTGTGGCTCCGCGACCACGTCGTGGCCACAGACGGCGGCACAGCCCTCGCTGGGTGCGAGGAAACCACTGATCATTTTCATCGCGGTCGATTTGCCGGCACCGTTCGGCCCGAGGAATCCCAGCACTTCGCCCGGTTCCACGCGTAGGGTGAGATCATCCACCGCGGTAAACAGGTCGAATCGTCTGGTCAGGTGTTCCGTCTCGATCATGGGCGCAGCCGATGGACAAACCGGGGGTTGTAAAGATCATGCACAGCGAATGCAAGCCCGCATCCGGCGAGCGATGCCCGCACCTCTGGCTGGTGCTCCTCGCTTTCATTCTGGGCGCGAGCGGCGCCGAGGCGGCGCAACCGCTCGCCGGGCGTATCTGGAAACCCGGCGAGGCGCGCTTCACCGACCCCGACGAGGTCATCGCGGCGGCCCGGGCGGCGCACTTCGTCCTGCTGGGGGAAACGCATACGATCGCTCGGCATCATGCCCTCCAGGCTCGTCTGATCCGGGCCATCGCCGGCGACGGGCGCCGACCGGCCGTTGTGCTCGAGATGGTCGCGCGCGACCGGCAGGGCGATATCGACGAATGGCGCCGGGCCTCCACTCCCGATGCGGAGGCATTCGGCGCCGCCGTGGAGTGGCGTGACCGCGGCTGGCCACCGTGGCCGGAGTACCGCCCGATCGTCGATGCGGCGCTGGCGCACGATCTGCCCATACTTGCCGGCGGACCCGGTTCGACGCTCTCCCGCAGGGTGGCCGCCGAAGGCCTCGCCGCCCTCGCGGATCATGGCGGGCAGACGCTTCCCGGACTGGCGACGCCACTGGAAGCCGCGGCCGAGCGACGCCTGCTCGCCACCCTGGAGCGCGCACACTGCGGCCTGTCCGAACACGCCCCGCTCGATCGCATGATTGCCGTGCAGCGCCTACGGGATGCCTCCATGACCGCTACGATGATAAACGCGGCCCCGGACAATGGCGCGATCCTGATAGCGGGCCACGGCCATGTGCGCGGTGATTATGGCGTCCCCGTCTATCTGCGCAGGGGAGCGCCGGAACGCGACTTCGTGACCATCGCCTTTGTCGGAACCGCCGGTCGGCCGACCATTGCCGAACAGCGCGAGGCCGCGGGTGGTACGCTGCCATTCGATTACGTCTGGTTCACCAACGGTGGAGCCGCCGGACCAGACTGTACTGCCCGCGAGTAAAACGCGCGTAGGGACCGAAGCGAGGGCTTTACGCCCGATACCTGTTGCCCGCCAGTCACGCGATCGTGCGCGGATTACAGCCTCCGCGAAGCGCAACGGATATCGTGCTGTCGTCGGGCGCGCGGCGGATATTCCCACGCAACCGCCGCGTGGGGGAAAATTCCAGCGCTTGCGGGCCGCGCGTGCGATGGATTTCCCGGAAACACGGACGCATCCATTCGACCACTTGGCAAAACGCGGTGCTGTGACAGAATCACATCAACAGCGCAGCCGCCGGCCGCACTGCACGGGCCGGTCCGAACCACTCACGGGATTCGAACCATGATCGCGAACGAAGGCGAAACACCGGGCTTCCTTCAGAAACCCCCGCGCGTCACCTCCTCCATCGACTGGAATGCGGAGGGCAAGCAGCACGGCTATATCAGTGCACCCTATTCGGCCAACGACTCCGCCTGGGGCGCGGTCCGGGTGCCGATCACCGTAATCCGCAATGGCACCGGGCCAAATGTCCTTTTCACCGGTGGCAATCACGGTGACGAATACGAGGGGCCGATCGCTCTGAAGAAACTCGCGGCCTCGATCGACCCGGCCTCGATCCGGGGGACGGCGATCATGATCCCGTGCCTCAACCCCCCGGCCGTACAGGTCGGCGCGCGCTGCTCGCCGCTCGATGGCGTCAACATGAACCGGGCCTTTCCCGGCCAGCGCACGGGGTCTATCACCGAGATGCTCTGCCATTACGTGAGCTATGTGCTGCTGCCCCGGGTTGAGGCGGTTATCGACATCCATTCGGGCGGCAAGACACTCGATTTCATACCGTTTGCGGCCATGCATTACCTCAACGATGCCGAGCAATTCGAGCGCACCCGTGGCGTCGTCCAGGCGTTCGATGCACCGATTTCGCTGATCATTGAGGAGCTCGACACCGAGGGCATGATCGACGGCGTGGTCGAGGAGTCGGGCAAGGTGTTCATGTTCACCGAACTCAGCGGCGGGGGGACCACCACGCCGGAGACGGTGCAGATCGCCGAACAGGGGGTCATCAACGTCATGAACCACCTCGGCATGCTCGAAGGCGAGCCGAATACGCGCGAGCGGCGCGGGGAGCAACCCTCCCGGGTGATGGCGACCCCGGACATGAACTCCTACACGATCTCCGACGAGACCGGTCTGTTCGAATGCCTGGTCACCCTCGGTGACAATGTTGAAGACGGCCAGCTGATCGGCCGGATCCACTCGATCGAAAAGACCGGCCTCGAACCCGGCCTCTACTACGCGAATCGCACCGGCACCCTGATCGGCCGCCATTTCCCGGGACTCGCGCGCCCGGGCGACTGTCTGGCCGTGATCGGCATCGATCAGGAGGAGTTCTGATCCGGCACTATGTGCCGCGTGGTTACGCTATCGTCGTTGCGCCAACCGGCGGTTGACCGCCTGGCGCAGGCGCTCGACACGGGCGCGATTGACGCCGAAATCGTACCAGCCGAAACGGGCGCACGAGCGCAGATACACGAGGCGCTCGTCCGCCGGCAGGTGGCACTCGAGATCGTCCGGGAACCGGAATACGCGCGAGCGCTGCACGGCATGGATGTAGTCCGTCCCGGCCGTGACGATCTGCATCCGCGGCCACGACCCGATCAACTCCAGTAGCAGCGCGCTCACCTCGGCCCGGGCAATCGCGTAGCCGATCGGTGCCACCCGGCGGGCCGGGCGCTCCTCGAGGCTGGAGACGCAATGCGGTCCCGCAGGGCATTGCGCGAGACGGCCTTCGCGCAGCCCCGGTGGGTTATCCAGCTGCAGGCTCCGTGACCGGGACCGCCGGCTCATGGCCCCGATGCGACCTCCGGCGCAGGCATTCCCCCGGCCCGGCAGGCCGCGCAATTCCTCCAAGGATTTTCAGGTTCCACTTGCAAGCCTCCGGAAACAGGGGATAATCGGGCGCAACGCATCGGAGCATACACCATGCGAGCCACACGAACCGCCCGTGGACGTCCCGCCCGACTTGCGCTCTGCCTGGCAGCGATCGCCCTGCTCGCCGGCTGCGCCAGCGGCCCGCGGCCCGCCATCGAGTCCAACGCTGATGGCGCCACGCACCAGCGCGCTGCGCAGATCGCCCTGTCGATGCAGGGTACGCCGTATCGTTACGGGGCCAACGGGCCGGACGCGTTCGACTGCAGCGGTCTCGTCCAGTACGCCTACGGGCGTGCCGGCGCGCAGGTGCCGCGCACGACGGACGCGCAATACGACGCCGTCAACCGACGCTATCTGCACCAGCTTGAGCCCGGCGACCTCGTCTTCTTCCGTATCGGCGGCATCGGGGTATCCCATGTCGGGATCTACATCGGCGACGATGAGTTCGTGCACGCGCCCAAGACGGGGTCGAATGTCCATGTCAGCAGCCTCGACCATGAATACTGGCGTTCGAGAGTGGTGCGAGCCGGTTCCCTGACCCGCTGACGGACGCATGCTCGCGTGCCCGTCAGTGACGACCTGACGGTACCTGCATCGCACCCGCCGGCGTACCGGGCGCCGTGGAGCGCAGGGTGGCGCGTTCCGCGATCCGGGCCTCGGCGAGCCGATCGGCCGCCAGCCACGTCGGGATCCCGTCGCGGCGGGCGCGGGCGAAGATCGCCGTCATCGTGTCCTCGATCCGTTCGGCCATGGCGTGGGCCCGTTCGGCGCTGTAGCCCTGCATTTCCAGCGATACGTTCATCACGCCGCCGGCATTGATGGCGTAATCGGGCGCATAGACGATGCCGAGGCGATCCAGTTCATCACCTTCGTCGGTCGTCGACAGCTGATTGTTGGCCGCCCCGGCAACGATATCGCAACGCAAACGCGGCAGCGTCGTCGGATTGATCACCCCGCCGAGTGCGCAGGGAACGAACACCTCGGCGCCGGTATCGAAGAGCCCATCAGAGTCGACGGGCACACAGCCGTATTCGTCGACGGCGTGCTGGACGCGCGCGGGATCGACGTCGCAGACAAATACCCGCGCATCATGATCGCGCAGGCGCTTGATCAACTCGGTGCCGACATGCCCCGCCCCCTGAACCGCGTAACCAGCATCGCCGATGCGATCGTGTCCGAAGCGCTCGCGCAGGCAGGCCCGGATGCCGGCGACCGCCCCCTGGGCGGTGAACGGCGACGGATCGCCGCTGCCACCCCGGTATTCGTGCGTACCCGTGACCCATGGCGTCTCCTGCAGGATGTACTCCATGTCCGCCGCCGTCATGCCGACGTCCTCGGCCGTGATGTAGCGCCCGCCCAGGGTATCCAAAAAGCGGCCGAAGCAGCGCATGCGCGCCTCGGTCCGATCGACCGCGGGATCACCGATGATGACCGCCTTGCCGCCCCCGTGTTCCAGCCCGGCCAGGGCGTTTTTATAGGTCATCCCCCGCGACAGGCGCAGGACATCGGTCAGGGCGGCCCCCTCATCGTCATACGGCCACATGCGCAGGCCACCGAGGGCCGGGCCCAGCGTCGTGTCATGGATGGCCACGATCGCCCGCAGACCGATGTCCGGGTTGTGGCAATAGATGACCTGCTCGTGGCCACCGGCATCCATCCCGCCGAACACCGCGCCGCCATTCACGTGCCGGCCTCCCGGTCCGCCGCCCTGTCGAAACCGTTCAGCAGATCGATCATGGCTGGGGCATGGTCCTCGAACCGCTCGGCATCCACGACCAGACCGTAATCGGCCACCCCCTGCTCGCCGCGCCACAGGTAACTGCGGACCACGACCTCCTGGCCGTCGGCCGTGGTCGCCCGAGCGCGCATGAACAGCACCTCGTGGCCATTCACGCGGCGGCGCTCGAAGCCCTCGACCTCATGGCTCTGAAATGCGGAGTCGAGTTCCTCGATCTCGCGCTCGCGCAACTGCTCATGCGTGAGGGGCTCACGGCGGTAATCGAAAGCGCCCGAGATCGCGCCCTCCTTGTGGATCACCCGCGCCAGCAGCGCCAACTGCGAGCGCTGCGGCCGGATCTCCCATTGCGCGCTGTCGTAATGCAGCCGGAACGGGAGATCCTTCGCCTCCAGCACCTCGTCGGCCGCCTCCGGCTTCGAGAACGTCGGCGGATCGGCGGCCCCCACAGCCGTGGCGATGGATACCAGTAGCAGGATGACAAACGCGCGAGTGCGCCCCATGGCACGAACCCTCTCGTGTGAAAAGTCGCCATACCCTGGCACAGGGGGCTGCGGCAAGGAACCGCGTCAGCGCCGGTGGACCGAAACGCCGCATGCGCCGATAATACGCGCCTTCGCGAACAACCCCGGCAGGACCACTCATGGCGCAGTACGTATTCACGATGGACGGCCTCACGAAGGTCGTACCGCCCAAAAAGAAGATCCTGGAGAATATCAACCTGAACTTCTTCCCCGGCGCGAAGATCGGCGTGCTCGGGTACAACGGCGCCGGCAAATCGACGCTGTTGCGGATCATGGCCGGCGTCGACACCGAATTCGAGGGCGAGGCGCGGCCGCAGCCGGGCCTGAAGATCGGCTACCTGCCCCAGGAGCCGCAGCTCGACGACGGCAAGGATGTGCGTGGTAACGTCGAGGAAGGGGTCGCCGAGACCAAAGCGATGGTCGACCGCTTCAACGAGATCGGCGAGGCCTTCGCGGACCCGGACGCCGACTTCGAGAAGCTGCTCGAGGAACAGGGCAAGCTGCAGGATAAGATCGACGCCGCAGGCGCCTGGGATCTTGATCGCAAGCTCGAGGTCGCGGCCGATGCCCTGCGCCTGCCGCCCTGGGAGGCCGAGACCGCGAATCTCTCGGGCGGCGAGCGCCGCCGCGTGGCGCTCTGCCGCACCCTGCTGTCCGAACCGGACATGCTGATCCTGGACGAGCCCACCAACCACCTCGATGCCGAATCGGTCGCGTGGCTGGAGCAGTACCTCGGCGAGTTCGCCGGTACGGTCGTCGCGGTCACCCACGACCGCTACTTCCTCGACAACGTGGCCGGCTGGATCCTCGAACTTGACCGCGGCCGCGGCCATCCCTTCCAGGGCAACTACTCCGCGTGGCTCGAGTACAAGGAGAAGCGGCTCGCGCAGGAAGAAAAGACCGAGAGCGCACGGCGCAAGGCGATGGAGCAGGAGCTCGAATGGGCCAAGAGCAACCCCAAGGGCCGGCAGACGAAGAACAAGGCGCGCCTGCAGCGGATCGAGGAGCTGCAGCAGCCCGAATACCAGAAGCGCGCTGAGACCAACGAGATCTATATCCCGCCGGGCCCGCGGCTCGGCGACAAGGTCATCGAGGCCGAGGGCCTGACCAAGACCTTCCGCGACCGTGAGCTCTATCAGGGCATGTCGTTTCGCGTGCCGAAGGGCGCGCTGGTGGGCGTGATCGGCCCCAACGGCGCGGGCAAGACCACGCTGCTGCGGATGATCACCGGTCAGGAGCAGCCCGATGGCGGCACCATCGAGATCGGCGATACCGTCGAGGTGGCCTACGTCGACCAGTCACGCGATCACCTCGATGGCAGCAAGACGGTCTGGCAGGAGATCTCCGACGGCCACGATTACATCGAGGTAGGCAACTGGCAGGTGGCCTCGCGCGCCTATTGCGGCCGCTTCAATTTCAAGGGCCCGGACCAGCAGAAACTGGTCAAGGACCTGTCCGGCGGTGAGCGCAATCGGGTGCACCTGGCCAAACTGCTCAAAAGCGGCGGCAACCTCCTGCTGCTCGACGAGCCGACCAACGATCTGGACGTCGAGACCCTGCGTGCGCTCGAACAGGCACTGATGGACTACCCCGGCAGCGCCGTGGTGATCTCGCACGATCGCTGGTTCCTGGACCGCATCTCGACCCACACGCTGGCGTTCGAGGAAAGCGGCGAGGTGTTCTTCTTCGAGGGCAGCTATTCCGAATACGAAGAAGACCGCAAACGCCGCCTCGGCGCCGACGCCGCCCAGCCCCACCGGCCGAAGCATAAGCGTCTGGACAGATAACAGGCGTTGTCTGGAACCACGGATGGACACAGATGAACACAGATATACTCAGTGATCCCTTTGAGGGGACTGGAGCTTCGCTGAAACCGGGCACGTGAATTTAGGGCCAATTCCGGAACCACAAGATGAACACAAAATAACGCCGTGTGGATGTCGTCCGGTGCGCTCTGACTTGAGCTTTATTTTGTGTCCATTTCGTGTTCACTTTGTGGTTCTGAATTTACCTGTCGGATACGTCCGTGGTCTCAGCGAAGCTCCCGAGCGCGGAAGTTACCCCTCATCATCTGTGTTTATCTATGTCCATCTGTGGTTCTACCAGCCCCGGAGACCGTCTCCACTCACTGCACGTCGTTGAGTGACCAGTCATAGCGGTGGTCGTCGTACTCCGTGCGGCGTTCGATCATCGCCGCGCCGGATTCGTCGGCGTATTTCTGCAGGTGCTTGATCACGCGCAGTTCGCTGTCACCGAAGTCTTCCTGGAACCAGTCGTAGATACTTGAAACGATCAGTCCATTGTCGTCGGTGACCGTAAATCCGCGGCTGTCGTTTATGTAACCGCGCGCGGCCCGGTCGAGCTGTTCTTCCATGTCCTCCGGCGTGAACGCCTCTGCCTGCAGATCGGGGCAGCCCACGGATGCGCAGTTGACCGCGTAGTGGATCCGCGGATCGGACCAGATCGGGCGCAGGATGCGGTGCTCGATATCGTCGAGTGACAGCTCCTCGTCCTCGACCGTCACCAGTTTGGCTCCCCAGGGGCCACTGCTGAACCAGCCGGGTGAGATATCGATGTCGCGGATCGAGTCGACCGGGTAGTGCTCGAGCACGATGTCGACGGTCACGGCGTTATAGAGATTAACCCAGTACGCAAACTGCTCCGTCCGGCTGTACTCGCTGATGGGGACGTCGGCAAGGCGTGCGATATAGCGATCGAGCCGCTCCCGGTCGGCCGCTTCGACCCCACCGTAATCCAGCCGCGTCACGTCTTCATCGTCTTCCCGCAGATATTTCCCGAGAAACTCGGTCCAGGCGGCATGGTCGATCGTCGCCTCCGATGAATCATCGTGTGCAGTCCAGCGCTCCCAGAGATCGGCCTCGGGGGCCGCCGTGGCCGCGTGGCTTACCGACAGCCCGCACAACAACAGGCCAAGGATCAATCGCTTCATGGTCAGTCTCTCCGTAATACTCCGCGCCATTGCCGGGCAGGCCGTGCACGCGCATGGCGCTCCGACATCCTTGACCCAGGACGAGTTCCGTCGCGGTTGATCAGGTGCGCACCAGCCGATCGATCAATGATTCCAGGGCGGCGGGATCAAGCGGCTTGGTGAGGAAACCATCCATACCGGCCGTCAGGCCCTGCTCGCGCACCTCGACGGCCGCATTCGCGCTCAACGCGACGATCGGCAGACGCTCGCCTGGCTTTTCCCGCGTACGCACCCGCCATGTGAACTCGACACCATCCATTCGCGGCATTCGCAGATCGACGAGCACCAGATCAAAGCCGCCGGCCACAAGCCGTTCCAGCGCCACCCAACCACTGTCGGCCACGGTGACAGTATGGCCGAGACGTCCGAGCAGCGTCGCCGCCAGGCCAGCGTTCACCGAGTCGTCCTCGACGACCAGAATACTCAACGAAACCGCGGCGCCCGCGCCGCTGCGGGAAGTACCTGGCGCCGATCCACGTTCGTCCGTTTCACGGTCGATTACGGCCACCAGCGCGGCCCAGAACTCATCCGGGTGCCAGGGCTTGCCGAGCGCGGTTGTCGCGGCCCCGTGCGCCAGGCGTGCGCCATACCCTATACACAGGGTAGGCACTGCATGGCCGAGGCGCTCGCGTAATCGCCCGGCAAGCGCGGCCAGATCGAGCCCTGGGGGCGTGTCCGCGATGATGGCTACCTCGACCCGCCGGCCCACGCCCGGCTCCCGGAGCTGGCGCTCAAGTTCTTCATCGTCTGAACACGGAACGGTCTCCATACCGGCGTGGTGGCAGGATTCCTCGAGGGCACTGAGCGCCTCCGGATCACATTCATACACCAGGGCGGTGCGCCCCCGCAGAACCGGCGGCGGCGCGGGAGGCAGGTCATGGGCCGCGTCGGGCAGCAGCGGCAGACGGACCCGGAAGGTCGAGCCCCGCCCCTCCTCACTATCGACGGAGATATGCCCGCCCATTCCCGTCGTCAGCCGGTGGGCGATGGTCGTACCGAGTCCCGTGCCGCCGCATTGTCGGCTCGCGCGCGTGTCCGCCTGCCAGAAACTGTCGAAAATCCGGTCGAGGCGCGCGCGCGGAATACCGACGCCGGTATCCGCGATCACGACCTCTACATGCTCCTCGGGCAGCCGCGCATCGGCTGGAGACCGCTCCACCTCGATGCAGATACGTCCGGCGGGCGTGAATTTCACGCTGTTGCCGATGAGGTTGTACAGGATCTGCTCGAAACGGAGCCGGTCGCCCCAGGCCACAACCGGCAGCTGGCCGTCGATACAGCAGATGAGTTCGACGCCGTTATCGAGCGCTTTCTGCCCCACATTGCGGCTGACATCGAGTACGCTGCGGCGCAGTTCAAAGAGTTCCGGGTGCAGGTCAAGGCAACCCGAATCGATCTTGGACAGATCGAGGATGTCACCGATCAACGCCTGGACGGTCTCACCCGATGCACAGATCGACTCCGCGCAACGTCGCTGCTCCGTGCCGAGATCGGAGTCGCGCAACAGCCGTGCCGCACAGACCATGCCTGCCAGCGGCGTACGCAGTTCGTGACTTACGGTGGCCAAAAAGTCGCCGCGGGCCGCGTTGGCGGCTTCCGCGCGCTGCCGGGCCGCCTGCAGGTTACGCAGCAAACGATCCTGGTAGAGCGGCAGGATCACGAGCGCGACCAGGATGAATCCGACCTCGAAGCCGTGCGTGTGCCATCCACCCATCGTGGTGGCCACTGCCGCGTAGGAGATCACGCTCCCGATCGACGCGATCGTGAGGTTTGTGCGCCCGTACCGTGTACCCTGCGAGAGAAACGACAGGATGTACACCAGATAGAACGGCGCGAGCAATTCCCCCGAGAGCCAGATCAGCAGTGTGATCGCACTCAGATCGGCGACGATCGCGATGCGCGTACGCCACGGACGCAGCCACGGGCGTCGGATGATGTCGTACAGCAGGCCCGCGAACCATACGAAATGGACACCGAATAGCCACGCGTATAGCTGCCAGGAGATCGTGTAGTGGCCCAGGGTGGCGCCGATGCCGATGAACACGGCCATTACCAGCCAGGCGGCCAGGCGAACGAGTGCGGACTGGAATTCCTGGCTCTCGCGCAGGCTCGCGACCACTCGAGGTACCGGCAGGCGCGGCCTGGGGATCAGGAGGCAATCACGCGTCTCACCCCGGAAGCGGGATCCGTTGACGCAATTCCCCGGACTGGATCGATCATCCATTTCCCTGTCCCCCGGCGTGCCGGCGACGCAATATACTGACGGGCGCCGCGCCAACGCCAACTTCGTTACATTTCTCCCCGTCAGCCCGCAACGCACCGTAGGCGCTGTTACAAATGGCGTCGGCATCCCGGCGGGCCATGCGTGGCACAATCGTCGCGTTACCGAAAACCGACCATCCGGATGGCCGCAACGATGCACGTCGCCCTCCTCGCCGATACCCACGGCTGGCTGGATCCCCGTATCGCCACGATCGCGCGGGCCTGCGAGATCGTGGTGCATGCGGGCGATATCGGCGCCGCGTGCATACTCGAAACGCTCGCGGACGACCAGGCCCGGGTCGTCGCCGTGAAAGGCAACAACGATACGGAGCGCCACTGGCCGTGCGCGGATCACGCGGTACTCGACCGGCTCCCGGAGGCGATGACCGTCGACCTGCCGGGCGGGCAACTCTGGGTTGCGCACGGCCACCGTTTGCCGGCACACACCCGCCACCGGCGCCTGCGCGAGCAGGCGCCGGAGGCCGCCGCGATCGTTGTCGGGCACAGCCATCGGCGCGCGATCGAGTGCGCGCCTGCACCCTGGATCCTCAACCCGGGCGCGGCCGGACGCAGCCGCGCCTACGGCGGTCCGGGCTGTTTCGTGCTTAACGCCTCTCCGGGCGGGTGGTCCATCGAGACGCACGTGTTCGACCGGCTCCCGCAGTCACGCCGCCGTTCTTCCTGATCCGCGGACTCCGCATTCGTGTCGATTGCGCCAGCGATTATATTTCGATTATTCTGGAAATATGGAAACGAGCACCGCTGTGGACGCGCTCGCCGGCCTCGCGCAAGCGAACCGGCTGGAGATTTTTCGGCTGCTGGTGCAGCGCGGCCCGGGTGGCGTGCGCGCGGGCGAGATCGCGTCGACGCTGGGACTGGCGCCGGCAACGCTTTCTTTCCACCTGTCAGCGCTGCGCCACGCCGGCCTGATCGAATGCGAAGCCGCCGGGCGGGAACGGATCTATCGTGTCGCCTTTGAGCACATGCATGCGCTCGTCGATTACCTCACCGAAAACTGCTGTGGTGGCGCCGACTGCCATCCCGCGAACCAACGGAGATCCGCATGACCGATCCATCCCCCGGAGCACCCTGGCGCGTGCTGTTCCTGTGCACGGGCAATTCCGCCCGGTCGATCATCGCCGAGAGCCTGTTGCGGCACTGGGGCGGCGATCGGTTCGAGGCACACAGCGCGGGCAGCGAACCCTCCGGCATGATCCAGCCCCTCGCCCTGGAGTTGCTGGAACGTTACGGACTGCCCACCGACGAGCTGGGTTCGAAATCGCTGTACGTATACACGGGCCCGGACGCCCCGCCCTTCGACTTCGTCATCACGGTCTGCGATCACGCCGCCGAGCAGTGCCCGATGTTCCCAGGCCAGCCGATCACGGCCCACTGGGGGCTGCCCGATCCGGCGCAGGTCGAGGGTGACGAGGCGCAGCGCATGCAGGCCTACCGCAATGTGCTGGCGGACTTCGAGGGGCGCATCAAGCTGTTCCTCAACCTGCCGCTCGCCAGCCTCGACCGGCTGTCCAGTCAAAGCCGCGTACGCGCGATCGGAGATGACGACACACCGAAGTCGGCCTGATCCCGCCGCTTCGGGTGCGGAGACCGGGGCGAACGCCTCGATCCGCCCGAGGACCAATCAACAACACCGTCAGCCCGTGACAACGGGCTGGCCAACCCACACGGAGCGATCATGACCGACACGTCCGCCACGAGCGACCAGGAACCGGATATCCGCGAAGGCATGGGCCTGTTCGAACGTTGGCTCAGCCTCTGGGTTGCACTGGCCATCATCGCCGGAATCGCACTCGGGCAATTGGCGCCTGCGATCCCCGATGCGCTGTCGCGCTACGAATACGCGCAAGTCTCCATTCCGGTCGCCGTGCTGATCTGGGCCATGATCTTCCCGATGATGGTGCAGATCGATTTCGGTTCCATCCTCGGCGTCCGCCGTCAGCCGTGGGGTCTGATCATCACGACCACCGTCAACTGGCTGATCAAACCCTTCACGATGTTCGCCGTCGCCTGGTTTTTCCTGTTCGTGGTGTTCGAGCCACTGATACCAACGGCACTCGCCCGGGAGTATCTGGCCGGCGCGATTCTCCTGGGCGCGGCGCCGTGCACGGCAATGGTGTTCGTGTGGAGCTACCTCACCCGGGGCGACGCCGCCTATACGCTTGTGCAGGTGTCCGTGAACGACCTGATCATGCTGTTCGCCTTCGCGCCGATCGTGGTCTTTCTGCTGGGGCTGTCGGATATCGCGGTGCCGTGGGAGACGGTGGCGCTCTCCGTACTGCTGTATATCGTGATCCCGCTCACGGCCGGCTATATCACGCGTCTGACCCTGATCCGCCGCAACGGGATCGACTGGTTCGACAACGTGTTCATGAAACGCATCGGCGTGATCACGCCGATCGGCCTGATCCTGACGCTGGTGCTGCTGTTCGCCTTCCAGGGCGAGGTGATCCTGAACAATCCACTGCACATCGGGCTGATCGCGGTCCCGCTGATTATCCAGACCTTTCTGATCTTCGCGATCGCCTACGGCTGGGCCCGTGCGTGGCGCGTACCGCACAACATCGCGGCACCGGGTGCAATGATCGGCGCGAGCAATTTCTTCGAGCTCGCCGTGGCCGCGGCCATCTCGCTGTTCGGGCTGCAGTCCGGTGCCGCGCTCGCGGCCGTGGTGGGCGTGCTCGTGGAGGTCCCGCTGATGCTGGCGCTCGTGCGGATCGCCAATCGCACCCGCGGGCATTTCCCGGCCGCGCAACCCGCTGTCGCGCCCGGATGAGCGCATACGACCGACTCCGGCTCACCGTCGACTCGGGCGCCATCGACTGGATCCAGCGCCACGGCGGCGTCGTCACCCTGCGCCAATCTCCCCGGCACGGGTGCTGCGGCGGCACCGCGATGCTGCCGGTCGCCGAGGCGCGCACGCCTGAAATGGCACAAGAGTGGATCGTACGCGATATCCACGGCGTAACCGTCTACATCGACCGCGAACTCGATGCACACGCGGGGTCGCTGACGATCCGCGCCGAGGGCTTCCGCCATTGGCAGCGCCTGTTCGTGGAAAACACGCGAACGCAGACGTAGGCCGGCCTTGCGCGCCACCCGGCGGTGGATACCACCCCGGGCACATAACCGCGCAATGCCGGCATTTCCCGGCGGCTGATCATGCTGGATGACTGAAACGCAACCGGCGCCGGGAAAAGCCGGCCTACGTATGTGTTCGTGGAAGCGAGCCCGCACGCGAGTGCGCCGGCAACCGCGGCACAACACGATCGCGCGCGCTCGCCTTCGGCAAAACCGCGCCTACGAGGCCCTTCGCCCTTCGCCCTTCGCCCTGCCGCCTGCAGGCCGTCTTTGCTACAGTCCAGAGGGAATCAAGACTGGAGCGATAGACAATGGACGATACCGTCCGCGCCGCAATGGCGAAGTGGCCCGATGTACCGGGCCTGGCAGGCTGGCTGTCGCTGGATGAATCCGGTCACTGGCGTCTGAAGGGCGAACCGATCACGCACGCCGGACTGGTCGGCTTCATCAACCGCAATTACGACCACGATGAGCAGGGCCGCTGGTTCTTCCAGAACGGGCCCCAACGCGGCTTCGTGAGCCTCGATTACACACCCTGGGTGCTGTACGTGGACGGTGGCAACGAGCTGTGCCGGCATACCGGCGAGCACATCGAGGCAGTGGACGGCGCATGGATCGATGAGGAGGGCAATCTCCTGCTCCATTTCGAGGATGGTGTCGGACTCGTGGACAGCGACTCGCTCGCCGCAATCGCCGAATGGCTGGTCGATGCGAACGGTGAGCGCGCGGCGCCCGAAACACTGGAGGCTGCGGTCGAGACCCTCCAGGCGGGGAAAGACGCCGGCCTGCAACTGCTGCAAAACGGCCGAGCGATCGACGTCGGCTTCATCAACCGCGCGGACGTGCCGAAGCGATTCGGGTTCGAGCCCGATCCGAGCGCCGACGAAACCTGACCGACCGAACACTGCTACCGAACGTAGGCCGGTTTTGCGCGGTCCGCGGCGGTGGATACCGCCCGGGGCATATCATCGCGCAATGCCGGCATTGCCCGGCGGCGGATGAAGATGGATGACCGAAACGCAATCGGCGCCGGGCAAAGCGGGCCTACGTAATGTCGCCTCAGTCCTTGGCCCTGCCGCCTGCCGCCTGCCGCCTGCCGCCTGCCGCCTAGATAATGTCCGTATCAAGACTCGCCGCCATATACAGGCCGAGCTCCTCACACTGCTCGAGAAAGGCGTCATCCCATGAACCGCGGCAGATCAGCGGATCCTGCACGGGTCGCCAGCTGAGCCCGGTACAGATGCTCTCGACCGCCCGGCGCGTGCCGGTGCCGTCCATGCCCGCACGTACGTACAGCGCGTATGGCAGGCCTTCCGTGTGCTCGATCACGTTGTAATAGGTGCGATCGAAGAAGTCCTTGAGCGCGCCGCTCATGTAACCGAGATTCTCGGTGGTGCCGAGGATGACCGCATCGCAGGCGAGCACGTCGTCGGGCCCCGCCTCCAGCGGTCTCACGTGCCGGGTGTCGACGCGCTCGATGTCTTCGTGCGCGGCACCGCGCAGCACGGCTTCGACCATCCGCTGCGTGTTCGGCGAGGGATCGTGGGCAACAACCAGCAGATTGCGTCGTTCAGCCGCGGCCATGGTTCATCGGCGCTCAGTTGCGGAAAAGCAGGACCAGTCCGGCGACGAGGCCGGCACCACCAATCCCGTAGAACAGCAGGACGTCATTCGAGGAATCGCCGGAGATCGCCGATGACAGCTGGTCGCCCAGCGATTGCGACTCCCGATAGCCCCATACGATCAGCCCCCCACCGGCGATGCTCAGGGCCGAGCCGATCGCCCGGGGCATGCTCTTTGAACCGCGTGCCATTGGTATTCACCTTCTTGATCCCCGGTTCCTACGGTACACGTCCGTGCCGGTCGGCGTAATGCACCGTTGGCGGAGAGTGGCCACGCGATACGGGTTGCCGCCGCGCGGCTCAGTGGCGCCGCGCCTCCCGGATCCGCTCGTATGCCAGGCTTATGTCCTGGCTCTTGGACTTCGCCATCTCGACCATCTCGTCGGGCAGGCCCTTCGACACGAGTTTGTCCGGATGGTGCTGGCTCATCAGGCGCCGGTATGCCTTCTTGACCTCGTCATCGCTGGCATCTTTCGACACGCCGAGGATCTCATACGCATCCGCCAGGCTCATGCCATCCTGAGCCTTCGCACCACCGCCCGCGCGCTGCTGGCTGCGCTGGCCACCGCGCAGCATGCGCTCGAGCAGCCGGAACCGCTGCTCGGCGACCCCGAGGATCGTGCACATGTGCAGCAGCAGCTGCTCCTCCGCCTGATCGAGCTCGCCATCCGCATAGGCGGCCTGCAGTTGGATCTCGATGAACATCTGGATGACATTCGTGCGCCGCCGGCACTCGTCGCGGAACTGCTGCAGCGTGCCGTCGAGATCGAAATCCGACTGCTTACCCTGATTGAAAAGCCGGATAGCCGCTTCGCGCTGGTCCGGTGTCAACTGCATCTTCTGGATGACGGCCTCGGCGAGCTGGATCTCGCTGGGAGAGACGTTGCCGTCCGCCTTGGCCAGATGGCCCATGCAGGAGAATGTCGCCGTAAAGAACGCGGCCTGTGCCCGCTCCTGTGAGCCGGCCCCGCCGAGCGGGCCCTCGATGGCGTTGAGGCCGCGGTCGAAGGAATGCCCCAGCGCGGCCCCGAGAACGGCACCCAATGGCCCGCCGACCATCAGGCCGAACGCACCTCCGACAAGCTTGCCCCACCAGCTCATACGCTCTGTCTCACGGGAATCCTGGTGCATGAAGGTCGTTCAGGCGCGGCGTGCCCCGGTGACGAAACTGGAGCGCGACGAACATGCGACCGTGCCGAACGCGGAATGATAGCAGTGCTGATGCCATCCCGGACCTTTGCTGGACCGGGATTCATCCCGCATCCATCCCGCGTTCATGCGGTGACCGGCATTGTGCAATCCACATGGACGATTGCATTGGGCGCCTCACTCCGCGCCCAGCAGTCCCCGCAGATCGGCCTCACCCAGCACCGGCACCCCGAGATCACGCGCCTTGTCGACCTTCGAGCCGGGATCGGCGCCGGCGATAACGGCCGTGGTTTTCTTCGACACGCTCCCGGTGACCTTCGCGCCGAGGGCCTGCAGGCGCTCGCTGGCGGCCTCGCGGGTCATCCCCTCGAGGCTGCCGGTAAGCACGTAAGTCGACCCGGCCAACGGTTTCGGGCCGCCACCGGTCGGCTCACCCTCGGTCCAGGCCACCCCGGCCTCGCGCAGGGCGGCGATGACTTCGCGGTTGTGCGGTTGCTCGAAGAAGGTCCGGATCGAATGCGCCACGACCGGTCCCACATCGGGTACCTCGCAGAGCTGCTCCTCGCTCGCCTCCATCAACGCATCGAGCGAGCCGAAGTGGGCCGCCAGCGCCTTCGCGGTGGCCTCCCCGACCTCGCGGATACCGAGGGCGTAGACGAACCGCGCCAGCGTCGTCTTCTTCGACGTCTCCAGGGCATCCAGCAGGTTGCGCGCGCTCTTGTCGGCCAGGCGGTCCAGCCCGACCAGGTCCTCATGACGCAGGCTGAACAGCTCATCGACATGCTCGACCAGGTCACGCTCGACGAGCTGCTCGATGATCTTCTCGCCAAGCCCATCGATATCCAGCGCCCGGCGCGAGGCGAAATGCCGGATCGCCTCCTTGCGCTGCGCCCGGCAATACAGTCCGCCCGTACAGCGGTGGGCCACCTCGCCATCCTCGCGCACCACGTCGGAACCGCAAACGGGACAGTGCGCCGGCATTTCCGGCATACGTGCGCCTTCCGGCCGCTTCTCCGCCAGCACGCGGACGACCTCGGGGATCACGTCCCCCGCCCTGCGAATGACGACGGTGTCGCCGATATGGACGTCCTTGCGCGCCACCTCATCCATATTGTGCAGGGTCGCATTGGAGACGCGGGCGCCGGCGACCGTCACGGGTTCCAGCTTGGCCACGGGCGTGATGGCCCCCGTGCGGCCGACCTGGAACTCGACCCTGCGCAGCACGGTGATCTGCTCCTCGGCCGGGAACTTCCAGGCGATCGCCCAGCGCGGCGCGCGGGCGACGAAGCCGAGTTCAGCCTGGGCGGCAAGGGAGTCGACCTTGAACACGACGCCGTCGATCTCGTAGGCGAGTTCCGCCCGCCGCGTCGCGAGGTCGTCATAGCATGCATGCGCCGCGTCCAGTCCTTTGATCCGCCGCCGCTCCGGTGACACGGGCAACCCCCAGGACTGGAGCCGCTCCAGGGTCTCGTACTGGGTCGCCGGCAGCGCCGCGCCCTCGATCACGCCCACGGAGTAACAGCAAAGCCGCAGTGGGCGCTGCGCGGTGATCCGCGAGTCGAGCTGCCGCAGGCTGCCGGCGGCGGCATTGCGCGGGTTCGCGAACGGCTTGACGTTACGCTCGCGGTGGTCGGCGTTGATCCGCTCGAAGCCCTCACGCGGCATGAAGACCTCGCCGCGCACTTCCAGCCGCGATGGCGGCCGGTCCCCCCGCAGGGCCAGCGGCAGCGAGGCGACGGTCCGCAGGTTCACGGTCACGTCCTCGCCGGTCGTGCCATCCCCGCGGGTCAGGCCGCGCGTGAAGATCCCGTCCTCGTAGAGCAGGCTCACCGCGAGGCCGTCGAGCTTGGGCTCGGCACAGTAGTCGACGGCGGCTTCGGTCTCCAGGCGCTCGCGCACCCGCCGGTCGAACTCGGCCATCTCCGCCTCGTCGAAGGCGTTTTCCAGCGACAACATCGGGACGAGATGCTCGCCGGTATCGAATTTCTCCAGCGGGGGTGCGCCCACACGCTGCGTGGGCGAGTCCGGGGTCTGGAGTTCGGGGTGCTCGGCCTCCAGGTCCTGGAGCTCGCGCAGCATACGATCGTACTCGGCGTCCGTGATCTCCGGATCGTCCAGTACGTAGTAGCGGTAGTTGTGGTGCTGCAGGCGCTCGCGCAGCGCCGCCGCCCGGTCGGCCGCCGTCCCGGAATCGGTGTTCATCGCTGTAACGAACCCGTACGTCGATCAAGCAGGCGCAGCTCTTCACGCAGGTGCTGTTCGGTCTGGCGGGTGAGCGTGCTGTGGCGCTCGTCCAGTACCTGCGCCTCCAGCGCATCGGCCACCGTGCGCGCCGTGCTCAGCATGCGGTCGAACACGGTCTCGGCTGACTGCGCCCCGGGCACCTGCATGAACAGCGCGATGCCCGGGGTCGTGAGGGTATCCATGGTGGCCCGGTCGAACGTACCCGGTTCGATCGCATTGGCGGCGCTGAAGACGATGCTGCCCTCGCTGTCGCTGGCGTGGAAGATGCTGTAGGCGCCGTGGCGCATGCCGCAGGATTCCAGCGCCTCGCGCAGTCGGGCGCCGACGAGCCGCTCGCCTTCCGGCGCGACGACGTGGAGCACTACAACCCGCTCCTCGGCCTCGCCGGCTGGATGCCGCCCGCGTGGCTCCCGCTCATTCGCGTGTCGGCCGGTGGCCGTCGTCGGCGCGGCGTCGGCCGACGTGTGGTTGGACGCGACCGTCCCGGTATTCTCCGGAGCTTCCCCGTGCATTCCGGCCCGAGCCACAACCGGCTCGGGCTCCGAATCCGGGCCGGGGCCAGGATCGTGGCCCGATTCATCCGTGGGTTCCGGTTGGGGGGCCGGATCGGGCGAAGTGACCGGCTCCGCGGGCCCGGGATCGATTGCCGGTCCCGTCATGGTATCGTCGGATGCCGTTTGCGGATGCCCCGGAACGTATCGCCCGGCCCCTGCCGGCTCCGGCTCGTTCCGGGAACTACCGCGTGGTTCGGGGTCTTCAACCGGCGTCGATCCAGCCGGATTCTCCCGGGCCTCGCCGGGGCGATCATCGACATCGAAACCATGGACATCGATATCGCCGATATCGAGATCGGGCTCGGCCGGATCGGCGGCGGGTCCGTCGCGGCCCCGGTCCTCGCGCGCCGCGCGCCGCGCGCGCTCGAACAGGCCCTCGCGCCGCGCCTCCTGCCCCTGGCGTCCCAGCCAATAGATCCCGGCGATCAGGACCAGTCCGATCAGCAGCAGAATCCAGCGCAGCGCGTCCATGGCGCGTTACTCAGGCTTCCGCGAGGTCGGCGGCTTCACGGACATCGACCGCGACCAGACGTGAGACACCGGCTTCGCGCATCGTGACCCCCGTAAGCTGATTCGACAGTTCCATAGTCTGCTTGTTGTGCGTGATGAAAATGAACTGCACGCGATCGGACATTTCCCGCACGAGATCACAGTAGCGGGCGACGTTGGCATCGTCCAGCGGGGCATCGACCTCATCGAGCATACAAAACGGCGCCGGGTTGAGCTCGAAGAATGCGAACACCAGCGCCACCGCGGTCAGGGCCTTCTCGCCGCCGGACAGCAGGTGGATATTCGACACCCGTTTGCCGGGCGGGCGCGCCATGATCGTCACGCCCGTCGACAGCAGATCGTCGCCGGTCATCTCCAGGTGCGCCTGACCCCCGCCGAACAGCCGCGGGAACAGCGCCTGCAACTGCTGATTGACGATATCGAAGGTCTGTTTGAACCGCTGACGGGTCTCGCGGTCGATCTTCGCGATCGCGTTCTCCAGCGTCTCCAGCGCCTGATTGACGTCGTCATGCTGCTGGTCGATGTATTCCTTGCGCCGGGTCTGCTCGTCGTACTCATCGATCGCGGCCAGGTTGACCGGGCCAAGGCGCTCGACCTTGCGCGCGAGCTGCTCGACATGGCTCTGCCAGGCCTCGGCGGTCGCATCCGCGGGTAGCCCTTCCAGCAGCGGCTCGGCCTCGCGCTCGATTTCGTCGAGCTGCTCCTGGACGGTCTCGCGCCGGACCCGGGTCTCCTGCACCGCCATCTGCTCGGTGCTCACGCGCTCGCGGATCTCGCCGGCGCGGCGTTCGCAGTCGCTGCGCTGCTGCTCCAGCGAACGCATGCGCTGCTCGATCTCCTCGACGCGCTGACGCGCGGTGTTCATCTCCTGCTCGATCTCGACCCGCGCAGAGAGCTTCTCATTGAGTTCCACCTCCAGCGCCTGGATCGGCTCATCGCTGCCCTCCAGCGTCTGCTGCAGATCGTCGCGACGTTGCTGCAGTTGCTCCAGGCGCGACTGCATGCGCTCCAGGTTCTGGGCCGTGGCGTCGCGCGAACTCTTGGTTGATTCCACCCGCAACTCGACCCGATGCCCCGCATCCTGATCGGATCGGGCCTGCTCGCGGGCCTCTTCCAGGTCGCTCGCAAGCTGCTCACGGCGCCGCTGCAGTTCGGCCCGTTCGGCGTCGAAGGCCTCGCTCTGTTCGAGCGCGCGGTTGCGCGCGGTCTCGGCCTCGCGCATCTCGGCGGTCTCGCGCTCGATCTGTTCGCGCAGCTCGCGCGCCTCCTCCGAAAGCCGGTTCCGCCGCTGCCCGATCTGCTCCAGGCGCATGCGCCGGCCCTCGAGCCGGGACTCGAGATCGGCGTGCTCACGGTGGGCCTTGTTGAGCGTCTGCTGGGTGTCTTCACGCTCGCGTTCGAGTTCGGCCACCCGCGTACCGAGGCGTTCGATCTCGGCCTCGTGGGCGGAGACGGTCTCCTGCGCGCCTTCGAGTCCCTCACGCGCGCTCGCGAGTTCCTGTTCCCGACGCAGGACACCCGCATCGTCATCGGACGGCCGCGCAAAGCGCAGCCAGTTCGGTCCCATCCAGACGCCGTCCGGGGTGACCACGGACGCGCCCGCCTCGAGTGTGTTGCGCTGGCGCAGCGCGGTATCAAGATCGGGCGCGGTGTACACGCCGGCCAGCAGGCCCGCGAGCGGCGCATCGCCGTTGACACGCTCGAGCAGGCTGGCGCCGCCCTCCAGCTCGGCGCCCGCGGCGACGCCGTTGCCGTCGACGAGGCTGATGCCGCCGGCCTCGAGCCGTTCGACCGCCGTGGCGACCGGGTCGAGTGCATCGATGCAGACCGCTTCGAGGAACGGGCCCAGCACGACCTCGACCGCCCGCTCCCAGCCGGACTCGACCGACAGCGACCGCGCCAGACGCGGATTCGCACCGATGCCCTGGTGCTCCAGCCACTCGACGACATGTTCGTCAGACTGGCCCAGCGCCGCCTGCTGCAGCGCTTCGAGGGAGGTCACACGGGCGGACAGGTCTTGCTGTTCGGTGCGGGCGGTCTCGAGCGTGCGGCGGATTTCGCTCTGCTCACCCCGGGCCTGCTCCAGGGCCTCGCCGTTCTCCGCGAGGCGCTCCTGCAGGCGGCTGGTCTCGCGTTCGGCCTCCGCCACCTGCTCGGCGAGGGACTCGATCTCCACCTCCAGGCCCTCTGGATCGAGCTGCCCCGACTCCTCCTCGACCTTGCGCAGGCGCTGGTTCGCCTGTTCGATATGGCGTTCGAGCTGCTCCATGCGCGAGCGCTGGACCTGCGCAGTCTGTGCCGGCTCGGTCGCCCGGCGATTGAAATCGTCCCACTCCGTCTGCCAACGCTGCATGGCCTGTTCGGCCGCCTGCAGCGCCTGGGTGGAGGCGTCACGGCTGGCCTGCAGACGCTCATGTTCCGGTCGATCTTCGGCCAGCGCGCTGTCCAGCGTCTCCAGGCGCTCGCGATCGGCGCGCACCTGTTCCTCGGTCTCGGCGCGCTCACGCTCCACCTGGGCGAATTCGTCGCGGCTGCGCTGGCGGGCGTCCTTGCTATGCTGGATCTGCTGCTCGGTAGAGGAGATCTCGGCACCGATGCGGTAGTAACGGCCCTGTACTGCGTTGAAGGCCTCGGTCGCCTCGTGGTGCTCTTCGCGCGCCGTTTCGAGCGCGGCCTCGGCATGGCGCTGCTCGGCGACGACCTCCTCCAGCTGCGTACGCTCACTGGACAGGCGGCGCTCGCGCTCCTCGAGTTCAGCGGCCATATCGCGCCACCGCAACGCCAGCAGCTGCGCGTGGGCCTCGCGTTCCTCGGCCTTCAGCTCTCGGTATTTCTCCGCCGTGCGCTTCTGACGCGCGAGGTGTTCGAGGTGCTTCGCGACCTCGTCGCGCAGATCGGTCAGGCGCTCGAGGTTCTCGCGCGTGTGCCGGATCCGGTTCTCGGTCTCGCGCCGGCGTTCCTTGTATTTGGAAATACCCGCCGCTTCCTCGAGATAGATCCGCATATCCTCGGGCCGGGCCTCGATCAGGCGCGAGATCATGCCCTGCTCGATGATGGCGTAGCTGCGCGGCCCGAGGCCGGTCCCCAGGAACAGATCCGTGATATCCCGCCGCCGGCACCGGGTGTTGTTCAGGTAGTAGTTCGAGGCCCCCTCGCGATTGACCAGCCGCTTGACCGAGATCTCATTGTACTGCGCATACTCACCGGTCAGGGTGCCGTCGGTGTTGTCGAACATGAGCTCAACCGAGGCCTGGCCGACGGGCTTGCGCTGCGAGGAGCCGTTGAAGATCACGTCTTCCATGGAGCCGCCACGCAGGTGCTTCGCGGACGATTCGCCCATCACCCAGCGCACGGCGTCGATCACGTTCGACTTGCCACAGCCATTCGGACCGACCACCCCCACGAGGTTGGTCGGGAAATGGACCGTCGCGGGATCGACGAACGATTTGAAACCGGCGAGCTTGATCTTGCTGAGGCGCATGCGGGAGCGATTCCTCGACGCGGACCGACCCGCCGTACGCGGGTCCGGGGCGAAAACCCGGCATTATTGCCCGCGGCCTCCGTGGCCGGCAAGGCCGCCGGGGTTGTGGATGCCGATTTTTGGTTCTCGCCAAGGCGCGAACCCGAACCCACTCCGAACCACGACACGAAGCGGATGCGAGGACCCGTCGCATCGGCGATAATGCGCCGCTCACGACATCGGATGAAACGCATGACGACGCAGCCCACGAAAACGCTCGACACCTTTGAAAACCCGAAATCCGGGCGTGATTACACCATCCGGATGTCTATCCCGGAGTTCACCTGCCTGTGCCCCAAAACCGGCCAGCCGGATTTCGCGACCTTCGAGCTGGAGTACGTGCCCGACGCCCTGTGCGTGGAGCTGAAGGCGCTCAAGCTCTACATGTGGTCGTTCCGCGACGAGGGCCATTTCCACGAGGATGTCACCAACCGCATCTGCGACGACCTGGTGGCGGCGGTGGCGCCGCGCTTCCTGCGCCTGACCGGCCACTTCAACGTCCGCGGCGGCATCTACACCACGGTCGTGGCTGAACACCGTGCCGAAGGCTGGTTGCCGTCCGCTCCCGTCTCGCTGCCTTAGGCCGTTGCCAGCCTCGGGGGCATTATTGGACGTGGGTTTTTGGTTCTCGCCAAGGCGCGAAGAACGCCATGGGACGCAAAGGAAAGTAAGGTGCAAGGGCGCGATACGGAGGTCTTCGAGAAAAGCGTGAAAGTGATACACGCCGAACCGAACCGAGAAGCCCCGAATATGCCCGTGACACTCGTAATCGGTACACGCAAAGGCCTGTTCCTCGCCCGCAGCGAGGACCGCGGGAACTGGACGCTGGACGGCCCGCATATTGCCGGGTACGAGGTCCAGAGCGCCTGGCTCGACCCCCGCGACCCGCGCTTGGGTTATGCCGCGGCACATCACCCGGTCTGGGGCGTGCATGTCTACCGCACGGAGGACGGCGGCCGCAACTGGGAGCCGCTGCCGGAAGTTCCACGGCACCACGCCGATGAAGGACCGCACAGCCTGCGCACGCTCTGGTGCCTGGCGCCGGGGTCGGCTCAGGCGCCAGGCACCCTGTTCGCCGGGATCGAACCACCAGGCCTGTTCGTCAGTCACGACGCGGCCGAGACATGGTCCCGCCTGGAGGCATTCGACCAGCACCCGACAGCGTCGCTATGGCATCCGGCCAAAGGCGGACTCGCGGTGCATTCCATTCAGGTCGAGGAGGCCAACCCCGAGCGGCTCTACACCGCGGTCTGCGCCGGTGGCTGTTATCGCTCGGATGACGCAGGGGCCAGTTGGATCCCGATCAACGAAGGCGTGCGCGCCCCCTACCTTGCGGATCCTCTGCCGGTTGCCGGGCACAACGAACACCGCCTGCTGGTGCACCCGCGCCGTGGTGGCCGGCTCTTCCGCCAGAGCCACACGGGTACCTGGATCAGCGACGACGCCGGCGACAGCTGGCGCGAGATCACCGCGGGCCTGCCCAGCGATTTCGGTTACGCGCTGGCGACCGACGCGGACAGCCCGGATACGCTGTTCTGCATCCCGGAGGCCAGCACGCAGATGCGCTACCCGGTGGATGGGCGACTGCGCGTCTACCGCACGGAGGACGCCGGCGACCACTGGCAGGCGCTGTCGGCGGGTTTGCCACAGAGCCATGTCTACTGCACGGTACTGCGCGATGGCATGGACAGCGATCATCTGGACCCGCTCGGTCTCTACTTCGGCACGTCGAGCGGGCATCTGTTCACGAGCCTTGATCGCGGCGAGCACTGGCACTGCCAGGCCGAGTTCCTGCCGCCGATCCTGAGCGTCAAGGCGACGATCAAGACCGTATGAGCGAACGCCTGCTCGAACTGCTGGGTGCCGACCGCGGCATCGTCTGCGCGGTCGGTGCCGGCGGCAAGAAGACCACGCTGTACGCCCTCGCCAACGCGCATCCCGGGCGGGTCGCAGTGACGGCGACGGTCTTCATGACCGCGTTTTCGCGGCGCCTCGGGGCCTACCGGCTGATCACCGAAGAACCCGACCTGCCGGCCACGGTTGCGGCCACGGGTGAGCACCGCCGCGTCGCCTACGCCCGCCCGAGCGAGAAGCCCGGGCGCGTCGCTGGGGCGCCACCCGACGTGATCGGCGACTGCCATCGCCAGGGCGCCTTCGATCTCACCCTGGTCAAGGCCGACGGTGCCCGGATGCGCGCGATCAAGGCGCCCGCGCCGGATGAGCCCGTGATCCCCGAATCCGCCACCACCGTGCTCTGTATCGTCTCGGCGGCCGCGATCGGCGAACCACTGGATGAGCGCATCGCCCACCGCCCCGAACGAATCGAGGCGGTAACCGGCCTGCGGGCCGGGGATCCGATCACGCCGGGCGCTGTCGGCCGACTGCTGAGCGCCAACAACGGTGGCCTGCAGGGGATTCCGGACCAGGCAAGCGTAATCGCGGTCATCAACGCGGTCGATGACGCGGACCGTCGGGCGTTGGCCCGGGAGGCGGCCCGTGCGGCACTGCAGCACGGCGGCGATCGGATCGCGCGGGTCGTCCTGACCTGCCATCGCGATGGCCAAAACCCGGTGCTCGAGGCGGTCGAACGCGAATGAGAACGCGCAATCGCGTGCTACGGTTGGTATTCGTCTGACCGATGGAATGGACTCATGGCTGAAGTAACGCTACGGATCCCGACCCCTCTGCAACCCTATGCCAACGGCAACGGGGAACTCCGCGCCGAGGCCGGGTATGTCGATGAACTGCTCGAACGGATCGGCGCCGAGCACCAGGCGCTGGTCCAGCGCATACGCACCCGGGATGGCCAGTTGCGTCCCTACGTCAATGTCTTCGTACGCCGGACCGATATCCGCGAGTTGCAAGGGCTGGAAACGGAACTCCACGACGGCGACGAGGTTATCGTGATGCCCTCCGTCGCCGGAGGCTGATGGCACCGCGTTTCATTCTCCCACTGCGGCACCGGCAACGCGTCCGGGAGCTGTCCGGCGCGGCATGGCCGCTGGAGGCTTGCGGTCTGCTCGAGGGCATTTGCGCGCCGGCGCCGACGGTCATCACCGCCGTCCATCCTTTCCCGAATGTCCACCGGGATCCGCGGCGACGCTACACCATCGACCCGGAGGCCTGGCTGCGGCTGGAACACGCGGCCCGCCGGCGTGGTCACACGGTTATGGGGGTCTGGCACTCGCACCCGCATGGCGATCCGACGCCGTCCCCGACCGACCGGGAACAGGCCTGGCCCGGCTGGAGTTACCTGATCGCGGGTGTTACAAACACGGGCATGCGCGACCTGCGCTGCTGGCGAATCGACGAGCGCGGCTGCCACGAGCAGACGATCGTCACGGAGAGGCCCTGAAATGAGTGCGCGTGAACGGCGTCTGAAAGAACTGCGAGAGGAGATCGGCGAGGTCACCCCGGCGGAGGCCAACGAGCTTGTCGACCAGGGCGGTCTGCTGATCGATGTCCGTGAGCCGGAAGAGATCGCCGAGGGCAGCCCGACCAGCGCCCTGCGGATTTCACGCGGCTGGCTCGAACTGCAGATCGAACGGCAGGTACCGGATACCGACCGGACCCTGCTGGTGCTGTGCAGCGGCGGCACCCGCTCCCTGTTCGCCGCCGACGGCCTCCGCCGGCTGGGATACAGCCACGTCCGTTCCGTCAGTGGTGGTTTCAACCGCTGGAAGGACGAAGGCCTCGCCTTCGAGATCCCGCGGGTACTCGATGCCGATGCCCGGGCCCGCTACGCGCGCCAGATCAGCCTCCCGGAGATCGGTGCCGAGGGGCAGGCCAGGCTGGCCGGATCGCGCGTCCTGCTGATCGGCGCCGGCGGCCTCGGTTCCCCGGCCGCAATGTATCTCGCCGCGGCGGGTGTCGGCACGCTGGGCATCGTCGATCACGATACGGTAGACCGCAGCAATCTCCAGCGCCAGATCCTGCACACCGACGCGGCGGTGGGTACGCCCAAGGTGGAATCGGCACGCCATACGCTCAACGCGCTGAATCCGGGCGTCGAGGTACTCGGGATCGAGGAACACCTGACCTCCGACAATATCGAGCGCATCTTCGAAGGCTACGACGTGATCGTCGATGGCTCGGACAATTTCCCGACCCGCTATCTCGTCAACGATGCCTGTGTGCGCCTCAGTCTGCCGAACGTCCACGGCGCCGTGTTCCGTTTCGACGGCCAGGCCTCGGTTTTCTGGCCCGGCGGACCGCACGGCGGCCCTTGTTACCGCTGCCTGTACCCGGAACCGCCACCGCCCGATCAGGCTCCCTCCTGCGCCGAGGCCGGCGTCATGGGCGTACTCCCCGGCCTGATCGGCACCCTGCAGGCGCTGGAGGCCCTGAAAATCCTTTTGGATAAAGGGCAGCCGCTGGTTGGCCGCCTGCTGTGCTTCGACGGGCTCGGCGGGGAATTCCGCGAACTCCGCGTGCGCCAGGATCCCGCCTGTGCATGGTGCGCCACCGACGGCGACGTACCGGCGTATATCGACTACGAACGGTTCTGCGCCGCCGGCTGAACCGATGTCCGGCGACCATCCGATCCCACCCGACCCCGAGGCCCTTGCCGGTCTGGTGCGCGACGCCTGCATCGACCGGCTCCGCCATAGCTATGAACAGGCCGCCATCCAGGGCCTCTGCGGCGAGGGCGCGTTCGAATATGCGCTCGATCGGCTGCGTCATCTGCCGGCCGCACGACTGGTGACGAGCGCGTGCCCCGACGCCAACCCGCCAACCGACCAGGGGAGCGACCCATGACGCTGCACCTCGAACTCATCCCGATCCTCTCGATCGCCGCCGGCATCGCACTCATCGTCACGCCACCGCGGAGCATGCGGGCGATCCTGGCCGGTTACCTGATCATTGTCGGTGTGATCGGGATCATTCAGTAACGCGGCACGTGCTATCTTTCGGGATGTCCGGCGCATCCACCCGGGCGCCAGAGCACAGGAGAATCTCATGGACAAACTCCATTCGATCGGTCGTCTGCTCCTCGCCGCCGCCCTGACCGGCGGCAGTGCCATCGCGGCGGCGCCAGCCGCCATGGCCGCGGAATTCTTTACCATCGGTACCGGTGGCGTGACGGGCGTCTACTACCCGGCCGGCGGCGCGATCTGCCGATTCGTCAATCGCAACCGAGATGATCATGGCCTGCGCTGTTCGGTCGAGAGCACCGGCGGCTCCGTCTACAACCTCAACACCATGCGCGAGGGCGAACTCGATTTCGGCGTCGTGCAGTCGGACTGGCAGTACTACGCGCACAAGGGCGAGAGCCGATTCGCCGATCAGGGCCCGTTCGAGGGCCTGCGCGCCGTATTCTCGCTGCACCCGGAACCGTTCACGGTCGTCGCCCGCGCCGATGCGGATATCGAGAATTTCGATGACCTCCAGGGCAAGCGCGTGAACGTCGGCAACCCGGGGTCCGGCCAGCGGGCCAACATGGAAGAACTCATGGACCGCAAGGGCTGGACCATGGATGACTTCGCGCTCGCGTCCGAACTCAAGCCGGCCGAGATGGCGCAGGCGCTGTGTGACAACAAGATCGACGCGTTCGTCTACGTCGTCGGCCACCCCTCGGGGGCGATCAAGGAAGCGACCACCACCTGCGAGGCGGTGATGGTCGATGTGGACGGCCCGGCGGTCGAGAAGCTCATCAATGACAATCCGTTCTATCGCCGCGCCGTAATCCCCGGCGGCATGTATGAAGGCACGCCGGACGACACCGTGACGTACGGTGTCGGGGCGACCCTGGTGTCATCGGTCAACACCTCCGACGAAGTCGTCTACGAGACGGTCCGCGCGGTATTCGAGAACTTCGAGCAGTTCAAGTCCCTCCACCCCGCTTTCGGCGTACTCAAGAAGGAGGAGATGGTGGCGGACGGACTGTCGGCACCGCTGCACGACGGAGCGCTCGAATACTACGAAGAGATCGGCCTGCGGTAGGCGGGCACGTCCCCAATGTGCGTGCGCCGGCCGATCACCCATGATCGGCCGGCGCCGCACGGTAATCATCCCGCCTGTTCCGGTCGGCACGCGATGACGCAAACTGGCGGTACCGACAACACGGCGGGGCGTGACCCGGATTCCATCCAGCGACTGCTGGAGACGGACAGCGGCGCAAGGCATCCGGCCGGCCCGACCGGACACCTGCTGCTGGTCGTCGCCCTGTGCTGGTCGCTGTTCCAGCTCTGGCATGCATCGCCCCTGCCCTACATGCTGGATTTCGGGGTGTTCAACAGCACCCAGGCGCGCGCCCTGCACCTCGGCTTCGCACTGCTGCTCGCCTGGCTGGCATGGCCTGCGCGCCGGGGGCACACCGGCGACACGCGCATACCCTGGTTTGACTGGGTGCTGGCGCTGACGGCCGCCTTCGCCGCCACCTACGTGTTCTGGTTCTACGCCGGGCTCTCGGAGCGGCCGGGCGCGCCATTGATGCGGGATATCATCGTCGCGGGGATCGGTATGATCCTGCTGCTCGAGGCCGCCCGGCGGACATTGGGGCTCCCGCTGGTGATCGTGGCGCTCGTGTTCCTCGCCTACGTCTTTTTCGGCGATGCCGCCATACTGCCGGAGATGCTTCGCTGGAAGGGTGCGTCGATCAGCCGCGCCATGTCGCATCAGTGGCTGACGACGGAGGGCGTCTACGGTATTGCGCTCGGCGTCTCGACCAGTTTCGTCTTCCTGTTCGTGCTGTTCGGTTCCCTGCTGGAACAGGCCGGTGCGGGCGGCTGGTTCATCCGGGTCGCGTTCTCACTGCTGGGCGCCATGCGCGGCGGGCCGGCGAAAGCAGCGGTACTGGCATCGGGTATGACCGGGGTCATCTCCGGCTCCTCGATCGCCAACGTGGTGACCACCGGTACGTTCACCATCCCGCTGATGGGCGGCGTCGGATTCACGCGCGACAAGGCCGGTGCGATCGAGGTGGCGAGTTCCGTCAACGGGCAGTTGATGCCGCCGGTCATGGGCGCGGCGGCATTCCTGATGGTCGAATACGTCGGCATCTCCTATGTCGAGGTCATCCGGCACGCGATCCTGCCAGCCATCATCGCCTACGCGGCGTTGCTCTACATGGTCCACCTGGAGGCGCTGAAGGGGAACATGCAGGGGCTCCCGCGGCGCCATCCGTGGAATCCCCTGCACGCGGTCATCGCCTTCGGCCTCACCATCGCCGGCCTGATCATCCTGAGTGCAGGGGTCTACTGGGGAATGGGCTGGATTCGGGGGCTCGCGGGCGATGCCGCCGTGTGGATCGTCACCGCCGTGCTCGCGGTCATCCATATCGGGCTGATCCGCCACGCCGCGCGGTTCGCGCCCGCTACCGAGGACGACCCTGAGGCTCCCCGGACCGAGCTCCCGGATCCCGGGCCGACAATCCAGTCCGGGCTGCACTTCCTGCTGCCGGTGATCCTCCTGATCTGGTGCCTGACGGTCGAACGCCTGTCACCGGGCCTGTCCGCCTTCTGGGCCACCGTGGCGCTGATCCTCATCCTGCTGACGCAGCGTCCGCTTTTCGCGTGGTTCCGCGGCGATGTCCCGATCGCGCCCGAGATTCATCGGGGCGGGATCGAACTGGTCCATGGCCTCATCGGCGGCGCCCGCAACATGACCGGGATCGCGGTAGCCACCGCGACCGCCGGGATCATCGTCGGCACCGTGACCCTGACCGGCATCGGCCAGGTCATGACCGAATTCGTGGAGCTGATCTCAGGCGGCAACCTGCTCGCCATGCTGATCCTGACGGCCTTCATCTGCCTGGTACTCGGTATGGGCCTGCCCACCACGGCCAACTACATTGTCGTCTCGTCGCTGATGGCGCCGGTCGTGGTCACGCTGGCCGGCGAACAGGGCCTGATCGTCCCGCTCATCGCGGTCCATCTGTTCGTGTTCTATTTCGGCATCATGGCCGACGTCACGCCACCGGTCGGTTTGGCCTCGTTCGCGGCCGCCGCGGTATCCGGCGGCGATCCGATCCGAACCGGTGTGCAGGCATTCGTATACAGCCTTCGCACCGTCGTTCTGCCGTTCCTGTTCCTGTTCAACACGGAACTGCTGCTGATCGGTGTCGACAGCGTCCCGCATCTGATCCTGACGACGACCGTGGCCATCATCGGCATGCTCGTATTCGCGGCCGGTACCCAGGGATGGTTCCTGCGCCGCTGCCGGCTTTGGGAAACCGTGGCGCTGTTGCTGGTCGCTTTCTCGCTGTTCCGGCCCGGTTTCTGGGTCGACCGGATCGTCCCGCCGTTCGAGGACATCTCCGCGGCGAGACTGCAGGGATGGGTGGAGGAACTGCCGGCGAACGCCGATCTGCGACTGGTGGTCGAACGCGAGGACTTCCATGGCGATACGAAATCGATCGTGACCGTCATCGACGCCGGGCCGAAGGCCGACTTCAACACGCGCATGCGTGAGGCGGGCTTCGTATTCCTGGAGCGCGACGGCGACGACTGGACCGCCGAACCGGCCTTCAACGGCCCGCTCGACGATCCCCGCTACAAGCCCGCCATGACCATCGAACAAATTCGCGCTCCGGTCGAACAGCCCGCCCGCGAATGGATCTACATCCCCACCCTGCTGCTACTCGCCGGCATCATGGCGGTGCAATTACGGCGTCCGGACGACTTCGAGAAAAGAACCACGAATGAACACGAATGATTTGCCTGGAGCAAATCATCGCGCAAGCCCCGAAGGGGCGAGGCGCAAGGACGCGCCGAGCAATGAACACGTATGCTGCCGCCTGGGGGTCGAAGGCGTTCCGGAGCTTCGCTGATATTTTACGGGTGCATCGCGCGTAGGTAGAACCACAGATGAACACAGATAAACACAGATAAACACAGATAAACACAGATAAAATCGGAAAGTCGATAAGGTATAGATATCTGGCCCCCGATCATTGCCTCGAGGTTCGATTACCGTCGCCTTCGACTTTTATCTGTGTCCATCTGTGTTCATCTGTGGTTCTTCTAGCCTGCACTGACCCCGGAGACTCTCAGCGTAGCTCCCGGGAAATCACCGTTTCGGGAGAACCATTCGTGTCCATTCGTGTTCATTCGTGGTTCTTCCCTGATCCAGCCCGTCACACGTTCGGGTCGTGGAATCGGAAGTGTTCGGAGAGGTATTTTTCGCCTTCATCGCAGAACAGCGTGACGATGTTTTTGAGTTCCGGGTTGCGTTCGCGCAGGCGTTTGGCGGCGACGAGGTGGCCGCCGGATGAGGGGCCGACGAAGCAGCCGTGGTTCTGGGCGATGCGGCGCATCTCGGCGACCGCTTCATCACTGTCGACGGACACGAAATCATCGATCTCGGTGCGGTGCCGCGAGATGATCTCGGGCACGAAGCCATCGGCGATACCCTCGATCAGGTGCTTGCCGGTCTCGCCGCAAACGATGGTGCAGGATTCTTCAGGTTCCATGCCAACCAGACGGCACTGTGGATTGACCTCGCGGAAGGCCTGACCCACACCGATCAGGGTGCCGCCGGTCCCCACACCGACAACGATCGCATCGGGTACGGTGCCCTCGGGCAACTGCTGCAGCAGTTCCTGTCCGAGCCAGGTCCGGTTTTCCTCGACGTTCCACTCGGAGGCGAACTGCTGTGGGCAGAAGTAGCCTTCCTGTCCACCGAGCTCTTCCGCCTTTTCCAGCGCGGCATTCACGTGGAAGTCGCCAACCAGCAGGACCTCGGCACCGAGCGCGCGCGAGATCGCCAGGCGCTCTGAGGTCATGCCGTTCGGCATCACCACCATCATCCGGTAGCCCTTGACAGCAGCGACCATGGACAACGCGTTGCCGGTGTTGCCGCTCGAGGCCTCGACGATGGTATCGCCCGGCTGCAGGCGGCCTTCGCGCTCGGCGCGTTCGATCATGTATTTCGCGATGCGCGCCTTGATCGACCCGGAGGGGTTCAGAAACTCGAGTTTGCACCAGATACCGTCGATATCGATGAGCGGCGTGTTGCCGATGCCATCCAGCACGCTCGAGGAGCCGCCGTGCCGTCCCACGATACAGTCGCTGCTTGCCAGATCGCTCATGCGGGCAATTTCCTCCGGTCGAATCCTGGACACGCCCCGGCCGCAATCGGGCATACGGCGCGGAAGGCGGTCGGATTTTTCCACCGGCCGGCATGGCGGTCAACGCGCGACAGCGGCGATCGTCGTGTGCGGGCAACCCCGTGTCGTCGCGGGTATGACGTGGTCTGCAGCTGCGCGCGGTCGCGCTTATTCGGCACCCTCGCCGGCACCGCGATTGCGCGACTCCTCAGTCGCCTCGACGAGGGTACGGCCCGACAGCTCCTTGAGCCGGAACCAGACATCATCCTCGACCTGGAGTCCGTCCTCCCACACGCGGTTGGACTGGCGCTCGAAGTCCTCGGGCCGCACGACCTGCAGTAGCGTCGCCGCATCCGGATCGGGATGCAGCGACTGCAGCATGGAAAAGTGTGGCGAGGCGATCAGCGTGACGGAGCGATTGCGCGTCAGCGTGTCGTCCTCGTCCTCGATCTGGTAGAGCAGGAGCGTCGGATAATCCTCGTATGCGCGGATCGACACGACCTGCTCAACTACCACCGGGTCCTCGCTGTTGCGCCAGAACGCCATCAGGTTCATGCCGCGACGGGCACAGCGCGCCAGGTACCCCATCATGAGTTTGCGGTTGTAGCAGTCGTGGACCTTGACCACCGACAGGCCCTTGCGCCGTGCCTTCGCGTAGGCGAGATCAGCGGCCAGGCTGCCGCACAGCAGGATAGAGTTCCCCGTCGCATCGATGACACCGAGTGAGGAATCCTCGAAAGACCGCTTCATGGCATTGCGCGGCTCACTCGTGAGACGCGTCAACGCCCACCGCAGGGTATCGACTCCGCCGAGCCCGTGCTGCTCCAGCCAGACGACCATATCGGCCGCATCTTCGTGATCACCGGGTGGAAATCCCAGGCCCTCAAAGGCACGCCGGCAGAGCCCGGTGAGTTCGTTCTGCGAGACCCTCATCCGAGAACCTCTTCGGGATCGGGCATCAGTGGCATGAACCAGTCGTCGTCGAACGGCTGGCCGATGTCCTCCACAAGCGGCGCGCCCTGGAACAATGTAATCCGGACCCAACGGCTCGAGCGGGGATCGAATTTCGTGGCCCCGAAGAACGACAGTTTGCAGCGCAACAGGTGCATCGGGAGCATATCCCCGGCCAGCAGATTCTTGCGTATCTCTCCGTACGTCGTCTGCGACATCGACTGCACGCGCCGGATAATGCCCTTGAAACCCGGGCGCTCCAGCAGAAACTCGACTACCGTGGTCCGACCACCGAACTGCTCCCGGTACGCAACCAGCGCATCGTAGGCCCGCCGTACCTGCCGGGCGATATCCAGAGGCATCTCCCGGTCGTCGCCGGGCTCTTCCCCGCGGATCCCCAGGCGCGGCTCTTCCTTCTCCGCGGAGCGATACCAGAACAGGCGCGTCTGTTCGGGATCGTCGAAGTCCACGGCCAACGCCCAGTCATAATTCGACTCGATTTCCTCGATCAGGCGATTGAGCGTCATATCGGGCACCAGGTCGTAGCGCTCGAGGGCCCCCATATAGAGCTCGAGTTCGTCGACGAGGTCGGGATAGAGTTCGATGATCAGTGAATGCAGCAGCTCCTGCGTCTCGAACGACCAGTGCGCGCGCGCATGGTCCGACAGTTCCTGCCACAGCCGTCGCCCTTCCGGGGCCTGTTGCCGCAGCCAGTCGCGGGCGATGCCGAGTTCCTCGACAAGCGTCTCGTTGTGTTCGGTCTGTCGGGAATCGTCCGATACGGTTTCGCGTGTATGCTGCTCGCCGCGATCGATCAGCGTCAGTAAACGCTCAAGACGATCCCGATCGCTGGTCTCGCCGAGACAGCGCGCGAGAGCCGTCTCCCGCATCAGCACCCATTGATTGATCAGTTTCGGATGACTGACCAGGAATGGTGCCATCCCGAGTCCGGTCGAATTGCCGATACCGAGGTAGCGTTTGAGCCGATCATCCATGCGCACGGCCGTTTCGGGCGCCCGACAGGCGGCGATGTGTTCCACCTGCGCGATACTGAAGTGGCGCAGCAGGTACACGGTGAACATCTGGGCGGAGAACGGCAGACCGAAATCTTCCCAGTCCCGGATCTTGGGATAATCGGCGATACCGAATTTCCCGTTCCCGTACACCGCCGTGGTCCGATAGAGATAGCCGACGCGCGCGATTTGACGCGGATCCGGCTGCCGCCCCTCGGACAGGGCCTGGACCATGGAGTCGAAGTTGCGCACGCTGCGGTTCGCGCGTGACAGTACGATCACGCTCGCATCGCAGCGTCCGGCCTCCTGACGCGGTATGTTTTCGCGCAACGACTCGAGACGCTCCTCGTCGACCTCGCCCACGCACAGCGCGAACGCACAGTCCCAGGCATTGGCGATGACCCGATCGGAGCGTTGGCTGGGATCGAGATACTGGGAGAAAAGGACGAATTCGTAGACGTGCTCGGGCGTGGTAATGCGATAGATCGCCGTACCGTAGCCATCGCGGTCGATATCGAACCGGCGGTTCTCCACCCGCCAGCCCTCGTCCATCATCTTACGCACGACGGTGCGGATGAAACTGATCCGGCTGCCATGGAGACTGCCCAGCCTGTCGAGCTGCATGACCTCATCGGCCGGGCGCAGCGGGACCGGACCGGCATGCGGTTCCGGGTGTGCGGGCTGGAAGTCACGGGATTCCGGTAACATGGCGATGCCCCTTCGAAACACGACCGGGCGTCACCACGGGGCTCGACCCGGTCGCTGATCTGGATGTCGTGCCCTGGATACCGGAACGGAATGTCCGGCACCCGGCAGCACGCGTGATGGGGCGCGGAACGCGCACCGCGGGCCTTTCAGCCCCGGCCCGCCGGCTGTGGCCGGATGGGCGCGGGATCAGCGCGGGGCCGGCAGGCGCCGGCCCCGCAGGTACCGCCAGTCTAGCGCACGATCCCCTGATTGCGCGCCATCTCATAGGCCGCCTGCGGCCCCGTCCACAGCGACGGCAACAGCACCAGCGACACCGGAATGGCGGTGATCACGATGAACTGCTGCAGCGCGCTGATCTGGCCAGCCCCCATGTAGAGGAGGATACCGGCCATCACCGCCAGCGCGATGCCCCAGAAGGCCCGGACACCGGTGTTCGGGTCATCATGTCCAGAGGCCACCATCGAAATGGTGTAGCTCATGGAGTCGCCCGTGGTAGCCACAAAGATCGTGGTCAGGACCAGGATGAGGAACGCCATCAGGCCACCGAGCGGCAACGCCTGCGCGACCGTCAGGGTAGCGACGTCGAACTGGAAGTTGGTCAACGCCTCCTGCAGATCGATCGCGCCGTTGATCTGGTAGTAGATCCCGGAGCCGCCCAGCAGCGTGAACCACACCGTGGTCACGATCGGGGCGGCGACAGCGACGGCCAGGATCATCTGCCGGATGGTGCGCCCGCGGGAAATACGCGCCACGAACAGGGCCATCAGCGGCCCGTAGCCGAGGAACCATGCGAAGAAGAACACAGTCCACCACTTCATCCACCAGCCGGGCGCCGTCTCGGTCGTCATCGTCGACATGGCGAAGAAGGACGAGATGTACTCGCCGAATCCCTGCGTCCACGCGTTCACGAGGAACAGCGTCGGACCGAAGATGAAGATGAACGCGGCGATCCCCATCGCGAGAAACACATTGAGCCGACTGAGTATCTGGATACCGCGATGGATACCGGTGACCGCCGACGTCACGTAGATCGCGCCAAGGGCAATGAGGACCACGAGCTGGGTCCCGAAGGTATCGGGCAGACCGAACAGGACGTTGGCACCATATGCGACCTGGGTCGCGAGGAAGCCGATCGGGCCGACCGTGCCGGCGACCACCGCGATCACGCAGACCGAATCGACGATACCGCCGAACGCGCCCTTCATGACCCGGTCACCGAATATCGGATACAGCAGCGTGCGCGGCTGCAGCGGCTGGCCCTTGACGTAGTGCGCGTTCACGAGCACGAGGCTCGTCAGCGAGCCAAGAATCGCCCATGCGAGGAATCCCCAGTGCATGAACGACTGGGCCAACGCACCCTTGATCGCTTCGGCAGTGCCCACTTCGGCATCGAAGGCCGGCGGCGTCTGGGCGATAAAGTGATAAACCGGCTCACCAGCAGCGAAGAACACGCCACCACCGGCCAGCAACGTACAGAGGATGATGGATATCCACTTGAACGTGCTCATCTCCGGCTTATCGAGATCCCCCATAACCGCGCTGCCGGCCGGGGAGATGCAGACCGCGAGAGCGATGAAGAAGGTCAGCAGGAGCAGCAGCTGGAAGAAGGATCCAAGGTACTGCGCCGTCCACGTGAAGCCGCTGCTGACGACTGCCGACAGCAGATCCACGTCATAGACGGAAAATGCGACAAAAAGAAGGACGAACCCAACGCTGATACTGAGCACCCACGGGTCACCCAGACCCGCGTTCATACCCGCACGATGCGGATCATTCGAGCTGTTTCCGTTACTCATATCTACCCCCGTTTCGGGTTATCGTATAAGCCGACGCTTCAGACCGCCGGTTGCAGGGCGTCGTCGAGGAAACGAAGCCAGTTACCACCCATGATCCCGTCGACCTCGGCGTTACTGAACCCCCGGTCCCGCAGGCCCCGGGTGATATTCGGGAAGTCCGCGGACGTGCGGAACCACGGCAACGGATCCGGCCAGCTGGGCCGCTCGACCGAGCCTTCGCCGTAATCCATGACCTTCGACCAGTTGCCGTTGCGCATCCACTGCAGCACCTCGACCGGCTGATCCTGACACAGATCCGTGCCGATCCCCAGGTGTTCCGCACCCATCACATCGGCACTGCGCGCTATCATTTCCGTAAATTCGTCGATCCCGGTCCCGGATCCATTCCGGAGATGGAACGGATAGCAGCTGAACCCCATCAGCCCGCCACTCTCGGCCAGCGCCAGCATGACCTTTTCCGACTTGTTCCTGCTGGTGTCGTGATAGAACTGCGGATTGGCATGCGACACGACCACCGGGCGCTCGGACAGCCGGATCGCCTCCAGCGTCGAGAATTCCGCGCTGTGAGACATATCGATCACCATCCCGACACGGTTCATCTCGGCGATCACCTGGCGTCCGAAGCGGCTGATGCCCGGGTCCGTGTCCTCGAAACAACCGGCGCAGATAAGCGACTGATTATTGTACGAGAGCTGCATGATATGCACGTTGAGCCGCTTGAGGATAGCCACCATATCGATGTCGTCCTCAATCGGCGAGCAGTTCTGCAGGCCGACAATGATACCGGTTTTACCGCTCTCCCGCGCGTGTCTGATGTCGTCGGCGGTTTCCACCGGCATGATCAGGTCACTATGGGCCTCGAACCGCCGGTTCCAGTCACCGATATTCGACAGGAGTTCGCGTGCATTCTCCCAGTACGTGGCGGTGACATGGACCGCATCGATCCCGCCGGCCCGCATCTGCTCGAATACCTCGCGGCTCCAGTTGCAGTACTGGAGCCCATCGATTACCGCGGTGTCATGCGCCATGGATCCGCCTCACATCGCCCGCATATAGGAGGTCTTGACCTCGGTATAGAACTCGCGGGCGTACTGCCCCTGCTCCCGCGGTCCGTAGCTGGACTCGTTGCGGCCACCGAACGGGACATGGTAATCCGTGCCCGCGGTCGGGAGATTGATCATCACGCAGCCGAAGCGCGCGTTGCGCTTGAAGTGCATCGCGGGGCCGAGGGAGCGGGTGACGATCCCTGCGGTCAGCCCGAAGCGCGTGTCGTTCAGGGTCGCGAGCGCCTCGTCGTAATCGCGCACCTTGATCACGCAGGCGATCGGCCCAAACATCTCTTCCTGATTGACCGTCATCCGGTTGTGGCTGCCGGTAAACAGGGTCGGCTGCAGGAAATACCCCTCGGTGTCGCGGGTGACCCGCTCGCCACCGAAGGCGAGCGTGCAGCCCTCCTCCTTCGCCTTCTCGATCCAGGCGAGATCCTGTTCCAGCTGATTGGCGTCGACGACCGGGCCGACCTCCGTGCCCTCTTCGAGCGCATGGCCGACTTTCGCTTTCGACAGCCGCTCAACCAGCGCCTCGACGAAGCGGTCGTGAACCCCCTCGGTGACGATGATGCGCGAGGAGGCCGTGCATTTCTGACCGGTGCCGGAGTAACCGCCGCCGAAGGCGCACTGCACCGCAGTCTCGATATCGGCGTCGTCGAGGACGACGAGCGCATTCTTCGAGCCCATCTCCATCTGCACCTTGGTCAGGTTCTGCATCGCCTTCGCGCCGACCTGCTTGCCGGTCTCCACGGATCCGGTGAAGGTCAGGGCATCGACGTCGGGCGACTCGACCAGGGTATTGCCGACCTGGCTGCCGCGGCCCATAACGAGATTGAAGGTCCCCGGCGGCAGATCCTGGCGGCTGATGATCTCGGCGACCTGCGTGGCGCTGTACGGCACGAGATTCGCCGGCTTCCAGATCACCGCGTTGCCGAAGGCGAGCGCAGGCGCGATCTTCCACACCGGCGTCGCCATCGGGAAATTCCAGGGCGAGATGACGCCGACGACACCCATCGGCTCCCGCCAGGTCTCGACCTCGATCCCGGGCCGGACCGAATCCGCCGTATCGCCCATCTGACGATGAACCTCGGCCGCGTAGTAATGGAAAAACTGACCGGACCGATACACCTCGCCCTTGCCCTCGGCGAAGGGCTTGCCCTCTTCCCGCGCCAGCTCGCGACCGAGCTCGGCGGCACGCTCCATCAGTTCCGTGCCGATCGCGAGCAGTGCGTTATAGCGATGCTCGAGGCCCTTGGCGTACCACTGAGGCTGGGCCGCGCGGGCCGCGGCGATCGCCTCGCGGGTCTGCTCCGTCGACGCCTGCGCGAACTCGCCCAGGCTGTCCGATATATCGGACGGATTGACATTGCTGACGGTCGACTCGCCGTCGACCCATTCGCCATTGATAAAGTTGCGGTAGCGCGCTTCGGCCATGGTTCCCCCTTGTACTCGGTCCCGTCATCCTGGAACACTGCACCCCAAAAGAACAATTATTAAGAAAAATGCTATGGTAAATTAAACTTATGATGCGCGGAGAGTGGGCAAGATGGTCCCCGACGTCAAACTCCAGCAGCTGCGGTATTTCGTGCTGGTGGCGGAGCTCAAGAGTTATCACGCGGCCGCGGAACGGGCGGCCCGAACCCAGCCCGCGATCTCGCTCGCGATCCGTGAGCTGGAACACCGGCTCGGTGAGACCCTGTTCGAGCGCGGCAACAAGACCGAACTGACCCCCTACGGCCGTCACTGCTACCCCCACGCAAAAGCGCTGCTCGAGCATTACGGCCGGGTAGTCGATCAGATGGCCCTGGCCGCGGAGAAGCGCATCGGGCGCGCGTCGATCGCCTGCGTCCCGTCGTTCGCGAGCCAACTCCTGCCACGCATTCTCGACGCCTTTGCCTCGCGCTATCCGGATGTCCAGCTGAGCGTGGAAGACGACACAGCCCATAATGTGCAGCGGCGAGTCCTCCAGCAACGCGTCGATTTCGGTGTCGCCAGCCAGTGGGAGCTCGATCCCAATCTGGATTTTCAGCCGTTACTGCAGGATCAGATGGGGCTGGTGTGTCGGCGCGACCATCCACTCGCCCGGATCGACCGCGCGCTCGCATGGGCGGACTTGGCCGGGCATACGCTCATTACCAACGGCACGGTGCGCCTGCTCGATGGAACGCCGGCGCAGCACGCCATGGCCGGGGCGCAGTTCTCGGTGTCCAACATCATCTCTCTGCTGGCGACGCTGCGCGCGGGCATCGGGGTCACGGCCCTGCCCGAACTGGCACTGGCGGACGATGACCCCGAGCTGTGTTTCCTGCCGCTTAGCGCGCCCCACGTAGAACGCGAGATCGGCCTGCTGACGCCACGCCGACAGAGCCTGTCACCGGCGGCGGCGGCCCTGCGTGACACCATTCTTGAGCTCCAGGCGGGTAACCGCGATCCGGGTCAGGCGTCCCCGAGCGGCACCGATTGACCGCGCCATTCAGGTGCCCTAAATTGCTGAGCATGAAGGATAAACTCAAAACCGGAGACGCCCTGCTCGTGGTCGACGTGCAGAACGACTTCTGCCCCGGCGGTGCGCTCGCCGTGCCGGACGGGGATACCGTCGTGCCGGTCCTCAACGCCTGGATAGAGGCCGCCCAGGCCGCGGGCATACCGGTCATCGCTTCACGCGACTGGCACCCGGCCGATCACTGCAGTTTCGACGACCGCGATGGGCCGTGGCCGCGCCACTGCGTGCGCGAAACCCCCGGTGCAGCGTTCCACCCGGATCTTGACCTGGCAGACGATGCGATCATCGTCAGCAAGGGCCGGGACCGCGACCGGGACAACTACTCGGCCTTCGATGACACAGGACTGGCCGATCGTCTGCATGGACTGGGTGTACAACGCCTGTTCGTCGGGGGTCTGGCCCAGGACGTCTGCGTCAGGGCGACCGTCCTCGATGCCTGCGAGGCGGGCTTCGATACCCACCTGATCCGCAACGCCACCCGTGCCGTTGACGTGTCGCCCGGTGATGGTGATCGAGCCCTGGAGGCCATGCGCGCCGCCGGCGCCTGGATCGAAGATACCGCGTGAACACGCGGAGCGGTCACAGCGGAACGGCGCCCTCGGCCCTGTTCACGGACCTGTATGAACTTTCGATGGCCCAGGCCTATGTCGCCGATGGCCAGAACGAGCCGGCATCGTTCGAGATCTTCTATCGCGATCCGGGGCCGCAGCGCGGGTATGTCCTCGCGGGCGGTCTCGAGGCAGTCCTGTCGGCCCTCGAGGGCTTCGCCCTGCGTGCGGATGAACTCGAATATCTCGCGGACACGGGCCTTTTCAGCGACGCCTTCATCGAGTGGCTGCGCGCGGTCCGCTTCGACGGTGAGGTCGACGCGATGCCCGAGGGAACGGCCGTGTTCCCGAATGAGCCGGTGCTGCGGGTAACCGCACCGCTGCCGGTGGCCCAGATCCTGGAGACACGTGTCCTCAACGCGGTCCATTACGATTCGCTGGTCCTGACCAAGGCGGCCCGGATCGTTGATGCTGCCGGTGGCCGCGGCGTGGTCGACTTCGGCGCCCGTCGGGCCCACGGCTTCGATGCCTCCGTGGCGGCGGCGCGGGCCAGCTGGATCGCGGGCTGCGGCGGGACTTCGAACATGGTCGCCGCACAGCGCTATGGGCTGCCGGTGGTCGGCACCATGGCCCATAGCTACGTCGAGGCCTTCGCTGACGAGCTGAGCGCTTTCCGGGCATTCGCCGGCCACTATCCCGAGACGACGCTGCTGGTCGACACCTACGACACGCTCGGCGGAGTCGAAAACGTACTGCGTCTGGCGGACGAACTCGGCAACGACTTCCGGGTCCAGGCCATCCGGATCGACTCCGGCGATCTCGACGCACTCAGCCGAGCCGCGCGCGAACGGCTCGATACCGCCGGTCATACAGATATCCGGATCATCGTATCGGGCGGTCTCGGCGAGCAGCGCATAGCCGAACTGGTCGCCTCCGGGGCACCCATCGACGGCTTCGGCGTCGGCACGGACCTGGTCGTGTCGCGCGACGCACCCACGCTGGACTTCGCCTACAAGCTGGTGAGCTATGCCGGTGAGCCGCGCATGAAGGTGTCCCCAGACAAAGTCAGTCTCCCGGGGGCCAAGCAGGTCTTCCGCCGCTGGGCCGACGGCCTGTTCGCGGGGGATACGATTGCGGGGAGCCGCGAGGCATTGGCCGGCGAACCGCTGCTGCAGCCCGTGATGCGGGGCGGGCGACGGCTGGATCCACCCGAGAGCCTGAGCACGATGCGCGAGCGCGCCGGGAATCAGCGCGCCGCGCTGCCGCGGCGCCTGCGCGAGCCCGTGCCTACGGGGGAGTCGTACCCGGTTGCGGTCAGTCAGGCCCTGCGGCGGGAGACCGAACGACTGCGCGCGGCCCATCAGCCGGTGACTCCCGACGAGCACTAGCAGTCTGTCGGACTTAGGGCATCGTAGCGAGGCGAGTGGGAATCGAGGCCAGATTTTCGATCATCCGAGGAGAATAGTGGTGACTATTTGACGAGGAGGATCGGGAATATGGACCGATTCCCACTTGCCGCAGTAGATGAGCCTAAGTCCGACAGACTGCCAGGAGCCGGTCCGGGCAGATCAGCCGACTTCGACGACCTCGCCTGCAGTCGCGCGGATCAACTCGGGCAGCGTCAGCGAGAAAACGGTTTGCGGCGTACCGGCCGCGGCCCAGATCGTGTCATAGCGTTGCAGCCGCCGATCGATCAGGGTCGGGAGATCATGATTGTGGCCGAAAGGCGGCACGCCGCCGATCGCGTAGCCGGCGGTGTCGCGCACGAAGCGGGCGTCCCCGAGCGCTGCGGGGCCACCGACGCGCTCGCCGATCCGCGCTTCATCGACGCGGCCATCGCCCGTGCCAAGGACCAGCAGCGGTGCCGCCCCGGGACCGGAGAACACGAGCGACTTCACGATGGCGCCCGTGTCACACCCGAGCGCCGCGGCCGCGTCATCCGCCGTGCGGGCGCTCGCGTCGAGCTCGACGATGGTATCGGCCAGCCCCCGCGCCAGCAGGGCGGTCCGGAGCCGTTCGACGCTTTTGCCCGCCATCAGAACAGGCGCCGCTCCACGGGACGGAACAGCTGCACCAGGGCGATCAGCGTCAACACGACGAACAGGAACAGCGTCCAGGCGGGAATCGAGAACCCGAGGAATTGCCACTGGATATCGGCGCAGGAACCCGAGCCCCGCAGCACCATATCGACGACCTGCCCGAGCGGGAAGTTGTCCAGCATATAATCGAGGCTGCCGCCACAGGCGGGCACCTGATGGGCCGGCAGGCTCTGCAGCCACAGGTGGCGCCCGGCGACCGCCAGCCCGAACGCCAGCGGTATCAGCGTGAGGCCGGCATAGACGCGGCGGCCGTTGCCGCGCGGACCATGCAGCGCGGCCAGCAGGAACACTACGCCCGCCGTAGAGAACGCCACCCGATCGAGTATGCACAGCGGACACGGCTCCAGATCGAGGCGCATCTGCAGCCAGAGGATCCCGTACGCGAGCGCGCCGAAACAGACCGCCGCGCCGACGGCATTCAGCGTCCGCTCGCCCACCATCAGGCGCGCTGCCACTCGGTCGACAGCTGGAGCTGACTCGCGGTATTGCGGATCGCGGCGATGCAGGCATCCGCCCGGCCCTCGGGGAGCCACACGGCAAGCCGGATGACGTAGGTGGAACCGCTGCCGCTGGGAATGCGCTCGGCGTTCAGGCGCACGATATTGGCATCGTAATCACTGAACACCTCGGTCAGGCGCGTGACCAGACCGGGCTGGTCATCGCCACGGATCGTGATGCGATGGGTGATCCGGGCTGAGGGACCGTGGACGGGCGCGATGTCGAACTCGTCGACCCGGATATCCGCCCCTTCGAGTTCCGGCAGCTCCTTCAGCCGCTGTTCGATCTCGGCGATCCCGACCGGCACCGGCTCCTCGACCACCACCGTAAATTCGGCGCCGGTCCCGAGTACGGCGAAGGTCGTATCCCCGAGATTGAGGCCGAGATCGAACAGGCAGCCGGATACGGCCGAGACCAGACCGGGCTCGTCGCGGGCGAACAACTGGATCAGCAGGCTTTTCCGGGCCGTCATGCAGCACTGTCCTCCTTATGAGGTATAGATCTTACGAGTCCACCCCGACCCTGTCGACCACGGACGATCAGCACGCCGGCCCGGCCGCCACGGTCGGGGTGGCGTCCTCCAGGCGCGCCAGGCCGGCTGCGTCCGGATTGTGCAGGACACCGTGTTCGGTCACCAGCGCGTCGACCAGATTCGCCGGGGTCACATCGAAAACCGGATTCCATGCACGGGCGTCGGGCGGGGCCACCCGTCGCCCGGCCCAGGCCAGGACCTCGTCACCGGTGCGGGTCTCGATCGGAATCGAGGCGCCATCCGCAGCCGCCGGGTCAATCGTCGATGACGGTGCCGCGACCATGAAACCGATGCCGAAATGCCGCGCCAGCACGGCCAGCCCGCAGGTCCCGATCTTGTTGGCGACATCGCCGTTGGCGGCGACCCGGTCGGCGCCGACAATGACCCATCCGATCCGGCCACTGGCCATCAGCGCCGCCGCGGCCCCGTCGACGATAACCTGCCCCTCGATACCCTCGCGGGCGAGTTCCCATGCCGTCAGGCGCGCCCCCTGCAGCCACGGGCGCGTCTCCCCCATGAACACCGCGTCGATACGGCCACTGGCCCAGCCCGAGCGGATGACACCGAGCGCGGTCCCGAAACCACCGGTCGCGAGGGCACCGGTGTTGCAGTGGGTCAGCACACCCGTGGGGCCGTCGATCTGCGCGGCGCCAGCCTCCCCGATGGCGTGGTTCGCGGCCAGATCCTCGGCGTGAATCGCCTCGGCCTCCCGGGCCAGCCGCCCGGCGAGTTCATCCGGCGCCACTGCGGCCGCCACCCGACTCATCCGTTCCAGCGCCCAGTGCAGGTTGATCGCGGTCGGTCGGGCCTGACCCAGCGTGGCCCCCGCCGCCCCGAGATCGGCGCCGGCATGCGCGGCGAGCGCAAGGCCATAGGCGGCCGCGACCCCGATCGCAGGCGCGCCGCGCACGACCATCGCCCGGATCGCATCGGCGACCCCGGACGCATCGGTGCAATCGATCCAGACCTCGTCGAGCGGCAGGTAACGCTGATCGAGCAGCGTCAGGCGGTCACCGTGCCAGATCATCGCACGCACGCTGTCGACGTAACTGTCAGAGGACATTCGTCATTACTCCCTGCAACCATCCAGGAGTGTACAAGGCGGCCGGAGGCACGACCACGGCAATCCGGCGGCGAAAGCGGCCATGGTGCCTTGTCCGGCCGTTACCCCGGCGGTATCGTGCATGGCCATGAACGAGCCCCAGGATTCCCCCGATACCCTGCTGCTGCCGAGCTGGGTGGTCACCGTCGACGAAGCCGACCGCGTCCTTGCCGGGCATGCGGTCGCCGTGCGTGACGGCATCATCGCCGCGATACTGCCCGGCGAGGAAGCGCGGCGCCGCTGGCCCGACGCCGAAACCGTGGACCTTGCCGGACATGCGCTGATGCCGGGGATGGTGAACGCGCACACGCACGCGGCCATGTCGCTGCTGCGTGGCCTGGCCGATGATCTGCCACTGATGCAGTGGCTACAGGAACACATCTGGCCAGCCGAGGGCCGCTGGGTCGACGAGTCGTTCGTGCACGACGGCAGCGGTCTCGCCTTCGCCGAGATGCTGCGCGGCGGCACCACCTGCCTCAACGACATGTACTTCTTCCCCGAGGTCACCGCGCGGCTGGCCGAGGAGATCGGCATGCGTGCCGTGGTCGGCATGATCGTACTCGACTTCCCGACCCGGTACGCCGACGGGCCGGATCAGTATTTCGAGAAGGGGCTGGCGCTGCACGATCGCTACCGCAGCAATGCGATGATCCATACCGCTTTCGCGCCGCATGCCCCCTACACGGTCTCCGACGAGCCGCTCGAACGGGTCCGCATGTACGCCGATGAACTGGATGTGCCGGTTCAGATGCACGTCCACGAGACCCGCGGCGAGTGCGAGCGTGCCCGGGCGGATCACGGTGAACGCCCGCTCACGCGGCTCGAACGCCTGGGCCTGCTGTCGCCGGGCTTCGCGGCGGTCCACATGACGGTCCTCGAAGACGGCGAAATCGAGGCCTTCGCCCGTACCGGCGCCAGCGTCATTCACTGCCCCGAATCCAATCTCAAGCTCGCCAGCGGTTTCGCGCCGGTCCAGCGGCTGCAGAAGGCCGGCATCAACGTCGCACTCGGTACCGATGGCGCCGCCTCCAACAACGACCTCGACATGTTCGGCGAGATGCGCACCGCGGCCCTGCTCGCCAAGGCCGTGGCCGCGGACGCCGAGGCCGTACCCGCCGATGTCGCATTGCGCATGGCGACCATCAACGGTGCCCGTGCGCTCGGGCTGGGCGAGGTGACGGGCTCGATCGAGGAAGGCAAGGCGGCCGATCTGGTCGCCGTCGATCTGACCGCGCTGGAGACTCGCCCCATCTACGATGTGGTCTCACAGCTCGTGTACGCAACCGGCCGTCACCAGGTCAGCGATGTCTGGATCGCCGGGCGCCCCCAGGTACGCAACGGCCAACTCGTTACGCTGGATCCGGACGATCTGGCCAACCGCACGGACGCCTGGCAGGAGCGGATCGGTGGCGGCCGCTGAGCACTCCACCGGAGATCAGGAAATGGACAACGCCGACCCGGCCGAACTGCGCAAGTTTGCCGACCTCGCCAGCCGCTGGTGGGACCCGGATGGCGAATGCGCGCCCCTGCACGCGATCAACCCGCTGCGGCTCGGCTGGATCGAGCGCCAGGCCGGCGGTCTCTCGGACCGGCGTGTAGCGGATGTCGGCTGCGGGGGCGGCATCCTGACGGAGTCAATGGCCCGGCGCGGCGCCGAGGTGATAGGCATCGATCTTGCCGGCGAGGCGCTGGCGGCCGCGCGCAAGCATGCCAGTGACCACGAGATCGCGATCGACTACCGCGAACAGTCCGCTGAGGAGCTCGCCGCGGGCGAACCGGCCTCTTTCGACGTCGTTACCTGCATGGAGATGCTGGAGCACGTACCCGATCCGGCCTCGATCGTGCGCGCCTGCGCCACACTGTTGCGCCCCGGAGGCACGGTCGTATTCTCCACCATCAACCGCACACCCAAGGCCTGGCTGTTCGCGATCGTGGGCGCCGAATACCTGCTGAAGCTGCTGCCGCGCGGTACGCACGAATACGCCCGCCTGATCCGCCCATCGGAACTCGCCACATGGGCTCGGGAGGCGGGTCTCGACGTCACGGCCGAGCGCGGGCTGACCTACAAACCGCTGACACGCCATTACCACCTCGATGACGACATCGACGTGAACTACATGCTCGCCTGCCACAGCCCCACCAATGACTGAGCGAGAACTCATCCTGTTCGACCTCGACGGGACCCTCATTGATACCGCGCCCGATATGGCGGCAGCGCTTAATGATCTGCTGTCGGCCGAGGGCCGGGAGCCGCTGCCATTCGCCGACATCCGCCCGCATGTATCCCACGGCGCGGCCGGTCTGCTCCGGGTCGGCTTCGACGACCATGGCGATACCGCCGATTCGGGCCGCCTACGGGCCTCATTCCTCGATCGCTATCAGTCGAACCTGGCCGGCGCCTCCCAGCCCTTCCCGGGTATCGCCGAACTGCTGCAGCGGATCGAGGAGGATGGGCGCGCCTGGGGTGTCGTCACCAATAAACCCGGCTGGCTGACCGAACCGCTGCTACACCTGCTGGGTCTGGACACGCGCGCCGCCGTCGTCGTATCCGGCGACACCCTGGAGCAGCGCAAGCCTCACCCGGCTCCACTGCTGCATGCGTGCACCCAGACCGGCCACGAACCGACCCGTGCCGTCTACGTTGGCGACGCCGAACGCGACGTCGCCGCGGGCATCGCTGCCGGCATGGACACCTTCGTAGCCGTGTACGGCTACCTCGGCCCCGACGACCACCCGAACGACTGGGGCGCCTCCGCCCTCCTCGAACAACCCGGCGACCTCTGGCCGCACCTGATCCAGCCCGCACGGTCCGTGGAGACGCCATGAGGGTTCACCAGACTCGGCGGCACCAGCTCGCAGACTATGCGTATGAACCACGGGAGATTTTTTGCGGAGGGACAAGAACCACAGATCAACACGGATGGACACGGATAAAAGTCGAAGGCCGTGAAACCAGGAACCTGGTGAAATGAATGGATCCAGGATGACTGCAATCCGGGTCCTTTTATTTGACGTTATCTGTGTTTATCTGTATCCATCTGTGGTTCCGAATTTACCCGATGTCAGCACAGGAGTTCAGCGATTCCCCCGTGGTTCTGTTTGATGCCTCCGGCGCCACCTACTCGGACTGGAGTTTTTCCTTGACCGTGTCGGCGCCCTCGCGAACCGCATCACCGGCCTTGTCGACAGCGGTGCCGGTCTCTTCGGCGGCCTGGCGCATGGTGCGGTCGAGGCGTTCGGAGAGAGTGACCCGGGCGAACGGGTTGGACAGCAGCGGCTGGCCCTTGCCGATATTCATGCCGAACCACAGGCCGATCAGCCCCCCCACCAGCAGACCCACGGCGAATCCGCGCAACAGTTTCCTCATCGAACTCCTCCCGGGTTTCGGCGGCATTCAGGCGTGATCCTAGCATGACACCTTCCGTCCCTGACGCGTACCGCGAATGCCGGGCACTGGCTCGAGCGCACTACGAGAACTTCCCGGTCGCCTCGCATCTGCTGCCGCGGCGGATGCGCGATCCCGTTGCCGCGATCTACGTGTTTGCACGGCGCGCCGATGACCTCGCCGATGAAGGGACACACGGTAACGACGCGCGTCTGGCGGCACTGGATGCCATGGCTGCGGATATCGATGCGACCGCCGCCGGCCGGCCTCCGGACGACGCGCTCTGGCGGGCCCTGGCCGACGCCATACCGCGCTACGACCTGCAGCTGGCGCCGTTCCATAACCTGCTGTCCGCTTTCCGCCAGGACGTCACGCAGCGGCGTTTCGATACCTTCGACGATCTGCGCGACTACGCCCGCCGGTCCGCGGATCCGGTCGGGCGCCTGCTGCTGCAGCTGGCGGATCAGGCCACGCCGGCGAATATCACCGATTCCGACCGGATCTGTACCGGCCTGCAGTTGATCAATTTCCTCCAGGACCTGCACCAGGATTTCATCGAGCGCGACCGCCTCTATATCCCGCGGGCGGATCTGGCGGCCTTCGGGGTGTCCGAGGAACGGCTGCGCTCGGGCGCGGGCGAGGCGCAAATCGATGCCCTGATCGCCCATCAGACCGAGCGCGCGGGCGCCTGGCTGTACGCAGGGCGGAATCTGCCCGCGCGGTTGCCGGGGCGTTTCGGGCTGGAGATCCGCCTGATCGTGCGCGGTGGCTGGCGGATCGTCGAGCGTCTTCGCGCGACCAAGGCGGGGGCGCCGTTCGCGCGGCCCCGGCTCGATCGGGCCGATCGTGCATGGATCGCTCGCGGGCTGCTACCGGGGGCCGTACTCGGTGGTGTACAACCACCACGGGAAGTGGCAGTGAGCGAGTCCGTGGAGTGATTCGGCGTCGTGCTCGGAGAGTTCTCGCCAAGGCGCAATGAGCGCGACGCGACGCGAAGAAGAACAGATAGACACAATTCACGCGCAGTCGCGGAGCCTCGCACCACGCAGGAGCGGGCTTGCCCGCGAACCGCCGTCCGGCCAGTGTCGCGCCGGATACCGTGGCAATTGATCGCGCCGGGACGCGTCACGGCATCGGGGCTGTGGAAAACGGTTCGCGGGCAAGCCCGCTCCTCCAGCGCCTGTCTTTCCCTGGCGTGCCTTTGCGCTTTTCGGGCCTTGGCGACAACCTGTTACCCACCCGTCAAACGCTGATCAGGTCCACCCCGTGGCGATGCAGGGAGACCGCACCCGCCTCCGTAACCTCGACCGTCTGGCCGAGCGTCATCGCGTGTCCGCTGTCGGAATTCACCAGGATAATGTGGATAAAGAAGGCCATACCCGCCTCGATCACGGTCGGGTTGCCCGAGTAGAACATCGGCCAGTCCATCCACATCGGCGCGAACGTGGCTCCCATGGAATAGCCGCAGGCGTTGAGGCGATGCGGCCGTAGGCCGGCGTCATCAACGACACGCGCATGCGCATCGAATACGGAGCCGACCGTCCCGCCGGGTCTGCACGCCTGCATGCAGGCGGCCATCGCATCGGCGGCCGCCGCATGCATATGCCGATGCTCGTCATCGACGTGGCCGACGACAATCGTGCGCATCATGGCGGCGTGATAGCGCCGATAGACGCCGGCCCATTCCAGCGTGAGCTGATCCTGCTCATCGAGCGAGCGCCGGCCACTGAAGTACCGGCACAGCAGCGCATCCCGGCCGGAACCGATGATGAATTCATTACCGGGGTAATCGCCGCCGCCGCGGAAGACTGCCCCCTGCATAGCGGCCAGAATATCGCCCTCCCAGGCAGCCGGCGCCGCATGTCCCAGCGCCGCGTCCAGCGCATCGTCGCCCAGCCCCGCGGCACGACGGATATACGCCATCTCGGTCGGGCTCTTGACCGCCCGCTTGCGGCTGATCAGTTCGGATGCATCATCCGTCGTACAGAAGCCTTGCAGCGCGGCATCGAGTCGCCGGGCATTCCGCCCGGTCAATCCGTACGCCTCGTACTCCACGCCGAGACGCTTGCCTCGCAGGCCCAACTCGTCCAGCACGGACCGAAGCTCCTCGGCGGGGTTCACGCCCTCGCGGTCCACCCAGACGCGGATGTCGTCGATAACCGAGGTATGTTCCGCCTGACGTCGATCCGGTTCACGGGTGAGCAGCATCATGCGGCCATCGCTATCGATTACCAGACACTGAAAGAAGCAGTAGCCAAACGTATCGAAACCCGACAGCCAGTACATGCTTTCCTGGCGGAAACACAGCAGTGCGTCGAGGCCCTGCCGCGCCAGTTCAGCGCCGACATCGGCCTGGCGCTGCGCAAGCTCTTCCGCCGTGAAATGGATCGCCATGGATTACTCCCTTTGCGGAACGCCCGCGCAAAGTATCACAGCCCGCCCCGTGCGCGTTGCGCGACTGGCCAGGGGTTATCGATCTCCACCGGCTCGTGCGCGCCGCGACACGGCGTCACGATTGCGCCCGGGTCGACAGCAGCACGCCGATGATCACGAGCACCGCACCCGCAACCTGCCCCATGCCGAGATTCTCGCCCAGCACGAGCGCGGCCCCCAGTACCGTGAAGACCGGCTCCGCATTGAACATGATCGATGACTGGGGCGCCCCGGCGGAACGAATGGCAAAGAACTGCAGGCAGACCGCGAGGATATAGAAAACACCGACACCGAAAAGCGCCGCCATGGCCACTGGAGCGCCCGGCAGCGCGATGCCGCCAGTCCAGCCAACGTACGCCACTACGGCCACCCCGCATAGCAGATGCAGGTTAAAGCTGAAGGTGAACATATCCTGGTCCACAACCAGGCGCCGGCTCATCAGGAAGGTCATCATCAACGCGACGGCGGCCGTGAGCGCGAGCGCACAGCCACGCCAGTCGAGTTCCCCCAGATCGGGACCGAGTGCGAGCGCGAGACCGGCGAAAGCGATCAAAGCCGCGCCCAGCGTCACCGGCTCAGGCCTGCGCCGGGCGAGCAGTGGCCCGATCAACGCCACCTGGACGGGGAATGTGAAAAAGATCAATACGGCGAGGCTGACGGGAATATAGTAAAATGATGCCATGTAGCAGACATTGACGGTCAACCAGGCGCAGGCGATGACCACGGTCGGACGCCACTCCCGCGCCGGCACCATCCACGGGCGGCGCAGGTACGCGACGACGGCGAACGTCGCGAACAGCCCGAACAGCAGCCGCGCGGCGATGACGCTGGCCGGCGTCGCACCGGCGGAATAGACGAAGCCCGCGAACATTGACACCCCCGCGAACGACGTCGCCGACGCGAGCGCGGCGAACCGCCCCGCGGCAGCCACGGACATCGGTCGAGTCATATGCTCAATCCGGGTTCAGCGACCGAATTTGCGAACACCGGTTTTTCCGGCATAATTTTCAGTCCTTCTGAGATGTCCCGGGGGCCTTCGGGGCGGGCGAGCGAACGCGGATCCCTGCACATGAACAGCACCGACGCCCCAGGCAAACCTATTCGGCTCGGCTTCCTGCTGACGCCCGAGTATTCGATGATCGCGTTCGCCTCGGCGATCGAGCCCCTGCGCATGGCCAATCGCCTGTCGGGCAAGCGACTCTACCAGTGGACTACATACACGGTCGACGGTAACCCCGTCATGGCGAGCAATGGCCTGGAGATCCGCCCCGATGCCGCCATCACGGAGGTCACGGGGCTTGATACCCTGTTCGTGTGCTCAGGGCTCGATGTTGAACGGGCGAGCGATCGTGCCACGCTGTCGTGGCTCAAGAAACTGGGCCAGCAACGGATGAATTTCGGTGCCCTTTGCACCGGGGCCCACGTGCTTGCCCGCGCCGGTCTGCTCGATGGCTATCGCTGCACCCTGCACTGGGAAAATATCGCCAGCATGCGCGAGGCGTTCCCGCGCGTAGTCGTATCCTACGAACTGTTCGAGATCGACCGCGACCGCTTCACGAGCGCCGGTGGTACCGCCCCGCTCGACATGATGCTCAATCTGATCACCCAGCAGATCGGTGCCGACACGGCGACCGCGATTTCCGAGGCATTCGCCTGCGAGCGTATCCGCGGACGCCACGATCGCCAGCGTATCCCGCTGCAGCTGCGGCTCGGTACGAGTCAGCCGAAACTGATCGAGACCGTGTCGATTATGGAATCCAATATCGAGGAACCGATCAGTCTGGATGAACTCGCCCGCCACGTCGGTGTGTCGCGACGTCAACTCGAACGCCTGTTCCAGAAGCATCTGAACTGCGTGCCCACGCGCTATTACCTGGAGCTGCGCCTGGCACGCGCGCGCCAGCTCCTGCTGCAGACCTCGATCTCAATCGTCGATGTGGCCTTCGCCTGCGGCTTCGTATCGGCGCCGCACTTCTCGAAATGCTACCGCGATTACTTCGGCATCCCTCCGCGAGAAGAACGGCGTCTGCGCGGCGCACGCACGGGTGATCAGGCGGATCCGTCGGTCGAAGACACTACCGAGGCCACCCTGCCCGCCGAGGGCGCCGCCGCTTTCCTGCGCAAAGCGCACGAAGCCCCGGATTCCGATGAGACGGGAGGCGGCGACATCGATGATGCCAGGGCGATCGCGAGCGACCGCAGGAATATCTGATCGACCGACGCCCGAGCGCCGAATCAGTGCAGCGGTCCATGGTTTGGCGCCCCCCGACCAGCGTGGGCGCCTGCTGGTTGAGTTCGCACGGGACATGCGGGAATCCGGTTGACGAGCTGAACGAGGCGAAGCCAGCAAAACGGCCCGTCGGCCGACGGCGCGTCAACCGCGACGGCGACGGCGCGCTCGCGTGCCCGGCGAGTCGCCACCTCCCGGCACCTGCCCCTGCGTCGAGTGATCGACCTCGGGGAGATCCACGGCCCGGCGCAGGTTATCGAATGGGGCCTTCTTGTGCGGGATCGCCATCGCCTCGACGAAGTGCTCCTGGAATTTCGGCTCGATGGCGGTTTCCACCTTCTCGATCTGACGGACCACCTCCTCGATCTCCCGCCTGCCCTTGCGGTCCAGCAGGGCGATTCGGGCGCCGACACCGGCCGCGTTGCCGGCCGAGGAGACGTTGTCCAGATCGCAGTCCGGGATCAGGCCGAGGATCATCGCGTACTTGACGTCGATATGGTTGCCGAAGGCGCCCGCCAGGCGGATGCGTTCAATATTCTCGACGTGCATACGATCCATCAGCAGCCGGATACCGGCATACAGTGCCGCCTTGCCGAGCTGGATCTGGCGGACATCGTTCTGCGTGATACGGATGGTGTGCTCGCCGCGCCAGAGGATATACGACCAGGTCCGACCCTCGGCGACGACACGATCACTGTGCTCGGCGATACGGCCGTCGACGACACCGTCCTGGTTGATGATGCGGGCGAGATACATCTCGGCGATCACCTCGATGATGCCGGAGCCGCAGATCCCGTTGACCCCGACCGCCGCGACCGCTTCTTCGAAGCCTTCTTCGTTGGACCACAGATCGCAACCGATGACCTTGAAGCGCGCTTCCTTCGTCTCTGGATCGATGCGTACACGCTCGATCGCGCCATTGGCGGCCCGCTGGCCAGAGGAGATCTGTGCGCCCTCGAAGGCCGGACCGGTCGGACTCGAGCAGGCCATCAGCTGCTTGCGGTTGCCGAGGACGATTTCGGCATTGGTGCCGACATCGACCAGCAGCGTCATCTCATCGCGCAGGTACGGCTTCTCGGAGAGCACGACGCCCGCCGTATCCGCGCCCACATGGCCCGCAATACAGGGCAGCGTGTAGGCACGCGCGTTCTTGTGCAGCTCCAGTTCGAGTTCCGACGCCCAGACCGTCGTCCCCTCATCGGTCGCAAGGGCGAACGGCGCACCACCGAGTTCGACCGGATTGATCCCCAGCAGCAGGTGATGCATCACCGGGTTGCCGACAAACGTGCACTCGACAATCGCATACCGGTCGACGCCCGCATCCGCACAGACGTGGCCCACGAGTTCATTGATCGCCTCGCGCACCACACGCGTGAGATCGACCTCGCCGCCCGGATTCATCATGACGTACGAGACCCGGCTCATCAGGTCCTCGCCGAAGCGGATCTGCGGGTTCATCACACCGGCGGATGCGACCACTTCCCCGGTCGACATCTCGACCAGATGGGCCGCGACCGTGGTCGAGCCGATATCAACCGCGAGGCCGTAGACCTTGTCGAAGAATCCCGGCCAGACGGCTATGATCTCATTCTCGTTATGGACCGCAACCGATACGGCCCAGTCACCCTTGCGCAGTGCCGGCTGGATATCCTGAAGGACGCGCAGATCGCAGCGATGGATGTGTTCCAGGCGCCACTCGAATTCGAGCGCCTCGAGCAGTCGACGCAGGTCCCCGGACGGGTCATGCATCGAAGGTTCCTGCACCTCGGTGTAATACATCCGGATCGAGGGATCGACGACGATATCGTAAGAGCCCGGGTCCTTACGCACGATCTGCTTGTGCACCTGGCTGTCCGGGGGGACGTCGATCACGACATCGCCGAGCACTTTGGTGGAACACGACAGTCTGCGGCCGACCTTGAGTTTGCCGACCTGGGCTTCGTAATCCTGCTCGGTCTCGGAGAATTCGGTCAGGTGTTCCGGGCGCGATTCCAGACCATACTTCGGGAACTCGCCTTCGGACACGAGGACCTGGCAGCGGCCGCACAGACCGCGGCCGCCACACACCGAATCGATATCCACGCCCAGCGCCCGGGCCGCCTGCAGCACCGGTGTCCCGACCGGGAACCGGCCCCGCCGCCCGGAGGGGCTGAATACGACGAGGGCGTCTTGCTCAGCCACGCCGGCGCCGACCACCGCGACGACGGCTGCCGCTGCTGCTCTCGGCCTCGGCGGCCACCTGGGCCGGGTCGCGATAGGCCCGCATCCAGCGCATGCAGTCCGGATCGTGCCCCATCATTACGTCGGCCCCGCGCACCGCCTGCATCACTTCGGTGTGCAGCGGACTCATGATCGCGGAGGTCATGCCCGAGGCGATCGCCATGCTGACGAACGACCCGGTCAGACCGTGGCGATTCGGCAGGCCGAAGCTGACATTGGATGCACCGCAGGTCGTATTGACCTTGAGTTCCCGCCGCAGGCGCTCCACGAGCTGCTGGACCTGACGGCCGGCCGTGTTGACGGCGCCCACCGGCATCACCAGGGGATCGACGACGATGTTCTCTTTGGGGATGCCATGATCCGCCGCGCGGTCGACGATCTTCTTCGCGACGTCGTAACGGACGTCGGGATCGGAGGAGATACCGGTTTCATCATTGGAAATCGCGACCACCGCGGCGTCGTACTTCTTGATCAGCGGCAGCACGGCCTCCATATTTTCATCTTCGCCGGTCACGGAGTTGACCAGCGGTTTGCCCCGATAGACCTCGAGGCCACGCTCCAGCGCCTTGATGATCGATGAGTCGATACACAGCGGCACGTCGGTCAGCGACTGTACCAGCTGGATGGTCTCGGCCAGGATGGCGGGCTCGTCGGCCAGCGGGATACCGGCATTGACGTCGAGCACGTGTGCACCCGCCGCGACCTGATCAAGCGTGTCCTGCTTGACGCGTGAGTAGTCACCGGCGGCCATCTCCTGCGCGAGCAGCTTGCGTCCGGTGGGATTGATGCGCTCGCCGATGACCGTGAATGGACGTTCGAATCCAATCACCCATTCTTTCCTGGCGGAGCTGATTACGGTCTCGGTCATGATGCGGCCCTCTGCTGTTCTGTGGGGGTGTCGCGGTGCGGATGCCACGGTATACGGCCTTCAAGGACACCCGAGGCGTCGATAATCTCCGCCACGGCCTCTTCCTGGCGAAAGGCCATGACGTGCACGCCGTGCACGCCCTCGATTTCGCGGATCTGCTGGATAAGTTCGACGCAGATCTTGCGCCCTTCCAGCTTTGGTTTTTCGGCTCCCGCGAGCCGATCGATGATTTCGTCGGGGATATGCACGCCGGGCACATGCGCGCGGATCCAGCGCGCGGCATTGGCGGAGGCCAGCGGTCCCACACCAACGATGATGTACACCTGTTCATGCAGGCCCATTGCGCGGACGCGCTCCATGTACCGCTTCAGCATCTCGATATCGAAGCAGTACTGCGTCTGGACAAACTGTGCGCCAGCCGCGACTTTCTTCGCGAGCCGCTCCGGGCGAAAATCGAAGGGTTCCGCGAATGGATTCGCCGCACCACCAATGAACAGCTTCGGCGACTGCGTGAGCTTGCGCCCACTTAGCAGGCGGCTCTCATCCCGCATCGTGCGCACGGTCTCGATCAGCGACATGCAGTCGAGATCGAAAACGGGTTTCGCCTCGGGCTGGTCCCCTGCCTGGACTCCGTCGCCGGTCAGGCAGAGCACGTTGGCCACGCCCATGGCGGCCGCCCCCAGGATATCACCCTGCATCCCGATCCGGTTCTTGTCGCGACACGAGGCCTGCATGATCGTGGCATAGCCCTCACGCGTGAGCAGCGAACACACCCCCACCGACGACATATGACAGTTCGCGCCGGAACCATCGGTGGCGTTGATGGCATCGGCATAACCATCGAAAATCCGGGCACGCAGGTAGACCTCGTTCGGATCCGCCGAATCCGGCGGTGCAATCTCCGCGGTCACGGCGAAATGGCCTGCTCGCAGGACGCGCTCGAGGCGCCCGGGGGAGGAATGCCCAGGCAGGATTGGCAGATGGAAACCCGGGACCGGCTCGTCGTCGAATCTCATGCCGCCTCCTCCCCGCTTTCCTGTTGCTGGCGTTTCTCTTCGGTTTTTATACGCACGACCCGGAGCCAGGATGAAAACCCCTCCAGCTGGCGATCGACGGCCACCTCGACATCATGGATTTGCCCCCCGTGGCGCATCCGACGAGAACCATCCCACGCCTCCACCCAGACACATTTCATGTCGGGCTTCACCTCGCAGTTGCCGTTGGCGCGCACACCGCCACACGGCCCATTGCGAAGCTGCTTGGGGCAGTTCATCGGACAGGACATCCCGGTGCGTGACAAGACACATTGCCCGCACATCTGGCAATCAAACAGAAAGCCCTTGGTTTTCTCCTCGAGCCACGCCACCGGCCTCTCGAGCCGGTCATAGCCGATGCGCCGCATCACCGGCTCGAGCCAGAGCAGTACGCGTTCGAAGCCGTTGTAGAAGGTTTCAAGCCCGCGGGAATGACGCACGGACCAGCGGCGCACTGCGTACATTGCCTGTCTCCTTTATCCGATCGGACACTGCCCGACCCTGCCACCAAGCGTAGACCGCAACCGCCTGCATCGCGGTCACCGGCCCTCAGTCGTCTGCGCCGGCATACCCCCCGTTGCGGATAATCGCCGCGAGATCATCGTCCGACCACGCCTCTTCAATCCGCGCGGCCGCCGCATCCACCTCGGCCTGGAGCTCATCGCCACACTCCTGCGGGTCACGCCGCCACTCGGACATATAGGCATCCGAACCCCCCTTGCCGGCGCGCATGGCGGCTCGGTCAATTGCCTCCTGGAAGCGAGCCGACAGCATGACCTTGGCCGATTCGCGGCCCTTCTTCGCGATTACCTGCGCCGGGATGTCGCGCCAGTAAACGGTAATCAGCTTGCCCGCCATTGCACTTCCTTTTCAGTCATCGTACCGCGCCGAAGGGCGGCCAGGCTTTCACCGAGTTCACCGTAGCCCGTGTACCGGTATTCGTACGCGAGCCCCAGGCGCTCTGCGGCATCCCGCGCACGGCGCTCGAGGTCCGGGTCTGCCCTCTGCGCGAGATAGACCAGGCGCCGATAGTTGCCGAACAGCATTGACTGCAACTGCGGGTGCCGGTCGAGGCCCATCCCTCGGATGATCAGGCGATCGAAATGCCGGGCCAGGAAATCGGTCAGGTAAAAAGTGCCCGGCTCCTGCTCGGCCAGCGCACTGAAAACCGCGCCACCGGCAAAGAATTCGTAGCAGTGCGCCCCCGGGAGTCGCTCGATATCCTCTTCCGCGAGCACCGCATCCAGCTGACCACCCGTACCGCAGTCGGCATAGGCCACGAAGACGTGATCGTAGCCAGCGCGCAGCGCCCCGATTTTCTCCCGTACCGCACCGGGTATTTCACCGGGACGGTTGTGCAACTCGGCCGGGAGACACTGGACATGGAAATTATCCCAGCCATTGCCCCGGATGAGCGCCACGATCTCGTGCGACAGGGCACCGCAGGCGATGATGAGCGTTCGCGGCGCCGTCGACATAGCGTCCGCGCGCCTAGCCGGCGGCGCTGCGGCGCTCCTTGATCTTTTCCTTGGCGGTCTCGACGGCGACGGCGGCATCGCGGCAGTACGCATCGGCGCCGATCGCCTCACCGAACTCCTCGTTCAGCGGGGCGCCGCCCACCAGTACGATGTAATCGTTGCGGATCCCGCGCTCGGTCATCTCATCGATGACGACCTTCATGTACGGCATGGTTGTGGTCAGCAGCGCCGACATACCGAGGATATCCGGCTTGTGCTGGTCCAGCGCGTCGATGAACTCCTCAACCGGCTTGTTGATACCGATATCGATCACCTCGAAGCCCGCGCCTTCCCACATCATGGCGACCAGGTTCTTGCCGATGTCGTGGATGTCGCCCTTGACGGTACCGATCACGGCCTTGCCCATCGAGGGCGCGCCGGTCTCCGCCAGCAGCGGGCGCAGGACCTCCATGCCGCCCTTCATCGAATTCGCGGCCATCAGCACTTCGGGCACGAACAGAATGCCGTCGCGGAAATCGACCCCGACGATCGTCATCCCCGCCACGAGGGCCTCATTGAGGACCTTGGACGGCCCCCAGCCCCGCTCCAGCAGGATATTGGTGCCCTCGACCACTTCTTCCTGCAGGCCATCATAGAGATCGTCGTGCATCTGCTCGACGAGCTCGTCATCCGAAAGCGACCGGAGATCAATTTCGCCATCATCTTGCGCGTCGGTCATCGGACTGTCCTCTCGGTCATCGTGGTTTGTGTCCTGCGGCCCGGGTACTGCAAAACCCCCGTTTCAGCCCACAAGCGTATGCGGCCCCCGGGGCGCCTGCTGACGTCCCGGCGACTCGACGTTACCTGACAACGACACCCTCCCGCGTGCCGGGGAAACAGGCACTTAGGACCGCCAGCCCCTTTCAGAGTTCCTCCTGCCGGGCCAGCGACCTCTGCACGGGACCTTTCGCCGCGCGCGCCGTATCGCGTGAATCCAACACACCCCGAAATTCTGCCACTCCGCCCGGATCAGTTCATAGAATCGCGCTCCACAACCCCCACGCGTTGCGCTGCCATCCGGGCCGCACGCGTCACTGCCTCGGCCATTGACTGTAGCAGTTCAGCACGAGGAATCATCCGGCAGGCAGATCGCCATCACAACAGCCCTGATTGCGATGCAAAGGATACGGGCTGCTCCTGCAGCCATGCGCGCAGCGCGGCCAGCGATGGCTGATCCGCGGTGGCCTCCGGGGCGACGAGCCAGTATTGACCGGGACTGCGCAGCCGTTGTCCGAAGGGTTCGACAAGGCGTCCGGTGGCCAGATCGGATTCCACCAGCGGCGTACGACCGAGCGCGACACCCATGCCATTGGCGGCCGCCGCCAGCACTTCGTTCGAGGCATCGAACACCGGCCCGCGGTCAGCTGCGATATGACCGATCCCGGCGGCCGCCAGCCAGTCGTCCCATTCGCCCGGGTGTGCGCCGTTATGCAGCAGGATTGCATGGGCGAGGTCGTCCGGGGTTTCCAGTGGCCGTGTCCCCGTCGTCAAGGCGGGGCTGCAAACCGGGAATCGTTCTTCGATCATCAGCGGGTCACAGCGCAGGCCGGGCCAATCACCATCACCGAAACGGATGGCGGCATCGATCACGCCCCCATCGAAGTCGGCCCGGCGCACGGAGCTGACCAGTTCGATCTCTATATCCGGCCAGCGTTCGCGGAACGCCTGCAGACGCGGTATCAACCAGCGCACGGCGAGGCTCGGGAACAGGCTGATCGTAACCGTGTCTTCGCCGTGGCCCTGACGTGCACGTGCCGTCGCCTCGCCCAGGGCCTCGAGCACGCCATGGACATCCCGGTAATACTCACGGCCCGCATCGGTCAGGCGCAGCCCGTGGGCATCGCGATGGAACAGAACCGTTCCGAGCTCATCCTCCAGGCTGCGGATCTGGTGACTGATAGCCGACGGCGTGCGGTGCAGTTGTGCGGCGGCCGCCTTGAAACTCACCAACTGAGCAGCGGCCTCGAACGCCCGCAGGGCGGCCATCGGCGGCAATTTGCGATACATCGCGGATTCCCCGGGTGTCGTCAATGAGCGGATGAATTTAATTCATCCGGGCTGAAAATTATATCGCTTGAGCAGCGCCGGGGCACGGCGCACGGTCTGTCTCCACATGCAGAGCAGGAAAAAGGCCGTCCATGAGTTTCCCGAGACACTCGCCCTACGTAATCATCGGCGCCGGTATCCACGGCCTGAGCACGGCGTGGCACCTCGCCCGGGAACTGCGTGCCCGTGGCCGCGGCGACGGCGGCGATGTCGTCGTGCTCGACAAGTCTTCGATCGCGGCCGGTGCCTCCGGCATCGCCTGCGGCGTCATCCGCAACAACTATTTTCAGCCCGCCATGCGCGAGCTGATGGCGCACAGCGTCGAGGTCTGGGAGAGCGACCCCGCGGCCTTCCACTACCATCCGGTCGGCTATATGCAGATCAGCCCCGAGTCGATGCACGTGGATGTCGCCTCGATCGCCGAGCAGCAGCGCCAGATCGGCTACACGTCCGAGTTCATCGAGGGCGATAAGGACTCGCACGACTATATGCGCGGCCTGTTCGAGGACTGGCGCGCACCCGGCACGACCTCGGTGCTGCACGAGAAGAAAGGCGGCTACGCCAACAACACGGCCTCGATGTACGGGCTGGCGGGCAAGGCGGAGGCCGAGGGCGTACGCATCATCACCGGCGTGCGCGTAACCGGCTTGCGCACCGACAACGACTCCGTTACCGCGGTCGAAACCGACAAGGGCACGATTGAAACGGATTACGTCGTGGTCGGCACCGGCCCCTGGATCAAGCATTTCTGGGACATGCTCGAACTGCCCTCACACATCACCATCCACGGCAAGGACGGCCAGGATCACGAAAACGTGCGCATGTGGACCTACTGGAGCCTCCAGGAGGGCACCCTGGGCGTCGATCCCGAGACCCTGAAGACCAATCGCGGCGAAATGCCGCCGGTAGTCCATGTCGACAGTGATCAGCCGCTGTACTCCGACGAGGACGGCTCCCTGATCACCGATAAAATGTGGGGCATTTACTACAAGCCCGACTTCAACTTCGGCGGCGTCCAGGGCGGCGCCGCGCCGGTGAAGATCGAGCAGGAGCCCGATCAGGTTCACGTCGATCCCTACGGCACCGAGTCACCGGACTTCGTGATGGGCCCCGAATTCGCCCGCATGTGGGTTTCGGCGCTGGCATTCTGCCAGCAGCGGTTCTCTGGAACGCTCGGCCAGTACAAGCGCGAGCCCTCCGGCGGCATCGGCTGCTTCACACCGGACAACTTCCCGGTCTTTGATGTCTTCCGGCAGAACTGCTATTTCATCGCGGACTCGAACCATGGCTACAAGATGATCGGCGTCGGCGCCCTCGTCGCGCGCGAGATCATGGGTGACGACAGCCGCCTCCTGCAGCCGTTCCGATTCGCCCGCTACGCCAAAGGCGAACTGCATCCGACATCGCACAGCCCGTTTCCGTGGAGCTGAGTCTGATTTAAACGGATATCAGGAACCACAGATGGACACAGATAAACAAAGATTGGCTGCCAACAGTGGCGCGTTCGCTGAATCCCGGTCGCGGTGATGGTCCGAAACCACTGATCCGTCGGTCACGCAATGAGATTGATTTTTTATCCGTGTTCATCTGTGTCCATCTGTGGTTCCCAAACGTCCCTCCCGTGAATGAGTAGCGCGGTTTATGGGGCTATAAGAGGCGCTGACTGACGGTGTTGCGCCGGTAAGGCATCATGGGGGGCCGCGCGCGGCGCGGTCGCGTTGAATTCGAGGAGTCGATCATGGCACTTGGCCTGCTGAAACAGGGTCTGCGCCGCAGTTACAAGCCGCAGCCGGTATTGCCGCCCCGGCCCGAGCTCAAGTCGAGCTATGACGTCGTGATCATCGGCGCGGGCGGCCACGGGCTGGCGACGGCGTATTACCTGGCGAAGGAACACGGCATTACCGACATCGCCGTGCTCGACAAGGGCTATCTCGCCGGCGGCAACACCGCACGCAACACGGCCATCGTGCGTTCGAACTACCTCACGCCCGAGGGCGTGCGCTTCTACGATGAGTCGATGAAGCTTTGGGAAGGGCTGTCGAACGAGTTCGATTTCAACATCCAGTTTTCACACCGCGGGCATCTGACACTGGCGCACGCCGATTCGACCCTGCGCACCATGCGCTGGCGCGCCGAGGTCAACAAGCACATGGGCGTGGATTCGGAGCTGATCGGGCCCGAAGACATCCGGCGCCTGTGCCCGCATCTCAACCTCTCCGAGGAGGCGCGCTGGCCGGTACTGGGCGCGCTCTATCACCCGCCCGGCTCGACCGCGCGCCACGACGCCGTGGCCTGGGGATACGCCCACGGGGCGTCCAAGCGCGGCGTCGAGATCCATCAGCACACCGAGGTGACCGGCTTCCGCACCGAGGGCGACCGCGTGACCGAGGTCGAGACCACGCGCGGCAATATCCGCTGCGGGCGCGTCCTGCAGGCGGTCGCCGGGGCATCGAGCCAGGTGGGCGCGATGGCCGGCCTGCGCCTGCCGATCCACACCGTCCCGCTGCAGGCATGTGTGTCGATCCCGATGATGCCGTTCCTCGATCCGATTATCGTCTCCGGCACGCTGCACACCTACATCTGGCAGACCGGCCGGGGCGAGCTGGTGATGGGCGGCTCGAGCGATCCGGTACCGGGTTACATGACCCGTTCGACGCTGGACTTCAAGGAAGGCCTGATGGCGCACGTCATGGAACTGTTTCCGTTCCTCGGCGAGGTGCGGCTCAACCGCCAGTGGGGCGGCATGACGGACATGACGCCGGACTTCTCGCCGGTGATGGGCGAGACGCCGCTCAGCAACTACTACATCGACGCCGGCTGGGGCACCTGGGGCTTCAAGGCCACTCCGGTCTGCGGCTACCGCATGGCCGAAACGGTCGCCAAAGGCACCGCACCCGACATCCTCAAGCCCTTCCGCTACGAGCGCTTCGACACCTTCGATCAGGTCGGGGAACGCGGCGCGGCTTCGGTCGGGCATTGAGGTTTTTCTGGAACCACAGATGGACACAGAATAAACACAGACAAGTTACGACCAGAGCGTATTCGATGAGTCCACCGCTTGAGTCATCGCGATTACCTCAACGTCACCCGCGACCAATAACGATCTATCTTTTATCTGTGTCCATCTATGTTCATCTGTGGTTCCCGAATCAGACAACGGAACCACGAGGTCTCCAATGAAACTGATGCATTGTCCATTGAACGGCTGGCGGAATTTCGGCGAGTTCGTCTATGGCGGCGAGGTGACGCTACCGCCCGCGCATGATGCCGATCCGAAGGAGTGGGCCGACTGGGTTTTCATGGAGGACAACACCGCCGGTGTCGTGCGCGAGTGGTGGTTCCACTCGCCATCGAGTTACTGGTTCATCGCCGAGCGCGACAACGTGCGTGACGTCGTGCTCCGTACCTACCCGCCGGAAGAGATCTTTCAGGAGCGGGTCGATTTCAGCAGTGAGGGTGCTTCGCAATGAATGAACGCCTGCCCGCTCCATGGGGATCGCTGCTCGATCGCGAGCAGCCGCTCACTTTCACGTTCGAGGGCGAGCGCGTCGGCGGATACGTCGGCGACACCGTCAGTTCCGCCCTGCTCGGCCGCGGTACGTGGCTGCAGGGGCGCTCGTTCAAGTATCACCGCCCGCGCGGTCCGTTCACGCTCGTCGGCGATGACGCCAGCTGCCTCGTGCAGTTGCCGGAGGAACCGAACTGCCCCGCCGAACATATCGCGGCGGAGGAAGGACTGACCGTCAAAGGCCAGCATTACAGCGGCAGCCTCAAGCGCGACCGCGCCCGCTTCATGGAGAAGTTCTCGCGCTTCTTCTTCGTCGGCTTCTACTACCGCGCGTTCTACCGCCCGCGCGGCATCTGGGATTACTGGGAGAAGTTCATCCGTCGCGCGGCGGGGCTCGGCAGCGTCAACACGAATACGGCCCACCGCTACCGCGACAAGCAGTATGCGTTCTGCGATGTCGCCGTTGTCGGTTCCGGCGCGGCCGGCCTGTCGGCGGCCCTGGCCGCGGCGGACTCCGGGGCGGATACCGTGCTCATCGAACGCGAACCGGTTCTCGGCGGTGGCCTGAACTACCACCGCTTCGATGCCGAAGGCTCTTCCGGTCCAGCGCTGCGCGCGGAGATGGCCGAACGCGCGGAGCGCCATGAGCACATCCGCGTCTACCGCGAAACCCAGTGCACGGGGCGTTTTGGCGAAAATCTGCTGGCGCTGGTCCACGGCAACCGGATGACCAAGCTGCGCGCCGGTCGCGTGGTCGTGGCGACCGGTGTCATCAGCCAGCCGGCGGTGTTTCACTACAATGATCTGCCGGGCATCGCGGCTGGCTCCGGCGTGCAGCGCCTGATGCGCCAGTACGGCGTCAAGCCGGGCCGGCGTGCCGTGTGCGTGACCGCGAACGGTGACGGTTATGGGGTGGCGCTCGACCTGGCCGATGCCGGCGTCGAGGTCGCAGCCGTGGTCGACCTGCGCGAACGCTCCGGCTCGGACGCGCGGGCCGATGCGGTCCGCGAACGCGGCATCGCGGTCCACCCCGACAGCGGCATCGTCCATGCGATCGAACGCGACCAGCACGTCGCCGGGCTGCGCATCACCCGCCGCAGGCAGGCTGAGCGTTCGGGTGCGCCGGGCACCGACATCGAGTGCGATCTGGTTACGGTCGACGTCGGCGCGACCCCGGCGATCTCGCTCATCGCCCACGCCGGCGGCGACGTCAGCTACAGCAACGAGACGCATGGGCTGACCGTGCGCGAACTGCCGCCAGGCATGCACGTCGCGGGTTCCGTGGCAGGGCCCTGCTCGCTGCGGGCCGCGCAGGCCGAGGGTGAAGCGGCGGGTCGCGCGGCCGCCGCGGGCGGGCCAGCCGCCCTGCCCGTGCCCGCGGAACGCGATGGCCCGTGCAACGACCCGTGGCCGATCTTCGCGCACCCGAAGGGCAAGGAGTTCATCGATTTTGATGAGGACCTGACCATCGCGGATCTGCGCAATGCCGTGCGCGAGGGTTTCGACTCGATCGAACTGGTCAAGCGCTTCTCCACGGTCGGCATGGGGCCAAGCCAGGGCCGAACGGCCGCGGTGAACGCGGTCCGGATCACCGCCGACCAGCTCGGCGAAACGGTCGAGGGTGCACGCGCATCCACCAACCGCCCACCGGCGATCCCCGAGCGCTTCGGCCACCTCGCCGGCCGCGGCTTCGACCCGGTCCGCTACACCCCGATGCATCAGCGCCATGTCGAGGCCGGTGCAACCATGATGGTGGCCGGCGCATGGATGCGGCCCGCGTACTACGGCCGCGACCGGGGGACGGCCGTTCGCGAAGAGGTCCGGGCCGTGCGCGAGAACGTGGGTCTGATCGACGTCACGACACTCGGCGGCCTCGAGATCCGCGGATCCGACGCGGTCGAGTTCATGAACCGGATGTACACCTTCGCCTACCGCAAGCAGCCGGTGAACCGGTCCCGTTATCTGCTGATGACGGACGATACCGGCTCGATCGTCGACGACGGTGTCTCCGCGCGCTGGGCCGACGATCATTTCTACGTCACGGCCACGACCGGCGGTGTCGACAGCGTCTACCGCCGGATGCTCTGGTGGAACGCGCAGTGGCGACTGGACGTGGATATCGCCAACGTCACCGGCGCCTGGGCCGGCATCAACATCGCCGGACCGAACGCGCGCGCCGTAATCGAGAAGCTCGACACCGATATCGACTTCTCGGCCGAGGCCTTCCCGTATATCGAGGCCCGCAGCGGCCACCTCGCCGATATACCGGTCCGCGTCCTGCGGGTCGGGTTCGTCGGCGAGCTCGGCTACGAGATCCACTGCCCCATCGGCTGCGCCGAGGCGCTGTGGGACCGGCTGATGGAGGCCGGCCGCGAGCACGGTATCCAGCCGTTCGGCGTCGAGGCCCAGCGTGTGCTGCGGCTCGAGAAGGGCCACATCATCATCGGTCAGGACACCGATAACCTGACCCACCCGGAAGAGGCGGCCATGGGCTGGGCGGTGCAGCGCAAGAAGCCATTCTTCGTCGGCTTCCCCGCGCTCAAGGCGCGCGAATCGCAGCCGCTGACCCGGCGTCTGGTCGGTTTCCGGCTGCCCGCGGATACCGACCCGCTGCCCGAGGAGTGTCACCTCGTGATCGACGGCGACCGCATCACCGGGCGCGTGACCTCAATCGAGTATTCACCGACGCTCAACTACCCGATCGGGCTCGCATTCGTCGACCCCGGACACACCGAACCGGGCACGCCGTTTTCCATCAAGGGCAGCGGCGGCACGATGATCGAGGCCGAGATCTGCTCGGCCCCGTTCTTCGACCCCGACAACGAACGCCAGAATCTGTGAGGGATCGGCCATGGCCGTCACACCGGAACACTTCAATCGCCGCAGTTTCATCTACCCGCGCCTGATCGAGGCCGGGGCGGAGTTCGCCGAGGTCATCGACGCCGCCGTGGCCACGCGCTACCCGCACGACGCACCGGCGCTCGGTCTGGTCGATCTGTCACCCCTGCCCCGCACCGGCATCAAGGGCCCGAGGGCGCTGGAGTGGCTGGCCGCACAGGGGTGGCCGGTACCCGAGGACAACAACCAGGCGGCCCATACCGAATCCGGTGGCATGGTCCTGCGGCTCGGCAACCGCGAGGCCTTCGTACTGCCCGCCCCCAGGGGCGACGGCGAGACTGTGCATACGCTGGAACAGTCGATCCCCGGTGATGGCGTCTGGCACATGCCGCGGCGCGACAGCCATGCGTGGTTTCTGCTGCGCGGCGAGGCGGGCGTGGATTGCATGGCGAAGCTGTGCGGGGTCGATCTGCGTGAGGCGCAGTTCCCGCGGGGCGCGATCGCGCAGACCTCGGTCGCACGGCTGAATACGATCGTCTGTCGGGACATGGCCGGGGCTACACCCGGTTTCCATCTGCTCGCCGACAGCGCTTCGGCGATCTGGTTCTGGGACGCCCTGCTCGATGCGATGCAGGAATTCGACGGCGGTCCGCTGGGCATCCACGAGATCGACTGAAGCAGGCGGGCCGGCCGCCTCGTCGCAAGCCTCGTGGGTCATGCGGACATTTCGCGCTGTGCGTGCCTGTCGCGAGGAGCGAGTGTAGCGTAGTGAGCCATGGCATGATGGTCGCGGATTCCCGCTCCGGAGCCATCATGCCCCGCGACCATGTCGAACGCCGCACCACCGTTCGTGGTACCCCCGTCGATCTCGACCGGCCGATCGCGCCGGACACCGATATCGGCCATGTCCATCTGAAAGTCGCCGACCTGCAGCGCGCGCTCGGTTTCTACTGCGGCGTGCTCGGGTTCGGGATCCGCCAACGCTGGGGCGACAGCGCAGCGTTCATCGCCGCCGGCGACTATCACCACCATATCGGGCTCAATACCTGGGAGAGCCTCGGTGGACCCGCGCCGCCGCCGGGCAGCACCGGGCTGTTCCACACGGCGATCCGTTACGCCGACCGCCCCGCATTGGCCGATGCCCTGCGCCGCGTCATCGCGGCCGGGATCCCGCTGGATGGCGCCGCCGACCATGGCGTCAGCGAGGCGCTGTATCTGCGCGACCCTGACCACAATGGTGTCGAACTCTACCGTGATCGGCCGCCGGCCGAGTGGCCGGTCGATGCCGATGGGCACCTGGCGATGGGGACGGATCCGCTTGATCTGGAAGACCTTCTGAGCGAGGCCGCGCCGTAAACGGATCGGCGAGCAGCGCGGTCGGTTATCCGGAATTTGGGCGAAGTTTGCTCCGCACGCCCCGTCAATCGCGAGCAAGCTCGCTCCTGCAGTGACGATGCACCGCAGACGCTGGATTATACCCTGTAGGAGCGAGCTTGCTCGCGATAGCTTTCAGCCGCCACACCTCACCGCGGTATCAACGCGTAGCGGCGCAGGCGATCGTAGGCCGGCTGGCACTCGGCCGCGATGGCCTCGAGTTCTTCCGGAAGTCGCTCCGGCGGCGGCTGATACGGCTGGAAACCGGTCGACGCCTCGACGGCCTCGTACCAATGACGGGCCCAGACCCCGTCCGTTTCGCGCCGCCCCGGTGGCCAGGACAGCATGCGTTCATCGAACGGAATCCCGACCCGCTCACACAGCAGGCCGAGGGCGGCGGCCGGGTTGCCAAGGATCTCCCTGGCGTCGATCACGGGCGGGATTGCGCCGTCATTGCGCGCCACGACCTCGTCGAAGATCGCCGCCTGCTGGACGATGCCGACATCCTCGACCCGTACGCGCTCTTCGCGCTTTTTGGCGTAGGACGCGAGCACCGCCCGCGGGTCGCGCAGCAGGAAGCAGTTCTGCACGCCGTGCAGCCAGTCACGGCCGACCTCGTCGAGCAGATGGTGGGTCATATGCTTCTGGTACCAGACGGTCTTGCCGTGCGGCACCGGACCGGTCAGCCCGTCCGTCACCTCGTGCCAGTCGGTGGACTGGGAGGCGATCACCTCGTCACGCATGGGGTGCGGCGAGCCGCTCGCCTGCAGGTAGTATGCGTAAAGCGGTTCGTCGGTCACGAACGCGTCCGGGCGATTGCCGAACGAGCGCAGCATGGCCGTGGAGATATTGCGCGGCCCCGACCACATGGCGATACGAACCGTGTCACTCATGACCGGTCCTGCGCGGGGTAGCGGTGTTCAAGCCACTCGGCGTACGCTTCCTGCAGATGCTTCGTGACGGGGCCGCGACCGCCGTCCCCAAGCGTTCGCCCATCGACCGAGCCGACCGGGATCAGGCCGGCAAACGTGCCGGTCACGAAGGCCTCGTCGGCGCCGTATACCTCGGTCAGCGAGAAATCTTTTTCGCGCACGGTGTAGCCGTTCGCCCGCCCCTGCTCGATCACGGTCGCGCGCGTGATGCCGTGGATGCAGTAGCGCCCGCTCGAGGTCCAGATCTCATCACCGCGCACGACGAAGAAGTGGGTGGAATTGCAGGTCGCGACAAAGCCGTGGGGGTCGAGCATCAGCGCCTCGTCCGCACCGGCCTTGTTCGCCTGGATGCAGGCGGCGATACAGTTGAGTTTTGACAGCGAGTTCCACATCGGGTCCTGGACATCGGGTGCGCCGCGGTGCACATGGACGGTGAACAGGGTCATGCCCCGTTCCAGCACCGCGGGGTCGGGCTGCTTCCACTCCGGAATGATGACGATCGTCGGGCCGCCGATATTGGCCGCCGGGCTCTGGTACGGCGTCGATTTCTCGCCGCGCGATACGACGAGCCGGATGTGCACCCCGGTATCCATGTCGTTGGCGCGGCAGGTCGCCTCGATCGCCTGGATCATCTCCTGCCGGGTCAGACCGATATCGAGATCGATCGCCTTCGCCCCTTCGTAGAGGCGATCCATATGCTCGTCGATGTGGACGAGGTGCCCGTTGTGGAGGCGGATCCCCTCCCAGACCCCGTCACCGAGCAGGAACCCGGAATCGAACACGGAGACCGTCGCCTCCGGGCGGGGGACGATACGGCCATTGACATAGATGCCGACCGTTTCGTTACGGGGATCGTGCGTGTGGGCGTGACTGCCACGTTCCATTTCCGGGCTCCGGTAGCGGGATGACCCGGGCACGGTAGTGCCACCGCGCCGCGGGTGCAACGCCAGGCACGCACCACAACCGTCGTGGCGGACAAGATGACCGTCGCGAGCGGGCAAGCGCCAAACTGCCTTTGCGCTACCCTGTGTCTTTTGGCGCGCGCAAGCGCGAATGCGCCTCCACCTATACTTGGCAGGGGAACGACCTATGGCGGAAATCATCGACGGCAAGGCCTTCGCGGCCGGTCTGCGCGAGCGCGTGGGTCGCCAGGTGACCACACTCGGCGAGCAGCACGGCATTACCCCCGGGCTCGCGGTCGTGCTGGTGGGCGAGAACCCCGCCAGCGAGGTCTATGTCCGCAACAAGGGCAAACAGACGCGTGAGGCGGGTATGGAATCCTTCGAATACAAGCGCGACGATTCCATTTCCGAGCAGGAACTGCTGGACCTGGTCGATGAACTGAACCGGGATGAACACGTCAACGGGATCCTCGTCCAGCTGCCGCTGCCCGATCACATCAACGATGAAAAGGTCCTGGCGGCGATCGATCCGGACAAGGACGTGGATGGCTTCCACACGGTCAACGTCGGCCGCCTTTGGACCGGAGTGCCGGGCCTGGTACCGTGCACCCCGCTCGGGTGCTCACTTCTGCTGAAAGACAAGCTGGGCAATCTGTCCGGAAAGCACGCCGTGATCGTCGGGCGCTCCAACATCGTCGGCAAGCCGATGGCCGCCCTGCTGCTGCGCGAGAACTGCACCGTCGAGATCGCGCACTCGCGCACGCACGATCTGCAGGGGGAAGTGAAACGGGCGGACATCGTGGTCGCCGCCGTGGGTCGTCGGGAGATGATCCAGGGCGACTGGCTCAAGGAAGGCGCCACGGTGATCGATGTCGGCATCAACCGGATCCCCACCGACGAGGGCAAGACCCGGCTGGTCGGCGACGTCCATTTCGAATCGGCGGAGAAGGTCGCCGGGGCGATAACGCCGGTGCCCGGCGGGGTCGGACCGATGACCATCGCCTGCCTGCTGAACAACACGGTCGAGGCGACCTGTCTGCAGCGGGGTGTCGAGGTCCCCGCGGGCTGAGCGCCCCGACCGCCAATGACCCGGCCGGCGGCGATGCGCTCGACGCCGGCTGGGCGTGGCTCGCCACCCTGCCCCGCGCCGCCACGGCGCATGCCGAACGCGGCACCGATCCGCTGGCGGCGGTGCGTGGCCTGTTGCGTGAACTCAACGATCCCCACACGGGCCTGCGCGTCATCCATATCGCCGGCTCGAAGGGCAAGGGCTCCACCGCGCTCTATACCGAGCGGCTGCTTGGCGCGCTCGGCCTGCGCACCTTCACCTTCACCTCGCCCCATCTTGAACGTTGGACCGAGCGGTTACGGCTCGAGGGTGCAGAGGCACCGCCGGAACGCGCCTTCGCGGCGCTGTCGGCCGTGCGCGATGCCAGCGACCGCAGCGGCATCGTACCGGGCTTCTTCGAGGCCCTGACGGTGGCCGGGCTCTGGCTCGCCGCCAGCGAGCGCGTCGACTGGTGCGTGATCGAGTGCGGGGTCGGCGGCCGCGCCGATGCCACCAATATCGTCGAACCGGCCACCACGATCATCACCGGGATCGAGCTTGAACACACGGACCGCCTCGGTCCCCGGCTGACCGATATCGCCGCCGAGAAGGCCGGCATCGTCAAACCCGGTGCGCCCCTCGTGGCACCGCGGCTCGCACCCGAGCTGGACCGCATCCTGGCCGCGCGGGCGGACGCGGCCGGCGTCCGTTTCCTCCGCCTGGAACAGGACACGCGGGCACCGTCCGGTCCGGGGACGGCCGACGCCATCCATTGGCACAACGGCCCTGACGGCGTAACCGCCGCCGGGCCGGACTGGCATGTCCAGACCCCACTGCGATCACCGGGTGCCCATATGGCCGGTAACGCCGTTCTGGCACTCGCCGCCGTCCATGCACTCGCCCCGACCCCGCCGCAGGCCCTGCAGCGAGCTGGCGGCGTATTGGCGCGCACGTACCTGCCGGGCCGCATGGAGACGCTATCCGAACGCCCGTGGGTCATCGTGGATGGCGCCCACACCGGGGCATCGGCCACGGCGCTGGCCACCACTATCGCGGAGCTGCGCGCGCCGCGCGTCCACCTGCTGCTGTCGTGCTCATCAGGAAAGGACCTGGATGCGGTCCTGACGCCACTGCTGGCGGCGGCCTCGACCATTACGGTCACCCGTGCCGATTCGACGTATTCACTGCCCGCCGATACGCTCGCGGCGCAGGTGCGCGCACACGGCGATTCGCTCACCGTCGACGCCATCGAGGACGTGAATGCGGCGATCGGCCATGCCTGCGCCGACCATCCGGGACGGACGCTGGTGCTCGCCACCGGCTCCGTCTATCTCGCCGGTGCGGTCCGCGCGGCCTTCATGCGTCATGGGCAGGGCAGCTGTCGCTGAGTTGCCCGCAAGACGACCGCTGCTGCAAAAAATGCCCCGCGGTCAGGCGGGGCAAGTGATACCGCCGAGCCCGGATTGGTGACACGTCTTGTCAGCAATCCAGCGTGTTCTGCCGTTCCCAGTCCGTCAGCTGGCGCGAGTAGTCGTCCCACTCCTGCATCTTGAGCTTGATGTACGCCTTGCTGAAGTCCTCGCCCAGCGCCGCGCGCAGGCCCTTGTCGCGCTCGAACGCGCGCACGGCATCGATCAGATACAGCGGCAACCGGCGCGCGCCGCGGGCCTTGTGGCCTTCGGTATACATATTGAGGTCGAGGCGCTTGCCCGGGTTACGCTGGTTGGCGATCCCCTCGAGACCGGCCGCCAGCTTCACCGCCTGGAGCAGGTACGGGTTGGCGGCGCCATCCGCCTGGCGGAACTCGAACCGGCCCGGGTCGGGGATCCGGACCATATGCGTGCGGTTATTGCCGGCCCAGGTGATGGAGTTGGGCGACCAAGTGGCACCGGAGGCCGTCACCGGTGCGTTGATGCGTTTATAGCTGTTCACCGTGGGATTGGTGATCGCGCACATCGCCTGCGCGTGATGCAGGACGCCGCCCATGAAGTGGTAGGCCTTTTCGGAAAGACCCAGTTCATCCGAACTGTCATCCAGCACGTTCATTTTGCCACTCTCGTCCCACAGCGAGAGATGCACATGGCAACCGTTGCCGGTCAGATGCATGAACGGCTTCGGCATGAAGGTCGCGCGCATACCGTGTTTCTCGGCAATCGAACGGACCATGAACTTGAAGAACGCGTGGCGATCCGCGGTAACGAGGCAGGCGTCGTATCCCCAGTTCATCTCGAACTGGCCGTTGGAGTCCTCGTGATCGTTTTGATACGGCTGCCAGCCGAGTTCAAGCATGGCATCGCAGATCTCGGAGATGACATCGTATTGACGCATCACGGCGGACTGGTCGTAACAGGGCTTCTCGGCCGTATCGAGCGGGTCATGGACCTCGCTGCCATCCTGATTGATCAGGTGGAATTCCGCCTCGACGCCCGATTTGGGGTGGAAACCCTCCGCGATCGCGGTCGCGATCATGCGTTTGAGAACACGGCGCGGTGCCTGTTCGATCGGTTCACCGTCCATCCACAGATCACCGGCCACCCACGCGACTTCGCGCTTCCACGGTAACTGGGTAACGGTGTCCGGATCCGGTACGGCAAACATATCCGGATTCGCCGGACTCAGGTCGAGATACGTCGCGAAGCCGGCGAATCCGGCACCATTCTCCTCCATGTCGGCCACGGCCGCGGCTGGTACAAGTTTCGATCGCTGTACGCCTCGTAGATCGGTGAAATTGAACAGGAAATACTTGATATCATGCTCTTTTGCGAATGCTTCGAGCTTGCTTGTCATTGTGCCTCCCGGGTGGCGTTATTCGGAGTTGCGCGGATCGGCCGGATCAACTCCAGCCGGGGATCCAGTCGGTACCGGCCAGCGGGACGCGGGCCATCGCGGCCGCCTCCATGGTCAGTGCCACCATGTCTTCCGGTTCGAGGTTGTGTACGTGAGATTTGCCGCACGCGCGTGCCAGCGTCTGGCATTCAAGTGTCAGCGTGGCGAGGTAATTCCGCACCCGCTGCGCGCCGAGCTCGGGGTCGAGGCGCTTCTCCAGTTCCGGATCCTGCGTGGTGATGCCTACCGGGCATTTACCCGTATGGCAGTGATGGCATGAACCGGGCCGCGTCCCGAGCGCGTGATAATCCTCCTCGTAGATCGGCGCATTGCAGTTGAGCGCCATCAAAGAGGCCATGCCGATCGAGACCGCATCGGCGCCAAGCGCGAGCGCCTTGGCGACGTCGCCACCCGTGCGCATGCCGCCGGATACGATCAACTGCACCTCGCGGTGCATGTCGAGTTCCTTGAGGGCCTCGACCGCCTGGCGCACGGCCGGCAGGGTCGGGATGCCGACATCCTCGATGAAACAGGTCTGGGTCGCTGCCGTGCCGCCCTGCATGCCGTCGATGACGATCGCATCCGCGCCCGCCTTGACCGCGAGCATGGTGTCGAATTTCGTGCGGGTCGCACCGACCTTGATGTAGATCGGCTTCTCCCAGTCCGTGATCTCGCGCAGTTCCTGGATCTTGATCTCGAGATCATCGGGGCCGGTCCAGTCCGGATGCCGGCAGGCGGAGCGCTGGTCGATACCCTTGGGCAGCGTGCGCATCTGCGCCACCCGGTCGGTGATCTTCTGCCCGAGCAGCATACCGCCGCCACCGGGTTTCGCGCCCTGCCCCGCGACCACCTCGATCGCGTCCGCCTTGCGCAGCTGATCCGGCTCCATGCCGTAGCGTGACGGCAGGTACTGGTACACCAGAATGTCGGAGGCCTCGCGCTCCTCCTCGGTCATGCCGCCATCGCCGGTGGTCGTACTCGTGCCCATTGCACTGGCGCCATGACCGAGCGCCTGTTTGGCGTTGGCGCCGAGGGCACCGAAACTCATGCCGGCGATCGTGATCGGAATCTTCAGTTCGATCGGTTTTTTCGCGAAGCGGGTACCGATCGTCACGTTCGTATCGCATTTCTCGCGATAGCCCTCGAGCGGATAGCGCGAGATCGACGCGCCCAGGAAGACGAGATCGTCGAACGTCGGCACCGGGCGCTTGGCACCGGCGCCACGGATGTAATACAGCCCTTCCGACGCGGCCCGCTGGATCTCGGCGATGACGTGCGGGGGGAAGGTGGCGGATTCGCGTACCTTTCGTTCGTCCATCGGGTTTTCCCCCTCAGTAGTAGCCAATGTTGCCGATCTTGAAGTTGTAGAGCTGGCGAGCGGAGCCGTAGCGCCGAAACTCCGCCGGATCGGCATCGATTCCAGCGCGCTCGAGCAGCCCGCGTACCGTCTCGACGTGCTCCGGCCCCATCTCTTTCTCGATACAGTCGGCGCCCAGGCTCTCCACACTGCCGCGCACGAACAGCTGCGCCTCGTAGATCGAATCGCCGAACGATTCACCGGCGTCGCCGCACACGACCATGTGGCCCGATTGCGCCATGAAAGCGGACATGTGGCCCACCGAGCCGCCGACGACGATATCCACGCCCTTCATCGAGATACCGCAGCGGGCGCTGGCGTCGCCACCGATGACGACAAGGCCGCCATGGCCGGTCGCCGCCGCCGACTGACTGGCATAGCCCGTGACATGCACGGTGCCCGACATGATGTTCTCCGCCACGCCGACCCCGGCGTTGCCGTCGATCGTCACGGTGGCTTCCTTGTTCATGGAACCGCAGTAGTAACCGGCATGACCGCGCACGGTGACGTCGAAGGGATGATCGAGGCCGACGGCGATCGCGTGGCGCCCCATCGGGTTAAGGATCTCGTAGCGCTGATCCGTATCCGTGCCCGCGGCATCCGAGTGGAGCCGCTGATTGACGTCACGCACCGCCATGCGGTCCAGGTCGAGCGTATGCATGTTCATGCCCTCCCCCAGCTGTAGACGGTGGCGGGTTTCGGCTCCCACACCCGGGCCGCATCGACCCCGGGCAGCCGCGCCAGTGCACGGTACTCGGTCGCGATTGCGACCCAGTCGTCGGTCTCCGCCATGATCGCGTGTTTGCAGGCGATCGGATCGCGCACCACGGAGAAACCGTCGCGCGTCCCGACCGCGAATGTATAGAAACCGTCCAGATCCTTCAGCGCGGCCTCCAGTGCCTGCGACAACGTATCGCCTTCGCGCAGCCGCCAGGTGAGGTACGCCGCAGCAACCTCGCTGTCATTCTGCGTCTGGAAGACCATACCGGCGTGGCGCCGAAGCCATTCGCGCAGCCGATGATGGTTGGAAAGCGAGCCATTGTGGACGAGGCAAAGATCGTCACCGGTATTGAATGGGTGCGCACCTTCGGTGGTGACAGCGCTCTCGGTGGCCATGCGGGTATGCCCGATCGCGTGGGTCCCGTTCATCGCACCGATGCCGAACTGCTCCATGACATCCACCGGCAGGCCGACCTCCTTGTAGATCTCGAGCGCGCCGCCGGCGCTCATCGCGCGGACCTCCGGGTAGCTGTCCTGGAGCCATGCCCGCAGATCCCGCGTCGACGCATCGGAGCGCAGGATCGCGTGCGTGGAAACCCGGTCGGCTGTGACAGGGGTGCCAAGATCCCTGCCCGCCTCGGCCGCGAGTCCATCCCAGTCGAACTCGGGATCACTGCTGTACACCGTCATCTTGCTCTTGTACTCCCCGTCATCGCGGTAGACCGCGATGCCGGCGCTATCCGGTCCACGGTCGGTCATCTCCGCAAGCATCGGGCAAAAGAGCTCCCCCAGCCGCGGTTCCAGCTCGGGATTCTTTAGATACAGGCCGACAATTCCGCACATCGCGCGCTGCCTCCTCGGGTCGTGGCGGCCAAGCCTACATGAAGCGGAAGTTTACCGCTATGAAGATATTTTTCCTAATAGGAATTTACCGACGAAATGCTTGCGGAACAATGGGGCCGGGCCGGTGGCTGGCGCCACCGACCCGGACACGCCGACCGATCCTAGTCGTGGTGGACCGGACTCACGCCGCTGCTGCTGGAGTGTGAACCGGCGGCCTCGCCGGATGCGGTACGGGCCACGTTCTCCTCCATCGTCTTGCGCAAGCCATATCGCCGATGGTGTTCGGCGGCGTCTTTAAGGGCCCTGTTTTCGTCCCGGATCTGTTTGACGTGCCACCAGATCCAGAAGACGAATCCCGCGATCACCAGCAGCCATTCCGTCCCGGGGAACGGGTAGATGGCCGTGATTTCGGCCGGATTGGACCACGAACTGATACCTGTGGACATGGTATTTCCTCCTTTGTTCAGTCGTCGGCGTAGCCGAGTTCAATCTTGTCGAATTCGCTCTCGGCCCAGGCGAAATTCGGATAGACATCGAGGTCCTCGTAGCTGTCGGCACCCGCCAGCTCGACCTCACGCGGCTCGCGCAGCAGGCCCTTCGCCTGGAAAAGCTTCGCCACCACGTACGTCGGCAGGAAACCGAGCACCGCGAACATGATGATAGCCCCCAGGAAGTTGCCGATCGGATTCACCGCCGGGTAACCATCCGGCGTGGTACCGAACCAGCCGTGGCTGCTGACCCACCAGTCCGACAGATCGATCGGGGCCGCCGCCGGGTAGCCCCACAGCAGGAAGCCGGCGATCACCACGCCGAGGAAGCCGGCGTAGCCGTGCACGGCACAGGCGCCAACCGGGTCGTCGATCTTGAACCGGTTTTCCACCCAGAAGTGCATCTTGTAGATCACCGCCGCGATCGCGGCGCCGACGAAAAGTGCCTGGATCGGGTGATACAGGTCGTTGCCGGCCGATGCGCCGATGATGCCGGCCAGGCCGCAGGAGAGCGTCCAGTACGGGTCACCTCTGGAGACGAAGTAGCCCGCCATCAGGCCACCAGTCAGCGACATCAGGAAGTTGAACGTGAGCGAGGACAGGGTCGTGGGCATCAGATAGATGTTGGTCGCCCCCATGCGCAGCTCGTCTTCGGAGCCGATATTGATGATCGGGATATTGCAGGCGGCGTAGAAGCCCCAGAACCCCGCGTAGATGATCACCAGTCCAAAGCAGGCCATCCAGGCGTTATGCGGCGGGATGTCGCGCGGACGTCCCTCACGGTCGAACTTACCGATGCGCGGGCCCAGCACGATCGTGAGAGCCAGACAGGCACCACCAGCGATCGCATGGATGACCCCGGAGGCATAGGCGTCATGATAGCCCATGAGCTGGACCATCCAGCCCTCGGCATGCCAGCCCCAGGAGGCGTCGATCACCCAGGTCACGGAGCCCACGAGCACGCCGATGACCAAAAACGCCCCGGTGCGAACGCGCTCGATGCCGACGCCGGAGACGATCGCCGCGGCGGTCCATGAGAACAGCAGGAAGGCGGCCCAGAAGACCCCGGAGATATTGTCCTGCAGATGCGGCCCCATGTTCTCGGACCACGGCAGCGCCGCCATCGCGTATTCGTTCGTGATGACGGGTCCGAAGAAGCCTGGTCCAGCGTTGAAGGCCCAGTAGATCCACCAGGAGAACAGGAACCAGGTCAATGTGACCAGCGCAAGCGTCATGACGTGGCGGTTGATGGTCTGACTGATGTTCTTTCGTCGTGTGGCGCCTACCTCGTACGCGAGCAGGCCTGCATGGATCAGGAACATCATCACGACCGTCACCCAGTAATAAAACTCGGTGAAGATCGTGATGATCGCACCAATTTCTGTATCCATTGGTTCCCCCTTGTTATGGGTTTCTCGCCACCCGTCAGCGACGGGCGCCGGCCAAACGGCACTGGCCATTCGGTGCCGAACGCCCGCGACGGGATCGGATCGGGTTCATTTCCAGGGAATACCGCACGGGACCTCCGTCCCGGCAGCGAGAGGCCGGCCACGTCGTTGCACGAGCGATATCGTGGACGACGCCGACCGTTTGCGGAGTCGTCAGACCGTGCGACTTCCGAAGCCCGCGCGCGTCGCTGCCACGGCAACCGTGGTTGCCGTGTTCCGGGGTGGCGCGGTGGAAATCGAGATGGGGGCCTGACGGATCCGGGGCGTACTCGTCGCCCGTCACCCGGATGGGCGTACGGGGTCGACGCGGTGAGGACCGCAACCCTGGCGGTCGGGCGAAGGGGTGTACCGGCGGTCGACCGATCGGCGGGCGGCCTCCCGGCCTGAACTCGGCGATCGACCGATCCGGGCGTCTGCGGGCGGACACTGCCTGCCCGGAGAGGCATACGGTCCGGATCGGTTGCCGGTATTGCTCAGAAGCGACCCGCACCATGTCGGGCTCCCCCAGCGCCGCGTCCCGATCACAACCGACCGGAACGCATCCTGGTCGCGAATTTACCTTAAAGAATATTTATTGCATAGAGAGAAATTCTTTGCGCGCGACCGATCCGGGACGACCGGCCAGAGCTCTGCATGGCAGATAATTCAGGTGAGAAAAAGCGGGATCATCGCCAAAACCGCGCGATTTTCAGCGATCTTGAACACTCAGCTGGAACCTTCGTCCCGGGAATATGTAATTACCGAGAGGTACCGGCAAGGAACGTCAAGGAGCTCGATCGGGCCATGCGGGGCAATGGAGTCGAAGAACAGGGCATCGCCGGGCCCCATGGGGAAGGTCTGCTCGCCATGGCGATAAATCAGGCGCCCCTCGAGCATGTAGATGAATTCGACGCCTTCATGCTGGAAGTCACCGAAAGGCTCCGAGCCTTCCGACAGCGTGATCCTGTACGGTTCCACCCCTATGACGTTACGCACCCCATGGCCCAGCAACTCGTAGAGATGGCCGGACTTGGTGCCGCGGCGGTCGATCTCGAGGCCGGTACCGGCAGGGACGAAAGAGACATCGCGGCTCGTATCAAGCGGCGCGAACAACGCCGACAACGGTATGCCCAGCGCGTCGGCCAGGGCGCTGAGAGTGCCCAGCGAGGGCGAGGTCTGGCCGTTCTCGATCTTGGACATCATGCCCTGCGACAGGCCTGCCCGCTGCGCCAGGGCGACGATCGTCAGATCCGCGCGGCGCCGATGCCGACGGATCTCGGCGCCGACGTATTTCTCCAGATCGCGACTGGCCACCCCCGCCGTCGTATCCGGGATGAGTCCCAGCGACTCGGCGTCCGTCTTCTTCCGTTGATTCACCGTCGTCCCTTCCCGGTTCTCCGCTGACCGCAGGATACAGGTCCAGTGCGCTATGCGGGAATTGCGGAACAATCGTCCGGCTGGCCGCGCCTTCCCCGGGGTCGCTCGATCAACGCATGGCGATCGGGGCCCACACCCGGGAATATCCGGTCAGGCCCCGGGGTGGTTGATGGACCAGATCGTCGCCATGCGCATCAACGCGGCATTGTTGGCGGCACCGAGCTTGTGTTTCATATGCTCCCGGTGGCTGTCGATTGTCTTCGGGCTGCGCTGCAGCCGTTCGGCGATCTCGCGGGTGGCATAACCCCGCCCGAGGAGCGCGAAGACCTCGAGTTCGCGGTCCGACAGCAGCGTTTCGGGCTCGGCCGTCGAGGCGTCGGGCCCCCGCATGCTCTGTCGCAGCAGGTGGGCCGCCCATTCCGGTTTCAGATAAAACCGGCCCGCGAGCACCTCGCGGATGGCCTCGATCAGGCGATCAACCGCCTCCGCCTTGGTGATACAGCCATCGGCCCCGGCACGCAGGGCGCGCTCGGCATACATCCGTTCCTCATGTATCGACACGATCAGTATCCGCAGCCAGGGATGCCGGTTACGCGGATCACGTACCAGCGACAGGGCATTGCCATGCGGCAATGAGAGATCCATCAACACCAGATCCGGACAGACCTCTTGGATGACCCGACTGCCCTCGGCGGCATCCCCGCTTCACCGCACACACGCAGATCCTCGACCTCATGCAGCAGATCGATCAGGCCCTTGCGGAAGACCGGGTGATCCTCGACAAGGACCACCCGCGCGGCGGTTTAGGCCGTATTCTCTGCGATATCGGTCAATGCCCTTCCCCTTCCCGACGGGACGACTGTACAAGCGCCCGTATACGGCCGCATGAGAACTCCGCACCGAATGATGCCCTGCACAGTCGGCCTTGAAGTCACTCCCCGACAAGTCTAGCCCTTTGGAAGCCGAAAGCCATCCCGGAAAGGATTCGCCTCCCGGATCACGATATCCACATAACAGCCTCCCGGCTACGGGTTCTATTGCGCCCTGTCTGGAATTCTCCCAGGTTATGCTCCTGCTGCCCCCGATAGGACATGAACGCTGCTGACGTTACCTTAACAATCGACATTCGCGGTTCGGTGAACAGGGCCATGGCGGGAATTTCTCCGATCAATGGACAACCGCTGAATCAGGATGCACGCACCGGCCACACCGGCGAGGAAGAACCTGCCATATCGTGGTCCCACCAGGAACGTCGTATTGCCGCGGAACGCGCCCGTGGCCGAAGCTGTTTCCACTGTGCCCTTCGCCGCTCGTGTTTCCCCGATCACCTGAACGAGGAGACATTCACCGAGATCGACCGCATCGCCCACGGCCGCGGCCCCGTGGCCCGGGGCGAGACCATCTTCAACGCGGGAGATCCTTTCGAGAACGTCTACACCGTACGCAGTGGTACGCTGCGCATCAGCACGATCGACCACAACGGCGCCGAACAGGTCATCGGATTCACCCTTCCGGGCGAGATCACAGGTATCGAGAGCCTCGGCAGCGAGGGTGACTGCACGCGCGCAGTCACCCTCGAACGCACCACCCTGTGTGCGATTCCGGTCGATCGCCTTCTCGCGATCGCCCAGTCGCACCCGGGGCTGCAACGGCGTGTACACCAGCTCGCCGGCGGTATAATCCGCCGCGATCGTGCGCATTTCCGCGAACTGGCCGGCTCAACGCGCATCAACGCCTGCTGCTGTTCCCCGCGGACCCGCTCCGGCGGTACCGAGCAGCCGCGTTCGCCACCGATGAGGTCCATCTCTCCATGTACCGGGACGATATCGCCAATTACCTCGGCGTGACCCTCAAGACGATCAGCCGCATGATGACGCGTGTCACCGATGAAGGCGTTACCGAAGTCCGGCATCGACATATCCGCGTGAGCGAGGCGGGAGTGACCGCCCTCACCGAGCGTGCCAAACCGCCGGATTACGCCCTCAGTGGATAGTGCACCGACTCAGTCATCCGGGACCATCCGGTCGGTCCTGGCCGGTAAACCGTAACGGCTGGCGGCGGGCCCACCGGCGGCGCCATCGGGGCGCATCGCCGCTGCGCGTACAGGCTCGGGGAAGATATGCATGGGGCCGTCAGGCGGGCGGCTGCGCCGCGTGGTTCCGGATACGAAAAAGGGCGCCCGGAGGCGCCCTTTTTCGCAGATCCGCAACCCGGCCTGCGGCCGGACCCGGACGATCAGAACAGCCCTTCGATGTTGCCGTCTTCGCCGAGGCGGATATGCGCCGCCGCCGGGACCTTCGGCAGGCCGGGCATGGTCATCACGTCGCCGCAGACGATCACGAGGAATTCCGCACCGGCGGACAGCCGTACCTCGCGGATCGTGACCGTATGCCCGCTCGGGGCGCCCTTCATACCCGGGTCGGTCGAGAACGACAACGGGGTCTTGGCGATGCAGACCGGATAATGCCCGTAACCCTGCTCTTCGAGCTGGCTGAGCTGATTCCTGATTTTGTCCTCCGCATTGATGTCCGCCGCGCCATAAAGCTCCGTGGCGATCGTCTTGACCTTGTCCCACAGCGGCATCTCGTCGGAGTACAGGACGTTGAACCGGCTCGGCTTCTCCTCGATCGTGCGGACCACGGTATCGGCCAGATCGCTGGCGCCGGGACCGCCGTTCGCCCAGTGATCGGAGAGCACCAGCTCGACGTCCTCCTCGGCGATGCGCTCACGCAGCGCTTCGATCTCGGCCTCGGTGTCAGCCGAGAACTTGTTGACCGCGACGACCGGCGGGACGCCGAATTTCTTGACGTTGCGCACGTGGCGGATGACGTTCTCGGCGCCCTTGCGGACGGCGTCGACGTTCTCCTTCTTCAGCTCTTCCTTGGCCACACCGCCGTGCATCTTGACGGCGCGGATGGTGGCCACGATGACGCAGGCATCCGGGGTCAGGCCGGATTTGCGGCACTTGATATCGAAGAACTTCTCGGCACCGAGATCGGCACCGAAGCCTGCCTCGGTCACGACGTAGTCCGCGAGCTTGAGCGCGGTACGCGTGGCGCTGACGCTGTTACAGCCGTGGGCGATGTTGGCGAACGGTCCACCATGCACGAATGCCGGGGTGCCCTCGAGCGTCTGCACCAGGTTCGGACCAAGCGCGTTCTTCAGCAGCACCGTCATCGCGCCCTCGGCCTGCAGATCGCGCGCCCGGATCGGCTCACGCTGGCGGGTGTAGGCGACGACGATATTGCCGAGGCGTTCCTGCAGGTCTTCCAGGTCATTGGCGAGACAGAAAATCGCCATGACCTCGGAGGCGACGGTAATGTCGAAGCCATCCTCACGCGGGAAGCCATTGCCGACGCCACCCAGGCTGTTGGTGATGTTGCGCAATGCACGATCGTTCATATCGAGCACGCGCTTCCACGTCACGCGGCGGGCATCGATGCCGAGCTCGTTGCCCCAGTGGATGTGGTTGTCGATCATCGCCGACAGCAGGTTGTGCGCGGAGGTGATCGCGTGGAAATCGCCGGTGAAGTGGAGGTTGATCTCCTCCATCGGCACCACCTGGGCGAAACCGCCGCCCGCGGCACCCCCCTTGACGCCGAAACACGGGCCGAGCGAGGGCTCGCGCAGGCAGATCGCGGCGTTGCGGCCGGTGTGATTGAGCGCGTCGCCGAGGCCGACGCTGGTCGTCGTCTTGCCCTCGCCGGCCGGTGTCGGCGTGATACCCGCCACGAGGATCAGTTTGCCGTTCGGCTTGTCCTTCAGGGTCTCCGCGTAGTCCGGATCCACCTTGGCTTTGACGTGCCCATACGGCAGCAGACCGTGGCCGGGAATACCCAGCTTGTCGGAGATCTCGGTGATGTTACGGAGGGTCGCGCCACGCGCTATCTCGATGTCGCTCTTCGGATTCTGATGCTGCTCGTTGCCCATCGGCCTGCTCCCGGTCCTGTTTTACTTTCGATTGTCCGCGGGCACTCCCGCAAATCAGTACGGCCGCCCCCGGGTTTCCCGGAGGTGGCCGTGCTGCCGGAGGAAGGGATCTGGTGATCCGTCCCCGGTACATCGCCCGCCATCAACGGCCAGGCGACGGTACTCTCAGTCACTGACCGCCATGCCACCGTATTCGACGGTGGCATCTTCGAGCCAGATAAACATGTAGTCAGCGAAACTCCGGCGTACCACGATCTCGAACGCCTGCCCGTCCGCCAGGGGCCGGATGAGGATCCCGGCATGACCCAGAAGGGTCTGCGCGCACTGCCCCGGCGCGAACGCGCGCGGATGCAGGTCGAGCGTGCAGCCCTTCTCGAGCACGTCGCGCGCATGCGGTCCCGAAAGCTCGACGGTCGTAAAGTTCCCGGTGACATCGTTCGTGGCGATGTGCTGCCCGGCGAGGGCTTCCTCGAGGCCCGCGATCAGATCGCGCTCGGCGTTCGCGCCGGTCCGCACGAACCATTCGGTCGGTGCCAGCCAGAAGGCCGTGATGTCGCCGCTGTCGGCGACCGTGTTCGGCCCGCTCGGCAGGGCAAGGCCCAGAACACCCTTCACCGCATCGGTGAAATCCGGGTCGTCCGGGTTGCCACGCAGATTGACGCAACCGAGGAACGGGCGCTCACGCAGCGTGATGCCGGCATCCGACGGCGAGGCCGCCTTGCGCCCGGACGTGATCCGCTCGACCAGCGGCGATTCCTGACGAATGGCTTCAGACATTCTGCCGTTCCCCCTTCGGATCGTAGAACACGGGGCTCGTAATCCGGCACTGGATCACGCGGCCATCCGCCTGTGGCGAGTAGAGCACGTCGTCCATCCGCTCGCGGCCGCGTTTGACCATCGCGAGGGCGATCGAGTGGCCGAGTGTCGATGAGTAATAACTTGAGGTCACATAGCCGTGCAGCGGCACCGGTTTCGGCGCTTCGTTCGCATTCGGCTCCTCGACCAGCTGCGCGCCCTCGGGAATGATCTCCTTCGGGTCTTCCAGGGTCACCAGACCGACGAACTGCTCGCGGTCTTCGCGCATCGCGTCGGGCCGGCTCAGTGAACGGCGGCCGATGTAATCCTTTTTCTTCGACAACAGCCCGTGCATGCCGAAGTCCATCGGATTGACCGAGCCGTCAGTATCCTGGCCGGCAATGATGAAGCCCTTCTCCGCGCGCAGGATATGCATCGTCTCGGTGCCATACGGGGTGATGCCGTACTCCTGGCCCGCTTCCCAGACGGCGTCCCAGACATACTGGCCGTAATTCGCCTGCACGTTGATCTCGAAGCCGAGTTCGCCACTGAAGCTGATGCGGAACAGGCGCGCGGGCACCCCGGCCGCTTCGCAATCGCGCCAGGTCATGAACGGGAAGGCACCGCCCGACAGATCGACACCGCTGACGACTTTGGCTACGACATCACGTGCATGCGGCCCGGCCAGCGAGATCGCCGCCCATTGGTCGGTGGTCGAGGTCAGATACACCTGCAGTTCCGGCCACTCGGTCTGCAGATATTCCTCGAGATGGCCGAGCACGCGCGCGGCCCCGCCGGTCGTCGTGGTCATGTGGTAATGGTCTTCGGCGATGCGCGCGGACACGCCATCGTCCATGATCATGCCATCCTCACTGAGCATGATCCCGTATCGAGCCTTGCCGACCTCCATGGTCTTCCAGCCGCTCGTATAGACCCGGTTCAGGAATTCCGCCGCGTCCGGCCCGCGCACGTCGATCTTGCCCAGCGTCGAGGCATCGAGCACACCGACGGCATGCCGGGTCTGGTAGGACTCGCGGTCCAGCGCTTCGCGCATCGACTCACCCGGCTTCGGGTAGTACCACGGGCGCTTCCAGTCACCCACGTTCTCGAACAGCGCGCCATGGTCGACGTGCCATTTGTGCATCGGCGTCTTGCGCACGGCGTGGAACCGCTCCGGACCCAACTCGCGGCCCGCGAAGGCGCCCATGGTCACCGGCGTATAGGCCGGCCGGAAGGTGGTGGTGCCGACCTTGGCGATATCCTCGCCCAGTGCCTCGGCCGCGATGCCGGCGCCGTTGATGTTGCCGAGCTTGCCCTGGTCGGTGCCGAAGCCCATCGCCGTGTAGCGTTTGATGTGCTCGATCGAGCGATACCCCTCGCGCACGGCGAGATACACGTCGGCACTGGTCTGGTCGTTCTGCACGTCGATGAACTGCTTCGGAGCGCGCGGGATTGCCTTGCGCGAAGGGACCCGCCACATCGGACGCAGCGGCGATTCCTGCTGCTTGCCCGTCGCCGGCGCCTCGCCCTCGATGTCCTCACTGCCGAAGCCGACGCCGGCCGCCGCCGTAGCCCCGGCCGACAGGCCCTCGGTGATGCAGCCGCCGAGCGCGAAGTTGCCGTTGCAGGCGCCGGCGTTGTAGGTGTTGCCGACGGCCTGATCGGGCACGAACGAGGCGATCGACTCGTCGTAGCGCATCGTCCCGCCGGGGTGCGAATGCAGATGGATCACGGGGTTCCAGCCGCCCGAACTCGCGACCAGGTCGCAGTCGAGGTGATGGATCTCGCCATAGACACCGTCGCCACGGCCATTGAGGCGCATGACCTTGACGCCGCTGACGTGCTGCCCGCCGCGCGTGTCGACCACGGCATAGCCGCCGTAGATCGGGATCTCCTCCTTGCGGGCACGGTCAACGAGTACGCTGTCGCTCTCCGGGCGTACATCGACGATCGCCGCGACATCGATCCCGTGATCGTTGAGGTCGAGCGCGGTCTGGTACGCGCTGTCGTTGTTCGTGAACACGACCGCGCGCTGCCCCGGGCGGACCCCGTAGCGGTTGATATAGGTCGACACCGCCGAGGCCGGCATGATGCCGGGCCGATCGTTGTTGCAGAACACGAGCGGGCGCTCGATCGCCCCGGTCGCGAGCACGACCTGGTTCGCCCGCACACGCCACTGGCGCTGACGCGGCCGCCCGTCGGGCGACGTCAGACCCATGTGGTCCGTCACCCGCTCCAGCAGCGACACGAAACCGTGATGGTAATGGCCAAAAGCCGTCGTGCGCGCCAGCAGGGTCACCTCTTCCAGCGACTCCAGCTCGGCCACCGCCGTCTTCGCCCATTCGATGCCGGGTTTGCCGTCAAGGTACTGGCGATTCGCCAGCAGACTGCCGCCGAACTCGTTCTGTTCGTCACAGAGGATCACGCGCGCACCGCGCCGCCCAGCCTCCAGCGCCGCCGCGAGACCGGCCGGGCCAGCGCCCACGATCAGCACATCGCAGTGACGGTTCTTCTTGTCGTAGCGATCCGGATCCGGCTCGGTCGGCGCCTTGCCGAAACCGGCCGCCTTGCGGATGCGGGGCTCGTAGACCTTGTCCCACCAGGACTTCGGCCACTTGAAGGTCTTGTAATAGAACCCGGCCGGCAGCAGCGGCGAGAACAGGCCCGTAACCGCGTTGACGTCGAACTTCACGCTCGGCCAGCAGTTGACGCTGTTCGCCTCGAGCCCCTGATACAGCTCGGTCTGGGTCGCGCGGAGATTCGGGATGGTGCCGGCGCCGCGCCCGACCTGCACGAGCGAGTTCGGGCATTCCGCGCCCGCGCCCATGATCCCGCGCGGCCGGTGCAGCTTGAAGCTGCGACTGACAAGGGAGATGCCATTCGCGAGCAGCGCGGAGGCGAGCGTATCGCCCTCATAGCCCTGCAGCGACTGACCGTTGAAGGTGAACGTCAGCGGCTTGCTGCGATCGATACGGCCACCGGACTGCAGACGTTTCGTCTGGCTCACTGTTCACCCCCCGGCGGTTCTTCGCCCATCCTGTAGAACGCCTTGAATTCGTAGGTCGTGGTATCGCGCACGGCATTGAACCAGCGCCGGCAACCCGCGGAGTGCACCCAGCGCTCGCGAAAGTCACCGCGCCTGTTGCTGCCGAAGAACAGGTAATCGGCCCATTCGGCGTCCGATACCGAGTCCGGGTCCTTCGGCCGTTCGATGTGCGCCTCGCCGCCGTAACCGAACTCCGATTCGTCGCGCCAGCCGCACCAGGGACATTTGATATGAAGCATGATCTACCCCCTCAGTGAGCCACGCCGGCGGCACCGTGCTCGTCGATCACCGCGCCGGTTTCGAAGCGCTTCATACTGAAGGCCTCGTTGAGCGGATGCGGCTCGTCGTTGGCTATCGTGTGGGCGAAGCACCACCCGGATCCGAGCGTAGCCTTCCAGCCACCGGTGCCCCAGCCGCAGTTGAAGTACAGGCCATCGACCGGCGTCTTGGTGAGCAGCGGCGAGGCATCCGGGCAGACATCGACGCAGCCGGCCCAGTGGCGCAGCAGGCGCAGCCGGCTGACGATCGGGTACAGTTCGACCAGCGCGGCCAGCTGCTCCTCGATCACCGAGATAGAACCCTTTTGGCCGTAGCCGTTGTACTTGTCGACGCCAGCGCCGATCACCAGCTCGCCCTTGTCCGACTGGCTGATGTAGACGTGCACGGCGCCGGACATCACGACCGTATCGATGACCGGTTTGATCGGCTCCGACACGAGCGCCTGCAGCGGGCGTGACTGCACCGGCAGGCGGATGCCGGCCATATCGGCGATCACGCCGGAATTGCCGGCGGTGACGGCGCCTACTTTGTTCGTTTCGATGAAGCCCTTCGTCGTATCGACGCCGGTGACCTGCCCGTCTTCACGGCGGATACCGGTCACCTCGCACTGCTGGATCACGTCGATGCCCAGATCGTCGCACGCACGCGCCATCCCCCACGCGAGGGCGTCGTGACGCGCGATCCCGCCGCGCGGCTGATACGAAGACCCAAGCACCGGGAAGCGCGTGTTGGTCTCGGAGGTATTGATGATCGGCACCATCTCCTTGACCTGCTGCGCATTGAGCACGACGCCATCAACGCCGTTGAGGCGGTTGGCGTTCACCCGGCGCTCGATCGTGCGCATATCCTGCAGGTTGTGCCCGAGGTTCAGCACGCCGCGCTGGCTCAACATCATGTTGAAATTGACCTCTTGGGTAATCCCTTCCCAGAGCTTCAGGCCCTTCTCGTAGATGCCGGCCGAGGCGGTCCAGAGGTAGTTCGAGCGGATGATGGTCGTATTGCGGCCGGTATTGCCGCCGCCCAGCCAGCCCTTTTCGATCACGGCAATGTTCGTCATGCCGTGTTCTTTCGCCAGATAATACGCCGTCGACAGGCCGTGCCCGCCACCGCCGATGATCACGGCGTCGTAGCGTTTCTTCGGCTCAGGACTGCGCCACGCCTGCCACCAGTTTTCGTGGTGGCTGAGCGCGTTCCGCGCCAGACTGAAAATCGAGTACTTTCTCATGCCGGACATGCCCCCTGTTCGGCTTGTGGCATGGCGGCGCACCGCCTGCCTTCGGGCACAGACGAACGCGGACCGCAGGGCGGTCCGCGCTCGTCGTGATTCGTTACGGCCTCAGCCCCCGTATACCGGGAAACGCTGGCACAGATCCTCGACCTTCGCCCGGACTTGATCGATCACCTGCTCATTGTCGATGTCATCGAGCACGTCCGAGATCCAGTGCGCGATATCGGCGAACTCCTGCTCACCGAAGCCGCGCGTCGTCCCGGCCGGCGTGCCGATACGCAGACCGCTGGTCACGAACGGCGGCTGCGGGTCGTTCGGCACGGCGTTCTTATTGACCGTGATATGCGCGCGACCAAGCGCCGCATCCGCATCCTTGCCGGTCACGCCCTTGGGCGTGAGGTCCAGCAGGAACAGATGGTCGTCGGTGCCGCCGGAGACGATCTTCAGCCCGCGCTCCTGGAA
>CAJXKK010000008.1 GCA_913055615.1 uncultured Ectothiorhodospiraceae bacterium
ACAAGCAGTCCGGCAACGGCCGCGACAAATGCTTTGAAAGCATCGTCGCCCACACCCAGAGCAAGTCCGTCTGGGTCGATCTCGGTGAATGATCATGCTGCTCACGAAACAAATTTGTGGTGGACGAAATGAATGCAGTCAGACTGATAAGACAGGGCGAATCCCTGGTCGTTGAGGAAGTGCCGGTTCCTCTGCCCGGACCTGGCGAAGTGCTTGTACGACTCGAGGCATGTGGCGTTTGTCACAGCGACTTGCATATTCGATCCGGCGATGAACTCGTGGATAGCGGAACTTTGCCGTTGACGCTGGGGCATGAAGGTGTTGGCCTCATCGAGGAGACTGGAAGCGGCGTCACGGGTTTATCGGTTGGTGATCGTGTCGGTGTGCCCTGGTTGCATGATACTTGTCTACGATGTCGTGACTGCCTTTCCGGTCACGAATCAGTGTGCGTGAAACAGCGCGCGCACGGCATGCAAGTGGATGGAGCGTTTGCTGAATATGTAGTTGTCAAAGAAGGCTTTACGGTTGGTATCCCAGATGAACTCGATCCAATCGCGGCGGCTCCTCTTCTCTGCGCGGGCGTGACTGCGTACGGAGCCATAAAACGTGCACAACTTGAGCCCGGTTTGACGTGTGTGATTTTGGGATGTGGTGGTCTCGGTCAGTACGGGATTCAGTTTGCACGCCTGACTGGAGCCAGGGTGATCGCTGTGGATAACGACCAATCCCGTCTCGATGTGGCACGTCGTCTTGGGGCGAATGAGTGTTACATGTCAAATGACAGTACGGCTCGCAAAATAAATATGGGGGGTGGAGCTGATGCGTTTGTGAATTTCGCTCCGACATCCGAAATATGGGGAATCGTAGAATCGAGCTTGCGAAACCGTGGGCGTTTTGTCTCTGTCGCAATGCCAACAGAACGCGTAGCTATGTCTCTTAGTTGGTTAACAAATGTTACGCCGGTGATTACGGGCTCATCAGTGGGAGGTCGACTGGATTTGTCGGATATGCTTACTCTCGCGGCGAAGAACGGAATTAATATTCCAGTTGAAAGAATCGAATTAAGTGATGTCGATCGTGCATTGGACCGCCTTGCTGGCCATCCGAATGAGGAGGCTGTTGAAGGGCGTCTTGTGGTGGACTTTTCGATGTAGTAAATCGTCGTGGGGTCGTGACAAGTGCGGCCGAACATTGGTCGTATCGTAAACGACCAGTTTTGGATGTGTACTGTGCGGGAGCGGGACAAGAAAACCGACTCTGTTGAATTTCGAGTCGGTCATGCGAGGGCCTGCGGAATCAGCGGTCAGGCTCACGGGGATACGCATGAGTCGAGGGCCAGCCGTCCCCTCAGTGTAGAACACGGGGTTGTTGCCCTCTTCCCTGGCGCTGTACATAGCCCGATCAGCCGCCACGAACAGCGTTTCCAGTCCGTCCCGATCTCGGGGGAAACCGCAATCCGGATGGAGGTCCTGAGCCGTAACGTGAGCCCGTCCTGTTTGAATGGTTGGTCCCCTGCGCTCGGCCAGGCCTTGCATTCCCCGTGTGCTGGAGACCGCCAATGTCGGTGACTACCCGGTTCCCGTAGGCCCGGTGTGATCCACGGTTGAGGGTGATTTGCCCGTGCGGTTGGTATGCCGGGATCGATTTTTTCTTTGTGGGCTTGTTTTTATAATACGAAGATATTATAACAATGAAAGGGATAGCGATTCATGGAGAAGCCCGATGCCCAAACTCGGTATGCAGCCCGTCCGCGAACAACAGCTCGTGGAGGCCGCGCTCCAGGTGCTCTCAGTCGAGGGGTTCGCACGAACCACCATGGCGCGTGTTGGTCGGCAGGCGGGCCTGTCGACTGGAACGGTCCAGCACTACTTCCATGACAAAGAGGGGTTGCTTGTGGCCACGCTGGCCGCCCTGAACAAACGCATCGGTGAGGCGACCATAGAGCGGATGCGTGGAGCGCGTACGCCGATCGAGCGACTCCACGCGATCGCCGACGTGCAGTTTGACGACGAACAGTTTTCTTCCGACATGGTGGCGGTGTGGCACGCGCTTTGGGGCAACCTTCGGGAAGTGCCCCGACTTGTCCGTCTGCAGACGATTTTCGAGCGGCGCATGCAGAGCAATGTGCAGCATGCAATGCGTCAGCTCGTGCCCGTCGGTGATGTCGCGGATCAGACGGATTCCATGCTCGCGATGATCTACGGACTCTGGATGAAAGCGGCGCAGCCGGCGAACGATATAAGCCCGGCGAGAGCCCGCCGGCTAATCCGCTCCTACCTGCACCATCAGGTTGTCGTCCCGTACAGCGAGGCCGTACATGAATAACCGCACACCGCTTGCGGGGGTATCTGCGGGGCCATCGGTTCGCGAGATCACGGCCACGCTGCGCAGCGGGAGTACTTCGGCCGTTGCGGTTATGGAAACAACCCTCGACCGGATCCGGAAGGTGGATTCATCCCTTACGGCGTTTACCGAAATTTATCCCGAGGAGGCACTGGAGGCCGCCGCGAGAGTCGACAGGACGATCGCGTCGGGTGAGCAACCCGGGGCGCTCGCGGGCGTACCTGTTGCAGTCAAGGACCTGAGTCCGCTCGATGGCAAACGCACGACCATGGGGTCGCTCGTCTACCGGGACCACGTCGGTTCATTCGACCCTATCTATGTCCAAAGGCTGCGACAAGCGGGCGCAATCGTTGTCGGCAAAACGAATACGCCGGAGTTCGCGCATGCCGGGTTCTGCTCCAATCGGGTTTTTGGTACGACCCGTAATCCGTGGAACCGTGAATATACACCGGGCGGGTCATCGGGCGGCGCTGGCGCGGCCGTCGCCGCGGGACTGGTTCCGTTTGCAGAGGGCTCCGATATGGGCGGGAGTATCCGGATCCCCGCCGCATACTGCGGTGTCGTCGGACTCAAACCGAGCCTGGGGCGTATCCCGATGGATATTCTGCCATCGGCATTCGACACCATTTCGCATTTCGGTCCATTGGCCGGTTCGGTCGAGGATGTCTGGCATTTTCTTGCTGCGACCATGGGACCGGACGAGGTCGATCCGTTCTCGCTGCCGGTACAGCCCATTTCATTCGACGCCGCTGGCGACGTTGCAGGTCTGCGTATCGCCCTGAGCCGGGACCTCGGATTTTATGCCGTGGACGATGATGTGACCGCTAATCTGGAATCCGTGGCAGCGATCTTCCGCGAGCGCGGGGCAAGCGTGGACCCGGTGCGCCTCGCGTGGGATCACGACGTGTTCGAGGCGACCAATGACAACTGGGCCGTATTCCTGGCCGCGTTCCATGGCCATCTGCTCGATACGCATCACGACCTGCTTGATCCTGAGAGCGTCGACCTGATGGAACAAGGGCGCGCGATGGATGCGGTCTCCTACAAGCGCATCGAACTGATACGGACCCGTTTGTGGCGCGACCTTACAAGTTTGTTCACGCACTACGACGCGCTGCTCTGCCCGACGGTTCCCTGTACGCCGCCGCTTGCGTCAAGCACTGATCGCGAATTTGGATATCGTGACTCGCAGGGCAGGACTGTCGCTGCGGAAATGACCGCTCCTTTCAATCTCGTTCCGCATTCTCCCGCGCTCAGCGTTCCGTCCGGATTCGGCGTGAACGGACTGCCGACCGCGGTCCAGATTGTCGGTCGACGCTTCGATGAGGCGACGGTTCTCCGGATTGGTCGGGCGATTGAACTCATGGACCGAATGAACGCGAGAGCATGAAGTGATTGAAATCCAGGTCGGCGGGATCGTGGCTTACCCAGGTTAAGCCGTGACCTACGGGCAAATCTGTCCCTGATAGTGGAGAACGTAATGATCAAGAAGGTAATAGTCGCCGCAACTGCAGGCACGGCACTTATATTCGGTGCATCAGTCCATGCAGAGGCCGAAAATGAATGCAGTGAGATCGGATTCGCCCAGATGCCCTGGACGGGTGTCAGTGGCAAGACGGAGACCGCTGCATGGATGATGGAGGAACTGGGCTATGATGTAGATATCGGAACGGCCGACGTTGCGATCGTCTATCAGTCCGTCGCCAATGGGACACACGATGTATCATTTGGCCTGTGGCTTCCGATAGCACGTACCCCAATTCGAAAACACATGCTCGACGGAGACATCAATATCGTCGGGACCAACATCGAAGGCGCACAGCTCACGCTGGCAGTGCCGGATTACGTTCAGGAAGCAGGGGTCGACCACCACTCGGATCTGGACGATTTCAGGGACCGGTTCGATGGGAAAATCTACGGACTGGAACCCGGCACGGACAACAACGAAAGAATCAAGAACATGATTGCCGATGATGCATACGGCCTCGGCGACTGGGAACTGGTTGAGTCGAGTGAGGCGGGGATGCTCGCGCAGGTGCAGCGCAAAGTGGCCAAGGAGGAATGGGTCGCGTTCGTTGGCTGGACACCGCATCCGATGAATCTGAATATCGATATGTCATTCGTTGATGGAGGCGATGAATACTGGGGACCGGATGGAGGTCGTGCGACCGTGCATACTTTCGTGAATCAGGGTTTCGCCTGGCGTTGCCTGAACGTCGGCCAGTTCCTGAAAAACTACAGGTTTACGTTGCAGGAGCAGTCGAAGATGGCAAAGTACATTATCAATGATGAGATGGAGTATGCCGAGGCTGGTCGCAGACTGATCCGCGAAAAACCGGAACTCCTTGAGCGCTGGTTCGGGCAGGGCGGGATGTATCAGGATGGCCCAGTGCGCGGCGCGGATGGCGAACGCAATGCAGTTGATGTGATCCGCAGTGCTCTGGACAACTGAGTCTGTGCGGATGCGCGCCAGGGATGGTGCGGCCGTTTGGAGCAGTGCGCGGTTAAAGTGTTCGTAACTGCCGATCTTTACTGAAGCGGTCCAGAACTCGAGGCCGGGGCCAAAGTAAACGGCGAGTCCGGCGAGTCCGGGCGAGTCCGTGGTCAGAGTAAATAAAAACTCGGCGAGTCCGGGATCAGAGTAAAAACTCGGACCCACGCGGTTACTCCCGGTATCCGGATCGGTATCCTTGTCACGGACAAGGCACGTCAAGTCACGGAGGACTCATGGCACGAGGGAACCGTGTATGCCCCGCGGGTGTGGCCCAGCACTTGATCCAGCGCGGCAACAACGGCCAGCCCTGTTTCGGCGGAAGGGAAGATTTCGGAGCGTACGCGCACTGGCTTCGTGAGGCGGCCGAGCGCCACCGGGTAGCCATTCATGCCTGGGTATTCATGACCAACCACGTGCATCTTCTGGCCACCCCGTTCACGGACGAAGGCGTCTCGCGCATGATGCAGCACCTGGGACGGCGCTACGTGCGGTATTTCAACCATGTCCACGGGCGGACCGGAACTCTCTGGGAGGGCCGCTTCAAGGCCTGCGTGGTCCAGGATTCAGCCTACCTCATGCGTTGTTACCGTTACATCGAGCTCAATCCGGTTCGGGCCAGGATGGTGTCGGATCCTGCTGACTACCGCTGGTCCAGCTACCGGGTGAATGCCCTCGGTATACAATCGGTCCTGTGTACACCCCACGAGATCTACCGCGGCCTTGGGCAGGGCGCGGAACGGCTGACGGCCTACCGCGCGCTATTCGCTGCTCAGGTCGACGACGAGCCCATCGCGGAAATTCGCGAGGCCACGCGTCGCGGCCACGCCCTGGGTGACGAGCGCTTCGTTCGTGAAATGGAGGCGCGGACTGGAACGCGGCTGCGAGCCGGGAAGCCGGGGCCGAAGGCGAAGGGAGAGTCGGATGATTGCATCCCGGACACTACGATGGCGAGCGAGTTTTTACTCTGACCCCGAATACCCCTGGTTCGGTATACCGTCCCCGGAATTCATGTCCCGTGATTCGCGCACATCGGCGGAAGGTCGCCATAATGGAACCTCGGCGCTGAGCGGTCGACAACTGCGTGATATCGGGGTGGAGCGTCGCCGCAGAACCGGGGTCACAGAATCGGGGTCACACAGAACCGGGGTCAGATGATACTTGCGTGTGGAGTTCGGGGTCAGTGGGAGTTCGGGGGCAGAGTAGGAGCTTCCGGGTACCGCAGTCAGTGGGTTTTTACTCTGACCCCCGAAACTCCGCGACTCGGACGACTACTGGACGAAAACACTCGCCGCCGTCGTAACCCGGCCGCCTTGCAGGGGCGGGTACAGGCCACGAATCGGGTCGAAGGGTGGCCAGATGCGTGGTCTGTTTTCTATTGTCCGGTGTCGATTCTCGCCGCGAAGACTACCGGGAACTCCGCGTGATGCTCGACCCAGCGACCTCCAGCCTGCCATGGGCGACCGGTGTGTTCGTGCTTGCCGCCGCCGTGATCGGCGTCGCGGGCAGCCGGTTGAGCTCGATCTGCGATCGACTGGCCGACCGAACGGGCCTGGGGGAGGCCTTCACCGGCGCCGTTCTGCTCGGCGCGGTCACCTCGCTGCCGGGCATTACCGCTTCGGTCACCGCCGCACTCGACGGGCTGCCGACCCTTGCACTGTCGAATGCGATCGGTGGCATCGCGGTGCAAACGGCCTTTCTGGCGATCGCCGACATCGCCTACCGCCGCGCCAACCTCGAGCACGCCGCGGCATCCGTACCAAACATGATGCAGGCGTCGCTCCTGGTCATACTGCTGGCTTTGATGCTGGCCGCTATGGCTGCGCCGGCGGTAACGGTTTTCGGGGTGCACCCGCTTTCACCTCTGCTCCTGGTCGTCTACGGCTTCGGCATTCAAATCGTCTATCGTAGCCGCGAACACCCGATGTGGACGCCCCGGATGACGCGGTCCACACGGCTCGACGAGCCCGATGCGGGGGCGACCGGACTCCCGCTCCAGCGCCTCTGGATCGAATTCGTGGTGGTCGCGGTGCTGGTCATCGGAGCCGGCGTGGCCGCTACTCGTTCGGGGGAACAGATCGCGACTGCGACCGGGATGTCGCACACCTTCGTCGGTGCCCTGCTGCTCGCGGTCGCTACGTCGCTGCCCGAGCTGGTCACCTCCGTGGCGGCCGTTCGGCGGAGTGCCTTGACGCTTGCGGTGGGCGGCGTCATCGGGGGCAACGCGTTCGACACGCTGTTCGCAGCCGTGGCCGACTTCGCCTATCGCTCCGGTTCGCTGTACCACGGGGCGAGCGGAGGAGAGCAGTTCCTGATCTCGCTCACGATCGTCATGACCGGCGTGCTGCTGCTCGGGCTGTTGCGACGCGAGCGGCTGGGAATTGCGCGCATCGGCTTCGAGAGCTTCGCGGTGCTCGTGCTCTATACGGGCGGCATGGTGATCCTTGGCGCCGCCCTGTGAACAGTCGAGGGCGCGGCATGTTCCCGGAATCCGTCCGGTGTGGGATAAATGGAGTTCTTACTCTGACCCCGAACTCCCGAACTCCGATCGCGGACATCCGCGAGGCCACGCGTCGCGGCCACGCACTCGGCGATGACCGCTTCATCCGGGAAATGGCGGCTCGGACCGGGACGCGGTTGCGAACCGGCAATTCGGGGCCGAAAACAAAGGGCATATCGGACGACGGCGATCCTGATGCGACGGTGGCGAGCGAGTCTTTACTCTGACCCCGAATATCCCTGCGTCTTAGGCGTTCGACCTCGAATCAGCGCGGATTCGTGGTCTGTCCCCTGGTGCTTCTCGCTTACTATACTGTCAGCAGATATCTCGATCCGGGGGGCGCAATGTGGCGACTGAATCCTGATCGGTGTCGGGGAGCGGCGCGCCGGTTGCTGCCTCTATTGGCGCTGTTGGTCCTGACCGGCCCGTCCTCCGCGGACGCCGGCGGGAATGGTTCGAAGACCATCGCGATGATCGGTGCGGGCGACATGGGGCAGGCGCTCGGCAACCTGTGGGCCTCGGCCGGCTATCACATTATCTTCGCGACCCGGAATCCGGATGAACTCGACGAGGTGGTCGAAGGCGCCGGTCACGGCGCCGAAGCCGCGTCGGTCGGTGAAGCGGTCGCACGCGCGGACATCATCACATTGGCTGTTCCCTATAAGGCCGAACCTTCGATTGCGGAAAAGTACGGTGACGCCATGAAGGGCAAGGTACTCGTCAATGTCGACAACGCGCTCGAATATCGCGACGGCGAGATCGCCCAAGAGGCCGAGGCCGTGGGTGAGGCCATCTATTCCGCGCGACTGTTCGAAGGCACGCGTTTCATCCGGGCATTCAACCTCAAAGCCGCCTATAGCTTCCCCGATCCCGGTGAGGTGGAGTCCGCGCATTTCCGGATGCCGTGGACGACCAACGACGAGTCCGTGCGCCCGATCGCCGAAAAGCTGATCCGCGCGACCGGCGGTACGCCGGTGTATGAGGGCGGCCTGGAGAATGCACGCGAATACTGACCGCTCCCTGGTCAACGCTGCCGCGCACGCTGGAGGCTCGTGGATGAGCGAGGTCGAGCTGGAAGGGATCAATGCCATCACGCTGTTTACCACAGACATGCAGCGCGCTGTGCGCTTTTATCACACACTGGGGTTCACGTTGCGGTACGGCGGTGAAGCGGCGGCGTTCACCAGTTTCCACGTCGGGGAGGGCTTCCTGAATCTCATGCCGGGCGATCCCCCGGCCAAATTGTGGGGCCGAACGATCATCCACGTTTCCGATGTCGATGACATGTATGCCCGTGTCCGGGCGGCGGGGATAACGACCGAGACCGAGCCCGCCGATGCGGCCTGGGGCGAACGCTATTTTCACGTGCGTGATCCGGACGGCCATGAACTGAGCTTCGCCCGCCCGCTGTAGTCGGCTTCTTCGGCGCAGCGAGAAACCGGGGCTACGGAGACGTCCCAATCAGATTCGTGGTCTTTCCCTTATCGTTCCGTCCCCGGAATTCCCGACGGCGGACATGTCACGGAGTGAGGTCCGCAAGTCCCTGATGCCCACGGCGTCATTGCGAACGAAGTGAAGCAATCCAGAGCCAGCATCACGGGCCAACCATGCGTAGCGCCGCACGGAGTCCGGCGAGACCTCCGCGGCCCTGTATCCGGAGGACTGCGTGTAACGCCCGACAGGCACTCAGGCCCGGGGTTGCCGTGTCGCCGCTCGGCTTTTTTAATGACCTTCCCGTTTTCCGCCGTCGACTCCCAACGCCGTAGGGCGGCTTGCGACCGAAGGGAGCCAGCCGGCGATCGAGCTACGGGCGCACCCGTGCTTCGTGCAGGCACAGCACAGCGGTATGCAGAATCTCCCAGCAATACGCCTGCTCCTGTGCGGACAACTCGACCTCGTCGTCATCCGAATCGAACAGCACGTCGTAGACGTACTGCATTACATGCGGCTCCGGTGATTCGGCGACGAGATCCGCGTAATTGCCTGATTCGGGGCGTGCCCCCTGCACCCGCTGGATCATCGGGGCGCGCACCGCCCGGAGGCCGGGGCGGGCTCGCAGGAATGCCTCGATCAGGACGTGGAAGGCATACAGGCCGACGCCGGCCGCGTCTTCGCGCAGGTTATCGAGAAGGTACTTGTATACGTATCGGCACAGCGCCTTCTGGGCTTTCCCGTGCCGCTTCTGCATGGATTCCACATTGCGTGGGCCCGACGCGCCGACCGCGCGCCAGGTGGCGTCCATATGTTCCGCCGAGACATATGTGGTCGCATCACCCGAAGAAGCAGCCATAACGATCCTCGTCCACTACCCGCAGTGTCTGCTCAGCCGGCTATAAGCGGGGTTCGCTGACGGTTGCGAATACGGTCGCCAAGGCGTCATCCAGGGTCAGCAATCGGTACGAAGACTCCAGGGCAGTTGCGGCGATGGTGGCGTCGGGCAGCTTGATCCGGTGGTTCCGGCGCAAGGCGATGGTGCGATCCTCGATGGCGTGAGTCAGTCCTATATACGTCATGGTGGCCAGGGTCGATTCGATGGCGGCACCCTCGTCGTCGGTCAAGTCGGGGTAACCCATCAGTTCCATGCGTGTAATCGCACTGTATGCCAGTGGTGTATCGTCGCCGATGGACCGGAGCATTTCCACGGCGGGAGTGAGCTCCTTCAGCACGCCGATGACGACATTGGTATCCAGCAGGTAGCCCCGGAGTTCACCAGTCATCGCGGAGGCTTCGCTGGATGTGTACTGGATCCTCATTCAGGTTCGGCGAGCCCTTGAGCCGGCCGACATGGTGCATGAGCGATGCCCGTTGACCACTGTCGGCGCGGTAGCGGCTGTTGAGCCAGCCGATGAAGTCGAGTACCTCTTCCTGCTTTTCCGGTGGGAGCTGCTCGAAGTCGCGCCGGAAACGTTCGCTTACATTCATCAGATTCTCCATCGGGCTACCGCGACTGGGGCCCAGCGCTACGCGGCGGCGTATACCCCATTGTATCGACTCTGGGTGCTCCTCGCTGCTTACCGCACCTATACCGCCGCAGGGCGCATCATCGCAGGTCCACCTCACCCCACAACGGGAGCACGGAAGTCACGGATTGACGTGTGCCGTAGCGAGCGCGGAAAGACGCCACTGTGGTACGCGCGCAGTAGGTACATGGTTTCCCGGAGTGACAAACTCACGCATAAAACAGTCGTCCACGTGGCTCGGGCACAGGCCGGCCCAACTCCTCCGCGGTTTCGATCCACTTTTGAATGATTTGCTGGGCGTTCACGACGGCGGCCTCATACGTCTGGCCATCCGCCATGCAGCCGGGCAGCTCGGGGACCTCGACCAGGAAGGTCTGATCGTCGTCGCTCCAGTAGATGATCAGCTGATAGCGGAGCGACATCGTTGCCTCCAAAACGGTACTTCGCGACCATGTTGCGGACCTGCCGGATTTGGTAGCGCTGGGTCCTGCCGCCTTTTGGGTAGCAGATTCAGGATTTCGACTACTCCTTTGGTGAAGCTCCGGTGACTGCTCCTGATCCTCTTCGAAAATCCGAGCTGGGTCAAAAGCCGGCGGAGGTCAGAGGGGGCGGTTTCAGGACGTTACCGGAGCCAGGATATCGTATCTACGGCCCGTTGAGTGAGCATCCGCCGGGGTGGACCACAAGGTAGACCCCAGCGGCTCTCGTTTCCGGCGGTATACCCGGGACGGTTTCTCGAACTCGCCCAGTGTAGCGCGTTACTTACCCTGCTTTTCGCGACGGGGCGCCAGGCGCGGGAGCGCCACGCAACAGGCCTTCGGTGCTCAAGTCCTCGTCGAGGTCCGGCCAGTGAATTCCGTAGCCCCCACCCGAGATCTGCCAGTTGGCCAGGTCGGATCTCGAAGCCCGTGCCAGTCGGGGATACCATTCGATCGGCACGGAGATTTGGCGGCCATCCTTTAGACCGACGATCAGCGAATCCGCCGAACATTCGACCGTGTCCACGCCCTCGTCTGCGTTAACTGCCAAAGTACCCATTCCAGGCCTCCAGAAGCCTGTCATGATGCGATTCTAGAATGTTCCGGCACCGCTTATTCCACCGGCTCGGAAACACCCGCATGCTTCGTGACGATGTCCTGCACTTCGCTCGGCTCGAACGCGACGTCCCACGCCCAGCGCCCGAAGCCCCCTGACGCATTGATGGCTTTGACCCATTCGTCCAGGGCGTCGCGCTTGGCGCGGTTCTGGGGGCTGTCGGTGCCCTTGATCTCGAGCGCCAGGAGTGTGCCGCCGGACAGGCGGACAAGGAAGTCCGGGGTGTAGCGGCGCCGGGAGCCCGCCCACATGTAATAGATCTGGAACCCGAGATGGTCGTTCTTGGCATAGGCCTCGACCTCGTCGCGGGTTTCGAGGACATTCGCCGCATGCCCCTCCCATGACGAGTCGCCCACCAGATGACTGATATGCGACTTGCTGGTGGGGAAGCAGGGCTTGGTGGTGTACCAGGTCCGCATCTGGCCGGTTGCGCCGATCGGATTCTCTTCGTCGAATATCGGCGTCAGGCGCTCGGCGTTCTGCTCGGTCACATGGCTCAGGACATGCTGAACCACGAGGTCGATATTGAGGGCGATGAGGATACGCCGGCGGAGCGGGTCCGAGTGGAACAGGGACGGGATCTCCAGATGCCTGGATCGCAGGAATGTCTCGACGATCCTGACCAGCTGCGCCGCCAGATACTCGTTCGTGCCCGAAAATCCATGGCTCATTTGCGCGAAAGCCTTGCGCACGGCCTGAAAGACAAGCCGCTGCAGTCGGAACTCGTCGGGGAGTTTTTCCAGATCGATTTCCGTAACCTTGCCCATATCGGCCGCGCCGCCGAGCGCCGGGGCGAGGTCGGCGCTGATCGGTGTGCTTGCAGGGTCAAGGACCAGCGTCGGCACCTGGGCCCAGTCGATCGTCAGCTGCGGTCTGACCACCGTCTCGACACGCAGGACGTTCGGCCACTTGATCTCGAGGTGGAGCCGGTCGGGGATGACCTCGATCTGCGTCGTCGGCTTGGGCGGCGGGGGCGCCTCGCCGGCTTCCCCGGTCTCCGAGATGGAAAGAGGCACCCCGAACACGTTGACGTATTCCGGAAGGAACAGCCCGTCCTCGTCGGTGTCGTAGGAGACCCTGCGCAGGCCGCGCCCCACCACCTGCTCACAGAGCAGTTGTGAGGTAAACGCGCGCAACCCCATGATGTGGGTCACGTTCTTGGCGTCCCAGCCTTCGGAGAGCATCTGCACCGATATGACATTCTGCAGGTCCTGCCCGCCCGTGCCGCGCTTGCCCACGTTGTCCACGATCTCACGCAGGAGCTCCTCCTTCTTCAATGCGCGGATCTGCTGGCGGCGCGTTTCCGGGATGTCCGTGTCCTCGATGATCTCCTTCAGGCGCGCCTCGTAATCCTTGTCGGATGAGGCGGCTTCGCCCAGTTCGGCCTTTTCCAGCACCTTCGAATCGACCCGCAGCGTCCGCGTCGGGGCGTGCAATTCCGGCCAGTGCGTATCGCCCTGGTTGAAGTAGTGCTCGATGCGCGCCGCGGTCTCCGTACGGTTGCAGACCGTGAGCATCACGGGCGGCGACACATGCCCCTTCTGGCGCCACTCCGCCGCCGTTTCCCGCCAGTCGGCCCCGAGGAGCGTATAGGCGTCCTGCACCAGCTTCGGAAGCGCCTCGTGCGGCTGGGCCTTCGTCCGGTTCAGATCCTCGGAGACCGAAGGATCGCGGTAGAGGTGGTAGAGCTTCGAGCGGAGCGTCTTCGCATCGGGCAGGGCGTCGTCGCGCACGACGACACGGGGGGTCTTGACCAGCCCGGCCTCGATCGCGTCGTTCAGACCGAAATCCGAAACAATCCACTCGAACAGCGCGACGTCGGTGCTTTTCTTGCCCGTCGGGGCAAACGGCGTGGCCGACAGGTCGAAACACCGCTGGATGCGCCGGGTCTTGTGGATGCGGTCCAGCCCCTCGATCCAGCGCGTCGCCTCGTCCAGATCGATGCCCTGTTCGGCCGCCTCCTTCTTGCTGATCTTGACCTCGGGCGGCTTGCGATAGGCGTGGTGGGCCTCATCGTTGATCACGATGATGTCCTTGTGGGCGGCGAGCTTGCCCAGAACCCGGCGCGTGAAGGCCTCGTCCGACTCAGGCCCCTTCTTGACCACCGAGCGATCCGCCTCCTTCAGGGGCATCAGCGTGTGCCAGTTCTCGATCAGCACCTCGGCCTGGTTCAGCTTCTGGCGCAGCGCCTCCGAGGGGCACAGGTTGAACTCATCAAAGGTGCTGCCCGCACCGGGGTACAGCACCTGCAGGCGTTCCTTCACCGTCAGACCGGGCGCCACGATGAACACGGCGCGGCTGAAATCCTTGTTGCGCTTCGGGTAGGTCAGGGCGTTGAGCACCTGCCAGGTGATGATCATCGCCATCACCAGGGTCTTGCCGGCCCCGGTCGCCATCTTGTTGCAGAGCCGTTGCCACGCACCGCCGTCGCCGGGGATCGCGATGCCCTGCTTGTAGGCCTCCGCGCCCTCGACCCACCAGATCAGCGTCTCGATCGCCTCGAGCTGGCAGAAATAGAAGGGATGCTGCCGCGCCTCCGGGTCGTACCAGTGGTCCAGCAGTCTGCGCGTGACGATCGTGACCCCGGGCCAGCCCGCCTCGCGCCACGCGGCGACGCGATCCCGGATCGTGTTGACCAGATCGAGCACGTGGACACGCTTGGTGTTGGTGCGTGCGTCGAACACCTCATAACTCGCCGGCCGGCGCTCGGGTTTGATCTCCAGCTTACCGCCCGCGCCGTCGATCCAGTGCTGCTCGGGACGCTCCGAGGGTTTGTTGATGATCAGCGACATGGGCTCAGTCCTCGAGCGGCATGATCTTGAGCGACTCGATCCCGCGGTCGTCCACGATCTTGACGGCAACCCGCCCATTGTCGCCCGCCTCGAAGGGCAGCGAGACGGTGCCGTGGAACTGCTCCAGCAGGTCCTCGTCCAGCTCGGCGCGGACCGTCTTGCGCAGGCGGTTCCAGCCGCCCTTCGCGTCCGCCATCGGGAAGAACACCTGATGCGGCATCAGTGACCGCTGGTCGTAGTCGGTATCCAGCGACCACATCGCGATCTGCTTCTTGCCGCCGGAGACGAGATCGCCCGCCTTCGGGTCGAAGTAGTCGAAGCCGTTGACCTCGACCTCCCACATCCCGTCCTCGCGCCTGCGCAGGTCGACATCCGGCTGGCCCATCAGCCAGAAGGACTCGTTCGAGGCGCGCTTCTTCCGGAGGTCCTCGGTCAACAGGTCCGTGTTCATCTGCGTCTTGAGCAGCGTCACGCCCGGCCAGTTCACCTCGTCGATATCCTTCGCGGCCTCCGGATCGAAGGTGAACGCGCAGAACAGGATGAATTGGGGCGAGGGGCGCAGGGTCTGGGCCTCGTCCAGGGCCATTTCCACCTGCCGCTGCTCCAGGGCCGCATGCTCGGGGCCGAAACTGACGACGACGCGCTCGCCGGTCTCGGCCACCGATCCGCTGGCGTGGATATGTTTCAGCCCCGGCAGCGTCTCGAACTCGGCGAACCGCAGCATCGCGCCGCCCTTGCCGCGCACGCCGGTCTTGAGCAGTTCATCGCGCCACATCGACTGGCGCGAAGTCTCGCCGGAGCGGGCGACCGACTCGTCCGCCTCCTGCGGCGGGATCTCTTCGTCCAGCGACAGGACGGTCGGCGCCGGCACTGCCTCGACCGAGAAGGGCCCGCTGATGCGCAGCTTGGACTTGTCGATGCGCGGCTTGTCGTAGAGGGTTTCCTGCTCGGCGTGGTCCGCGATGGACTCGTCCATGCGGCGCTGCATCGCCTGTCGGGCCGCGTGGAAGGAATCGAAGGCAGATCGGGCCGACTCGGGCCAACCCTCCGGCCAGTCGAAGGGGACCTCCCATTCGTACAGCGTGTCGCCCTCGGCAAAGTTGACCGGCTTGCCTTTGCGCACGCCCTGCACGGGCTTGATCGGATCGGGCGGTGCAGCAGTCAGCGCGGCATTCAGGTCATCGAGCGCCGCCTCGATCTTGGGATGATCCTCGTCGTAGATCGTGTCGATGTCGGGGTTGTTGGCGATGCTCTTCAGCGTGATCCGCGGCACGGTTTCATAGTCGAAGCCGCCCTTGAGCCCTTCATGCGGATAGCGCAGGGCGTAGTAGTCGAAGCTGGCGGTCATCAGCCGCTGTTTGGCCAGCGTGATCGCTACGCGGGAGGTGTCGCAGGTGATCCAGCGCCGCCCCCATTTCTCGGCAACAAGGGCCGTGGTGCCCGAGCCGCAGGTAGGATCGAGCACCAGATCGCCGGGATCGGTGCTCATCAGAACGCAGCGCTCGATAATCGAGGCGCTCGTTTGTACGACGTAGACGATGTCGCTGGCCCCGGCTACATCGGACCAAATATTCGAAATTGGATAGGCGGCGAAGTCGTCAATATACCTAATGTACTCAATTGACGACGTCCGCGCTCCAATTCGGTTGGATTTCCGAAGCCTGTCCAACCCTTGATAGCTGGTTTTCCAGTTCGACGTGGCGCCGGAGTCGTAGTCCTTTCCTTGAAATTTCCACTCTCCGGTAGTGTTCGCTCGCACTCCGCTGGAGATTAGGCTGGTAAGACGGAAAACGCGCCCTTCCGGGATATCCTCCTCGCCTCGCTTTTGCTTCGCGTTTAGGGCAATCCTTTTTCCGGTAGGCAACTCAACCTGATCGTACCTCTGGCCGCTTCCATGGCCGACACCGACTTCCTTTGTGCGATAGATTTGCCGATACTTCAGGCTATCGATATCTTTCGCATACCAAAGTATGTAATCGGCAACGTTTGGAATCTTTTCCGTTTCCTGACCACCAGTCTTTTGAACCGTGATGACGGAGACACGGTTCTCTGGTCCGAAAAGCTCGTTTAGTAAGTCAGCGCAGAGATTTAAGTTTTCATCGCCGATCTGCACGAACACCGAGCCGCTCTCGGCAAGCAGTTCCCGCGCCAGCATCAGCCGATCGCGCAGATAGGTGAGGTAGGAGTGGATACCCAGCTCCCACGTGTCCCGAAACGCCTTGATCATTTCGGGTTCTTGGGTGAGGTCCTCGTCGGATCGGTCTTTAACGTCACGCTTGTTCGTAAACGGCTGGAAGTTCGAGCCGTACTTGATGCCGTAAGGTGGATCGATGTAAATCGTCTGCACCTTGCCGCCCATGCTTTCCTTGGTCAGGAGCGAGTTCATCACCAGCAGCGAGTCGCCGGCTATCAGCCGGTTCGACCAGCCCTTTTCATGGTGGTAGAAATCCAGCGCCTGGCGCAGTGGCAGGTTCTCGAACGGCGCCGCGAACAGGTCCGATTGCCGCCACTGGTCGCTCGCGTCCTTGCCCTTCAACCGTTTCGACGCATTGGCCAGGATCGTGGCCGGATCCACCCGCTCATGGACATGGAGCGAAACGGTGTCGACCTCGAAGCTCGTCCGTTCCGCCTTCCCGGTCCAGTTGAGATACGGTGCCTGCAGCCGCTTCAGCTCCTGCAGTGCGTCGCGCATCTGGTCCCGATCGCCTGAGGCGAGCGCGTCGTCGATCAGCTTCTCGATGCCCCCGCGGGCGCTGTCGAAGTTCAGTTCCGGGTCGAGATGCGGGTCGTGGGCCCAGGTGGTCTTGTCGCCATCCGGATCGGTGCCCGCATGCACCATCCCCACCTCGGGGTTGTTCACGCGGCTCTCGTCATGCCGGTAGCTCAGCACCTGCGCCGGCCCGTGCGCCTTGCTCGCGGATTTCTTGCGCGCGGCCTTCTTCCGGCCGGCGGCCTCGCGCTGCCCGGATACGGGGGCTTCGGTCGGGCTCAGACCGAAATCGGAATCGCCTTCGGCTCCGCCATCACCCGGCGCAGCGCCGACCCGGAGAATGGAACCGCCGCGCCCCTTGCCGCGGCGCAGCAAGCCCGCCGCGACCAGTTCGTCGCGCGCCGCGACATAATCGGCATCCTCCAGGTCGGGCACGTGCTCCCGCAGACGGGCCATCATCGCGTTGTTGCCGATGGAGGAGCCGTCTTCGGGGGTGAGGGACAGGATCAGGTCGGTCAGACGATCGGCCATGGGAAACGGGCTGCCTGTGTGTCGGAAACGGTTTATTTCCCGATACCGTATCGCGCACGTCCTGCTTTTGCACGCCTGATTTTGGCGCCCCGCGTGGCCTCGCCGTTGCTTTCCAGTCGGTCGGATATCGCCTCGATGCCAACCGATACGACGATTGCGCGACGGCCGGGATTACCGGTGCGTCCCGGTCTCGAAGCATCGGGGCACAATGGACTCTCCTCTGCTGACCGAGAAGTCGTGTCTAAAGCTGAGTATCGCAGAAGTCGCCCGTCAAGGGTGGTGCCGGACAGCCCGGGTACGATCGGTTGTTACGCTGATACCGAAGGTTTTCGTTCAAATTGTGGGATGTGGGAACTGAACTCGACGTCGCCCTATCCGGATCCGCCAGAACTCTGTTCTGACCCCATTCACCTAATGAAGGTGTACGTGTCTCCGTCCCAATCCCTTGTTAGTAGGTAGCGCTGCTTGGCACCGTCATTTACTGCGTCGACCACATGAGCGCATGTGGCGAGTTTACCGTCGCCAACTTGAATAGCCGTTCCGACGATTTCGATCAAGTATTTCTCGAAATCTGGATCGGAGCTGCTGATTCCGGGTAACGGATCGCCCGGAGAAGGCGGAGCATGCGGCTCATACGGCACGTGCCCAACGGGCAAGAGGCTTAGTCCGGCTCGATAAAGAACTGTCTGTCGTCCAAGGCTGGCCCAAGGCGTGTCCCTAGCTTGCCTAGTGTAGCTTTTCATCGACGCTTTCAACCTTAGTCGAGGGTCAGATTAATGACCTCCGGGTAATCTTGCGAGTCGGCGAGACCATACTCTGACCTTGAATATCGACGGTGAATCGCCGGAAAGATTATATTAGTGTCAACTGCACCACGTTTGCGATTAAGCGGACAAATCCCGTGACAAATTTTTCGGTGTGCGTAATCGCGACGGCAAAAGCGGCAAAAAAAACGCTCACGAACGCACCAGCCGCCGTCGGGGCCCAAACGCGTACGATCGTGTCGTGGTGGCCAGCGCGCGTAGTAGATCTGATCCGTAAGGCTGCATGGAGGATATTGCCGACAAGGTTAGCCCCGAGGCATACCACGCCAAGCAATGCTGCAGCAATGTGTGCAAGTGTAGGGACCAGCGTGCTAGCAAGCATGGCAAAGAACCAGACCGATGTCTCCATCTGTAGGTGGTTTAGCTGGTCTAGGAGGGTTTGCGAGCTAAAAACGGGGGCACCATTCGGAGTAACCGAGATACTCGATAGCGCGGCCATACAGTTCACGAGCGCGCAGCTGAGCGCAAGAAGAAAACCAACGGCTAGAGTGGTGTCTAGAATTGCCCATAGAAGTGCACGTCCATCGCGTCCGGCGTTCAGGGAGTGATATGTTCGGCTCGCTGTGTATCGCGTGACCCCAAGAGAGATCCAGTCAAAGACGACGTTTATCAGGGGCAGCAGAACCAATATGCTCAGCGGAAGGAGTAACGCGTGGGCTAAGTCGCCGAGAACTGAAGAGTAATGCAACGCGACGAGTACCGCAGATAGTGCAAGAAACCATTGAGCCATGTCGTAAATTGGACCGAATGACCGCGCGGCACGTTGAAAATCCGTCCGCCACACGACGAGGAGTACGGCGACTAAGAGCGTAATTGTTAACGGGGTTCGCCAAGGAGGGTCTGTGATCCCGCTCACAAGGGCAAGTAGGCCGACCAAGATAGCTAGGTTGAGCGCAACGCCGGGACGATGGAGACGAAGTACAAATAGGGCGATCATGAAGCACCATGCTAAATAAAAAGTTTCTATGGTGCCGCTCTTAGCAATAAGGGGAATGACGGCAATCAAAGCGAGAATGCGGAGCAGTTGCGCACCGACGATTCTTGGGGCGGAGACATTTTTGGGTGTCTTCCATCCGCCCTGAATCATGAGGTCCACCGCCACGAAGGCGCCAATCAACGTCCAGACGCGATCCCAAAGGGGTGTAGGCTCGCTGGAAATAACCAAGCCAGCGAATTCAGTCGAGCCGGTAATTAGCCAAAGCATAAGGATCGCGGCGAGAGGGTAAGCGAGCGCGACTTGGAGACAGAACTGATAGGAGCGGTGGTTAAAGGCTCCGCGAAAGCTGACAGGGGGCAGATGCGGTCGTTCGTTCGGGGGGCGGGGGCCGAAGGCTGAGGGTGCGAGGTGTGCTTCGACAGTTGAGATGAGGTTTCGGAGTCCACGGATGTAGTAAATTCTTGTTGTGCGTAATGCACTGGCTGTGCCTGAGATCACCGGGAGGCTGCTGTCGTCTGGGCATTCGCTTGCGAGTATGGTGCGCGTGAGCCGGAAGGTGAGGTAACCAAGGACGAGCGGCAGCGCAAAATAAAATGGAATTGATTCAATAAACTCATGGAGCCAAGTGGGCACAGTGGCTTCGACTCGCGAGTAGGCGGCGCGGCGCTGGGCGCGGCGTGGCGATAATGGCGGGGCGGCCGTGTGACCGCCCCTTCGGGTTCGTGGGTGCGCTTAATCTGGCGCAGTGGAGTCGACTTACCCACACCCCCCCTGAGCCCCACAAGCCGTACAGAAATCACACCCATCCCGCTTGATCATGGCGTAATTCCCGCACTCGCTGCAGCGGCGGCCCGGGGTGACTTCGTTGGCGCCGGCGGCGCGCATGCCCTCGAAGGGGATGACGTTGTCACTCTGGCCGTCGTGGGCGGCGCCGGTGTCGGTGAACATGACGTCCATCGGCTGTACCGGGAAGCCGTCCTCGTCGAGGATGCCGAGCATGTGGTAGCGGTGGATCATCAGCCGGGCGATGTAGGCGACCGTGCTGGGCTGTACCGCCTGGCGGTGGGCGCCGGGCACCCAGGCGAGGAAGTCGCCCTGGGCCTCGGGGAAGTCCACCAGCGTGCGCAGCTTGGAGCCGATCCAGGCTGGATCGATGACGCGCATGTCGTAGGACAGGACCTTGCACAGGCCGTCCAGGGCGCGCGGGTATTCGCCGGCGAGCCACATGCTGTACGGGCGGCGTTCGCCGTCCGGCAGGCTCAGTTCCTTGAGGCCGAGGACGAAGTCGTCACCCGTGCTCGGGTTCAGGACGTCCACGGTCCAGGACATGGTGCCGCTGGCGCCGGTCTTCGGCTCCTTCGGTGACATCAGCGCGTCGAGCACCGGGGTGTCTTCCTTGTTGCGGTCGAACACGCCCAGTTCCTCGCAGCATTGGCGCACGAGGATGGCCATGGCGGCGACGGCCGACGGCACGCGCTGCGGCTCGCCGTTCGGCGGCATCGGCAGATCGAACGCCTGGTCGTGGACCCTGGCGAGGCTGTCGAGTTTGGCCTTGAGGAACGCCGTGTCGCGGGTGCGCATGTCCATGGACAACGCCTTGGCGATCGCGCCCGCGCCGCGCGGCTGCTCGGCGCCGTTCACCCAGACCTCGAACGGGTGCTTTTCGTCACCGTTCGGGCCGTTCTCGACGTAGCCGACGAAGACCGCGAACTTGCCGCCCGGGTGGCTGACCATATAGGTCTTGGCCGGGTTCCCGTCCGGGAAGCTCGGGCGGTTCTGCCAGCGCAGGCTGGCCAGCGCCGGCTGCGGGGCCTTGTCGAGGCGCAGGCGGCGGTCGGCGTCGGACTGGTCGAACTCCGACGGCTGCTGGCTGTCGTGGCTGGTCTCGAGGACCGCACCGGTGATGTCGTTCGGGCGGAACGTGGTCAGGCCCTTGGCGCCGGCACGCCAGGCGCGCGAGTAGAGCTCGCGGAAGCCCTGGTAGTCGTAGTCGGCCGGGACGTTGCAGGTCTTGGAGATGGCCGAGTCGATGTAGGGCTGGACCGCGGCGATCATCTGCATGTGGTCCTCGACGTTCATCTCCAGCGCGGAGACGAACGCGTCGGGCAGGTTCTCGTAGCGGCCCTGGACCATCGGACCCGGGTCGTTGCCCTGCTGGCGCCAGACGCGGAAGGCGTGGTCCTCGACATCGAACGCCTGGGTGGTGTCGTCCGGCATGCGCTTGTTGCGCCGGTAGGTCCAGGAGAACGGCGGCTCGATGCCATTGGAGGCGTTGTCGGCGAACGCCAGCGTGATTGTGCCCGTGGGCGCAATCGACATCAGGTGGCTGTTGCGGATGCCGTGCTCACGGATGCTTGCCTTGATGTCCTCCGGCAGGCGCGCGACGAAATGGCCTTCGAGGTACCTGTCGGCGTCGAACAGCGGGAACGCGCCTTTCTCCTGCGCCAGTTCGACCGATGCCCGGTAGGACTCGTCGCGCATCACGCGGGACATCTCGGCGGCCATCGTGCGGCCTTCCTCGCTGTCGTAGCGGATGCCGAGCATGATCAGCGCGTCGCCGAGGCCGAGGTAGCCCAGGCCGACGCGGCGCTTGGCCTCGGCTTCCTTGTCCTGCTCGGGCAGGGGCCAGGCGGTGGCGTCGAGGACGTTGTCCAGCATCCGGATGGAGGTGCGCACGACCTCGCCGAAGCGCTCCTTGTTGAAGTACGCGTTCTCGGCGAACGGCTGTTCGACGAACTCGGTCAGGTTGATCGAGCCGAGGCAGCAGCAGCCGAAGGCGGGCAGCATCTGCTCACCGCAGTTGTGCACGTAGAGGCCGTTGGCGTCGAAGGCGTGGACGCCGGGGACCTGCACGTCGTACACGGTCTCGGTGCCGTCGGCCTCGAGTGAGTCCACGGTTGCGTGGAAGCGCGGGCGATTGATGCCGCGCTTGTAGCTGGCCAGCGTGTGGCGCAGGCGCTCGGCCTTCGCCGTGTCGGTGAAGCCGACGCGCTCGGCGAAGCGGGGCAGGTGGCCGCCGGTGATCAGCAGTTCATGCTGCGCCTTGCACGCGTACTCGGCATGGCCGCCCTTGCCGTCGGGTAGTTCGGCCGTGCGCGCGGGGCGGCGCTCGGCGTAGATCGTGCTGGCGATGCCGAGGCGGCCGAGCATGCGCTGCGCGGCTTCGAGGGTGGCGAGGTCGGACTGCGCGAGACGCACGCTGATGCCCTTCTGCTGCGTGCCCTGCACGCTGCCATCGGCGTCGAACAGGCCGCGCAGGAAGCCGCTATAGAACTCGCTCGAAGCGCGTTCCATGGCGGGCGTGATGCCCTTGGCGCCGGGGGCCATGCCGAACTCGCCCGCGAGGTCGCGCAGGCCGGTGGAGTTCAGGCGGAACTCGTTGCGCCCGGCGATGGCGGACCAGCCGCCGAAATCGGCACGATGGGGCAGGGCGCGGGCCGCGGTCTCGGCCGCGCGCATCACCGGATGGGCCGGAATGCCGCCGTCGGCGGTCGCCGCCTCGGCGTCCGTCCACACGGAGAGCGTGGCCGTCTGCTGCTTGAGCGTGCCGTCGCCCAGCAGCAGGCCGAGCAGGTAGCCTTCATCCGCGTCCGAGGCGCCCTGCCAGTTCACGTCGGCGCCGTGGTCATGCAGCACGACCTGATCGCCGGGCTGCAGATCGCCCGCGTTGACCCATTCGGTGCGCGGCAGGCTGCCGCGGGTGTCCTGGATCCGGCGAAGGACCGGATGGTCTTCCGTCAACCGCAGGCTGAGGCCTTCGCGCGTAGTTAGCCGGAAGACCGGTTTCTCGCCGGTCACGAAAAAGCCGGCTTCCGTGGACGCATGCGCCTTACCGTCGATCAGCAGTTCCGTCGGCTGGTCCACGAGTTCGCTGACCTGGCGCGGGCCGTCGGTGGTGTGTACCCAGGTATCGCCGGTGACACAGGGGTTGCAGGCCTGGATGTGCTCGGCATACCAGAGGTTGTTTTCGTTGTTGATGCGGTCCAGGAAGAGCACGCCCGGATCGGCGTGGTCGTAGGTCGCCTCCATGACGAAGTCCCAGATCTCCCGGGCCCGCACGCGCTCGTAGACCCACTTGCCCTTGTCCGCGTCGAAGTAGACGTCGGTGGCTTCCTTGCGCCGCGGGGAGGGCTCGGACTCGTGGGTGAGCTCGAAGTAGCCGTCGTCTTCGACCGCCTGCATGAACTCGTCGGTGACCCCGACCGAGACGTTGAAGTTCGAGAGCTGGCCGCGCTCGTACTTGGCGTCGATGAACTCGCGGATGTCGGGATGATCGACGCGCAGCACGCCCATCTGGGCGCCGCGGCGGTAACCGGCGGACTCGATGGTCTCGCAGGCGCGGTCGAACACGCGCATGAACGAGATCGGGCCGGACGCCTCGGCGTTGACGGCCTTCACGAGCGCGCCCTTCGGGCGGATCGGGCTGAAGTCGTAACCGACGCCGCCGCCGGCCTTGAGCGTCAGCATGGCCTGGCGCAGGGCCTCGGCGATGCCGTTCATGCTGTCCTCGACCGGCTGGACGAAGCAGTTGATCAGCGTCACCTGCAGACCGGTACCGGCGCCGGACTGGATGCGCCCGCCCGGGACGAAGCCGTCCTTCAGGGCGCCGGCGAACTTCTTCTCCCAGTCCTTCTTGTTCTTCTTCTCGACCGAGGCCAGTGCCTTGGCCACGCGTGCGCGCTGCGCGACGCGGTCTTCTCCGTCTTTGGCGTATTTTTCCTGGAATGCGTCGTCTGAAATCGGCTGGAAATCCATGGGGGCAGTCATCCTGTTCTTGGTTTCTCGCTCATCGGTGCCGTGCCGGGGCGGCGGCTCCCTCGTAAAACCCGCTTGGGCAACGGCCGTGCGCCGTTGGCGGGTCGGGCGGCGTCAGTGCTCGCGCCCAGTGATCGAAGTGTAGGACTCGCCCCGTGAGTGGTCAACAGAAACCACAACAAATTGTTATTGGATTTGATTTCGACCACAATATGATGTGTATAGCCTGTGGATAAGCTGTTTGTGGATTGCAGTCGCTATCGCCGTTTGCGAGGCAGAAATCGCGACGTGGCGGGGGTTTGGGCGGGTTGGATTGATCGGTGTGTCAGTGGGGCTACCGAGTCGGTGGCACAGCTTATTGTGGTCAAGGGGGTAGAGCGAAAAATTTTCCGGAATCCGATTGAGCCAGGCAGGGAATTGTAGGAGCGAGCTTGCTCGCGATGGTTGGCGGGATCGTGGCGGCCCTTGGTAGGCAGCGACTTGGCCATTGGGGCGTTTTCGAGCGGGGTGCGCTCCGGACCTTGTGCGGGCACGATCGCGAGCAAGCTCGCTCCTGCAGTGTGCCGGCAGGGATGCGGGGGGAGCGCGTTCGGTTGGTGCGGTGGATGTAGGCCGGTTTTGCCCGGCGCCTTGGACTGGGCGTCGGATCGGTGCGCCGGTTGGGCGCCGGTCAATGCCGGCAAACGCGCGGCCGCGATTACGCGTATCGGCAATGGGGACCTCGTCTGCCGGCATTCCCTCCGCTTCGCTGCGGGAAGGCCGGCCTACGTGGGTTGCGCGCCTACGGTTTCCACTGGCTCATGAAGTCGTTGACCGGCATGTCGTCGAGTTGGGCCGGGTCGGTGCAGATCTCTTCCAGGGCTTCGTACTGGTGCTGGTCTAAACGCGTGCGCGCGTTGCGGCGGAACTTGGTGAGCAGGGCGGGGATGCCCTCGTCGCGGCGGCGCGGGTGGCCGATGGGGTATTCGACCTCGATGCGATCGGTGGACGAGCCGTCTTTAAAGAACACCTGCACGGCGTTGGCGATGGAGCGTTTGTCCGGATCGAGGTAATCGCGGGTGTAGCGTTCGTCCTCGCTGATCTCCATGCGCTCGCGCAGGCGGTCGATCGCCGGATGATCGGCGTGGAAGTCGTCGGCGTAGTGTTCGGCGCGCAGGTCGCCCAGCAGGAGGGCGACGGCGGTCATGTACTGCAGGCAGTGGTCGCGGTCGGCCGGGTTCGCCAGTTCGCCGGTCTTGGAGATGATGCGGATCGCGGATTCGTGGGTGGTGATGGCGATGTGCTCGATATCGTCGATGCGGTCGCGCACCTCGTCGTGCAGCGTGACCGCCGCCTCGCACGCGGTCTGGGCGTGGAATTCGGCCGGGAACGAGAGCTTGAACAGGATGTTCTCCATGACGTAGCTGCCGTACTCGCGCGGCCGGCGGAAACGGCGCTCGCCTTCCGGTTTGATCGCCTGGTCGCGGTTGGTCTTGCTGAACAGCACGTCGTAGAAACCCCATTGCGGCGCCGACAGCGCGCCCGGGATCCCCGGCTCGCCCCGGAGCGCGATATCCGCCAGGCGCACGCCGCGCGCGGTGGCATCGCCCGCCGCCCAAGACTTGCGCGGGCCGGCGTTGGGCGCGTGGCGGTAGGTGCGCAGGGCCTGGCCGTCCACCCAGGCGTGGGAGATCGCGGACAGGAGCTGCTCGCGCGTGGCGCCCTGCATGTGCGCGACGACCGCCGTGGTCGCGACCTTCACCAGCACGACGTGATCCAGCCCGACGCGGTTGAAGCTGTTCTCCAGCGCCAGCACGCCCTGGATCTCGTGCGCCTTGATCATCGCCTCGAGTACCGCGCGCATGGTCGGTGGCGCGACGCCCTTGGCGACACTGCGCCGCGAGATGAAATCCGCCACGGCGAGGATGCCGCCGAGGTTGTCCGAGGGATGCCCCCACTCCGCGGCCAGCCAGGTATCGTTGTAATCCAGCCAGCGGATGATGCAGCCGATATCCCAGGCCGCCTTCTCCGGATCGAGTTCGAATTCCGTGCCCGGGACGCGCGCGCCGTGCTGGATCTCCATCCCCGAAAACCGCGGCCCCAGATGCCGCGTGCACTCCGGATACCCCAGCGCAAGCAGACCGCAGCCGAGCGTATCCAGCAGACAGTGACGGGCCGTATCGAAGGCGAGGTCCGAGTCGATGCGGGTGTCGCGGACATAATCCGCGATCGCCTGGATCTCGTCGTCGTAATCGGGGCGGATGTTGGTCTCGGTTGTGCTCATGGGGATTTTCCGGAGTCAGGGGGAGTGGAATCAGAAATCAGGAACCACGAATGGACACGAATGGACACGAATGTTTCCCGGGTATTGGTGGCGCTCCTGGGAGCTACCGCTGAGATGTCGTGGGAAATTGAAGTGCACTTTAGAACCACAGATGAACACAGATGGACACAGATAAAGTCAAAATCGCAAATCCGCCTTTATCTGTGTTCATCTGTGTCTATCTGTGGTTCCTGAATGTAACGATCTCCGATACTCATTCCGGTATCAGTGAAGCTCCCGGAAGATCCGCAAACCCCAATCCCATTCGTGTTCATTCGTGGTTCTAAAAAAGATCAGCGCTCGTCGATAGCCGGCACAGGTCGCAGTTCCTCGCCGGTGTATTCGGCGGAGGGGCGGATGATGCGGTTGTCGGCGCGTTGTTCGAAGACGTGGGCGGCCCAGCCGGTGTGGCGGCTCATGACGAAGATGGGTGTGAACAGCTTCGTCGGGATGCCCATGAAGCGGTACGCCGAGGCGTGGAAGAAGTCGGCGTTGCAGAAGAGTTTTTTCTCACGCCACATGACTCCCTCGCAGCGCTCCGATACGGGGTAGAGCGTCTCGTCGCCGACCGTTTCGGCCAGGCGTTTCGACCAGCCCTTGATGATGGCGTTGCGCGGGTCGGATTCGCGGTAGACGGCGTGGCCGAAGCCCATGATCTTCTCTTTGCGTTCGAGCTTGCCGAGGATCTCGCGCTCGGCCTCCTCCGGCGATCGCCACTGCTCGATCATCGCCATGGCGTGTTCGTTGGCGCCGCCGTGCAACGGGCCGCGCAGGGAGCCGATGGCGCCGGTGATGCAGCTGTGCATGTCCGACAGGGTCGAGGCGCACACGCGGGCGGTGAAGGTCGAGGCGTTGAATTCGTGCTCGGCGTAGAGGATCAGCGATACGTGCATTGCCTGCTCGTGGACCGGGTCCGGCTGCTCACCGTGGAGCATGCGCAGGAAGTGGCCGCCGATCGAGTCGGCCTCGACGTCGGTGTCGATGCGCACGCCGTCGTGGCTGTAGCGGTACCAGTAACAGACGATCGCCGGTAGCAGCGCGAGGATGCGGTCGGCCACCTCGTCCTGCTCGCTGAAGTCCTGTTCGGTCTCGAGCGTGCCCAGCATCGACACGCCGGTGCGCATCACGTCCATGGGGTGCGCGCTGGCGGGGATGCGCTCCAGCGCCTCGGCCAGCGGCGCCGGCAGTTCGCGGCGCTCGCGCAGGCGCTGTTTGTAGGCGTCCAGTTCCCGGCGGTTCGGCAGATGGCCCTTGAGCAGCAGGTGCGCGACCTCTTCGAAGATGCACTGCTCGGCCAGTTCCTTGACGTCGTAGCCGCGGTAGGTCAGGCCGGAGCCCTCGATGCCGACCGTGGAGAGCGCGGTCCGGCCGGCGACCTGGCCGCGCAGGCCGGCGCTCGCGTTGGCTTGTTTGTTCATTGGTTCTTCTCCCTCTTGTTGCCGCGGCCCTGGCCGCGCGCGAACAGTTCGTCGAGTTTGTGTTCGTAGGCGTGGTAGTCGAGGTAGTCGTAGAGTTCTTCGCGCGTCTGCATCAGATCGACCACCTCGTTCTGGCTGTCGTTCTCCAGCAGGCTGAAGTACACCGCCTCGGCGGCGCGGTTCATCGCGCGGAACGCGGACAGCGGGTAGAGCACCATGTCGACGCCCCAGGCGGCGAGGTCGCTGCGATTGTGCAGCGGCGTGCGACCGAACTCGGTCATGTTCGCCAGCAGCGGCACGTCGCCGAGCGCCTTGCGGAACGCGCGGTAGTCATCTTCCTCGGCGACCGCCTCGGCGAAGATGCCGTCGGCACCGGCCTCTACATAGGCGCAGGCGCGGTCGATGGCGGCATTGCGGCCTTCGCGGGCGAAGGCATCGGTGCGGGCCATGATGAAGAACTCGGGGTCGGTGCGGGCATCGACCGCGGCCTTGATGCGGTCGACCATCTCGCCGGTGTTCACGCAGGCCTTGTTGGGCCGGTGGCCGCAGCGTTTCTGCGCGACCTGGTCCTCGATGTGCACGGCCGCCGCTTCGGCGCGGATCATTCCGCGGATGGTGCGGGCGATGCCGAGCGCGTCGCCCCAGCCGGTGTCGATGTCGACCAGCAGCGGCAGCGACGAGGCGTCGGTGATGCGGCGGACGTCTTCCAGCACGTCGTTGCGGTCGGTCAGCCCGAGATCGGGCAGGCCGAAGGAAGCGTTGGCGACGCCGCCGCCGGAGAGGTAGATCGCGCGGTGGCCGAGGCGCTCGGCCATGACCGCGCAGTAGGCGTTGATCGTACCGACGATCGGCAGCGGCTCGTGCGCCGCGAGCTCGCTGCGGAAGCGCCCGCCTGGTGATGTACTCATGAGGTCTCCTCGGCCGGCGATTCGGTCGCGGCCATGCGTTGTTCGATGTTCTTCAGCGATGCGCGGATGTGGCGGCGCATCAGCATCTCGGCCATCTCCGGGTCGCGGTCGGCGATGGCGTCGACGATCTGCTGGTGCTCGTTCCAGGCCGGGCGCGCGCGCGGGCCGACCATGCCGAACTGGCGCCGGTACAGCCGCAGCTTGTCGTAGAGCTGGCCGTCGAGCTGGCGCTCCAGCATGGCGTTGCCGCTGCCGGCGGCGAGGCGCGAGTGGAAGTCGAGGTCATGTTCGCCCTGAATATAGGCGGTGCCCTCGCGCAGCGCGGCGCTGTTCTCATGGTCGGACAGCAGCGCGCGGATGCCCTCGATGGCGCGGTCGCTCATCGTCTGCGCCGCCAGGCGGCAGACCATCCCCTCCAGGCACTCGCGCAGCTCGTACAGGTTGCGCAGTTCCCCGCGCGACGGGATGCATACCCGGGCGCCGGCGTTGTGTCGGCGCACGACCAGGCCGCGGTTGACCAGCCCGGTGATCGCCTCGCGCACGGTGCTGCGCGCGACGCCGTGGCGGCGGGCGAGTTCGAGTTCGGGCAGGTGGGCGCCCGCCGGCAGCCCGCCGTCGATGATGGACTCGCGCAGGTTGGCAAGGAGGGCGGTCGCGGTCGTCGGTGTGCTCAGGTCCATGGGTCTCGATTGTCAGACAGTAAAGCGTGAAAGCTCGTACAGATGGTCTCTCATGTCAAGAGTCTGTGCGGATTGTCGAACAATCTTGCACCGAGCGCCATGGGCGGTTATCAATGGCCGCTGGGTCGACACCGGAGCCGAACATGACGCAGCCGAACGCAGATGAACGCCTGGATCCGATCGCCGACGGGATCTGGCGCTTCGATACCCGCTACACCCGGCCGCGCCACACGGGCTGCACGATCGTGGTCGACAGCGGCCGCGCGGCGATTTTCGATACCGGCGTTCCCGGCAACGTCGATGCGCTGGTCGCTGCGGTCGGGTCGCTCGGTATTCCGGCGGACGCGGTGGACTGGGTGATCGTCAGCCATGCCCACCTCGATCATATGGCCGGCGTCGGCCCACTGATGCAGCGCCTGCCCACCGCGCGGGTGGCGGCGCATCCGTCCGCCGCGCCGCACGTGATCGATCCGGAGAAGCTCGAGAAGGGCTCGCGGACGGTCTTCGGTGGCGATTTCGTCGATCAGTACTACGCCGGCGTCGAGCCGGTGGCGACCGAGCGTGTGGTCGAAACGGATGATGGCGACGTACTCACGATCGGCAAGCGCGAGTTGCAGACCGTTTACGCGCCGGGTCACGCCTGGCACCAGCAGGCGATCTGGGATGCGCGCACCCGGACCGTACTGGCGGGCGATGCGTTCGGCGTGTCCTATCCAGAGCTGGTGGGGGACGACGGGCCGTTCGTCATCCTGCCGACGGCGCCGCCGCAGCTGGCGCCGGAGGCGATGCACGAGACCATGGACCGCATCGTGGGCCTCGAACCCGCGCGCGTGGTGCCGGCGCACTTTACGGTGATCGAGCAGCCACGTGCGGTCGCCGGCGAACTCCACCGCATCATGGATGAGTGGCTGGATATCGCGCTCGAGGCCTCCTCGGCCGAGGATCTGCTGGAACGACTCAATGCCGCCTGCTCGGCTGACCTCGAACGCCGCGGCCGCGGCGACGAGGCCGCGACCATGCGCGAGCTGTATCACCTGGATATCGCGGTCAACGCCCAGGGCCTGTGGCATTGGCGCCGCCGCCGCGAAGAACGCGCGCAGAAGTCCAGGTAGGCCGGCCTGTCCGCAGCGAAGCGGAGGAAATGCCGGCAGACGGCGCCTCCCTCGCCGCGCACGTGCTCGATTCCGACACGCGTGCCGGCATTGCCCGGCGCGCCAACCGACGTGCTCATCGCCCGCCGCGTCACGCGCCGGACAAGACCGGCCTACGTCCCATGGTGATGCCGCGATGCGCGCGTTCGCCTTCGGCGAAAACGCGCCTATGGGCTGGGGTGCGACATGCGACGTAGCCGCGTCTTTGACCGGGCCACCGCACCGGTCGAATGCGCACAGCCCGCCCCGAATCGCCCGATTCCGCCCGCACCGCAAACCGCGCGTGCTCGCCTCCAGTGGAACCGTGAACCCGTGTGCTGCATCCGTTCGGGTTGCGCGGAGCATTTGGTTTCGGTACAACGCATTCTGTATACAGAATGCAAAACGGGTTCATCACGGACTCGTTGCATGGAGAGCGACGGAGACAATGGACGCAATCGGACATCAAAAAGCGCTGCCGGATCTGGTCCACGAGCGGATCGTGGAGGGTATCTGCAACGGCTCGCTGGCGCCGGGCGAGCGCCTCACGCAGGACGGTCTGGCGCGCCAGCTCGACGTCTCGCGGCTGCCGGTGGGGCAGGCGCTCAAGCGCCTCGAAGCGGAAGGCTTCGTGCAGCCGGCCGGGCGGCGCGGGGTCAAGGTGGCGCCGCTGGAGGAGCGCTTCGTGCGCGAACTCTACGAGTTCCGCATGGGGATCGACCAGGTCAGCGCCGGTCTGGCCGCACGCCGTGCTGGCCCCGATCTGCGCCAACGCGGCGAGGCCATACTCGAGCGCGGCCGCTGCGCCTCCGGGGACGGCGATATTCCCGAACTCATCGCCGCCGATATGGCCTTCCACCAGCTGATCTACGAGGCCGCCGGCAACGGCATGATCCTCGAGACGATGGCCTCGCACTGGAACCACACCCGGCGCGTGATGCAGACGATCCTCAGCGATGACCGCCACAAAGAGCAGGTCTGGCATGACCATGCCGCGATCCTCGACGCGGTCTGCGCCGGTGACGTGACGACGGCTGAGCGCGCGGCGCGCGATCACGCCGAACGCGCGTCGGAATGGTTCGAAAACGAGATGGCCCGCGCGGATTCGCACGCACGGGTCGGGACTGCACAGGGGTAATCAGCGATGGCGGAGAATGCAGCGAAATCGGCGCAGGGCGCCGGCGAGAATATCCGGGTCCTGCTGGCGAAGGTGGGCCTGGACGGCCACGACCGCGGCGTAAAAGTCGTCGCGCGCGCCCTGCGCGACGCGGGCATGGACGTCGTCTACTCGGGCCTGCACCGCACGCCCGAGGAAGTGGTCGCCGCCGCCGTGCAGGAGGACGTCGACGTGCTCGGTGTTTCGATCCTCTCGGGTGCGCACATGACGGTGTTCCCGCGCGTGATGAAGGCGCTCGACGAACACGACGCCGAGGACATCATCGTCGCCGGCGGTGGCGTCATCCCGGACGACGACGTCGCCAGGCTCACGGAGATGGGCGTGCAGAAGATCCTGCTGCAGGACACGCCGCCCGATGAGATCGTCAACGCGTTCCGCCAGCTCGTCGCCGAGCGTGGGCCGCGGTGAATCCCGATGCCGGTGCGATTGCCTTGTGTCTTTCGTGAATGGGGGACCGTGCATGGGGTTCTCGCAGAGGCGCGAAGAACGCAAAGGGACGCAAAGCGACTGCAATCAAAGCGGAGGTCTTGTAGGAGCGAGCTTGCTCGCGAACCGACGTCCGGTGTCCGAGGGGGTCGGATTGGCGAGCATTGTCTGGAGGTGGCGGAGAAGTAGACGGTAATACCAGTGGACAGCGGTTCGCGAGCAAGCTCGCTCCTACAGACAATCCTTGGCTCGCTTTGCGCCTTGGCGAGAAACCGAATTCCGACTGCGTAAAACAACACCCGTGGGCCATGCCCGACGTGGAGTGTGAATGATGGAAGAGTGGCAGTTTCCACCGAATTACGACGAAGGGTATTTCCCGGATCCGTCCAGCCGTTACTGGTTCCCCGAGCGCGAGACCATGGATCCGGCCGCGCGTGAAGCGAAGATCCTCGGGCGCCTGCAGGAGGTCATGAACTACGCCTGGCAGAATTCCGCCTTCTACCGGCGCAAGTGGGAGGAGGCCGGCGTCCATCCCGATCACATCCAGTCGCTGGAAGACTTCGAGGATCGGGTGCCGGTCATCACCAAACAGGACCTGCGCGATTCGCAGGCCGGGGCGCCGCCGTTCGGCGATTACCTGTGCATCCCCGAGGACGAGATCCATCACATCCACGGGACTTCGGGCACGACCGGTCGGCCGACGGTTTTCGGCATCGGCCGCCGCGACTGGAACACGATCGCGAACAACCAGGCCCGCGTGATGTGGGGCATGGGGTTGCGGCCCGGCGACATGGTCTTCATCGCCTCGGTCTTCAGTCTCTACATGGGTTCCTGGGGTACGCTCACGGGCGCCGAGCGCCTCGGCTGCAAGTGCTTCCCGTTCGGTGCCGGTGCGCCCGGCATGACGCAGCGCGCCGTGACCTGGCTGAAGATGATGCAACCGGCCGGTTTCTACGCGACGCCGTCCTATGCGCTGCGCCTCGCCGAGGTCGCCGAGGAAGAGGGCGTCGATCCGCGCGAGTTCGGTCTGAAGGTGATGTTCTTCTCCGGCGAGCCGGGTGCGTCGATCCCCGGCATCCGCGACCGCATCGCCAGGATCTTCGGCGCCCGCGTCGTCGACTCCGGCACTATGGCCGAGATCACGCCATGGATGAACGGCGCCGGCAGCTCCGAGACCGGCGGCATGTTGCTGTGGCAGGACATGGTCTACGGCGAGGTCTGCGATCCGCACACGAACCGCCGCGTCCCCTGGGGCGAGCAGGGGACGCCGGTCTACACCAACCTTGAGCGCACCTCGCAGCCGATGATCCGGCTGCAGTCGGGCGACCTGACCCACTGGGTCATGGAAGACAACCCCTGCGGGCGCACCTATCCGCGCCTGCCGCGTGGCATCTACGGCCGCATCGACGACATGTTCCAGATCCGCGGCGAGAACGTGTACCCGAGCGAGATCCACGCCACGCTCAACGAGATGGAAGGCTACGGCGGCGAGCACCGCATCGTGATCACCCGCGAGGGCAGCATGGACGAACTGCTGATCCGCCTTGAGCCGTCGAAGGGGCTTGAGGCGTACGGTGCCGATGCGGTGAAGGAATTCCGTGATAAGGCCAAGCACGATCTCGAGCGCATGCTCGGTTTCCGCGTCGGCATCGAGATGGTCGCGGCGGACACGTTCCCGCGCACCGACTTCAAGGCCAAACGCGTGATCGAGGACCGCGACCTCTACAGCAGCCTGCGCCAGGAGGCGGAGTGAGCGAGCGCGTCCCATCCGATGAGCTCGCGCGGCGTGTGCGCGAGGGGAATCTGCGTGCCGCCGCGCGGCTGATCACCCGGGTTGAAGCGGGCGAGGACGAGTGCCGCCCGGCACTGGCCGAGCTCTATCGGCACACGGGGCACGCCCACGTCGTCGGCATCACCGGAGTGCCGGGCTGTGGCAAATCGACGCTGGTTTCCCAGCTCGCGCGCACCCTGCGTGCGGACGGCCGTCGGGTGGGGATCGTCGCGATCGACCCGTCGAGCCCGTTCTCCGGCGGGGCCATCCTGGGTGATCGCATCCGCATGTCGGACCTGGTCGAGGATCCGGGCGTGTTCATCCGCAGCATGGCCACGCGCGGTGCGCTGGGCGGACTCGCCAAGGCGAGTCTCGATGCCGTGGATATCCTCGACGCCGCCGGCTTCGACACCATCCTGATCGAGACGGTCGGAGTCGGTCAGGACGAGGTCGATATCGTCCAGGCGGCGCAGTCCACCGTGGTCGTCTCCGCCCCCGGGCTCGGCGACGACATCCAGGCGATCAAGGCGGGCGTGCTCGAGATCGCCGACATCCATGTCGTTTCCAAGGCCGACCGCGCCGATGCGAACCGTACCGTCATGGAACTCAAGACCATGCTCACCATGAGCATGCCCAGCGGCCCGGATCAGTGGTACACGCCCGTGGTCGCCACAAGTTCCGAAAAGTGTACCGGCTTCGACGAACTGCGCGATGCCATCGACCGCCACCGCGCGCATCTGATCGATTCCGGTGAGCTGGAGAACAAGCGCAGCGAGATCGCCGCCAACCGAATGCTCAAGATCGCCGAAGGCATCGTGCGTGAGGACTTCCGTCGCGAGCGCGAAGCCGATCTTGCCGATGTCCTGGGCCGCGTCAGCCGACGCGAGACCGACCCGCATGCCGGCGCCGTCGAGCTGCTGGCCGTAGTGAATTCGAGGATCCGCCATGAATCGACAGCAGACCCTGTTCAGTAAAGACGAACTCGACCGCATCGACGCTGAGTACCGCGACTGGGAAGGCAACGAGGTAGCCCGTTTCCTGGAGCGTTCGCCCGAGCGCCGTGACACCTTCCGCACCGGTGCCGGGCTCGACGTCAAGCGCACGTACACGCCGGTCGATACGCCCGAGACGCCCTGGGATGACATCGGCCTGCCGGGCCGCTACCCGTTCACCCGCGGCCCGTACCCGACCATGCATCGCGGTCGTCCATGGACCATGCGCCAGATCGCCGGCTTCGGCATGGCGGCCGATACCAACCGGCGTTTCCATTACCTTATGGCGCAGGGCCAGACCGGCCTGTCGGTCGACTTCGATATGCCCACGCTGATGGGCTACGACTCAGACCACCCGATGAGCGAGGGCGAGGTCGGTCGCGAGGGCGTGGCGATCGACACCCTGGCCGACATGGAGGCGCTGTTCGACCGGATCGATCTGGAGAAGATTTCGGTCTCGATGACGATCAATCCCTCGGCCTGGATCCTGTTCGCGATGTACATTGCCGTGGCCGAGAAGAACGGCTTCGATCAGGCGAAGCTGTCGGGCACGATCCAGAACGACATCCTCAAGGAATACATGGCGCAGAAGGAGTGGATCTATCCGGTGCGCCCGTCGCTGCGCATCGTGCGCGACTGCATCACCTACGGGGCGCAGCACCTGCCGCGCTACAACCCGCTCAACATCTCCGGCTATCACATCTCCGAGGCCGGCGCCGTGGCGACCCAGGAGGTCGCCTACACCATGGCCAGCACGATCCAGTACGTGCAGGAGGCCGTCGACGCCGGCGTCGATGTCGACGACTTCGCACCCAGGTTGTCGTTCTTCTTCGTCAGTCAGGCCGACTTCTTCGAGGAGATCGCCAAGTTCCGCGCGGCACGCCGCGTGTACGCGAAGATCATGGCCGAGCGCTTCGGCGCGAAGAAGCCCGAGTCCTGCCGCCTGCGCTTCCACGCGCAGACCGCGGCGGCCACGCTCACGAAGCCGCAGCCCAAGGTGAACATCGTCCGCACCGCCTTCCAGGCGATGTCGGCGGTACTCGGCGGCGCGCAGTCACTGCACACCAACGGCCTCGACGAGGCCTACTCGATCCCGACCGAGGAGGCGATGAAGATCGCCCTGCGCACCCAGCAGGTGATCGCCCACGAAACGGGCGCCGCGGATGTCGTCGATGGCATCGGCGGCTCCTGGTATGTCGAGAATCTGACCACGCGCATCGAGGAAGAGGTCTGGAAGATCCTCGACGAGGTGGAGGAGATGGGCGGCACGATCCAGTGCATCGACGACGGCTACTTCCAGCGCGGCATCGCCGACTCCGCTTACGACTACGCCATCCGCAAGGCGAGCGGCGACCGCCCGGTCATCGGCGTCAACTGCTACGTCGAGGAGGGCGGCGACCCGGAGGTCGAGGTCCATCCGCACGACCCCGAGACCGAACGCAACCAGATCGCGCACCTGCAGCGCGTACGCGACGGGCGCGATGAGTCGCAGGTCCAGCAACTGCTGGAAGAACTGCGCAACACCGCCGAGGACGAGTCGAAAAACCTGATGCCGGTCACGATCAAACTGGTAAAAGCCGGTGCTTCGATGGGCGACATCGTCGAGACCCTGCGCGAGCTTTGGGGTACGTATCGCGAGACGCCGGTGATCTGACGATTTCGCGTGTCTTTCCCGGAAAAACCGGTTCTCGCCAAGACGCAAGGTTCGCCAAGGAGCGCAAAGAAAACGAAGAACGTTTGTAGGAGCGAGCTTGCTCGCGAACCGGTGTCCCGAGACGATCGACTCCGGATCGATACCGGCAGATAGATGTAACGCCAATCGAGGGTCTGAAGCGGTTGATCGCCCGACCTCGTGAAGGCGGTTTCTCGCAGAGGCGCGGAGTGCGCTGAGAAAAAGCAATATCAAGGGTCTTGTCCTGGTGGTCTTGGCGTCCAGGATCCGAAACATCATGTAGGCCGGTTTTCGGCGAAGCCGAATGCCGGCATTGCCCGGCGCGATGACCGCACAGCACCGGCCATACGTTGTCGCCGCGCCGGGCAAAACCGGCCTACGTGTTCCCGCCCGCTCGATTCCTGATCCATTCTTTCTTTCCTGATTTTCTCGATTTTTCTCCGCGCACTCCGCGCCTCTGCGAGAACCGAATTTCGCCGTTCCAGGTGTTGTCCGACACGTAATCCGAAATCGCTGTTCAGACTCCGATAGATTGCACAAAATCGACCGGATTGTCTGCCAATCCTTGCGCGCGGTTGCCCGGGCGGTTATATGTGAGCGATCCAACGCAAGGTCGTTTCGGGGGGCATACGGAGTCGGGCGCCCCGCGGCCGGGAGGGAGAACCGCGATGACGGCCTACGACCCGATCCACGAACGCTCGCTGCGCGACCCCGAAGGCTTCTGGGCCGAGGTGGCCGAAGATCTGCACTGGGACCGACGCTGGGAGCGCGTGCTCGACGATTCCGATGCCCCGTTCTACCGCTGGTTCACCGGCGGCCAGCTCAATACCTGCTACAACGCCATCGACCGCCACGTCGCGGCCGGCCACGGCGCGCAGACGGCGTTGATCCACGACAGCGCGGTCACGGGCACCTGCAGCCGCTGGGATTACGCGGGGCTGCAGGACGAGGTCGCCCGCCTCGCGGGGCTGCTGCGCGCGCAGGGCGTGGATAAGGGGGATCGCGTCGTCATCTATATGCCGATGATCCCCCAGGCCGTGTTCGGCATGCTCGCCTGCGCGCGTATCGGCGCCATCCATTCGGTGGTGTTCGGCGGTTTCGCCGCGTCCGAACTCGCCTCCCGCATCGACGACGCGGAACCGAAGCTGGTACTGAGCGCATCCTGCGGGGTCGAACCGGCGGGCGTCGTCGATTACCACGGCCTGCTCGACCGGGCCCTCGCGCTCGCGACGCATGAGGTGCCGGGCTGCCTGATCTGGCAGCGCGAGCAGCAGCCGGCGGGACTCGTGAGCGGCCGCGATGTCGACTGGGCCCAGGCGCTGCAGACGGCCACACCGGCGGATTGCGTGCCAGTGGACGCCACCGATCCCCTCTACATCCTCTATACCTCCGGCACGACCGGCCACCCGAAGGGCATCGTGCGCGACAACGGCGGCCACGCCGTCGCGCTGCAGTGGTCGATGCGCAACATCTACGCCATGGCGCCCGGCGACGTGTACTGGACGGCCTCCGATATCGGCTGGGTCGTGGGGCACTCCTATATCGTCTACGGGCCGCTGCTGAACCGGAACACGACCGTGATGTTCGAGGGCAAGCCGGTCGGTACGCCGAATGCGGGTGTCTTCTGGCGGGTGATCCAGGATCACGGCGCGAAGGCTTTGTTCACCGCGCCCACCGCGATCCGCGCCATCCGCTCGGCGGATCCGGATGGCGAGTACCTGCGGCAATACGATATCAGCTCGCTCGAGTCGTTCTTCCTCGCCGGTGAGCGTTCCGATCCCGCGACCATTCACTGGTCGGAACGCAATCTCGGCGTCCCCGTGGTCGATCACTGGTGGCAGACCGAGACCGGCTGGGCCATCGCCGCCAATCCGCTGGGCATCGAACGCCTCCCGGTCCAGGCCGGCTCGGCAGGCAAGCCCATGCCCGGGTACGACGTGCGGGTGCTGAATGAGCGCGGTGAAGAAAAGCCCCGCGGCGAGCTGGGCAATATCGCCCTCCGGCTACCGCTGCCGCCGGGGACGCTGGCCACGCTCTGGAGCAACCGAGCAGGCCACCACGAGCATTACCTGTCGCGCTATCCCGGCTACTATCTCACCGGCGACTCCGGCGTGATCGATGCCGACGGCTACATCCACGTCATGAGCCGTATCGACGATGTCATCAACGTTGCCGGGCACCGGCTGTCGACCGGCCGCATGGAGGAGGTCCTTTGCGATCACCACGCCGTCGCCGAGGCCGCGGTGTTCGGCGTCAATGACGAGACCAAAGGGCAGCTCCCGCTTGCTCTGGTCGTACCCGCCGCCGGCAAGGAAACGGACCGGGAGGCACTGGTGAAAGAGCTCGCCGGACACATGCGCAACGAGGTCGGACCGGTCGCCGCGTTCCGCCTGTGCACGCTGGTCAAACGCCTGCCCAAGACCCGCTCCGGCAAGGTCCTGCGCGCCACCATGCGCAAGATCGCCAACGGCGAGGAGTGGAAAGCGCCCGCGACCATCGACGACCCGAAGATCCTCGACGAGATCGGCGAGGCCTTGTCCGATCTCGGGTTCCCGCGTACGGGTGCCGATTGATCTCGTCATGCGCCGACAGGATAAAAGCGGTTCTTGCAAAGGCGCCAAGGCCGCAAAGGTCGCCGAGAGAGAGCGTAGGCGCGTTTTCACCGAAGGCGAACGCGCGCATGAATGGCATCGCGATCGAATAACCTGTGGGAATTGAGGAGCCTATGCCGGCTTACGTGCCCATCTGCAATCCGATTCCTCTGTAAACACGTAGGCCGGTTTTGCCCGGCGCGGCCACAACGGTGGCTGTTTCCCTGGAGCGATCGCGCCGGGCAATGCCGGCATTCGGCTTCGCCGAAAACCGGCGTACGTTCTATTGGTCTCATCGAGCGGACGCTTGCGACTTCGAGAGACCGGTTCGCGAGCAAGCTCGCTCCTACAAAAGTCCTGAATTTCCTTTGCGTCCCTTGGCGCGCTTGGCGTCCTGGCGAGAGGCGCTTTTGACCTTATCCCAGAGCCATCCGCGAACTCCGCGCCTGCGCGAGAACCCGACGCACCACGCCTGACCGAAGCCATCAACCGATCCAGACCCCATGTGCAGCAACGAGACGACTGGGCGACCCACACACATCACCGGTATGCTTGACGCAGGAGGTATCCCATGCGTATCGGAATCGATCTGGGTGGTACGAAAATCTCGGGCCTGGCGCTCGGCGATGACGGCGAAATCCTGGCACGCCAGCGTATCCGCACGCCCAAAGGCGATTACAACGGCACCCTCGATGCGATCGCCTCTCTGGTGGCGGAACTGGAACGGCAAACCGGCCAGGCCGGGTCCGTAGGGATCGGCACGCCCGGTGCGATCTCACCGGCGACCGGCCTGTTCAAGAACGCGAGTGCCGTATTCCTCAACGGTCGTCCCGGCAAGGTCGATCTGGAGGCGCGGCTGGAGCGTCCGGTCCGCATCGCGAACGACGCCAACTGCTTCGCCCTGTCCGAGGCGGTCGATGGCGCCGGTGCCGGCTATAACGTCGTCTTCGGCGTGATTCTCGGCACCGGCTGCGGCGGCGGGATCGTCTTCGATGGCCAGGTGCATGTCGGGCCGAACGCCATCGGCGGCGAATGGGGCCACAACCCGCTTCCGTGGCAGACGCCGGAGGAATACCCCGGTCCCGAATGCTACTGCGGCCGCCGCGGCTGTATCGAGCGCTGGGTATCCGGCACCGGTCTGCAGCAGGATTATGCCAACGTCTGCGGCGAGGAACTCACCGGCGAGGAGATCGCCGCGCGCGCCGAGACCGGCGACACCGAGGCGAAGGCCGTCATGGATCATTACGAGGACCGCCTCGCCCGCGGCCTTGCGAGCGTGATCAACATGCTCGACCCGGACGTCACCGTGTTGGGCGGCGGGGTCTCCGCCGTCGCGCGTCTCTACGACAGCGTCCCGGTACTCTGGCAGCGCTACGTCTACTCGGACCGCTGCGATACCCCGCTGCGGCAGAACGTCCACGGCGACGACAGCGGGGTACGTGGGGCGGCCTGGCTGTGGTGAATCCCACCGCCTGAGGGCAAAATCGCCCTACGGGCAACGGATTGAGGTAGGCCGGTTTTCGGCGTAGCCGAATGCCGGCACTGACGGGTTGGCGATTCCACGGAAGGAGTCACTATGGCTGATTATCGACGCTTCGTCGTTCCGGGCGGGACGTATTTCTTCACTGTCGTCACGGCGAATCGACGTCCGTGGTTGTCGCGCTACTCGGCACGCGGAATCCTGGCCGGGGTGATGCGCGAGGTTCGATCTGAATTCCCGTCCGAGACCGTCGGCCTGGTGGTTTTGCCGGACCATCTGCACGCCTTGTGGCGGCTGCCGGATGGTGACAGCGATTTCCGTGGTCGCTGGCATCGCATCAAGCAGCGGGCCACGCTTCGACTGCGCACAGCCGAGGGTTTGACGGGACGGTTGTGGCAGCCGCGCTTCTGGGAACACGTGATCCGCGACGAGGATGATTTGCGGCGCCACCTCGACTACATCCATTACAACCCGGTCAAGCACGGGTTTGTCGGCTCACCCCGTGACTGGGGGCCGAGCTCGTTTCACCGGTATGTGACGGCCGGTGTCTATGCGGCCGATTGGGCGGGACCGGATGTCGAATTCGAGGTCCCCGAGTAGGGATCGGACGTCATTTTGACGATTTCAGGGCTCGTCGTGCCGGCATTGCCCTCCGGGCAAAACCGGCCTACGGCTGGGGGAATGAGGTAGGCCGGTTTTCGGCGAAGCCGAATGCCGGCATCGCGCGCCTACCGCACATCCACTACACGACTCGCACGACGGTACTCGACTTTCCATCCGGGCCACGCAGGCAATTCCCAGCTCTTTGGATCGCTCTTGCGGCGGCCGCCGACGTGTTCGGCGGTTACGGTGCGGCGGTGGACGTTGTAGTGGATGCGCAGTTCGAGGTCGGATAGTGACACGTGGCGCGGGTACTGGCGGTCGAAGCGTTCGCGTTCCCATTCGGGGACGCCGTCGAAATGCAGGTCGTCGGGTTCGACCAGGGCGATGTCGGTGGCCTGCTCGACGCCGAGGTCTCGGAGGCGTTCGGTCAGCCAGGATTCGGCATCCGGTGTCTCGCCTTCGGCGTATCCCAGACGGACGTACAGATTCCATGCGGCGAGGTCGTCGCGCAGGCATTCGCCGGCCGGTTTGAGCAGGCGGCGCTCGAGTACGAGCCGCGCGATCGCTGCACGGGCTTCCTCACCTTCGGGTTCGATCTCTTCGCTGCCGATGGACCGTCCGGCGAAATACCAGCGGCGTTCCGCCAGAACGGTCCCGTTGCCGGGCTTAGGGTCCTCGATGGCCGCGGTCGCCAGTCGAGCGCCGACGAGGTCCTGGAGACTGACCGGCGCCAGGCAGGTCCCGAGGGTGAGCGTCTCGCGCGTGCCGCGGCCGGGTACCGCGTGGTCATCGAACACGAGCGCGGCCTCGTCGTCGTCGCCGAGCAGGCTGTCGTCCGCCGGTTGCAGTTCGCGCTCGCCGTTGGCGAGGACGTGGCGCCTTTTGCCGCGCCGGACATGCGCCAGTTCCGGGACCGCGGCCATCGCCGCGCGCAGGGCGTTGGCCGGGTCGATATCGAGCGCGTCCGGGCGCGCGGGCAGAGCGGCGAGCGCCCGGACCCGGTCGCTGAGCCGCCGTGCCTCCTCACGCGCGCCGCGGTTGGCGCGCACACCGGGTAGTGCCTGTCCGCGTAGCAGGGCGACCAGCAACGTGGCGTCGCAGCGCCGCCCGAGTGCCCGCAGCAGGACTTCTCGTTCGGCTGGATCCGCTGGTGCGGTCGCGATCCGCTGGCGTGTCGACAGCGCCGCCACCAGATCCGCCATGAATCCGCCGGTGCCCGGATCGGGCATGGCCGTCACGAGATGCGCGAGCAGCGGGTCCAGCGGCAGGGCGAACAGGGCATGGCCGCGCGGGGTGGCGTGGCCGTCACCGTCGATGGCGCCAATATCGGTTAACAGGCTCTCGGCGCGGGCCAGTGACTGCCCCGGCAGTTCGTCCGGAAACGACAGCGCCCGCGCCGGACGGCCGCAGCAGGCGGCGGCCAGTACGGTATCGGTCAGATCCTCGCGCTCGATCTCGGGCGGTGTAGCGCTCGCCAGCGGCGCCTGGGCGCCCCACAGCCGCAGGCAGAGCCCGGGCGCGGTCCGCCCGGCGCGGCCGGCGCGCTGGTCCGCGGCCGAGCGGGCGATCGCCTCCAGTGCCAGCACGGTGCGGCCATTGCGACGCCGCGTCCGGCGTTCGAGGCCGCTGTCGATTACGGCGGTGACGCCGGGCACGGTCAGCGAGGTCTCGGCGACATTGGTCGCCAGGATCACGCGCCGACCGTCGCCGGGGGCGAGGGCGCGGCGCTGGTCGGCATCGGGCGCCCCGGCGTGCAGGGCGATGACGTCGGCGTCGATCTTCCCGAGCCGGTTCGCCGCGCCCCGGATCTCGCCGCGCCCGGGCAGGAACACGAGCAGATCGCCTTTGGTTTCCCCAAGCGCCTGCTGGACCGCTTCCGCGATCCGGCGGTCCAGGCCCTTCGAGGTCGGCATGTCGCGCGGCTCTCGGCCGATGTGGCGCGTTTCGACCGGATGGCTGCGGCCCTCGGCGTCGAGACGGCGGGCGCCCAGCTGTTCGGCCAGGCGGTGGCCATCGAAGGTGGCCGAGGTGAGCACGAGCCGGTGGCGGTCGGTGTCGCGCAACAGGGCCAGCAGCAGATCGGTGTCCGCTCGGCGTTCGTGGAATTCGTCGAGGATAATGGTCGCAAAACCGGCGAGACCATCGTCGGTGAACCAACGCAGGGCGATGCCCGGTGTCACGAACAGGACGCGGGTAGCCGGCCCGTAAGCGCTGTCAAAACGGATCGCGTAGCCGACCTCGCCGCCCGCCTCGCCACCATTCAGCGACGCGACATAGCCGGCCAGACTGGTCGCCGCGATGCGCCGGGGCTCGATGACCAGCACGGGGCCGTGCTCGGCCGCCCACAGGGGCAGGCGCGTGGATTTGCCGGAGCCCGTGGCCGCCGAGACCACGGTGTGGCCGGCGGCGAGGGCCTCGTGGAAATCCGTGCGCAGCGATTCGATCGGCAACGGGGTCGCCGGTTCGGTCATTGCGAGGTTCTCAGTACATTCCGCAGGTAGCCGCGCACCGGAGATGGACGCGGAATCCCATCAAAAACGAGCCGTAGCCTGCACGGAGGCGGCAGCCGGAGTCCGGGGCGACCTCCGCCGCGTACGCGGTGTTTCCCGGATTCCGCCGGCGGCTGCATCCGGGCTACATCTTGTGCCTTAGGCAACAGCCGCAGCGTTGCCGGGACAGCCCCCGATTCCCCCACCTGGATATCAACACAGGGTTCATGGCCATCAGCTCCCCGGCGCCGTCTGATCGCGAGCAAGCTCGCTCCTGCCGTTGCGTTGCCAGCGCGGGTTACGGATTCTGTGTAGGAGCGAGCTTGCTCGCGATGAGCGGTTCCCCGATGCCATCACCTCGATGAGGTGGAGGGGACCCGCGGGAAAATCCCGAGCCCACGCGCCGCGTCAGGTCTGCGCGGCGTAGCGCGCCGTCACGTCGCGCAGTTTCTCCTGCAGTGCGGCCACCAGGGCGTCGTGCGAATCGATGAATTTCTGCACGCCGTCCGCTTCGAGATCGGCCGCCACCTGGGCCATGTCGATGCCGTGCTTGTGCAGGGCGTCGAGCGTGGTGCGGGCGCCTTCGAGGTCGTTGTCGATCGTGACCGCGGCGGAGCCGTGCTCGAGGACCGCATCCAGCGTCTTCGGCGGCACCGTGTTCACGGTGTCGGGGCCGATGAGCGTGTCGATATAGAGCGTGTCGGACAGGTTCGGGTCCTTGGTGCTCGTGCTGGCCCAGAGCGGGCGCTGGACGTTGGCGCCGCGCTGCTCCAGGGCGCGGAAGTCGGGCGCGCGGCGCATTTTTTCGAACGATTGATAGGCCATCCTGGCGTTGGCGATCGCGGCGTTGTGCATATATGCCGTCGCATCGGCACCGATCGCTGTCAGTTTGGGGTCCACAACGCCGTCTACCCGCGAGACGAAGAAGGAGGCGACCGAGTTGACGCCGCGCGGATTGTCGCGCTGGCCGAGGCCGCGGCTGAAGGCGGCGAACACCTGCTCATAACGCTCGACCGCGAACAGCAGCGTCACGTTGATGTTGAGGCCCTCGGCCGTGAGGTTCTCGATCGCCTCGAGCCCGGCCTCGGTCGCCGGTACCTTGATCATGACGTTGTCGCGGTGAACCGAGCGCCACAGGTGGCGGGCCTGCTCGATCGTGTTCTTCGTGTCGTGCGCCAGGTGCGGCGAGACCTCGATGCTGACGAAACCGTCCTTGCCTTCGGTGCGGTCGTAGACCGGGCGCAGCTGGTCGCAGGCCATCTGGATATCCTGGATGGCCAGCCACTCGTAGAGGACTTCCGCGTCGACCTCGGGGTCTGCCTGGATGAGGTCGAGAATGGCCTCGTCATAGGCGCTGGAGCCCGTGATCGCCTGGTGGAAGATTGTCGGGTTGCTGGTCACGCCGCGCAGACCCGACTCGACCAGGCGTTCGAGACCGCCACCGGTCAGCAGGTTGCGGTCCACGTAGTCCAGCCACAGCGATTGCCCGCAATCGAGCAGATGTTGGATCGAGGCCATTGAGCGGTTACTCCGTCTCGTTCAGGGGGTGTCATCGAATCGTAGCAGACACCGACCGGAAAACCCTTGCCGGGTCGATTGACGCGGGCTATGAGAGGCCGGCCTTGCCCGGCAATACGGATACGGTTCGGCGGTCGATCCGGTCGGCGCCGGGCAATGCCAGCAGATGGTTTCGGGTGCCGGGCGCGTCCGGCGGTGGACGCGGGGTGCCGGCATTCGCCCTTCACTTCGTTGCGGGCGAAAGCCGGCCTACGTGAGGTGATGGTTGCGTCGCGCGGGACAGGGCGTTCGCGTAACCAAAGTCAGGCGGTACCCGTCTCCGCCCGCTCGAGCTCCTCCGCCGCCTCCAGCCAATCGCTCTCGATCCGGGCGATGGCCTGTTGGGCGGCGCCCTGGTCCTGCAGCAGGCGATCGCGCTCATTGGCCCGGGCGGGATCGTTGTAGAGCTCGGGGTCGGCGAGGGCGGTCTCGATCTTCTCGAGTTCCTTCTGGCGCTTGTCCAGATCGCGTTCCAGCCGGCGCACGCTGTCGCGCAGCGGTTTGATCCGGTTGCGGGCCTCGGCCGCCTGCTTGCGGCCGTCGCGCCCGGCCTCCTTCTTCGCCGGTTTGGGTACGTCCGCCTTGCCGCCGGAACCGGATTTCTCCGCCTTCAGGTTGCCGGCACGCCAGGCCGCGTAATCGTCGAGCGTGCCGTCGAACGGCCGCAGGCGGCCGTTGTCGATGAGCCAGAACTCGTCGACCGTGTCGCGCAGCAGGTGGCGGTCGTGGGTGACGATGACGACGGCGCCGGAGAATTCCTGCAGCGCCATGTCCAGCGCGTGGCGCATGTCCAGGTCGAGATGGTTGGTCGGCTCGTCGAGCAGCAGCAGGTTCGGCCGGCGCCAGGCGACGATGGCGAGCGCCAGCCGCGCCTTCTCGCCGCCCGAGAAGTTGCGCACCGCGCGCAGCGCGTCGTCCCCCGGGAAGCCGAAACCGCCGAGGAACGTGCGCAGTTGCTGCTTGCGGACCTCCGGGCTTTCCTTCTGCAGATGCTCGAGCGGGCTCCAGTCGATGGTCAGGGCATCGACCTGGTGCTGAGCGAAGTAGCCGACGGCAAGATTCTCGCCTGGTGTGCGCTCGCCCGCCAGCGGCGGCAGTTCGCCCACCAGCGTGCGGATCAGGGTCGACTTGCCGGCCCCGTTCACGCCCAGCAGACCGACGCGCTGCCCCGGCAGCAGGCTGAGGCCGACATCATGCAGAACCGGGGCATCCCGGCTGTAGCCGGCGTGCAGGTCGCGGCAGGTGATGAGCGGATGCGAGGTCTTCGCGGCCTCGGGGAACTGGAAGCGGAACGGCGAGTCGATGTGCGCCGGCGCGAGGTCCTCCATGCGCTCCAGTTCCTTGATGCGGCTCTGCGCCTGGCGGGCCTTGTTGGCCTGCGCCCGGAAGCGGGCGACGAACTGCTCGATCTCGCGCACGCGCTGCTGCTGCTTCTCGTACGCGGCCTGCTGCTGCGCCAGCCGCTCGGCGCGCTGGCGTTCGAACTGGCTGTAGTTGCCGCGGTACAGAACCAGCCGCTTGTTATCGAAATGGACGGTGTGATCGACCACGGAGTCGAGAAAATCCCGATCGTGCGAGACGATCATCAGCGTGCCGCTGTAGCGCCTGAGCCACTGCTCCAGCCACATGACCGCCTCGAGGTCGAGGTGGTTGGTCGGTTCGTCCAGCAGCAGCAGATCGGAGGGCGCCATGAGCGTACGCGCCAGGTCGATGCGCACGCGCCAGCCGCCCGAGAACTCGGCCACCGGCCGCCCGCAGGCCTCGGCGGAGAAACCGAGCCCCGCCAGCAGCTGCTCGGCGCGCGTGCGGGCGGTATAGCCGTCCTCGGCGTCGATCCGGCCGTGGAGCTGCCCGAGGCGCTCGCCGTCGCCCGCGCTCTCGGCCTTCTCCAGCTCGTTTTCCAGGCGGATCAGTTCCGCGTGACCGCCCACCACATGCTCGCGCGCCGTCGCCGAGCGGCCCGGCGTTTCCTGTTCCATATGCGCGATGCGCATGCCGCCCGGCAGATCGACCCGGCCGCGCTCAGGCGTGAGTTCACCCCGCAGCAGTCTGAACAGACTCGACTTGCCGCAGCCGTTCGGTCCGATGATCCCGATCTTCCAGCCCTCGTGCAGCGCGCACGAGGCGCTTTCGAGCAGGGGGTCGCCGCCGATCTGGAGCGAGACGTCGTCGAGGGTAATCACGATCGGGTTCCGGGGTGTTACGGGAAGCCGTGCAGGATACCGGATGTTGTCGCGTGTATGGAAACGGGGGTGTGGCGGACGTCTGGCCGGGATTCGGGTTCTCGCAGAGGCGCGGAGAGCGCTGAGGAGAGCAAGGAAAAACGATTTCTCGCCAAGGCGCCAAGCGCGCCAAGGTTGAAGAACAAAAACGAAGGACATTGTAGGAGCGAGCTTGCTCGCGATCTTGCGTGCAGTGCGGTTTCGCGGTACCGGTAATGCGTGGCCGACCGCTGCCTTTCAGGCACACCCCGATGGAAGCCGATGCGCCATCCGGGCACATTCGCGAGCAAGCTCGCTCCTGCAGTGTCGTCGTTTCTTTCATGGCCTTCTTGGCGCGCTTGGCGCCTTGGCGAGAAACGCCTTTGACTTACTCTCGGCGCTCTCCGCGCCTCTGCGAGAACCCGCCTTGCCTGCCCTTCCCGCTCAGGCCGCGACACGCGGCCGCAGCCACATCGGCCCACAGCGCAGCAGGAACAGGAGGAACGCGGTCGACCACAGGACGCCGGCGACGTGCCATGCCTGCGGGCCGACGACGGGGCCGAGCAGGCGGATGACGATGGCGCCCTGGATGGCGACGAAGGCGGTGGTCATCACTACGCCGGCCTGCAGCGGACGACCCGTATGGCCGAATGTGGCGCGGGTCATGACGGCCAGGGTCATCGTGCCGATCGCGCCGGTCAGCAGGCCGTGCAGCGCCCACGTATCGGACCAGCCCGCTGACAGCATCCCGAATCCGAGTATGAGGTAGCCGATGGCCAGCCAGCCGTAGCCGATGTGCAGGATGAACAGCAGTGGATCGCGCCAGGTACGCAGGCCGCGCCAGCCAAACTGCCGGATGGCATGCAGCGCGCCCGCCGCGATCGCGAGCCAGGCGACGAGCCCCGGTGCGCCGATTTCCGCCAATGCCGTTGCCGCGCTGGCACCGATGGCGAGTCCATCACGCAGATCCGTCGCGCGCGGTTCCACGGATGCGCCGGATTTCTTCAGGTGGTTGCGCGTAAACGCCGGGATGATCCGGCCACCGATCACCGCGATCAGCGTGGCGACCAGCAGCGTTGTGAAGGTCAGGGCCCTTGATGGCAGGGCCGGGGCGTTGATCACGGGGCCGAGGTGCCAGAGCGCGTTGGCCAGACCGAGCGTGATGATGACGCCGACCGGCAGCCACTGCCGCGCCTTGCCGCCGGACCAGAGCGGCCGGCTGGCGACCAGCGCGGCGGCCGGCAGGAAGGCGATATCGGCGGCGATGGCCCAGGCCGCGGCGTCACCCGACCACAGGCCGATCCGTGCCACGGTCCAGGTCAGGAACAGCACGACCAGTGGCAGGCCGCTTACCGCTCGGGTGCCCGTCCAGTTGGGTACGGCGGTCAGGACGAAGCCGGCGATCGCGGCGGCCACGTAACCGAACAGCATCTCGTGGCCATGCCAGGTAAACGGGTTGCCGGCCGGCGCGTCGCCGCCGTGCAGTATCGCTACGGTGCGCAGCATGATCGCGAGCGTCGCGATGCCGGCGAGGGGGAAGAACAGGCGGAATCCCGCCTGCAAGGGCTGGGGCCAGCCGGGCGAAGGCGACATCTCGATGGATCCTGAAGCGGCGGTGATGGATGCGAATCATGCGTGACTGATGGGTGATTCACATTGATCGCCGTCAATTGGCGCTACTCGGCGGGACCGCAAACGCGGCGTCCAGCCATATCGCACAATGGCATTGCAAAGGTGTTTTACGACGATTGCGGGGAATCGGCACGGGCCGGGTCCAGGCTGCGTGCGGGGTACGGTCGGGGCGTCGCCGGGACGCCCCGCAACAGCGTCGTCAGGCGTCGCCGTCCTCACTTTCCGGGTCGCCGATCCAGGTGTAAGCGGCCGCGGCGCGCGGGAATCCAAGCGTCGAGATGGCGAGCAGCGCGACCTGTTCCAGCGCACTCTCCTCAAGGCCTTCGGCCCGTGCCCGGCGCACGTGTGAGTGGACACCACCCTCCGAGTCGGCACCGATGGCCAGTGCCAGCTTCACGAGTCGCCGCTCACGCTCATCGAGTGGGCCGGCCTCGGCCGTCGCCTTGCCGAGTGCGCTGTAAGCGGACCAGACGTCCGGGTGGTTTTCGGCGATGTCGCCAGCGGTCGAGGGCAGGTCGGATTTCTTCATGGCGGGTGCTCCGTCGGTTGCAGATCTTTCGGGGGCGTTGCCGCGGTCGCCGGTTCAGTCGAGCAATGTCGCCATGGGCCAATAAGCCAAGGGCTCGCCGGGCGCGACCGTTGAATCCGGCGGGATACAGGCCAGGCCGTCGGCGATCGCTGTCGGCGTCAGTATTCCCGAGCCCTGGCCGCCACAGGGGACCGCGCGGCCGTCTTCCAGGCGAACGCGGATATAGTCGGCGCGCCCGCGCGTACGGGTTTGTTCGAATCCGGCGGGCACCCAAAGCGCTTCCGGCATGGTCGCGGTGCGACCCTGCAGGCGCCGCAGCAGCGGGGCCCCGAACAGCAGGAACGTCACGAACAACGACACCGGGTTGCCGGGCAGTACCAGCAGCGGGGCGTCCTCGATGCGGCCGAACGCCAGCGGCTTGCCCGGTTTGATCGCGATGCCGAAGAAGGCCAGCTCGCCTATGGACTCGGCCGCTGAGCGCACGTGATCGCAGTCGCCCACGGAGGCACCGCCGCTGGTGACGATGAGGTCCGCGTTCGCGGCGGCGCGAGCCAGCGTCTCACGCGTGGCGTCGGCGTCGTCCGCGACCGTGTGGATCGCCTGGATCTCCGCGCCCAGCTGCGCGCCCAGTGCGGCGAGCATATGGCCGTTGGATTCGTGGATCTGACCATCACCGAGCGCTTGACCCGCCGGCACCAGTTCGTCGCCGGTGATCATCAGTGCGATTTGCATGCGTGGCTGCACATGAACCGAGGCCGCACCCGCGGATGCGGCCAGCGCGATATGCTGGGGGCGCAGGTGCGTACCGGCGGCGAGTACCGGCTCACCGTCGGTGAAGTCCTCGGCGGCCGGCCGGATATTCACGCCGGGCTCGGGCGTCTTTTCCACGAAGACCCGGTCGCCGTCGACGCGGCAGTGCTCCTGCATGACGATGGTATCGGCACCTTCCGGAACGGGGGCGCCGGTAAAGATCCGTGCGGCCGTACCCGCCGCGAGCGGGGCCGGTGCGGTACCCGCCGCTACACGTTGACTGACCGGCAGGCCACCCTCACCCACGTCACCCAGACGCAGCGCATACCCATCCATCGCGCTGTTGGGCCAGCGCGGCATCGACAGCGCGGCGACCACGTCGGTGGCGAGGACCCGCCCCGCGGCCTGCTCCAGGGCGATCGGCGCGGCCGCCGAGGGATCGGGCGGTGCCACGGCCGAGAGGATGGTCGCCCGTGCCTCTTCGACACCAAGCAGGCGTTTGCCGGTCGCCGAAGCGGGGCGGGTTGCGGTCGGATCAGCCGTTGTCATCGGGTGCACCTCTGCGCGGACTTGCCTCGGATCATTACGGTCGTAACGATACCGGTGCGACGCGACCATGGAATTGATGTCGATCAATATCGCGGGCCGCGGTGCCGTCCGCGCGCGGCATCTTGATCCTCGTCAATGTCAGCATCGTCGCGCAGCGTGATACTCCACGTCCATTCCTGATTGGTTGCCGGAATCCGCTCATGACATCCGCCGTGGAATTCGATACCGAGCTGGTCCAGCGTTACGACGTCGCGGGCCCGCGTTACACGTCCTACCCGACGGCGCCCTGGTTCCGGGACGATTTCGGTCCGCAAGACTACCGCGCCCGTGCGGCCCCGACGGATCCGGAGCGGCCACTGTCACTGTATTTCCATATTCCGTTCTGCGCGACGCTGTGCTTCTACTGCGCGTGCAACAAGATCGTGACCAGAAACCGCGCGCATGCGGTGCCCTATCTGGAGCGCCTGGGCCGCGAGATCGAACTGCAGTCGGCGCTGTTCCCGGGGCGTCCTTCGGTGGATCAACTGCACTGGGGCGGCGGCACGCCCACGTTCCTGGATGACGGTCAGATTGAATGGCTCGTGGAACGGATCCGCGCCGCATGGCCGATGCGAGAGAACGATGCCGGCGACTACTCGATTGAACTCGATCCACGGGCCGTCGGGACGGATACGATCCATCTCCTGCGGCGGCTCGGTTTCAACCGCGCCAGCCTCGGCGTCCAGGACCTCAACGAGGATGTGCAGAAAGCGGTCAACCGGATCCAGCCGGAGGCGGTCACCCGGGCGACCCTGGATACCTGCCGTGAGGCCGGTTTCCGTTCCCTGAATGTCGATCTGATCTACGGCCTCCCGCTGCAGACGCTTGATACCTTCACGCGCACGATCGAACGCGTGATCGAGCTCGGTCCGGACCGCATCGCCATCTACAACTACGCGCATCTGCCGCACCACTTCCCGCCGCAACGGCGTATCCGCGCGGAGGATCTGCCGTCCCCGGCGGAGCGTCTCGCGATCCTGCGCCGCGCGATCGAACGCCTGACGGCCGCCGGTTATGTCTATATCGGCATGGATCATTTCGCGCGCGCGGACGATGAACTGGCCGTGGCCCAGCGCGCGGGGACGCTGACGCGCAATTTTCAGGGCTACAGCACGCATGGCGACTGCGACATCGTCGCCCACGGCACCAGCGCGATCAGCATGTTCGGCGACTGCTACACCCAGCATTTCCGCGACCGCACCCTGTGGTCCGCGGCGCTGGACGGCAACGAGATCCCGGTCAACCGCGGGCTGCAACTGTCGGCCGACGACCGGCTGCGTCGGGATCTGATTACCCGCCTGATGTGCGATTTTGAGCTCGACGTACCGGTGTTCGAACGGCGCCACGGGATCGACTTTGCGCAGAGGTTCGCGCCCGAGTGCGCCGCACTGGAACCGTTGATTGCCGACGGACTTATCGAATGGGAGCGACAACGCCTGCGGGTTACGCCTGCAGGGCGGCTGCTGGTGCGCAACGTGGCCATGGTGTTCGACAGCTACCTGGAACGGGATCAGGGCACACGGTGGTCACGGGCGATTTGAAACAGTACTTGTGGCACTCAATCGAGGTGAAACGGCAATGAACGTGAGCGATGCGCAAGCGCGAACGGTGCTTGATCGAGGCGATCGGCTGGAGGCCCGGCTCGAACGGATCATCGACCATGACCGGGGCGAAGTCTGGCGCATGCTGACCGACCCGGCGGCCCTGGTGAACTGGCTGGCGCCCGGCGAGATCGATGCGCGCAAGGGGGCCGGATGCATATCGATTTTCCGCAGAGCGGCGCGATCATCGACAGCCGTATTGTCGAGTTTGATCCGCCCGGGCTGTTGGCGTATTCATGGAGCAGTGGCGACGAGCGGGAGCGCCCGCTGCGCTGGCAGCTCGAATCGCCGGGGACCGGGACGCGCCTCGCGCTGACGCTGCGTCTGCCCCTCGACGAAGACATCGCCAAGGCTGCAGCGGGCTGGGATGCGCATCTCGAGATGCTGCTCGCGGCCCTGGAGGGCGTGCCGATCCATTTCCCGGTGGATCACTTCCTCGAGGCACGCCGTTTTTACGGCGAACAGCTGCAACGCTGAAGCTGCGCCATGGCCGCCGGTGCAGGCGATCGGGAGCGGCTCGCCGAACTGGCGCGTGAGTTCGAGGCGCAGGTGGAGGCTCTGCTGGTCGAACGCCGGGAGCGACGCGTGAGCCCGGTTGCCGACGTCACGGCGAGCCTTTTGCACGAACGCGGCGAAGGCCGGCCACTGCGGATCGAGGAGATCGTCAGCATCCTGCGCAACTGGACCGTCGGCGAGGTCGGTACGATCGCCGCGGCGGTTGGAATCCTGGCCGGGTATCTGGCGAACAATCCGGATCTTCAGCGGCAGTTGCGGGCGGAACCCGGGCGTCTGCCGTACGCGATCGATGAGATCCTGCGTCTCGATGGCCCTCTGGTGGCGAACCGGCGCCGGACCACCTGTCCCGTCACGCTCGGTGATCACCCGATCGAGGCGGGGCAACACCTGTCGATCGTCTGGATCGCCGCCAACCGCGATCCCGATGTGTTCGAGGATCCCGACGAATTCCGCTGGGATCGTGATCCCGCCGACAACCTGCTCTACGGCGCCGGCATCCACGTCTGCCCCGGGGCGCCGCTCGCACGCATGGAACTGCGAGTGGCGATGGAAGAACTGCTGCGCGCGACGACATGGTTCGAGCCGGCGGAAAGTGAGCACGCGCATCGTGCGACCTCGCCCGCGGCCGGTTTCGAACGCCTGCCGCTGCGCATGCACCGCGACTGACACCCGACTGCATGTTGGGCAGTGCCGCCTGATACATGTATCCTTGATCTATCTTCAGTCGATTATGGTCGGCAAAACGCCGCACCGAAAACGACCATCGCGCGGCCACCGCGCCGCGAATGACCCGGGAACGCCGTATGGAATTAACCCACCTCACGGACTACGCATTGCGCGTACTGATGTACGCCGGCGTACACGATCAGCGGCGCGTGACGATGCGGGAAATCGCAACGGCCTACGACATCTCGCTGGAGCACCTGCGCAAGGTGGTGCACCAGCTCGCTGCGCTCGGCTATATCGAGACCTCGCGTGGACGGGGGGGCGGACTGTGGCTGGCCCAGGCGCCGGACCGGATCGAACTGGGCGTGGTCGTCAGCGGCTTCGAACGCTCAATGGATATCGTCGACTGCGATCGGCAGCCGTGTGCGCTGCGCGGTAACTGCGCCCTGAAAGGGGTATTCGAGGATGCCCGCGATGCCTTCATGCAACGGTTGAATGCCTACACGCTCGATGATCTGATCGCGAATGCCTGCACGCGCGATCAACTCCATCGGATTGAACAGCCGTTGCACGGTCCGTCCCCCAGGCCGGCCGATCCGCACTGACGGCCGTGGTCATCGCACTCGTCCGGAAGAAACCGGTAGCGATTACCGGTGCAGATCGCGGCGGGATATCTGTTGTACGAAGGGGAGGGGCCGGCCCCGCTGTGGCGGCTCGATACTGATCGGCTGGGCTCTCGCTTCTATCGGGAAGATGCCTCACCGCGGTCGAGCAGTTCCAGCTTGTTCGGTACGTCTTTCCACTCGTCGGCGTCGGCGGGCGGATCCTTGCGCTCGGTAATCACGGGCCACTGCGGCGCCAGTTCCGCATTGAGGCCGAGGAAATGCTGGAACTCTTCCGGCACTTCATCCTCCGCGAAGATTGCATCGACCGGGCATTCGGGTTCGCAAAGGGTACAGTCGATGCACTCTTCGGGGTCGATGACCAGGAAATTCGGGCCCTCGTGGAAACAGTCCACGGGACAGACCTCGACGCAGTCGGTGTATTTGCACTTGATGCAGTTATCGGTAACAACGTAGGTCATGGCATTTTACCGGGCTGATGGAGTAACCCCTGTTCGCGTATCGTGCATAAAAATGTATTCTAAAAAGGCGATGCGCGTACGCCTCGCGAAAATGCGCGTCGTTTGATCGGCGAGCCATCATGCTCGCACTGCGTCGGGCAAAGCGCACTCCCGGCTCCGGCACGGGTGCAGGCGTTTATCCGGCCATGCGGACGACAAAATGCTCGCCGTCGTCGCTCTTGCGATGATCGATTTCCCGTCCGCGCAGACGGCGATGAGACTCTGGGTCGAGCAATACCGCGATGCGCACGTAATCGAGTTCGATGTCGTTACCGTTGCCGTTTTTCTCGAACGAGAATATGTATTCGGGGTTGTCCGCCGGCCCGTCGGCCTCGATCCGCAGTTTGCAGTGGGTATCGCCGGATTCCTCGAGCAGCGAGCGCAGCCGCTCGACCGCGTTCATGGTGAGCACCAGTTCCGGCCCTTCCCGCGTCGATCCCATGTCGTCCATTCAATCCCCGATCCGCAGTTGCTGGAACCAATCCTCGCCGGCGCCGCACTCGGGGCAGACGAAATCCTCGGGGACGTCGTCCCAGTGCGTACCTGGCCGGATGTCCTCCTCCGGGAGGCCGCGGTCTTCTGCATAGAGCCAACCGCAGATGGTGCACATAAACATGCGGTCCGGCAGTTGATCCCGAGTCTGTTCCGCTTCAGCCATATAACAAGTATATCATATACATGTTATGGCGCAATCCAGCGCAGACCGTGATCGGAGAGGCGGTATCGGGGTGAAAAAGGGCTGTCCGGCGGTGGACCAATCATCCGTCGCCTGGATGGGCCGGACGGGTGGCGAGGAAAACCGCTACGCACAGCATAATGACGCTGGCCAGCAGTCGGACAGGATTGGAGCCGACCGTCACCATCATGATCAGCCAGCTCGCCGTGATCAGCAGCAGGGCCACGCTTTTGACGCGGGGCCGCAGGGCGCGATGATCGCGCCAGTCGCGCAGCACCGGGCCGTAGCGGGGGTGCCGGTAGAGCCATTCATGCAGTTCGGGCGAACTGCGTGATGCCGCCCAGGCCGCGAGCAGCAGAAACGGTGTGGTCGGAACCAGGGGCAGGACCGCGCCGAGACCGCCGAGGCCGACGCAGGCGACGGCGAGACACTGCCAGGCGCGCCTGATCGGTGCCGGGGCTGCCCTGGAGGAATCGCCCGCGTTGTTGCGGATCACCTTGTAACGCTTCTTCGCCATCGATCAAGAGTATGATGCAGTGCCTTGACGTGCGGTACCGGGCGGTTGGTGCCGTTTGCACTCACAGCCAATCGAGCGGAATGTGCCGGGTGGTCGGAGCATGTTGGGGGCGCTCGCCAAGGGTTTGTCGGTTGCTGCACTGACCGCGGACGTCAGACGAAGCGGGCGTACAGATCCCCGGGGCGGCCGTCCGCGGCCGTCGCCGCGAGCCGCTCGGCGGCCGCGCGCGGGGGCAGCCATTCCTGCCAGTCGAAGCGGTCGGTCTCGCCGCGCACCGCGTTGACGCGGCACTCACCCAGTGCCGCGAGCCGCTCGAGGCAGGCCCGCGCACGGTTGAGTGCCGCCGGTACGTATTCGACGGCGATCCAGGGGATCGACTGAGTCAGGCCGGCGAGTACCTCCGGCTCCATACCCTCGACATCGATTTTACAGAACCGCGGTCGGCCGTGGATGGCGATCAACGCGTCCAGGGTCGTCTGTTCCACCGTCTCGGTCGCGTCCCAGGCGACACCGGCGAAGGTCGGGGTGTCGGCGACATCACCCAGCCAGTCGGCGGATCCGCTGGAGACCGTGGGATGGCGGCGCGAGACGGCGAGTTCGAGTTTCCCCGCGGACGCTCCGATCCCCGCCCGATGGAGGACGACATCCCGTGGTAGCGTGGCGCTGAGCCAGCGGTGGAACAGCGCCTGGGGCTCGACCGCGACGACCCGTGCGCCGACGGCGCGCAGCGCGCGTGTGCGGTTGCCGACATGGGCACCGACATCGAAAGCGAGGTCGCCCGGACCGATGATCCCGCGGTAGAGCCGGCGCAGCGTGCGGGCACGCCACGGCATCCCATAGTAGATGGCAAGCGAGCGTGCCAGCCCCGTCGCTCCGCGCAGCCGCGCGGTAGGCGTCGCTGCTGCCGCGCGCGATGTCCGGTTCATGCGTAGGCGCTCCACTGGGGCATGCGCTTGAGGATACGCTCGATCTCGGGGAGTTCGATAATGCCGACGTCCGGCCGTGTCTGGACCCTGGTGGTGTGCGACACCGGCGCCCGTTTTCATGCGAACGTACACCGCGATCACCGCGCATCTGTGCGGTCCAACCTGAGGGCGATGACCGCTTTGCGCCGAATCCTCGTCACCTTTCTCGTCCTGAACGGGTTGTTCGCGGGCATCGCGTGGCTGCATCGAGGGGGTGAGGGCGCGGCCTGGGTGGCGCTGGATGCCATGGCCGTCGTCGGTGTGTTGGCCCTGGCTCCGCGCCGCCGATGGGCGGTTCTGGTGGGCGCCGCCGCCGGCGTGGCCGTGGCCTTCCTGCTCCTGCTCGCGCTCGGTGACCGGCTCACGCGCCTGAGTCTTGCGCGACCGCTGGATCCATATATCGACTGGCGCCTGTTGCGTCCGCTGTTCGAACTGGGCGTGGGCCAGACCGGCGTCTCGGTTACCGCGCTCGCGGGTTTCGGGGTGGTGGCGGCCGCGCTCCTGCTCGCGGCGGCCGCGGCCTTCTTGTTGGCTTGCCTGCCGGGCACCGCCCGTGACCGCCGCACGCGGACTGCCGCGGTGGCCATGCTGGCCGCGGTGCCCGTCGGTACACTGGCGCAGCCGCAGATGGCGCCCCGGATCGACGCGCCGGCGTGGCATCTGGCGACGGAACAGTCGCAGCGTGCGTGGCGCACGCATCGGGATGTCGCTACGTTCAAGACCCATCTCGCGGAGTCGCGTGAGGGCGCAACACCACTGCCGGGACTTGCCGGCGTCGATGTCGTCGTGGGGTTCATCGAGTCCTACGGCGAGTCTGCACTGACCGATCCGCGTTACACGCAGATCGTGCGCCCGGCACTCGATCGGGCCGCCGCGGCGATCGAGTCCGCGGGGCTGCATGCGGCCTCGGGCCTGGTCCGTGCGCCAACCCGCGGCGGACAGTCGTGGCTCAGTCACGGGACCTTCCTGAGCGGGCAGTGGCTCGACAGCCACGCCCGCTACGACCAGTTTCTGGCGAGCGAGGCCTCCACGCTGATCGACGACTTCGAGGCCAGCGGACACGAGAGCACGGCCGTGATGCCGGCCATCGCGCGTCCTTGGACCGCGGCGGATGCCCTGGGCTATGACCGAGTGCTGGACGCCACCAACATCGATTACGCCGGACCGCGGCTGAACTGGGTCACCATGCCTGATCAGTTTACGTGGCAGGTCGTGGATCGTACCCGCAGGGCCGCGGATCGACCGGTGTTCATCGAGACCGCGCTGATCAGCAGTCATGCACCGTGGTTACCGATACTGCCAGTGCTCGACTGGGATCGCATCGGTGACGGCAGCGTGTTCGAGCGTTGGGCCGACGCCGGTGATCGCGCCTCGGCGTTGTGGCGCGATCCCGCGCGAGCGCGCCGGGATTTTGCGCATTCCCTCGCCTATGCGCTGCAGGTCGCGGGCGAGTATGGGGCGCGTCGCGTGGACCGGGAGACCCTGCTCATCCTGCTCGGCGACCATCAGCCCGCGCCGGTGATCACGGGTCCCGGTGCGTCGGACCGGGTACCCGTGCATGTGATCAGCGGGGATCCGTCACTGGTGGATGCCTTCGTCGAGCGCGGTTTTGCGCGCGGAATGCGCCCGCCGACGACCGGGCCGGCCCCGCGAATGGAGGTATTGCGCACATGGCTGCAAGGCGCCTTCGGGCGTGAGCGTGGCGGATAGAATCCTGCGGCCTCTCGCCGATACCGGTCGGGTCAGCGCCTACTCGTGCCACGTTGATGATCAGCGCTTGGGGACCGGTCGTGACGCTGACGGGCCGCGACAGCGTGAAGCGCGTCAATCGACCGGGCACTGGGCCACGAGCTGGGCGATATCGCGCAGTCCACGATCAGTGGCGCCGGCGCGGTCTTCGTCGCGGTAGAAGCGTACCCGCAGACAGGGGAACAGGGTCAGCAGCTCGTTGTCGCTGAGCCGATAGTACTCGTTCCGCGGTCCGTGGCCGGTCACTCCGGCACGCGTAAAGGTCTCGTAGAAAAGCAGGCCCCCGGGGCGCAGCGCGGCGGCGAGGGCGGGACATAGGGCCCGCTCGAGGAAGCGGCTGACAGCGATTACGTCGAAGGTGGATGCCGCAGGCGGCTGGGCAACCACGTCGCGCACCTCCGCGGTCAGCGGGAGTTCCTCGGCGTGCGCCTGCGCCGTGAGCCTTTCGATTGCCGTGGCCGCGCTGTCCCAGGCCCTGGTGGTCAGCCCGTGGCGCGCCAGGTGAAGGGCGTTGCCGCCGAGTCCGCAGGCGAGGTCGAGGGCGTCGCCGCTCGCTGGCAGGAGGTGTTCGAACTCGGTCAGTACCGCGGCTGGCCGCGGGGCCGTGGCCGAGCATTCGCGGTATCGCGCTTCCCAGTCCGGTGCCATGACTGCCGTTCCCGTGGTTGGGCCGACGCCCTGCGCCGCAGGCGTCCGTTCAGCGCAGGCGCCGGCTCGCGGCCGCTTGCGCGTCGGCTGGATCCACGGCGACGAGTCGGCCATCAACCCGTTGGTAAATGCCGGCCTCGGTCACCATGAAGTCGAACGGGATATCGTGCTCGCGCGGGAAAATGGTGTCCATCCACGCGATCTCGAAGCCGAGGCCGATGCACAGGGGGCGCTGCCCATAGGAGGCGAGCGTGCGGTCGAAATAGCCGCCACCATAACCGAGTCGGTAACCGTTGCGGTCGAAGCCGTTCACCGGAACCAGGGCAACCTCGGGAATGCACACCGGCGTGCCCACCGGGTAGGGGATGTCATACACCCCCCGTTCCATCGCAGCGCCCGGCCACCATTCGCGAAATTCCAGCGGCGTGCGGGGTGCGACGACGAGCGGCAGGGCGGCGTGACTGCCGCCTTCGCGCCAGCGCCGCACGGCGAAGCGCGGGTCGGGCTCTGCGGCGAAGGGCCAGCAGAAGCCGACCGTGTGGCCGGCCACGGGCCCGAAGCCTTCGGCGAGCCAGCGATCGACGGCGGCGCTTCGCTGTTTCAGGTCGTCCGTATGTAGCGCGCCTCGCCGCTCGATGAGTTCGCGTCGCCGCGCCTTGCGCCACGCCCGCCAGTCTTCGGGCTCCGGTTCCGTGACCGGCTTTTCTTCGTTCATGCGTATTCTCCACCCGTCGAGACGTACGAAACCATGAGGGACACTCGTCGGTGTGGGACGGGGTTGTGTCCACGGGAACGCTACGGAACAGGTAGTCTGAATGCGTTATGAATGGTTTTCGAAAAACCGGCGATGGATTCAGTATAGCCATCAAGATCCCATGACGGCTTCTCGCGTATGCTGCCAATTGCGAAACGCAAAGGGCATGAGCCGCGACGACGGAGCACGAAATCATCCCGATGGAACTGGCATGCCGGGCGGGCTGGGACGAGCGGCGGATACTGACCAAATGGACTCCAGCAGTCGATCGAAGATGGGGGCGGCGGTGGTGTGCAGTGCGGAGCGGATGGACGAATGATTCACATGCATGGCGATATTCTCCAGACATGCAGTCTATCGGGGCCGCATCGGGCTGCATTGATGCCCATCAAGGTCCGGGATCCGATCGCACCGGAGGAAGGGAGGCGGACTTGCATGTAGTCGTAATCGGCGGTGGCCTCATGGGGACGGTTACGGCCTGGTTCCTGATCGAGGCGGGCCATGAGGTCACACTGCTGGACCGAAACCCCGAACTGGCGGCCGAGGGCAGCTACGCCAATGGCGGTATCCTCCACGCCGGCCACGCCGCCCCCTGGAACTCGCCGTCCGTAGCCGGTCAGCTGCTGCGCTGGGCTGGGCGCGAGGAGTCGCCGCTGTTGCTGCGCCCCGGCCGGCTGCCGCATATGGCGCGCTGGGGACTCGGCTTCCTGCGCCACTGCCGGGCCCATGACCACGAGCGCGTGAAAGCGCTGAATACGCGCCTGGCGCTGTATGGGCGTGAACGCATGGGGGAACTGCGCGCAGCCGCCGGCATGGCTTACGACGGTGAGCAGCGCGGCAGCATGAAGATCTTCCGTGACCGTGCGGCCTTCGATACAGCGCGTTCGGCCGCCGCGTCCATCGAATCACTGGGGATCCGCTCGTGCGCACTGGATACCGATGGTGTGCTGGAGCTGGAACCGGCGCTCGCGGATACGCGTGCATCACTGGTCGGTGGTATCCATTTCCCGGGCGACGAGTCGGGCGATGCCTGCCGTTTCGTGCGCGAGTTGGGGCGGGTGCTGGTCGAGCGGGCCGCGGACGTGCGCACCGGCGAGGTGGTGCAGCGGATCGAGGGCGATCGCTCGGGCGTGCGTTCCGTCGTGACCGATCGCGACGTCATTCAGGCGGATCGATATGTCCTCGCGGCCGGTGTAGACGCCCCGGCGCTGGTGCGCCCGCTGGGCCTGCGGTTGCCGATCGAGCCGGCCAAGGGTTACTCCGTCACGCTGGCGGTGGATGATGCGCCCGATGTGCCCCGCATGCCGCTGATCGACGAAGCCCACCGCGTGGTCATCACGCGCCTCGGCGGGCGGTTGCGGATCGCCGGGACCGTCGAGTTCTCGGGATTTGACCGGGAGATCCGGCGGCGACGGGTCGAAGTCGTAAGGCGTCAGGGGCTGTCGAATCTGCCGTCGCTGGCGGCGCGGCTTGATCCGGATGAGTCCGAGCCGTGGGCCTGTCTACGACCGGTCAGTACTGATGGGGCGCCGATCCTCGGTGCGAGCCCGATCACGAACCTCTTCCTGAACACGGCCCCGGGCCATCTGGGATGGACGCTCGCGGCCGCCGCGGGAAAGATCGTGGCCGACCAGGTGAGCGATCGCGCATCGGGATTCGAGCATGCCGGGGAACTTGCGCTCCGGCGCTTCCGCCTCATCTGAGCGACGCCGTCCGTGTTCACCGGTCAGGCCGGCGCGGCGCCGAGCAGATCCAGGCCGAGGAAAGCGCCGACGAGCACGACATTGAGCGCCCACGCCACGGTCAGCGCGCGGGCGAGTATCTGCCAGCGTTCATCACGCGCATTCTCCGCACACCGCCAGACGGAGACGAGGATCCAGATCGTGTAGGCGATCATGATTGCGGCGATTACAAGATAGACCGCCCATGAGAGCCCCCATGCCCTGGTAAAAGTCAGGAAAACCGCGGCCAGAAGCCAGCTCCCGACGACGCCCCATAGCCAGAAGGCCCTCCATAGTGGGCCACGGCCCCGCCAGTAGAATTCGATCGTCCCACTGATACCCGCAACTTCGGTCATGCTGGCACCTCCTTTTATCCCAGCTTCTCGTGACTGTAGACCCTGTCCGGAGGGCAGTCAGCATCAAGCCTGCCAACGTTTGATCCAGATCAATTCCGGGCAACAAAAAGCCGGACGGTTGATCAAGATCAAGGAGTGAGACGGTGCCTTTTTGGCCTAATTGCGTGCGTTCAAATTCCGCAACAAAAACGAGGGAGAGGGGCAGTGCTCGACGAACAGCAATACGATCCCCCGAAGGCACACAAGGCGTGTGCCATGTCCACGCTGGCGTTCACCGTGTGTTTCGCGGTGTGGACGATCTTTTCGGTTATCGGCGTCAAGATCCAGCAGGACCTCGGGCTCAGCGAGACCGAGTTCGGCATTCTTGTGGCGACGCCGGTGCTGACCGGTTCCATCAGCCGGATCTTCCTGGGCATCTGGACGGAGAAATTCGGTGGCCGTCTGGTCTTTACCGTACTGATGCTGGCGACCGCCGTTGCGGTCTACCTGCTGTCCGCGGTTGAGTCCTACTTCATGTTCCTGGTGGCCGCGCTCGGCGTGGGCCTCGCGGGCGGATCCTTCATCGTCGGCATCGCCTATACCTCGGAGTGGTACGACAAGAATCACCAGGGAACGGCGCTCGGCATCTTCGGCGCCGGCAACGTCGGTGCCGCGGTGACCAACTTCGGTGCACCGTTCCTCGTGGTCGGCGTCGGCTGGGAGACCACTGCCCAGATCTACGCGGCGGTGCTCGCGGTCATGGCCATCGTGTTCTGGTTCCTGACCGAGGCCGACCCGCGTATCCAGAAGCGCAAGGCCGAGGGTGGCAAGCCGACCCCGCTGAAGAAGCAGCTCGAACCGCTCAAGAAACTGCAGGTGTGGCGCTTCTCGCTGTACTACTTCTTCGTCTTCGGCGCTTTCGTCGCGCTCGCCTCGTGGCTGCCCCGCTATTATACCGGTGCGTACGACATGGGCCTTGAAGCGGCCGGCATGCTGGCCGCGGCGTATTCGCTGCCCGCGTCCGTATTCCGGGCACTCGGGGGTTGGCTGTCTGACAGGATCGGGGCGCGTGCGGTGATGTACTGGACCTTCGGCGTGTCTCTGGTCGCCCTGTTCATCCTGTCGTACCCCGAGACCCAATACGTGGTCTCTGGAATCGAAGGGCCGATCGAGTTCGCCTTCGGCGTCCCGGTGTGGCTGTTTGCACTGCTGACGATCGCGCTCGGTTTCATGATGTCGCTGGGCAAGGCGGCCGTTTACAAGCACATCCCGGTCTATTACCCGGAGCACGTCGGTTCCGTCGGTGGTCTGGTCGGCATGATCGGCGGCCTTGGCGGCTTCTTCCTGCCGATCGCGTTCGGTGTACTCAACGATCTGACCGGCGTATGGACCAGCTGCTTCATGCTGCTCTTCGTGGTCGTTGCGGTCTCGATGATCTGGATGCACTTCGCAATCCTGCGCATGGAACACCGCCGCAATCCCGAGCGAGCCGCGGAAGACCGGTTCCGGTATCTCCCCGAGATCCAGCCCGATTACAAAAACGAGGGTCGCGGAGCGCAGTAAGCGCTCCCGCGACAGGAGAACAGTGATGGCGTCAAAACCGACACAACAAAAGGGTTTGCTGACCGACATGGGCAAGGTGCTCGACGACTGGCGGCCGGAGGACCCGGATTTCTGGGAGTCGAAAGGCTACCCGGTGGCCCAGCGCAATCTGTGGATCTCGATCCCGTGCCTGCTCCTCGCTTTCTGCGTGTGGCTGGTCTGGAGCGCGGTTGCAACGCGCCTGAATGATATCGGCTTCACGCTGAGCACGAACGAGTTGTTCTGGTTGACGGCACTTCCGGGTCTGTCCGGCGCTACGCTGCGGATCTTCTACAGCTTCATGGTGCCGATCTTCGGCGGCCGGCGCTGGACGGCGATCTCCACGGCCTCTCTCGCGATCCCGGCGATCTGGATGGGGCTGGCGGTCCAGGATCCCGGAACCACTTTCTGGGAGTTCGCGATCATCGCGCTGCTGTGTGGGTTCGGTGGCGGCAACTTCGCTTCGTCGATGGCCAATATCAGCTTCTTCTTCCCGGCGAAGCAGCAGGGCACCGCCCTGGGCCTGAATGCGGGTCTCGGTAACGCGGGCGTGTCGGTCATGCAGCTGGTGGTGCCGTTCGTGATCGCGACCGGCTCGCTCAGTTTCATGTTCGGCAGTGCCCAGGGCCTCGAGGGCGGCGGTCAGCTCTGGCTGCAGAACGCGGCCTTCATCTGGGTACCGTTCATCGCTCTGTTCACGGTGCTCGCCTGGGTGGGCATGAATGACATCGCTTCGGCGCGGTCGTCGTTCAAGGAGCAGTCCGTGATTTTCCGGCGCAAACACCAGTGGGTAATGAGCTGGCTCTACATCGCGACGTTCGGCAGCTTCATCGGGTACTCGGCCGGGTTCCCGATGCTGATCAAGACGCAGTTCCCCGAAATCGATGCACTGCAGTTCGCGTTCCTCGGGCCGCTGGTCGGTGCCCTGATCCGTCCGCCGGGAGGCTGGTTGGCGGATCGCCTCGGCGGCGCGCGGGTGACGTTCTGGAACTTCATTGTAATGATCGCCGCGGTTTTCGGGGTCGTGTACTTCCTGCCCGTGCTTGGTACGGCGGGCAATTTCTGGGGCTTCTTCTCGATGTTCATGATCCTGTTCGTGACAACGGGCGTGGGCAATGGCTCGACCTTTCGCATGATCCCGGTGATCTTCCGCACGCAGCACGAGCGCTGGACCGAGGGCGCCGACCAGGCGACCCGCGATGCGGCGCTGAAAGACGCGCGGCGCGAGTCGGCAGCGACGCTCGGCTTCAGCTCGGCGCTCGCGGCCTACGGGGCGTTTTTCATCCCGAAGGCCTACGGGACGTCGATCGCGATCACCGGCGGTCCGACGGCTGCACTGTATGCATTCTGCGCCTATTACGTGACCTGCGTTGCGGTGACCTGGTGGTTCTACCACCGGCGCAACGCTGAGATCCCGTGTTGAGGACGAGGCTCGATCAACCCCGGAGCCAGTGCGCTCCGCGGTTGATAAAGGTCAAAGCGATGCCCGCGCGGCGGGCGTATGGTCGGTATCGACGTCGGGCCGGCGACCGGCTGGCTTCAGGAACCCGGAGTACGCAATGAGTCACTTTCTTGATCGTCTGATGTTCTTCAAGCGGGTAGAGGGCGAGTTTGCCGATGGCCACGGCCGTACTACCCATGAAGACCGCAGTTGGGAGAAGGCCTACCGCCAGCGTTGGCAGCACGACAAGGTCGTGCGCTCGACCCACGGCGTGAACTGCACGGGGGCCTGCTCCTGGAAGATCTACGTCAAGGACGGGCTGGTCACCTGGGAAACCCAGCAGACCGATTATCCGCGCACCCGTCCGGATCTACCGAACCACGAGCCGCGCGGCTGTTCGCGTGGCGCCAGTTACTCCTGGTACATCTACAGCGCGGCCCGCCTGAAATACCCGATGGTCCGTGGGCGCCTGATCAAACTGTGGCGTGCAGCCCGAGAGCAGTACAGCGATCCGGTCGAGGCGTGGGCGTCGATCGTCAATGACACCGAACTGCGTCGCAGTTACCAGCGTCGGCGTGGTCTCGGTGGCATGGTGCGCGCGAGCTGGGATGAAATGCAGGAACTCGTTGCTGCCGCCAACGTCCACACGGTCCGGCATCAGGGTCCGGATCGCATAGCCGGCTTTTCGCCGATTCCGGCGATGTCGATGGTGTCCTATGCGGCCGGTAGCCGCTATTTGTCATTGATCGGCGGTGTCTGCCTGTCGTTCTATGACTGGTATTGCGACCTGCCGCCGAGTTCGCCCATGACATGGGGCGAACAGACCGACGTACCGGAGTCGGCCGACTGGTACAACAGCAAATTCATCATGATGTGGGGCTCGAACGTGCCGCAGACGCGCACGCCGGACGCCCACTTCATGACGGAGGCCCGCTATAACGGCACGAAGATCGTCGTCTGCTCGCCGGACTACGCGGAGGCGACCAAGTTCGCGGACCTGTGGCTGTCGCCGAAGCAGGGAACCGATGCCGCCCTCGGCATGGCGATCGGGCACGTCATCCTGAAGGAATTCCACATCGACCGGCAGGAAGAGTACTTCCATGACTACTGCCGGCGTTATACCGACATGCCGATGCTGGTCGCGCTGGATGAGCGCGATGGCCGCAACGTGCCGGGGCGCTTCCTGCGCGCCAGCGATCTGACGGATGCCGCTGGGGAGCAGGCGAACGCCGAGTGGAAGACGCTGACGATCGATACCGCGTCCGACAGCCCGGTGGTCCCGCAGGGGGCGATCGGCTTCCGCTGGGACGAGAGCGGGCGCTGGAACCTCGAGGAACGCGAGGGTGTGAACGGCGGGGAAATCCATTCACGCCTGACGCTGCTGGATCACGGCGATGAGGTGGTGTCGGTCGCCTTCCCGTACTTCGGTGGCGTCGAGCACGAATTCTTTACGCACAACGAGCAGAGCGACGTCCTCGAGCGCTGCGTGCCGGTCCGGCGCATGACGCTGGCCGATGGCAGTAGCGTGCGGGTGGCGACCGTCTTCGATCTGATGGCGGCCCACTACGGCGTCGATCGCGGCCTCAGCGACGATGCCGTGGCGACGAGCTACGAAGATGACGTGCCATATACGCCGAAGTGGCAGGAATCGATCACCAGCGTGCCCGGCGATCACGTCGTCCGGGTCGCACGCGAGTTCGCGGACAACGCGGCCAGAACGCGCGGGCGCTCGATGGTTATCCTGGGGGCCGGTCTCAACCACTGGTACCACATGGACATGAACTATCGCGCGATCATCAACATGCTGGTGATGTGCGGTTGCATCGGCCAGAGCGGCGGCGGCTGGGCGCACTATGTCGGTCAGGAGAAACTGCGGCCGCAGCTCGGATGGCTGCCCGTCGCGTTCGCACTCGACTGGACGCGGCCACCGCGGCACATGAACGGCACTTCCTACTGGTACGCGCACAGCGATCAGTGGCGCTACGAGAAGCTGGCGGTCGACGAGATCCTGTCGCCACTCGCGAATCCGGAAGAGTGGCCCGGCAGCCTGATCGATTACAACGTCCGTGCCGAGCGCATGGGCTGGCTGCCCTCGGCGCCGCAGCTCAACCGCAATCCGCTTGATGTGGTGCGCGAGGCGCGTGCGGCAGAGCGCGATCCGAAAGAATATGTGGTGGAGCAGTTGCAGTCGGGCGCCCTCGGTATGGCCAGCGAAGACCCGGACGCGCCGGAGAACTGGCCGCGCAATCTGTTCGTCTGGCGCTCGAATCTGTTCGGCTCTTCCGGCAAGGGCCATGAATACCTGCTCAAATATCTGCTGGGTACGAACGATGGCATTCAGGGCAAGGACCTTGGGCCGCAGGGTGAGCAGAAACCGGAGGAAGTGGTCTGGCACGATGAAGCGCCCGAGGGCAAGCTTGATCTGCTGGTCACACTTGACTTCCGGATGTCGACGACCTGCATGTACTCCGATGTGGTCCTGCCGACCGCGACGTGGTATGAGAAAAACGACCTGAATACCTCGGACATGCACCCGTTCATTCACCCGCTCTCAGAAGCGGTCGATCCGGCGTGGGAGTCGCGCAGCGACTGGGATATCTTCAAGGGGATCGCGCGGGCCTTCTCGGATCTGGCATCGCCGCATCTGGGTGTCGAGGAGGACATGGTCACGCTGCCGTTGATGCATGACACACCGGCGGAAATGGGTCAGGCCCTAGGCGTGGCCGACTGGAAACGAGGCGAGTGCGATCCGGTCCCCGGGCGCACGATGCCGAACCTGATTACGGTCGAACGCGACTACCCGAATACGTATCACCGCTTCACCTCGGTCGGCCCGCTGATGGATAAACTTGGCAACGGTGGCAAGGGCATCAGCTGGAATACCGAGCGCGAAATCGAGCACCTCGGCGAAATGCACGGGCGCAACTGGCTCGAGGAGGCCAGCTTCCGGCGCCCGCGTATGGAAACGGCGATCCAGGCGTCGGACACGATCATGTCGCTGGCGCCCGAAACCAACGGCGAGGTCGCCGTCAAGGCCTGGTCCGCGCTGGAGAAAGTTACCGGCCGAGAACACCAGCATCTGGCCCTTTCCAAGGAGCACGAGAAGATCACCTTCCGTGATATCCAGGCTCAGCCGCGCAAGATCATCTCGTCGCCGACGTGGTCGGGCATCGAGTCCGAGGAGGTCTGTTATAACGCGGGCTGGACCAATATCAATGAACTGATCCCCTGGCGCACGCTGACCGGGCGCCAGCAGTTCTATCAGGATCACGCATGGATGCGCGGTTTTGGCGAGGGCTTTGTGGCCTACCGGCCGCCGGTGAATACCAAGACCTGGCGGGATATTCATGGCGAGCATTCGAATGGCAATCCTGAGATCGTGCTCAACTGGATCACGCCACACCAGAAGTGGGGGATCCACAGCACCTACAGCGATAACCTGTTGATGCTGACGCTGTCCCGCGGAGGGCCGATTATCTGGATCTCCGAGACGGATGCGGCAAAGATCGGGGTCGAGGACAACGACTGGATCGAGACCTTCAACGCCAACGGGGCCGTGGTCGCCAGAGCGGTGGTTTCGCAGCGCGTGCGCGATGGCATGGCGATGATGTACCACGCCCAGGAGCGCATCGTGAACACGCCCGGATCCGAAATCACGGGAGCCCGCGGCGGCATCCACAACTCGGTAACGCGGGCGGTGGTGAAACCGACCCACATGATCGGGGGCTACGCCCAGCAGAGCTACGGTTTCAACTACTACGGCACGGTTGGTTCGAACCGTGATGAGTTCGTCGTCGTGCGCAAGATGGACAAGGTCGATTGGCTCGAGGGCGATGACGAAAGCATCCTCACGCAGGAGTACACGCGATGAAGATCCGCGCACAGATCGGCAAGGTCCTCAACCTGGACAAGTGCATCGGCTGCCACACCTGCTCGGTGACCTGTAAAAACGTATGGACCTCGCGTGAAGGCATGGAGTACGCGTGGTTCAACAATGTCGAGACCAAACCGGGTATCGGCTATCCGAAGGACTGGGAGAACCAGGATCGCTGGAAAGGCGGCTGGGTTCGGTCCGGCAAAGATGGCATCGTGCCGAAGCAGGGTGGCAAGTGGCGCCTTCTCGCCAAGATTTTCGCGAACCCGCATCTGCCTGATATCGAGGACTATTACGAGCCGTTCAATTTCGACTACCAGCGGTTGCAGAATGCGCCCGACTCGAAGACTCAGCCGACCGCCAAACCGTATTCGGCGATCACCGGGAAACCGATGGAGAAGATCGAGTGGGGCCCGAACTGGGAAGAAATCCTCGGCGGCGAGTTCTCCAAGCGCTCGCAGGATTACAACTTCGAGGGCATCCAGAAGGAGATGTACGGCCAGTTCGAGAACACGTTCATGATGTACCTGCCGCGGCTGTGTGAGCACTGCCTCAACCCGACCTGCGTGGCGAGCTGCCCCTCCGGGGCGATCTACAAGCGCGAGGAGGACGGTATCGTCCTGATCGACCAGGACAAGTGCCGCGGCTGGCGCATGTGCATCTCCGGGTGCCCGTACAAGAAGATCTACTACAACTGGCAGTCCGGTAAATCCGAGAAGTGCACCTTCTGCTATCCGCGTATCGAGGCCGGTCAGCCAACGGTGTGCTCCGAGACCTGCGTGGGCCGGATCCGCTACCTCGGGGTGCTGCTCTATGACGCCGACCGGGTCAAGGAGGCCGCCAGCGTCCCGAACGAGAAGGATCTGTATGAGGCGCAGCTGGACATATTCCTCGATCCGAACGATCCGGAAGTACAGCGCCAGGCGCGGGCCGACGGCGTACCCGATTCCTGGATCCAGGCCGCCCAGCGTTCGCCGGTCTACAAGATGGCGATGGACTGGAAGGTGGCGTTCCCGCTGCATCCGGAGTACCGGACGCTGCCGATGGTCTGGTACGTGCCACCGCTGTCGCCGATTCAGTCGGCCGCGGACACGGGTCAGGTCGGTCTCGATGGCCTGATGCCGGATGTCGAGTCGCTGCGCATTCCGGTGCGCTACCTGTCCAACATGTTGACCGCGGGCGATGACCGTCCGGTCATCGACGGTCTCAAGCGGATGCTCGCGATGCGGGTGTTCAAGCGCGGCGAGACCGTCGACGGGGTGGAAAACACCGAGGTGCTCGAGCAGGTCGGCCTGAATCGCCAGCAGTTGGAGGACATGTACCAGACGATGGCGATCGCCAACTATGAGGATCGGTTCGTCATCCCGACCAGTCATCGCGAACTCGCCACGGACGATCCCTACGGGGAACGCTCGGGTTGTGGATTCAGTTTCGGCGATGGTTGCAATACCAACGGCGTCAGCCCCGGGGATCTGTTCGGCAGCAAGAGTCCGCGCAAGCGCGAACACAAGCCGCCGACGATCGAGGAGAACAAGTGATGATGGCCAGCGAACACGCGGGTTTCGGGCCCTGTCTCCAGGCATTGTCGCTGCTGCTCCATTACCCGGACGAGGAAACCATCGACAACGCCGATGCGATTGCCGACGTGCTGGCGGCGAGGCCCGAGTTCCCGCCAGCGGATCGTGCCGATCTGGAGCGGTTCATTAATCGACTGCGGCGCGCGGAGCTGCTGCATCAGCAGGCGAGCTACGTCGAGACCTTCGATCGGAGTAAGAAGGTATCGTTGTACCTGTTTGAGCATGTCCACGGCGAATCGCGTGATCGCGGTCCAGCGATGGTTGAGCTGCAGATGGCCTATCGCGAGCAGGGGCTCGATATCGCGGCAAGTGAATTGCCGGACTATCTGCCGATGTTCCTTGAGTTCTGCGCGCAGTTGCCGGATGCCGATGCCTGCGGCTGGCTGGAAGATGTCAGCCACATCCTCCAGGAAATCCACGTCCGGCTGCACCAGCGCGAGAGCCGTTACGCCGTGCCATTCCGGCTGTTACTGCGACTGGTCGACTTGGACCCTTGGCCGGCGGAGCTGGTGGAGGGGACGAAGGAGGAAAAACGGGACGATACCCGCGAGGCGATTGATAGCGTCTGGTCCGAGGCGCCAGTGACGTTTGGAGCCGGCTCGGCGCTTGGTGGTGGCTGCAGCGGTGGATCGTTCGGTGCCCGGAGCGGTAAAACCGCCGGCTACGGGGCGGATCAGGCGTAGAATCGGAGAATGACGATGGAATTCCTGCATACATTCGTTTTTGAATACTATGTATACGTGGCGGGGACCGTTTTCCTGTTAGGCAGTCTGGTCCGGTTCGACATGAGCCAGTACACATGGAAAACGAACTCCAGTCAGTTGCTGGACAATTCGATGAAATTTCAGGTGGGCAGCGTGCTGTTTCATGCCGGTGTGCTGTTCCTGCTCTTCGGCCACCTGGTCGGCATGCTGATGCCGCACTGGATGTATCCGTATTTCGGCTTGACGCCAGGCGCAAAACAGGTGCTGGCGATTGTTTCCGGCGGTATCGCCGGTATAGCCGCACTGGTCGGAGGTGGCATTCTGCTGCACCGGCGGTTATTCAATACGCGTGTGCGCGCGCAATCCACGCGTAACGATATCTTTATCCTGGTGCTGCTCTATATCCAGCTGTTTCTCGGCATGTTCACGATCCCGGTCTCGATGGGCCATCTGGACGGATCGACCATGCTGAAGCTGTCGGACTGGGCGCAGCACGTGCTGACGTTCCGCGGTGGATCGGAAATCATTGCCGACGTTCACTGGATCTTCAAACTGCATATGTTTCTCGGAATCACGACTTTCCTGATCTTCCCATTCACGCGACTGGTGCATATCTGGAGCCTGCCTGCGGGCTACATCGCCCGCCAGTACCAGATCGTGCGGCGGCGTTCGGCATGACAGGGGGAGCCGCGATGTCGCTGGTCACGGTCAATCGGGTCGTGATTCCCGACGAGGATATCCACTATGAATCCGCCCGGGTCGATGAGCGTGGTGTGGATGAACGTCGCGGTGCGGCGGCGCGCCAGCTCGTGGTTCGTGAATTGCTGCGCCAACGGGCCGACGAAATCGGTCTCGACACGGACAGCGATATGGATGCCGCGGTGGAGTCGTTGCTGGCGCGTGAGGTGCCGCGGCCCGCGGTCGACGATGCGGCATGTCGGCGCTACTTCGAGGCGAATCCGGAGCGTTTCTGTACGCCGGTGACGGCGGAGATCCGACATATCCTGCTGGCGGCGCCGCCGGACGACGTCGGTGCCCGCGCCAAAGCGGAGGAGCGCGCAGAGACGTTGATCGACGAGGCCGCCAATGGCGACGAAACGATCGGCGGACTCGCCGCGCGCCATTCCGACTGCCCGTCGGCCACCGATGGCGGCCACCTCGGCGCCGTCGGCCGTGGCCAGACCGTACCCGAGTTCGAGGATGTCGTCCTGCGCCTGGAAGCGGGGCTGGCCCGCCGGCCTGTGGAAACCCGTTACGGGTTCCATGTCGTCGAAGTGATCGCGCGCGAAGGGGGCGAGCCGTTATCGTACGAGCAGGTCAGTCACCTGATCGCCGACTACATCCGCGAACGTTCCTGGCGCCGCGCGGTCAGCCAATACATCGGCCAACTCGCGGCCGACGCCGAAATTGAGGGCGTCGACCTGGAAGTGCCCGATTCGCCGTTGGTGCAGTAGCGCTCCGACGACAAAAAACGAACCACGAATGAACACGAATGGTCTCTCGGGATGGAAACGGTTCGGGAGCTGCGCTGATGCCGCCAGGAAGCTGAAAATCCCAGTTGGGAACCACGGATAGACACAGATAAAACGCGCAGCGTTGAGACACAGCGCCTTTATCTGTGTCCATCAGTGGTTCTTTATAAGTTGACAGATGCCGACAACCGGACAGCAAAACTCCATCGAGACCAATGCTCCGGTGACTCATTCGTGTTCATTCGTGGTTCTTTAAAACTCCACTCCCGAGGCTCCAATGACCGAGATTGTCGATTTTGATTCGTTCCTGGAACTCGCCCAGGCCAGCGATGAGCCGCAGCGGCTGCTGTTTATTTTCCTGAAGGTGGCGCTGCCCGAGGATGCGACCGAGGAGGAGCGGCAGCGGTTCGAGCAGGGCAATGGCGGCGGGCTGATGCCCGTGATGTACGTCGACAAGGCGCCCGGTGAGCTCACGGATTTCTCGGGGCTGGTCGAGGAGTCGCGGGCGATGGGCGAGGACTGGCAGATGGTGTTGGCCGCGGCGCTCGTCGGGGAAGGGGCTCCGCCCTCCGACTCGGCGGTCGAGGACGCGTTTTCGGGGCTCATCAAGACCGTCCACGCGGGTGGCGATCTGTCATCGATGCTGGCGTTCGATCGTGAGGGTGACCCCGTCATCTTCAACTGATGGTGCGAACGGGAGTTCGGGGTGCGCGCGCAGTGTTGCGCGGGCTACCGTAAGCCGCGTTGAGACGACCCCGGCGCGTTCCGGCGGGCGTCGGCGCGACAGGCCTGCAGCCCCGCCATGAGGCCAATTCCCCGATCCGCATCCACGCGGATCAAGACGCGGGGGACCGACCAATGGTAACGTATCTTCGCCGTTCGACCCCTTGCCGGGGCCGAGTCGGCAGTCGATCCAATGGGCACTGATGGAGCCGGGCATGGCGGTGACAGGCGCGCAGGACGGGGATTCCGTGAACGAGCGATTCAACCGATCAAGTTTCTCGCACCAGGACCTGGTGGACTGCGGCTATGGTCGCCTGTTCGCGCCCGAGAATGCGCGACTGCCGGTTGACAAGATGCTGATGTTCGACCGGATCGACCACATCGATTCGACGGGTGGTGCCTATGGCAAAGGCCGGGTCGAGGCGACGCTGGCGATCGATCCGCACGCCTGGTTCTTCGAGTGCCACTTCCCCGGTGACCCGGTCATGCCGGGCTGTCTCGGAGTCGATGCGCTGTGGCAGCTGGTGGGCTTCTATCTCGGCTGGACCGGTGCCCCGGGCAAAGGCCGGGCGCTGGGTGCCGGCGAGGTGAAATTCACGGGTCAGGTCCTGCCTTCCCATGAGGAAGTTCGCTACTACCTCGATATCAAACGGCTCGTACGACGCGGCCTCACCATGGGGATCGCCGACGGCGCGATGAGCGTGGATGGAAACACCATCTACCGCGCCCGCGACCTCAAGGTGGCGCTGTTCGTCGATCCTGCGGCCGCACTCTGAGACGATTACGATGAGTGATGCACGGAATAATGGGATGCGCCGGGTCGTAGTGACCGGCGCCGGTATCGTCTCCTGTCTCGGCAACGATCGCGCGACGGTAACCGACGCGCTTCGTAACGGCCGCTCGGGCGTGCGTTTCAACGAGCGCTACGCCGAGCTGGGGCTGCGCAGCCAGGTCGCCGCCCGGCCGGACATCGATCTGGACGCGCGCGTGCCGCGCAAGCCGCGCCGATTCATGGCGGACGCCGCGGGCTACGCCTATGTGGCAATGGAGGATGCGGCCGTGGAGGCCGGGCTCGACCCGGCTAACCTGTCGGACCCGCGCATCGGCCTGATCGCCGGCTCCGGCGGTGGCTCCACGGCGACGATCGTGGATGCGGCGGATACACTGCGCGAGCGCGGTGTGAAGCGCATTGGCGCGTTCGCCGTGCCGAAGTCGATGAGCAGCACCATCTCGGCCTGTCTCGCCACCCCGTTCGGTATCCGCGGCGTGAATTACTCGATCTCTTCTGCCTGCGCTACCAGCGCGCACTGCATCGGTGCGGCGGCCGACCAGATCCTCGCGGGCCGGCAGGATATCGTTTTCGCCGGTGGTGCCGAGGAAGAGCACTGGTCGCTGTCGATGCTGTTCGACGCGATGGGCGCGCTGTCGTCGAAATACAACGATATGCCGGAGCGCGCCTCGCGGCCCTACGACACAGACCGCGATGGCTTCGTGATCGCCGGTGGCGCCGGCATGCTCGTGGTCGAGGAACTCGAGCACGCCCAGGCCCGCCGTGCGCCGATCCTCGCGGAACTCGTCGGCGTCGGTTCGACCTCGGATGGCTACGATATGGTCGCTCCCAGCGGTGAGGGCGCTCTGCGCTGCATGCAGCAGGCTATCGAGAGCGTCGATACCCCGATCGATTACGTCAACGCCCATGGCACCAGCACGCGTGCCGGTGACATCACCGAGCTTGAGGCCATCCACGACGTGTTCGGCGATGCCATGCCGCCGGTGGCATCGACCAAATCCATGACCGGCCACTCGCTGGGCGGCGCGGGCGTGCAGGAAGCGATCTACTCCCTCTACATGATGGACGGCGGTTTCATCGCCCCTTCGATCAATATCGAGAACGTCGATCCGGAAGCCGCGGCGCACCCGTTGGTGACGGAACTGCAAGAACCCGCGCGGATCGATACGATCCTGTCGAACAGTTTCGGGTTCGGTGGTACCAACGCCTCTCTGGTCTTCCGGAGATGGGCTTCATGAAGAGACACGGGGCGCGTCTCGCGACGTTTCGCTCGGTTCTTTTCCATACGGGGTTCGGCCTCGTAACCCCGGTCTTCGCCCTGCTGGTGCTTTTGTTTTGGCCGCTCCCCTACGGTGTGCGCGAGAGCACGGCCCGCGTGTGGTGTCGCTGCGTGCTCGTCTGGCTGCGCCTGACTTGTGGTGTGCGCCACCGGGTGCTTGGTCGGGAGAACCTGCCGGCGGGACCAGCGGTGATCCTTTCGAATCACCAGTCGACCTGGGAGACGATCGCCTTCCGGACGATCTTCCCGGCCCGACTGTCATGGATCATCAAACAATCCCTGTTCCGTATTCCGTTCTACGGCTGGTCGCTGAAGGCGCTCGAGGAGATCGGCATCGATCGCGACGCGGGTCGCGAGGCGCTGCGCCAGATCGAACACCAGGGTTCGCGCCACCTCGCCGCTGGGCGCTGGGTAGTGGTGTTCCCCGAGGGCACGCGGCTGGCACCGGATGAATCCGGTCGCTACGGCCAGGGCGGCGCGCGGCTCGCGAACGCCGCCAGTGTCCCGGTCGTGCCGGTGGCGCTGGACTCCGGGTGGTGCTGGCCCAACGACGACTGGCGCAAGTATCCGGGCACCATCACGATGCAAATCGGCCCGCCCATCGAGACCGAGGGGCGGAACACGGCCGAAGTGAACCGTATGGCGCGTGACTGGATCGAATCGGCAAGGGCAGCGATCGCGGGCCCGCGCGATGGGTGCGAACACGGCGGTGCAGAGGCGGGCGCGGAACGCTCGTCCGCGCATTAACGCGAATCCGAAGCGGTCTTTTGGCTCGGCATTCCCGGGTGTCGCGGTCGGCGATTCCCGCTTGTCAGACGCTGGACTGCAGTGCGTCGTTCCCGTGAATCGACTCGATATCGGCGGCGATCACTGTGAGTTCGAGCCCGGATAAACTTTGTTCGAGCAACGGGAACGCCTGTCTCTCCTCGACGCGCAGGTGGTGCTCCAGTACTTCGCCCAATACGCCCAGGCGGGTCGCATCCAGTCGATCGGTGCGCGTGAGTGTGCGCCGGATCGCATCGTGCTCGCGCTGGAGTTCAGTCGCCAGTTCGGCCTGCCCGTGTTCATGCAGGCGCGGGAACAATAACCGCTCCTCGGCGGCGAAATGCGCGGACATTTCCGAGCGCCAGGCCTCGCGGAGTGCCTGCCAGCACCTCGAGATCTCCCTTTCCGACGCACTGTCCGCCGCCCGGCGCGCGCGCCGCGCCAGCTGCATCACGTGATTGTGATCGCGCGATAGCGGGACCAGTTCGGGGCTGCGTTTCATCGCCGGCCTCAACTCGATTCGGGCGTGTGTCGGGATACGTTCCCGACAGCCGGGATTCTGAGTCTTGTGGTGTTGCCGGTCGTTGATCGCCGTCAAGTTTCACACAGGGAAGGCGATCAATCTGCTGAACCCACTCGCCATCGCCAGCGATTTCGCAACGGACAACGGCATCCCCGATTAGTCGGTATCACCGGCCAGCACTTCGCATAACAATGGCATGAGTCTGCGCACGCGCGGATCCGCGATCCGGTAGTGGATCGTCTGCGCCTCGCGCCGGGTCTCCACGAGGCCCTGGTTGCGGAGTACGGCGAGGTGCTGGGACAGCGCCGACTGGGAGAGCGGCACGCGCTCCTGCAGGGCCGAGACGGACAGTTCCCCGGGCACCAGACTGCACAGCACCATCAGGCGGTTCCGGTTGGCCAGTGCACGCAGGAAGCGCTCGGCCTCCTCCGCATTGGCGGCGATCAGATGTCCGGGCGAAGTGGCTGGCGGTGTGGTCGTGGGCTCACTCATTGCGCCGTGTCCATTGTCCGTGGGTCATCCCGCATGGAATATCATACATTGCTAAATTAGTATTGACTAAAATAACGATCAGATCTACCGTTATAACCATTGAAACGGAGGTGCCCTGCATGCAACCCGAAGTCCGTCACGTACTGCATGATGAGAGCTCGACCTTTTCGTATGTCGTCTGGGATCCGGCGAGCCTGCATGGCGTGATCATCGATCCGGCGCTCGATTTCGACGGGAGGTCCGGGCGCACCGGGACCGACACGCCAACACGACTGCTGGACATCGTCGATCGCGAGGGCCTGACGATCGACTGGATCCTGGAGACGCATGCGCACGCCGATCACATCTCGGCCGCGCCGTTCCTGCGCGAACGCCTGGATCGGCCACCGGTCGGGATCGGTGAGGGTATCCGCGTCGTACAGGAGCGCTTCAAGCGGCTGTTCAATCTGGAGCGCGGTTTCCTGCCGGATGGCAGCCAGTTCGATCACCTGTTCGCGGACGGGGAGGCGTTCCGGCTCGGCGGCATCGGGGCCAACGTGATCTCGACGCCGGGGCACACCAGCGACCACCTGACCTATGTGATCGGCGATGCGGTGTTCGTCGGCGATACGCTGTTCATGCCGGATGCCGGCACGGCCCGCTGCGATTTCCCGGGTGGTGATGCGGGGCTGCTGTACCGGTCCACGCGACGGTTGTTCGAGGCGCTCCCGGACGAGGCGCGCATGTTCATGCTGCACGACTATGGGCCGAACGGGCGCGAACGCCGGAATGAGACCACGGTTGGAGCACAGCAACGCGACAATATCCATGTCAACGAGACCGTGAGCGAGGCGGAATACGTCAACATGCGCGAGGCCCGGGATGCGACGCTCCCGATGCCGACGCTGATCCTGCCGTCCGTGCAGGTGAATATCCGGGCGGGCGAATTCCCGCCACCGGAAGACAACGGCACGATCTATCTGAAGGTGCCGATCGATGCGTTCTGAGCACGTCCTCGGGGCATGCAACGGGGTGATCCGGTGCGGGGTGCGCCCACGGCGGGTCAGTAGGGCTGTGAAGAGACCGGAATAATGGCGGAATTCGATTGGTTTTCGGCCCTCGCGGGCGGTGTGATGATCGGTCTTGCGGCGACGCTGCTGCTGGCCGGCAGCGGCCGCATCGCGGGCATCAGCGGCATCCTCGGTGGCGTTCTGCAGCGTCCCGGTGGTGACGCGCTCTGGCGTTGGCTTTTCCTCGCTGGGCTGCTCGCGGGCGCGGCTTTCCACCAATGGCTGGATCCGACGGCCGTCGAGGCGCGGACCGGGTTCCCTGTGTGGGCGCTGCTCGCCGCCGGTCTACTCGTAGGTATCGGTACGCGGCTGGGCAGCGGCTGTACCAGCGGGCACGGCGTCTGCGGTCTCGCGCGATTCTCGCCGCGCTCGGCCGTGGCGACCGCCGTGTTTGTGCTCGTGGCGGTGGTCGTCGTGTGGCTGGTGCGCCATGGACCGTTCGCGGGGGTTGTGACATGAATGGCCTGATTGCGCTGGTCGCGGGCGTCCTGTTCGGGTTCGGGCTGGATCTCGCGCGCATGACCGATCCCGAGCGGGTGCTCGGGTTTCTCGATATCGCGGGGACCTGGGACCCGACGCTCGTATTCGTGCTCGCCGGTGCCGTCGTCACGACCACTATCGGCTTTCGCCTGATCGGGCGCGGCGATTCCTGGTTCGGCGGCCCAATGCGGCTGCCGCAGCGCAGCGACATCGATCGCCCGCTGCTGCTCGGGGCGGCGCTGTTCGGTGCGGGCTGGGGCCTTGCCGGATACTGCCCGGGGCCGGGCGTGGCCGCGCTCGTCCAGGGCGCCGCCGATCCTTTCTGGTTCGTGGGAGGGCTCGTACTGGGGATGATTATCTTCGCGCGTACTCCCCGCCGTGGGTCAGGGGCGACCGCGTGAGTGGTGGCCGGGCTCGGGTCCCTATGCGATCGGGCGCACCGGCTTGAGCCTGCGTAGCGCGTACACGCTGTGGGCGCCGATCTACGATCGCGCGGTCGATGCAGCGACCCGTGGGATGCGGCGTCGGAGTCTGGAGGCACTCGACGCGGCGCCCGGCGACAGCGTGCTGCTGATCGGCATCGGTACCGGCCTCGATCTGCCGTGGCTGCCCCCAGGGCCGCGCTACTCCGGCATTGATCTGACGCCGGCAATGCTTGTGCGGGCGCGCCGGCGCGCCGATCGCGCGGGTCGCGCGCTGGATCTGCGCGTCGCCGATGCCGCCGCTTTGCCGTATGCGGATAACGGCTTCGATGCGGTCGTCATGCATCTCATCCTTGCGGTGGTACCGAACCCGGTGGAGTCGTTGCGCGAGGCGGCGCGGGTCGTCCGCCCGAGTGGCGAGATCCTTGTCCTGGACAAGTTCCTGCGCCCCGGACAGCGGGCGCCGCTGCGGCGGCTGGCCGCGCCCCTGATGCGGCGCATCGCGACCCGTACCGACGTCGTCTTCGAGGACTGTCTTGCGGCCGTCGACGGCCTCGAGGTGGTCGCCGATACCCCGGCGGGGGCCGGCGGGTGGTTCCGCCGTATTCGACTCCGCCGAACGGAATGAGGCCGCTCGGCAGGCGCTGTGCGCCCCGATCCCCATAAGGCGAATTCCCTGTGCCGGGCAACTCATAAGGAGCGCGTCCCCATTGACGCGGGACTGGTCCCGTATCAGCGCTGATCCGAGGGAATCCGATGCGGTGGTTACGAACGAGCCGCCGGTGACGCCGTAGCGTGGGGGTTCGGGGTCTCAAGGCCCGGGCGGGCGCGCCAGTCGGCGATCGCCGCCGGTGCATACGGTCGCCCGGGGTGTACGAAAGAGTGGGGTGAGAGCGGTCGCACGGGCCGCAGCCCTGCTCACGTTTGCCTGCGACGGAGTCTGACGATGTTCGAGGCGTTCAACGCGGTCGACCTGGCGCGCTTCCAGTTCGCGTTCACGGTGTCCGCGCACATCATTTTCCCCGCGTTTTCGATTGGGCTCGCGAGTTACCTCGCCGTGCTCGAGGGGCTGTGGATCTACAAGCGCGATGACGCCTGGCTGACCGTCTTCAATTACTGGAAGAAGGTCTTCGCGGTCGTCTTCGGTATGGGCGTGGTCTCCGGCATCGTCATGAGCTACCAGTTCGGCACCAACTGGAGCGTGTTCTCCGACAAGACCGGTCCCATCCTCGGGCCCCTGATGGGCTACGAGGTGCTGTCGGCATTCTTCCTGGAGGCGGGTTTCCTCGGGGTGATGCTGTTCGGCCTGCACCGGGTCGGCTACCGGCTGCATTTCTTCGCCACACTCATGGTGGCGATCGGGACGCTGTTTTCGGCGTTCTGGATCCTGTCGGTCAACTCGTGGATGCACACACCGGCGGGTTTCGGCATCAATGATGCGGGACAGTTCGTGCCGACCGACTGGTGGGCGGCGATCTTCAACCCGTCATTCCCGTATCGCCTCGTGCACATGGTCCTGGCGGCGTATCTGACGACGGCGTTCGTGGTCGGCGGCGTCGGTGCGTGGCATCTGCTGCGCGACGCCCGCGATCGCGGTGCGCGCATCATGTTTTCCATGGCGATGTGGATGGCGCTGATCGTGGCGCCGCTGCAGATCGTCGCGGGTGACTTCCATGGCCTGAATACGCTCGAGCACCAGCCGGCCAAGGTGGCCGCGATGGAGGGCCATTACGAGACCCACGACGGGGCCCCGTTGATCCTGTTCGGTATCCCCGACGACAGCGCCGGCGAGATGCGCTACAGCCTCGAGATCCCGAAGCTCGGTTCGATGATCCTGACCCATGAGTGGGATGGGACGGTGCGCGGGCTCAATTCGTTCCCGGCAGATGAGCGCCCGGGCGCCGAGATCGTTTTCTGGACTTTCCGGATCATGGTCGGACTCGGCTTCGCGATGGTCGCGGTCGGGCTCTGGAGCGCGCTGGCCCGCTGGCGCGGTCGCCTCTTCGAGGGGCGGCGCCTGCAGTGGGCGGCCGTGCTGATGGCGCCGGCCGGGTTCCTCGCGGTGCTCTGTGGCTGGATCACGACCGAGGTCGGCCGCCAGCCGTGGACGGTGTATGGGCTCCTGCGTACCAGTGATTCCGCGTCCAGCATGGACGCCTCGGCGGTCGGGATCTCCCTGATCGTGTTCATCGTGGTGTATTTCGCGGTGTTCGGCATGGGGACGTACTACTGCCTGCGGCTGATGGCGCAGTCGCCCGACGCGGGTCTCGAGGAGGATCCGTGGCCCACGCGGACCGCGGGGATCGTGCCCGGTCCGGCCTATGGCCGCGACTACTATCGCCCAGGTGGCGGTAACCCGGGTGGCGGTGACGATGGAGGGCAGTCGTGATGGGTATCGATCTCGCACTCGTCTGGGCCGGACTGCTCGCCTTCGCGGTGCTCGCCTATGTCGTGCTGGACGGCTTCGATCTGGGCGTCGGCATCCTGTTCCCGTTGCTGCGCGATCATGGCGAGCAGGATCTGGCCATGAACTCGGTCGCGCCGGTATGGGACGGCAACGAGACCTGGCTGGTGCTCGGCGGTGGGGGCCTCTTCGCGGTCTTCCCGCTCGCGTACGCCACGATCATGCCGGCGCTGTATGCGCCCATTATCGCGATGCTGATGGGCCTGATTTTCCGGGGCGTATCGTTCGAGTTCCGTGCCCGCGCGGACCGCAGCCAGTTCCTCTGGGATATCGGTTTCCCGGGCGGGTCGATCGTCGCCGCGTTCGCCCAGGGGATCGCGCTGGGCGCCCTCGTTCAGGGCATCGCGGTCGAGGACCGCGCTTATGCCGGCGGCTGGTGGGACTGGCTGACGCCTTTCAGCCTGCTCACGGGGGCCGCACTGGTGGTCGGCTATGCGCTGCTGGGCGCGACGTGGCTGGTCATGAAGACCGAGGGACCGCTGGCGGACCATGCCCGGCGGATCGCGCGCCTGACGGGCTGGGGGACGTTCGTCCTGATCGGCCTCGTCAGCCTGATCACGCCGTTCCTGAACCCGGTTTACCTGCAACGCTGGTTCGCATGGCCCATGGGGATATTCAGCGTGATCGTGCCGTTGCTGTTGCTCGGCTGTGGCTGGAGACTGCATCGCGGTCTGGTCGAGCGGCGCGACGCGACCCCGTTTCTGGCCTCACTGGGTGTGTTCGTGCTCTGCTATATCGGGATCCTGATCAGCTTCTACCCCTATATGGTCCCGCCCTCGGTGACGCTGTGGCAGGCGGCGGCGCCGGATGAAAGTCTCGCGTTTCTGCTGGTGGGCGCGCTGGTGCTGATCCCGATCATCCTCGCCTATACCGCCTACGCCTACTGGGTGTTCCGCGGCAAAGTCGATCCGGAAGAGGGGTATCACTGATGGGATCGGAGGAGGCTCCACGCTCCGTCTGGCGGCGGCTGGGCTGGTTTGTCGGTCTGTGGCTGGCGGGGCTCGCAGTGGTGGGGATTATCGCGTATGCGTTGCGGTTGGTGATTCTTTAGGGCCGAGGGCCGAGGGCCGAGGGCTGAGGGCTGAGGCGGGTAGCGCCTGGGGCGTGCGATACGGTCGGGGTGTGTCGCGCGCGTTCGCCTTCGGCGACAACGTGCCTACCGGCTGTGGCGTCCGCCGCGGCGCTGTGGCTGGTCGAGGGGGTAGCCGAGCAGGCGCACGGCGACCGCGGGGTGGGCGTTGGGGAGGTTGCGGCGGTTCGAGTCGTCGCGCTGTTCCGGTGTCATTGAGCCCCAGGCGGCGATCTCGGCGCGGCTGCGGGCACAACCGATGCAGCGGTCGTGTGCGTCGAGCTGGCAGACGCCCACGCAGGGGCTCAGGTCGAGCAGTTCGTCGGGCAGTTCCACGGCGGGGTTGGCGGTGTTTGGATCGGTCATCGGCTCAGCTCAGTCGGGCGCGGTCGAACCAGCGCAGGGCGATCGAATCGGGTGTGGCGGAGGCGGTTTCTTTTATGCCCGCCATATCCGGCTCCCGGCCGGTGAAATCGAACAGATTGCGGTCCGCAAGTTGTGAAGGCCTTACGTCCTGCAGCGCGGAGAACATGGTCTGCGTCCGCCCGGGGGCTTCGCGTTCCCACTCCGCCAGCATGCGCTTGATCTGCTGGCGCTGCAGGTTTTCCTGTGAGCCGCAGAGATTGCAGGGGATGATCGGGAAATCCCGCAGGTGTGCGTATTTCGCGATGTCGCGCTCGCTTGCATACGCGAGCGGTCGAATCAGGACGTTGCGGCCATCGTCGGAGCGCAGTTTCGGCGGCATGGCTTTTAGCTGGCCGCCATGGAACAGGTTGAGGAAGAACGTCTCGACGATGTCGTCGCGGTGGTGGCCCAGCGCGATCCTGTCGATCCCGTTGCCGGCGGCCCAGGCATAGAGCGCGCCGCGGCGCATCCGCGAGCACAGACCGCACATCGTATTGCCCTCGGGCACGACGCGCGTGACGACGGAATACGTATCCTGCTCGATGATGTGCCAGTCCACGCCCCGCTCGCGGAAATAATCCGGCAGGATATGCGCCGGGAAGTCCGGCTGCTTCTGGTCCATATTGACGGCGATCAGTTCGAAACGGATCGGGGCCCGCCGCTGCAGTTCGAGCAGGATGTCCAGCAGGACATGCGAGTCCTTGCCACCGGACAGGCAGACCATGACGCGCTCGCCGTCGCGGATCATTTCGTAGTCCGCGATCGCCTGACCGACCTGGCGTTTCAGGCGGCGGTGCAGTTTGCGGGCGTTGACCGAATCGGGCAGCGGGGCGAGCGGCATCGTTTTTCCGGGCTGGATCGCGTACAACGGCTCAATTATAGCGGCCATGGCCTGCGGGGCGAAGCGGCATTGTCAGTCGTGGTCGGAATGGCCTGCTCAGGGAGGTCGGTGATGAAAGTGATGGTGGAGTTGTGTCTGGTGCCGCTGGGCGTCGGGGTCTCCGTATCCCCTTATGTGCGCGCCTGTCAGGACATTTTGCGCGAGGCCGGCTTCGAGCCGGAGCTGCACGCCTACGGGACCAATTTCGAGGGCGAGTGGGAGACGGCGATGGCGGCCGTGCGTCGGTGTCATGAGCGCATCCATGAGATGGGCGCGCCGCGGATCCATTCCACCCTCAAGCTCGGTACCCGCACGGACCGCGATCAATCCCTCGCGGACAAGGTCGACAGTGTGGGCAGCTCGAACGATCACGAGGACTGACGCCCGGCCCGTAATTTTATACGTGGTGGAAGTTCCGCCCGGCCGTCGTCGCGTGGACGTAGCCCGCGCGGATCACGAAATCGCCGAACGGCTCGCTGTCCTCGCGTTCCTTCGCATACTGCCCGATCATCGGTTCGAGTTCCGCCAGGATCTCCTGCTCGCCGATATTCTCGCGGTGCAGCTTGTTCAGGCGTTCGCCATGGAATCCGGCGCCGAGGTACAGGTTGTATTTGCCCGGCGCCTTGCCCACGAAACCGATCTCACCGAGATATGGCCGGGCGCACCCGTTCGGGCAGCCGGTCATGCGCACGACAATGGCATCATCCTGAAGCCCGTAGGCGGCCATCATCTCCTCGATCCGGTCGATCAGTGAGGGCAGGTAGCGCTCCGACTCGGCCATCGCGAGCCCGCAGGTCGGAAAGGCCACACAAGCCATGGAACTGCGGCGCACGGCCGAGCGGTCGGCGTCGGGATCGACCCCGTGGTCCCTGAGTATCCCTTCGATCCGCCCCCGGTCTTTGTCCGCCACCTGCGCGATGATCACGTTCTGGTTCGGCGTCATCCGGAATTCACCGTCATGGACCCGTGCGATCTCGCGCAGGGCGCTCAGCATGCGGCGCTCGCCTTCGTCCTTGATACGCCCGTTCTCGACAAACAGCGTGAAGTGACCGTGCCCATCGGCACCGTCCACCCAGCCGTAGCGGTCGGCGTTCGATTCGAAATGGAAGTCGCGCGGGTCTTCGAGTGACCCGCCGAGGCGGCGTTCGATCTCGCCCCGGATCCACTCCGGTCCGTGATCGTCCACGGTGTATTTGAAACGGGCGTGTTTGCGGTTCACGCGGTCGCCGTAATCGCGTTGCAGAGTGACGACCTGCTCGGCCACGGCGAGTGATTGCTCCGGCCGGCAGAAGGCGATCACGTCGGCCAGGCGGGGGTAGGTCGCCGTATCGCCGTGGGTCATGCCCATGCCGCCGCCGACGGTAATGTTGAAGCCCGCGAGTTCCCCGTTGTCATCGGTCACGGCGATGAACCCGAGGCAGTTGGCATAGATGTCGACATCGTTCATCGGCGGCACGGCGACCGCGATCTTGAATTTCCGGGGCAGATAGCGCGCCCCGTAGATCGGTTCGAAATCGGGCTCGCCGCCGGCGATCTTCTCGCCATCGAGCCAGATCTCGTGGTAGGCGCTGGTACGCGGCAGCAGGTGGTCGCTGATCCGCTTCGACCACTCGAATACCTCGGCGTGGATATCCGACGCGTAGGGATTCGGGCTGCACATGACATTGCGGTTGACGTCGCCGCAGGCGGCGATCGTATCGAGCAGCGTGTCGTTGATGGCGCGCATGGTCGTCTTCAGATCGCGCTTGATGACGCCGTGATACTGAAAGGTCTGCCGCGTGGTGATGCGCAGCGTGGCGTTGGCGTAGCGCGTGGCGATGTCGTCGAGGGCGAGCCACTGCTGCGGGGTGCAAACGCCAGCGGGCATACGCAGGCGGATCATGAACGAGTAGGCCGGCTCGAGTTTTTTCTTCTGGCGGGCGGCGCGGAGGTCGCGGTCATCCTGCATATAGCTGCCGTGGAACTTGAGCAGTTTGGTATCCGACTCCGCGATCGCGCCGGTGACCGCGTCGGCCAGACCCTCCTCGATGGTGCCGCGCAGGAAGTTGCTGTCGTACTTGATCCGCTCGGTGGGATCGAGTGCGTCGAGATCGATGTCCTGGTCGCTCATGTAGTCCTCGTAGCGGTTGTCGTCACGCGTCACCTCGCGCTGCTGCGCTCAAGCGGGTGGCGCGCGGATCCGTCGTGATCGTTCAGGTTCGCGCTCCTGAAAAAAGCGGCCTCACGCAGAGCCGCGGAGCACGCGGAGCCGTTCCGGATGAGTCATTCGTCAGTCGCTCCGTTTACGCAACCCGTACCGCCTGCGAATGAGTCTGCTCACAATGCGTGCGTGCCGTTCGAGGGAGCACCTGTTGAATCTGCGGTGCCCGGCCATCGTGTCTCTGCGCCCTCGGCGGCTCCGCGTGAATCCATCAGCGTGCGCGGCCCTGGCGGCGGCATGGCGTCAGTACACGTCGCGCTGGTAGCGCTTGTCCTTCTGCAGCTGGCCGAGCCACGCGGCGGCGTCTTCCTGCGAACGGTTGCCGTGTTCGGCGATCACGTCGATCAGGGCCTGATGGACATCGGGGGCCATGTACTCGGCATCGCCGCAGACATAGACGTACGCGCCCTGCCCGAGCCAGGCGTGAACCTCCGCACCGCGCTCGCGCAGCTTGTCCTGAACATAGACCTTCTCGGACTGGTCGCGGGAGAAGGCGACATCGACGCGGTCGAGCATCCCCTGTTCGCGCCAGCGCAGCCAGTCGCGCTGATAGAGGAAGTCGGTGTGGAAATGCTGCTCGCCGAAGAACAGCCAGTTGGCGCCCTCGGCCCCGCGGTACTCCCGCTCCTCGACGAATGCGCGGAACGGGGCGACGCCGGTTCCCGGGCCGATCATGATGATCGGGGCGCTGTCGTCGTCGGGCAGTTTGAAGTTCCTGTTGTGGTCGATATACACCGGCAGGGGCGTGTCGTCATCGACCCGGTCCGCGAGCCAGGTGGAGGCCACGCCCTCGCGTTCACGCCCATGCGCCTTATAGCGCACGGTGGCGACCGTGAGATGGACCTCATCCGGGTTCGCGTTGTGGCTCGATGCGATCGAGTACAGGCGGGCCGGCAGTTTGCGCAGGCGGTCGATGAACGACTGCGGCGTGAGGGCCTCGGCGGGCCAGGCCTGGAGCACGTCGATCAACTGGCGACCGTGCATCCATTCTCGCAGGCCATCGCGGTGATCCTCGGCCAGCAGCGCCTGCAACTCTTCGCCACCGGTGAGTTCGGCCCAGCCCTGGAGGAACGGCCGGGTCAGGGTCGTGATCTCGTAATCGTGCGTTAGCGCCTCACTGAGGCTCACATCACCGCGCGGGCCGGAGACCGTCTCTTCACCGGAGAAACCGAGTGCGGCGAGCAGGTCTTCGACGTCACGGTCACTGTTGCGCGGCAGCACACCAAGAGAATCGCCCGGTTGCCACTCGAGACCGCTGTCTTCGACCGAGACCTCGATGTGACGGGTCTCTTTGCTGGATCCGTCCGCGTTCAGCACGATGTTGTCGAGTAGCCCGGCCGGGAAGGGGTTCTTCTTCGACCAGCTCGATGCCTCGCCCTGGCTGCCAAGCGGACCGAAGGCGACGACGTTCGACGGCGGTGCGTCGAGTTCGGCGACGAACGCCTCGATCGAGCCGTCGATCCATGCCTCGGCGGCATCGTCGAAGTCGACATCGCAGTCGGTGCGGGGGTGGATACGCGTGCCCCCTAGCGCTTCCAGTCGGCTGTCGAAGTCGCGGCCGGTCTGGCAGAAATGCTCGTAGCTGGTGTCGCCGAGCGCCAGCACGGAGAAGCGGGTGTCCTTGAGCGGGGGCGCCTTCTTCGAGCCGACCAGTTCGTGCAGCTCGGCCGCCGTGTCGGGCGGGTCGCCCTCGCCATGCGTGGAGACTACGACCAACATGCGTTCCGCCGCCTTGAGTTGCGGTTTCCTGGTATCCGCCATGTCGAGCACATGCGCCCGGAAACCGCGCGCCTCGGCCTTCTGCGCCGCCTGCTGCGCGACCTCTTCGGCATTGCCGGTCTGCGATCCGAACAGGATTGTCAGCTCCGGCGCCTGCGCCGGGGCGGCCGTTGTCTGGGCCTCGGCGGGCGCACCGGCGGCGCCGGCCGCCGTGAGGCCGGCGAGATAACCGCTCAGCCAGGTGATCTGATCGCCACGCAGATCCGCAACGACGTCACTGAGTCGCTGCGCCTGCTCGCGGTTCAGCGGGCTGTTGGATTCGGTCAGAAGCGGTTTGGACATGCTGCACTCCGCATTGGGTCCGCCGATGGGGCGGTTTTGCGGAGTTAACGGTATACCGGCGCCGTTAGAATGAAAAAGTCTCGATTTTTATATTGATATTCTATGGAGACCTGACCGATGCCGGCTTCTCCCGTTGGCGTTCCGGCCTGGGCCTCGTTGCATCACCATTCGGGGATGACTCAGACCGTGCTGCTGACGAGCCTGTGGATCGTTTCCCTTGACAGGGACTCCCGATTCGAGCCGGTGTGCATATCGTAGAGCGCGCTGATAAGCCGGGCCTTGCGGGCAGCTCCGAGTTCGTGGCCGATATCGTCCAGGACCTGCTCGGAAATCTCGATGATCGATTCGAGCAGCTCCCGATCGATCGGCGCGGGTTCGCCGATGGCCGGTTGATCGGACGGTCCACCGCGGCCGGTTGCAACCCATTCGACCGTAGCGCCGCCCGCTTCGGCGATGGCCAGGATTTTGGTCCGGGTCGGTTCCGTTCGGCCCGCCAGACACTGGCGCAGAAAGGTGTCGGAGACGCCGGCTTTGCGCGCGAAAGCGCGCACGCTCATGTCCCCGATCAACGCCTCGAGGCGCGCCGGGAACGAGGCCGGGTCGTTCAGACCGGAGGTGCCCGGATACAGAATTTCCTGATCTTCAATCGTCACGGCAGTTTCCATCAGCCTCCATTTGAGGCGTATCTGTCATTATGAAGTGCTGCGCAGGCGCGTCTGTTATATGGGATTATCACCCATGTGCCGCCGGAAACGGTATACCTGTCTTGTAACAACCTGATACATTGTCAACGCGACATATAGCGCGATACCCTCGATCTATTCCATTTCGTGACGACAGTGCACCCCATGACTACGATCGCTGATCCCCAGAGCATCCCTGCCGATCCCGTGCAGCGTAACGAATGGATCAAGTTCCAGTTGCGTATCCGCGGCAGTTCCCTGTCACAGCTCGCCCGCGAGCTGGGGGTGACACGTCAGGCCGTACGTAACGCGTTGTCCTCGCGCTATCCGCGAATGGAGCGGGTGATCGCCGCCGAGATCGGCCTCAGTCCGGAAACCATCTGGCCGGAACGTTATCGGGGTGATTCCGCTCGCGGAATCGACTGATCCGCGATGTGGGCGCGCGAGATCTCTCGCGAAAAGATCAGTCACCGTTCATCGTCCCCCGAGTCCCGCTGGATTCTCCGTAATCCTGCGGATATGAAGCGCGATCGTTGGTGGTCGCTGGTCCGATACGGGACCGGCTGGACCGCGCTCGCATCCGGTGCCCGGCCTCGGGGACCTACGATTCCTGTTCGGGCGGTACGTACCCCTCGGGCCGCTCCGATCCATCGCCGAAGAAGAATTTCTCCATTTCGCTTTCGAGGAACTGGCGGGCCTTCGGGTCGACCGGTGTAAGGCGCATCTCGTTGATCAGCATGGTCTGATGCTGGAGCCACATCTGCCACGCCTCTTTCGAGACCTGCGCGTGGATGCGCTGACCGAGCTCGCCGGGGTAGGGCGGGCGATCGAGGCCCTCGGCCTCGCGGTCGAGTTTGATGCAATGGACCGTGTTGCCCATGTCGTCTCCATGTGTCGTCGAGGTGGTCGAGTGTTGTCCAGCCCGCGATGATGACATCCCGGTCGGGGGATGCGGGAGTCCGCTGGCGGGATATCGCGTACGCACTCACCTGTGGACCAGATGTGCCTCCGCCTGGTCGAGTGCGGCGGGCGTCCCCGTAATGACGAGCACGTCGCCCGTCGCGATGGTGGTGGCGTTATCCGGGGCGTCCGTCCGCGTGCCGGCCCGGGTCAGTGTGGCGACCTGCACGCCCAGCGCATCGAGTCCGAGCGCCCCGATCGATTTGCCGACAGCGCCCGCGTGCCCGGGCAGTGTCACCGCGCGCATCTCCAGCCGCTCGGGATCGGCGTCTTCCGATCCCGGAAACAGCGCGCGCAGCATGTCGTAGCGGTCGTGTCGGACGGCCCGGACACGCCCCATGACGCCGTCCGTCGACTGACCCAGCAGGAACATCAGATGCGATGCGACCATGAGGCTCGCTTCCAGTGTTTCCGGGATCACCTCGGTTGCGCCCGCGTCCAGCAGTTCATTCAGATGGCCGTCGTCCGGGGCGCGGACGAGGATCGGTAAATCCGGCTGCGCGGTGCGGACCTGGTGGATCGTGCGGATGGCCGCTTCGGGGTCGTCGAGAGTCAGTGCAAGTGCGCGGGCCCGATGGAGCCCGGCCGCCTCCAGCAGGCTGAGGTGCGTGCCATCCCCGTAGGTAACCGCCGCGCCGCTCGCACGGGCGTTCTGCACGCGTACCGGATCGAGATCGATCGCATTCCAGTCGAGGCCGGCGTCATCGAGCAGTCGCGCGACCTGCTGGCCCACGCGCCCGAAACCGACGAGCAGGATTTCACTGTCTGAATCGGTGCCTGGCCCGGGCACCGATTCCGTGTCGCCGGCGGTGGGTGGAGGCAGGAACCAGTGCACGATCGTCTGGTTGAAGCGCAGCGCGAGCGGGGCGACCGCCATCGACAGCAGCAGCGCGGCGAGCACGGCCTGGCCGTAATCGGGCGGCAGCAGGTCGCCGTCGAGTGCGATCGTCAGAAGGGCGAAGCCGAACTCGCCGCCGTGCGCGAGCACCAGCGCCGTACGCGCGCCGGCCTCGAGTGGCATCCGCGCGAGGCGACAGAGGGTAAACACCAGCGCGAACTTGAATACGACCAGGGCACCGAACAGAAGCAGGATCCAGGGCCAGGCCACCGGCAGGATCGACAGGTCCAGCAGCATGCCGATGCTGACGAAGAACAGGGCCAGCAGGACATCGCGGAAGGGGCGGATCTCGGCCTCGATCGTGTGCCGATAGGGGCTCTCGCCGAGCATGATGCCGGCGACGAAGGCGCCGAGGGCGGGGGAGAGACCGAGGCTGGCGGTCAGCCAGGCCGATCCGAGGGCGACCCCGAGCGCGGTCAGCGTGAACAGCTCGCGCGACTGCAGGGCGGCCACGCCGGACAGCGCCGGTCGCAGCAGGAAGCGGCCCGCGAGCAGGATCGCCGCGAGCGCGAGTGCGCCCTTCAGCAGCGCGATACCGAGCGCCACCGGGATGGTCGATTCGCCGGGATTGGCGAGGCCGGATACGATCACCAGGAATGGCACCACGGCCAGGTCCTGGAACAGCAGGACGCCGAGTGCGGAGCGCCCATGATGCTGCCCCAGTTCGAGCTGGTCCGTGAGCTGCTTGGTGACCATCGCGGTCGATGACATGGCGACCACACCCCCGAGGACTACCGCGCCCGGGACCTCGATGCCCATGGCGCGGGCCGCGAAGTACGTGACGACCGAGGCGATCAGGACCTCGGCGCCGCCAAGCCCCAGCAGCGCCCCCCGGATGCGGGCGAGGGCGGGCAGCGACATCTCCAGGCCGATGGTGAACAGCAGCAGCACGACGCCGAGTTCCGTGAGCGAGCGGATCGTGCCGATGTCCTGGACCAGCGCGAACGCGCTGGGGCCGGCGGCCAGGCCGACCACCAGATAGCCGAGGACCGCGGGCATGCGCAGGCGCAGGAAGACCGCGGCCGCGCCGACCGCGATCAGCAGCAGCATCAGCAGGTCATAGAAGGCTTCGGGTGCGTGCATTCAGTCCTCGCGAGGCGTGCGGATTGTTTCGCTGACGCGGATCAGGGGGGATAATACATGTCCCGCCACGGTGGCGGTCCCCTCCTGCCAGCAATACGGAATCAATACGATGGTCGACATGAATCGCCTTGATAGCGCGGACAGCGATTTCACCACGCGTCTGGCGGATCTGCAGCACGACGGCGGCACCGCCGATGCCGACATTCTGCAGACCGTCCAGCGGATCATCGACGATGTCCGCGGGCGCGGTGATGCGGCCGTCGTGGAGTTGACGAATCGTTTCGACCGGCGTGAAGCCGGCACGATGGCCGATCTGGAACTCGACCGGGAAGCGCTCGATGCCTCGCTCGCGCGCCTCTCCGCCGCCGAGCGGGGGGCGCTGGAGCACGCGGCCGAGCGGCTCGCGGACTACGCGCAGCGGCAGAAGATGGAGAGCTGGAGCTATCGCGACGCCGATGGCAGTCTGCTGGGTCAGCAGGTCACGCCGCTCGATCGGGTCGGTCTGTACGTGCCCGGCGGCAAAGCGGCCTATCCCTCCTCGGTGTTGATGAATGCGATCCCGGCAAAGGTCGCCGGTGTCGGCGAACTCGTGATGGTCGTGCCGATGCCGGGTGGCGAGGTGACCGATCTGGTGCTCGCCGCGGCCGCGATCGCCGGCGTCGATCGCGTGTTCGCCGTCGGCGGTGCCCAGGCGGTCGCGGCGCTGGCCTTCGGGACCGAATCCGTGCCGGCGGTGGACAAGGTCGTAGGGCCGGGCAACTCCTATGTCGCGACGGCCAAACGGCTCGTGTACGGGGTGGTCGGCATCGATATGATTGCCGGGCCCTCGGAGATCCTGGTGGTCTGTGACGGCGCGACCGATCCCGACTGGATCGCGCTGGACCTGTTCTCCCAGGCCGAGCACGACGAGGAGGCCCAGGCGATCCTCGTGTCCTGGGACGGCGATTTCCTCGATCGGGTGGCGGCCGCCATCGATCGCCTGCTGCCGGGGCAGGAGCGGCGGGACATTATTCAGGCCTCGCTCGCGGCCAATGGGGCGCTGATCCGGGTGCGCGACCTCGAGGAAGCGGTTGCCGTGGCCAATCGGATCGCGCCCGAGCACCTGGAGCTCTCGGTCGAGGATCCCGAGGCGGTGGCGCCGCGGATCCGGCACGCGGGCGCGATTTTCCTGGGGCGCCACACCCCCGAGGCGCTCGGCGATTACTGCGCGGGGCCGAATCACGTGTTGCCGACCTCGCGCACGGCCCGTTTCTCGTCGCCGCTCGGGGTCTACGACTTCCAGAAACGGACCAGCCTGCTCGGATGCTCTGCGGAAGGCGCGGCCCGCCTCGCGCCGACCGCCGCGACGCTGGCGCGCGGTGAGCATCTTGCCGCGCACGCCGAGTCGGCCGAGGCCCGGCTCCCCGAGGGGCAGACGTGAGCCGGGCGGGCGACCGGGTCCGGCCGGAGATCCAGGCGCTCGGCGCCTACCACGTCCCCGAGGTCGGGGACGTGGTGAAGCTCGACGCGATGGAGAATCCCTACACTTGGCCGGATGAGGATATGCGGGCTGAATGGGCGGCCCGCCTTTCCGGGGTGGGTGTGAACCGTTACCCCGATCCGCGCGCCGCCGATGTGGTGGCCCGATTGCGCGGGCATACGGCTTTGCCGTCGGATCAGGCGCTCCTGCTCGGTAACGGATCCGATGAACTGATCCAGCTCGTCACGCTGGCACTGGCCCGGCCGGGCGCGAAGGTGCTGGCACCCGAGCCCACATTCGTCATGTACCGCATGATCGCGACGTTCTGCGGTCTGGAGTTCATCGGCGTGCCGCTCACGCCGGATTTCGGCCTCGACATGCCGGCACTCGAGGCCGCGATCGAGGCACACGATCCGGCGGTGGTCTGGCTCGCGTGGCCGAACAACCCGACCGGCAACGCCTGGCCGCGCGCCGATGTGCACCGGGTCGCCGATCTCGCGGGCGGTCTGGTGGTCGTCGATGAGGCGTACCAGCCGTTCGCGCAGGACAGTTTTATCGGGGAACTCGGTGAACGTGACAATGTCGTCGTGCTGCGCACGCTGTCCAAGCTCGGACTGGCCGGCCTGCGTTTGGGTTTCGTTGCCGGCCCGCCGGCCTGGCTCGAGGAGATCGATAAGCTGCGATTGCCCTATAACGTCAACGTCCTGACCCAGGCCGGCGCGGCGTTCGCGCTCGATCATTTTGACCGCCTGGACCGCCAGGCGGCGGAGATCCGCCGCGAGCGGGACGCACTGGCCGCGACACTGGCCGCGGCCCCGGGCGTGACGGTCTACCCCAGCGCCGCCAACTTCCTCCTCCTGCGCGTACCGTCTGGCACCGCGCGCCAGCTGTTCGAGGACCTGCTCGCCGAGGGCATCCTGATCAAGTGCCTCGATGGCGCCCACCCGGCGCTCACCGATTGCCTGCGCGTGACCGTCGGCACCCCAACCGAGAACGCACTGCTCGCCGAGGCCCTCAAGCGCCGGCTCAGCGCGGTGGTCTGATGGAACGCCGGATCGTGGGATTCCACACCGATGAGGAAGACGACTGGGTCGCCGACCTCGACTGCGGCCACACTCGCCACGTCCGTCACCGCCCGCCCTGGTTCAGCCGGCCCTGGGTCATCGACCCCGAACAGCGCGCCGCCGCCATCCGAACCATCCTCGACTGCGTCAAATGCGACCGCGGCGAGCCCGTGTCCACCGCGTCCGGCGTTTCGGCGGACCGGGGGAACACGGGAACCACGAATGAACACGAATGAACACGTATGGGTCTGTCGGGATTCAGATTCTCCGGGGGCTGGGCTGAAAGGGTGTCGTCGCCAGGATCGTTACGGCGAACCACAGATGAACACAGATGGACACGGATAAAAGTCGAGATAGCCGAGGGAATGCCCGCCTCCTCCCGTTGCATATCCCGCCAGCTTCAGGGCGGTTCACGGCCTGCGATCAAGACGATTTTTATCCGTGTCCATCCGTGGTTCCGGGTCTGCCGGCCGGACATCGAAAATGTTTCAGCGGAGCTCCCGATGCATCACGGATACCCGTGGGCCCATTCGTGTTCATTCGTGGTTCTCTTTTAGTGGTTCTGCGGGCCGGAAACAAAAAGGGCCCGACCAAATGGCCGGGCCCTTTTCAGAAGCCTGGAGTCGGCGGCGTTACATCTCGCCGGTGATCCAGTGGTTCACACGGTCCTCGTGGTTGTTGACGTACCACTCGGCCGCCTGCTCATAGTCGGTCTGCTCGCCCTTGTCCATGCCCTTCTGGACCTGATCCAGCGGGATGCTCATGCGGTCAAGCATCTCATAGACGTCGGGGAACTCGCGGTAGAACCCGGTGCGGGCGACGATGTCGGCGCGCTCGATGCTGCCGAGCGTGCCCTTCGGATCCTCGATGTAGCGCAGATCCCAGCGGCCGAATTTCCAGTGCGGCTTCCAGCCGGTCACGACGATCGGCTCTTCTTTGCTGATCGCGCGTTTGAGGGCGGCCGTCATGCCGCTGCCCGAGGAGATGACGAGGTTGTAGCCCATATCGTTCAGACCGTACTCATCCATCGCCTTCTTCGACAGCCGCGTGAGACCGGCGCCCGGGCCGATGCCGATGACCTCACCGTCGAGCATCTCCATCACTTCCTCGCTCTTGAGGTCCTCGATGGAGTTCAGCGTGTCCTCCGGCACGTAGTCCGGGACCACCCACCCGAGGCTGGCGCGGCTGTAGACCGGACCGAGGTTGACGACGTCGCCGGCCGTCCTCTCGAAGTAGTCCGAGTGGGTATCGGGCAACCAGGCGTCGGTGTGGAAATCGAGGTCGCCCGAAGCAACCGCCTGATACACCGCGGCCGGATCGGCCTTGGTCATCTCGACCTCATGACCCATCTTCTCACGGATGATGTACTCGGCCACGTGCGAGGTGAACAGGGCGTCGGACCAGTTGAAATAGCCGATCTCGACGACGTCATTGTCTTCGGCGTGGGCCGTCCCGAGGGCTGACAGGCCGAGGGCGCAAGCCACGCCAATCGCTGCAAAGCGTTTCATGGTGAATCTCCCATGGTTCCTGCTTTCGCGTGTTTTCACCGGAATCGGATCCGGTGTGCGTATGGCACTACCGAATGGCAGGTACTGCCTGCCCCGCTGAGCGCGGGAGCGACACTGAAAAAATCAGTGTTGACTACAGATTAAAGCCTATGCGGTGCCTGTTTCCAGGTGAGGGGCCATGTGATGGCCCGTCGCCGGGCAGCGCCCGCCCGCCGCGAGTGCCCGCCTGCGGTGCATGGCGGCGGCCTGGCGGCGGGCACGGGTTCGCCCGCTGGCGCGTGCCATGTACACTCCGGCAGGACACGGGCCGAGCCGGGGGAGGGTATGGCCGAGACGGGGACGCTGGTCGATTACACGAACAGCCTGCTGGAAGTCGACGCGCTGCGTGACTACAGCCCGAACGGCCTGCAGGTCGCGGGTCGGTCCGAGACCGTGCGCCTGATGACCGGAGTGAGCGCTTGCCAGGCGCTGCTCGAGGCGGCGCGCGAGTGGGAGGCCGATGCGCTACTCGTGCATCACGGGTGGTTCTGGAAGAATGAACCGCCCCAGTTGACCGGTATGAAGCTCCGGCGCGTGCGCACGGTCCTGGAGGCCGGTTTCAGCCTGCTCGCGTACCACCTGCCGCTCGATGTCCATCGCGCGTATGGCAACAATGCCGAGCTCGCCCGGCTGCTCGGTATCATGGTCGCGGGCCAGCAAACGGCCGGAGGCATCCCCGACCTCCTCTGGTTCGGGCGCCTGGATGAGCCGGTCGAGGCCCGGGCGTTCGGCGCGCGCATCGGCGAGCGACTGGGGCGGGCGCCGACGCACCTCGGCCCGGAGGGTGGAACCATCGAGACGGCCGCATGGTGCACCGGCGCCGGCCAGGACTTTATCGACGATGCGATCGCCCGCGGCGTAGATGCGTTCATAACCGGCGAGGTGTCCGAGCGCACCGCCCACACCGCACGGGAGTGCGGGATCCATTTCTTCGCCGCCGGACACCACGCGACCGAACGCTACGGCGTCCAGGCCCTGGGGGACCACCTGGCCGAGCGTTTCGGGCTGGAGCACCGGTACGTCGATATCGATAACCCGGTATGACCCGCGCTCCACAGGTTCGGGGGGCTATGGTATCCTCCCACCCTTTGATCCATCGTGCGACCGTCCGGGCCGCAAGATGGCGAAACCAACACTGAACAATGACCCCCGGGAGACATTCGATGGCCTCGGATGAGATGGATCCCACGCGTCGGCGCTTCCTGACCGGCGCCACGACGGTGGTCGGCGGAGCCGGGCTGCTGGCCGGGATCGTGCCGTTTGTCAATTCCATGTCGGTGAGCGCGCGCGCACAGGCGGCCGGCGCCCCGGTCGAGGTCGATATAGGCCGGCTCGAACCCGGTCAGCGGGTGACGTACGAATGGCGTGGTAAACCCGTCTGGGTGGTCCGCCGAACGGAGCGGATGATGGAGACCCTCGAGGAAATCGAGCCGGAACTCGCGGATCCGGAGTCCGCGAAGTCCGAGCAGCCCCCGTATTGCCAGAATACGGCGCGTGCGCGGGAGGAAAGCCGGGAGGTACTGGTCATGGTGGGGGTGTGCACCCACCTGGGCTGTTCGCCGACCTACTACCCCGATCCGGGCGGCGAGCTCGGGTCCGACTGGCTCGGCGGTTTCTTCTGCCCCTGTCACGGATCGAAATACGATATTTCCGGACGGGTCTACGACGGCCAGCCGGCACCGACGAATATGCCGGTTCCGCCGCATATGTACCCCAGCGAGAATATCCTGCTGATCGGCGAAGACGAGAGGGGCTAAGGGGATGGGCAAAGTTCTGGCCTGGGTGGATGACCGCTTTCCGCTCACGAAGATGATGCGGGAGCATCTCACCGAATATTACGCACCGAAGAACTTCAACTTCTGGTACTACTTCGGCTCGCTGGCATTGCTGGTACTGGTCCTGCAGATCGTCACCGGCATCTTCCTGACGATGCACTATCAGCCCTCGGCGGAACAGGCCTTTGCCTCGGTCGAGTACATCATGCGCGATGTCGAGTGGGGCTGGCTGATCCGCTACATGCACTCGACCGGCGCGTCGATGTTCTTCGTCGTCGTCTATCTGCACATGTTCCGGGCGCTGCTGTACGGGTCCTACAAAAAGCCCCGCGAGCTCATCTGGATCTTCGGCGTGCTCATCCTGCTCGTGCTCATGGGCGAGGCCTTCATGGGCTATCTGCTGCCCTGGGGGCAGATGTCGTACTGGGGCGCGCAGGTCATCATCTCCCTGTTCTCGACGATCCCCTGGATCGGTCCCGAGCTGGCGCAGTGGATCCGTGGCGATTACGTGATCTCGGGCGCGACGCTGAACCGGTTCTTCGCGCTCCATGTGATCGCGATGCCGCTCATCCTGCTCGGGCTTGTCGTCGCCCACATCCTGGCGCTGCACGAGGTCGGCTCGAACAACCCGGACGGCGTCGATATCAAGAAGCACAAGGACGAAAACGGCAAGCCGAAAGACGGCATCCGGTTCCACCCGTATTACACGGTCAAGGATCTGGTCGGTGTCGCCGTGTTCTTCATCGTCTTCTTCACAATCGTCTTCTACATGCCGACGATGGGCGGGTATTTTATCGAGCCGCCGAACTTCAAGCCGGCGGATCCGCTGAGTACGCCCGCGCACATCGCGCCGGTGTGGTATTTCACGCCGTTCTACTCGATTCTGCGGTCCGTGCCATCGCTTTACGGTTCAGCCTTCCCCGGGGTGATCGCGATGGGCCTGTCGATCGTGCTGCTGTTCTTCCTGCCCTGGCTGGACCGCACCGACAACAACCCGGTCAAGTCGACCCGCTACCGCTCGATCTGGCACAAGCTGTTGCTGGCGTCGTTCGTGGTTGCCCTGTTCGTGCTCGGATGGCTGGGCACGCAGCCGGTGACCGACCTCAACCAGATCCTGGGGCAGACCTTCACCATCGTGTATTTCGGGTTCTTCCTCGGGATCTATCTGGTCAGCAGGTTCGAGAAAACCAAGCCCGTGCCGGAAAGGGTGACGCACTGATGATCAAGCGAATCGCACTGATCGCGGCGGTCCTGTTCCCATTGAGTGGATTCGCCGCCGGGGGCGGCCCGCAGGGCGCCTACTGGGAGCAGCCGAACGTCAATCTCGGCAATGAGGCGTCGCTGCAGCGTGGCGCGCAGTTGTTCGTGAACTACTGCATGGCCTGCCATACGGCGAAATACCATCGCTGGATGCATGTGTCCGACGATCTCGATATCCCGGCGGATGTGGTTGAGGAGAACCTGATCTGGACCACGGATGAGAGCGGCAAGAAGCATCAGGTCGGGACGCTCATGACCAACTCCATGACCACGGAGTATGGCGAAGACGCATTCGGCAAGGCGCCGCCGGACCTCACGCTCACCGCGAGGGAGCGCGGGCCCGGCTGGATCTACAATTACCTGCGTACATTCTATGTCGAGGAATCATCAACGACCGGCGTGAACAATGCCGTGCTGGCGGGCGCATCGATGCCGCATGTCATGTGGGAACTGCAGGGGTTCCAGCGTCCGGTGTACTCCGAGGATGAGCATGGCGACAAGCACATCGAATCGTTCGAACTCGTCCAACAAGGCTCCATGTCGCCGGACGAGTTCGACCGCGCCATGAACGATCTCGTGAATTTCATGGTCTATCTCGGCGAGCCGGCCCGAAT
>CAJXKK010000009.1 GCA_913055615.1 uncultured Ectothiorhodospiraceae bacterium
GTGAGATTGGTCAGGTGGTGCTTGATGTAACCCTGGGCTGTGAGCTGCTCGCTTGCCATAAGACAGGACCGTTCTCTATGCGGTTTACTGTTCCAGTAGCAGCGGCGCGAACCAGTGCACCGTCTGTACCGCGATAAATGCCAGAATCAGTGGTAATGGCGGGACTTCGGGCCATACCCGAAAGATCGCCATGAAGGCCACCGCGATCGACGCGAGCTTGACGCCTTCACCGATGTACAGCGCCGCGAGCATCGAGCCCCGCTCGGCCGGATCCGCGGCGAACAGCCGCCACGCGAACCAGACCTGTGGCAGCAGGCACGCCAGACCACCCAGCGCCGCGGCCATGGCCGCCGCCGACCCGCCCGCGAGCCATGCGATCAGCGTGGCTCCGGCGGCCGTGGCCGCCTGGGCGCCGAGCATTCGGCGGACCGGGCGGAGTCGGCTGGCGCCCCTCGGCGGCTGCGCGTTCACGGGTGATTCCGCTCCAGACCGTACCAACCGGTCGCCCCGCTCTAAGCGCTGCATACGAAGCGCGCGAGTATATAGACCGCCCCGCAGGGGGGTCAACTTGGCGGGGCGCGACCGGTTCCCCGGGCGGCATCCGCGCCGGGCGGCGTCCGCGGCCCCGCGGGTTACCGGATGTGTTCCAGTATGCCTTCCAGCTCGTCGATGCTGTTGTAGCTGATCTGCAGCTTGCCCTTGCCGCCACTGCCGGTCTGGATGCTGACCGCCGCGCCGAGCTTCTCCGACAGATCCTGCTCCAGGCGCCGGGTGTCGGCGTCCTTGGCCGCGGGTTTCGCGGGTTTCGAGGTATCCCCTTCGAGTTCGCGCTTCACGAGCTGCTCGGTGGCACGCACGGTCAGGCCGCGGTCCGCGACCTGGCGGGCGATCGCACGCTGGCGATCGCCCTTGAGGCCGAGCAGCGCGCGGGCATGGCCCATCTCAAGGTGACCGGTCTCGACCAGCTCCTTGACGTTGTCATCGAGTTCCTGGAGGCGCAGCAGGTTGCTCACGGAGGCGCGCGAGCGACCGACGGCCCCGGCGACCTGCTGATGGGTCAGCTCGAAGTCCTCCACCAGCCGGGCAATCGCGCGCGCCTCTTCCAGCGGGTTGAGATCCTCGCGCTGGATATTCTCGATCAGGGCGATCGCGGCCGCGGCCTGATCCTCCATCTCGCGCACCACGCCGGGGATCTCCTGCATCCCCGCGATCTGCGCGGCGCGCCAGCGGCGCTCGCCCGCGATCAGCTCGAACCCCTCGTCCACCGGGCGCACGACGACCGGCTGGACCATCCCCTGTGCGGAGATCGAGTCGGCGAGTTCCTGCAGCGCATCCGGATCGAAATGACGACGCGGCTGGTAGCGGCCACGGCGGACGCGGTCGACCGGGAGCATCTGCAGCGAGTCGCGCTTTTCCTCTTCGGTCACCTCGGTAACCGATTCGACCGAGTGACCATCGCCGACGAGGGCACTGAAGCCCCGACCGAGACCGCGCTTCCTGGACATGGTTTCTTTATTCCGTGGTGGTGCAGTTTGTTGAACCGTAGCCCGGACGGAGCGAAGCGGAATCCGGGGAGCGTCGCGTCAGACCGTGACCCATCGTCGTGCATCGCCCCGGATTCCGCTTCGCTGCATCCGGGCTACATGGGCGCGCGGCGCGTTTACGCGGCGCCGGCGCTCGCGCGCGTCTTCGAGTCCTTGCGCAGGAGTTCGCCGGCGAGCGCGAGATAGGCCAATGCCCCGCGCGAGGTGCGATCATAGTACATCACCGGGCGGCCGTAGCTGGGCGCCTCCGCCAGGCGGACGTTGCGCGGGATGATGGTCCGGTAGACCCGGTCGCCGAAGTGCTCGGTCAACTCCGCGGAGACGTCCGCGCCGAGGTTGTTGCGGCCGTCGTACATCGTGCGCAGCAGGCCCTCGAGCTCCAGATTCGGGTTCACGGTGTCGCGGACGTCATCGATCGTGTTCAGCAGCGCCGAAAGCCCCTCCAGCGCGTAGTACTCGCACTGCATGGGAATGAGGACGCCGTCGGCGGCCACCAGGGCATTCAGCGTGAGGATATTCAGCGACGGCGGGCAGTCGACCAGGATGTAGTCGTAATCGTCGCGCAGGGTATCCAGCGCCTTCTTCAGGCGCTGCTCGCGGGCCAGCTTCTCCATCAGCTTGACCTCGGCGGCGGTCAGGTCGCCATTGCCCGGCAGCAGGGCGTACTGGACCTTCTCCAGCGCCACCACCGCGTCGCGGGCCGCGCATTCGCCCATCAGCACATGATAGGCCGAGCGCGCGAGGTCGCGCTTATCGAGGCCGCTGCCCATGGTCGCGTTGCCCTGGGGGTCGAGGTCGACCAGCAGGACACGCCGATGCGTCGACGCGAGCGAGGCCGCGAGATTGACCGCGGTCGTCGTCTTGCCGACGCCGCCCTTCTGGTTTGCGATCGCGATGATGCGGGCCATCAGCCTGTCGTCTCCTGAGCATCCATCCCGGCACCCCGCGCCCCGCGGCGAGAGCTCATGCGCACGGCGTGGCGCTCGGCGTCCACCCCCGGCACCACGAGCGGTATGACCTCGACCGTCCATTCGGGTCCAAGTGCCTCGATCTCGCGCGTCGGATCGCGCCCCTTGGCGGCCAGCAGGCAGCCGCCGTGGGCCGCGAGGTGGCCCGCCGCGGCGCCGAATTCCGCCAGACTGCCGAAGGCGCGCGTCAGCAGCGTATCGAAGGCGGCGGCGGGCGGCATGTCCTCCACGCGGGCGCGCTCCACGATAACATTGCCGAGACCCAGGGTCCTGACGACGTGCTCCAGAAACAGGGCACGTTTGGTGCGCGGCTCAACCAGGGTCATGGCAAGATCCGGATCGGCGATCGCGAGCGGCAGCCCGGGCAGGCCACCGCCCGAACCGATATCGGCGATGCGCTCGCCGCGCAGCAGCGACGCCAGTGCGAGGCTGTCGAGGAGATGCACCGGTACCATGCGCGCGGGGTCGAGGACCGAGGTGAGGTTATGCACCCGCCCCCAGCGTGCCAACTCGTCGCGATAGGCCAGCAGGCGCTCCCGGCGGTCATCGGGCAGGTACTGCCCCAGCGCCTGCAGGCCCGCCGCCAGCGGCTCGGTCGCCGCCATCAGGCGCTGCGCCGGAGTGTGTCCCCGCGACGGCGCAGGTGCACCAGCAGCAGCGACACGGCGGCCGGGGTCACACCGGCGATGCGCCCGGCCTGGCCGATCGTCGCCGGTCGATGGTTGGCCAGCTTCTCGCGGACCTCGCTCGACAGGCCCTGCACGTCGGCGTAGTCGAGGTCCGCCGGCAGTTCGGTGTCCTCGCGGGCGCGATCGCGCTCGATCTGGTCGCGCTGCTGGGCGACGTAACCGGCGTACTTCGCCTGCACGTCGATCTGGAAAGCCACATCGGCGGCCTCGACCGCCGGCCCGATCCCCGGTGCCGCTGCCAGCGCGGCGTAGTCGAGTTCCGGGCGGCGCAGCAGATCGGTTACCGGCTCGGGCTTCGATATCCGCACGCCACGCCGGTTGGCGAGATCGATCGCGGCGTCGCCCCCGGGGCGCACGGTCAGTTCGGCAAGGCGCGCCTGTTCCGCGGCGATCGCCGTTTCGCGCTCGCAAAAGCGCGACCAGCGTGCGTCATCGACCAGCCCGAGTTCGCGCCCGGTGGGCGTGAGGCGCAGGTCGGCGTTGTCCTCGCGCAGCTGCAGCCGGTACTCGGCGCGGCTGGTGAACATGCGATAGGGCTCGCGCGTACCGCGCGTGACCAGATCATCGATCAGGACACCGATATAGGCCTCATCGCGCCGCGGCGTCCACGGGGACTCGCCGACAGCGCCGCGGGCGGCGTTGAGGCCGGCGATCAGCCCCTGGGCGGCCGCCTCCTCGTAGCCGGTGGTGCCATTGATCTGACCGGCGAAATACAGCCCCGCGAGCGGCCGCGTCTCCAGCGACGGCTGCAGGCCGCGCGGATCGAAGAAATCGTACTCGATCGCATAGCCCGGCCGCGTGATGTGGGCGTTGCCGAAGCCCGGGATCGAGCGCACGAACGCCACCTGGACATCGAACGGCAGGCTGCTGGATATGCCATTCGGGTACAGCTCGGGCGTATCGAGCCCCTCGGGCTCAAGGAAGATCTGGTGGTGATCCCGGTCGGCGAAGCGCACGACCTTGTCCTCGATCGAGGGGCAATAGCGCGGGCCCTCGCTGTCGATATGGCCGCCGTACATGGCCGAGCGGTGCAGCGAGTCGCGGATCAGCTCATGCGTGGACGGGCCGGTGTGGGCGATGTGGCATACCGTCTGGCGCGGATGATCGGCGGTCGAACCGATGAACGAGAACACGGGCCGCGGCTCGTCGCCGGCCTGGACGTCGAGCGCGGAGAAGTCGATCGAGCGGCCGTCGATGCGCGGCGGGGTCCCGGTCTTGAGGCGTCCGACCTCGAAGGGCATGGCGCGCAGGCGCTCGGCGAGGGTATTCGCCGGTGCATCACCGGCGCGGCCGCCGCCATGGTTCTGGTCGCCCACGTGGATACGCCCGCCAAGGAACGTGCCGACGGTCAGCACGACGCTGGCGGCGCGCAGCTCGATCCCGAGCTGTGTGACAACGCCCACGACCCGCTCGCCTTCCACGATCAGGTCGTCGACGGCCTGCTGGAAGAGTTCCAGGTTCGGCTGCGATTCGAGCCTGGCGCGGATCGCCTGCCTGTAGAGTACGCGGTCCGACTGGGCGCGCGTGGCGCGCACCGCCGGCCCCTTGCGGCCATTGAGGGTGCGCACATGGATCGCCGCGCGATCCGCCGCCTGCGCCATGGCGCCGCCAAGGGCGTCGATCTCGCGCACGAGGTGGCCCTTGCCGATGCCGCCGATGGCCGGGTTGCAGCTCATCTGCCCGAGCGTGTCGAGGCTGTGCGTCAGCAAAAGCGTTCGCGCACCGGTCCGCGCCGCGGCCAGCGCGGCCTCGGTCCCGGCGTGCCCGCCGCCGATGACAATAACATCGTAGTGTTCTGGATGCTGCATAGCCGGCCTATCGTAGCGCCCGCAGGCGCATCAATAAATCATCCGCTTCGATTGCGGCACTCCAGATCACCCCATTTGTGCATGAAAAGGCTTTTTTCGCCCTTCTCCGCGTCCTCCGCGCCTCTGCGAGAAAAGATTTTTTCTTCCAGCCGGACGGCTCGATCACTTACCGATACAGAATCGGCTGAAGATTTCGCCGAGGAGGTCTTCGGTGGTGGTTTCACCGGTGATGGCGCCGATCGCGGTCTGCGCCTGGCGGAGGCGTTCAGCGGCCAGTTCGCCGGCTCCCGTCTCCACGAGTTCAGTGCGCGCGGCGCGGATCTCTTCATCAGCGCGGTCCAGCGCATCAAGATGGCGACGGCGGGCGCTGAAGGCGCCCCCTTCGGGACCGGTCCCGAGCAGGGTGCGCAGGTGGGCGCGCAGGGCATCCAGACCCTCCCCGGTCATGGCAGACAGCCGGAAGACGCGGCCCTGGTCGGTGTCGGTCACCCCAGCGGACTCGCCGGTGAGATCGATCTTGGTGCGGACCGTGTCGACGATCGCACCGGACGGCAGTTCGGGGGTCTCGGCGGCGGCATTGCCTGCACTGTCGACGACGAGCAGGACGCGATCGGCCTCGTCCAGCGCGGCGCGCGCCCGGCGCACGCCCTCGGATTCGACCGGGTCGTCGGTGGCGCGCAGGCCGGCCGTGTCGAGCAGGGTCAACGGGACGCCGTCGAGGTGGATCGATTCGCGCAGCACGTCGCGGGTCGTGCCGGCGACATCGGTGACGATGGCGCTGTCGGCACCGGCGAGGGCGTTGAGGAGACTGGATTTGCCGGCGTTCGGGGCGCCGGCGATGACCACCGTCAGACCCTCGACGAGGCGCCGGCCCTCGGCGGCGCTGGCGCGCATGTCGGCGAGATCGGCGATCAGGGCATCCAGGCGGTCACGCAGGGCCGTGTCGGCCAGGAAGTCGATTTCGTCCTCAGGGAAATCGAGCGCGGCCTCGATCCAGGCGCGCAGGGTGGTGAGTTCGTCGCGCAGCGCGTGCACGCGGCGCGAGAAGGCGCCTTCAAGCGAGCGCATCGCGGCGCGCGCTCCGGCGGCGTCGCCGCTCTCGATGAGATCGGCGACGGCCTCGGCCTGGGCCAGATCAAGGCGCCCGTTGAGGAAGGCGCGTTCGGTGAATTCGCCGGGTCGGGCCGGGCGCGCGCCGAGTTCGAGCATGCGGGCATAGAGCGCGTCGATCACGGCCGGGCCACCATGGCCGTGGAACTCGACGGTATCTTCGCCGGTGTAGGACCCGGGACCGGGGAACCAGACGACCAGACCCCGGTCGATCGCCACACCCGCACTGTCGCGGAACTGGCGCAGGGCGGCGTGGTGGGGGGACGCCAGCGGGGGGGCGACGGCAGCGGCGATCGTGCCGGCCGCCGGGCCGCTGACCCGGACGATGCCGACCCCGCCGTACCCAGGCGGGGTGACGGGGGCGGCAATCGTGTCCGGTTCGATCATCGCCGCTCGATCAGCGATCCCGGAAGGACGCGTCCCCGCTGTCTTCGGACTGATCTTCGACCGCTTTCGGGTCATCTTCCTGCGCCTCGGTCTGCGCCGGGGCATCGTCTTCCTTCTTGTCCTTGCCCTTGTTACCGCCCTTGCGCGCCGCGGCATCGCCAACGACATGGTGGGTGATGTAGTACTGCTGGGCGATCGACAGGACGTTATTGGTCAACCAGTACAGGACCAGCCCCGCTGGGAAGAACATGAAGAAGACGGTGAACACGACCGGCAGGGCCGCGAAGATCTTCTGCTGCATCGGATCGACCGGCGCCGGGTTCAGCTTCTGCTGTGCCCACATGGAGGCACCCATGAGCAGCGGCAGGATGAACCACGGGTCCCGCACGGACAGGTCGTTGATCCAGAGTATGAAGTCCGCGTGGCGCAGTTCCACGGTACCAAGCAGCATCCAGTAGAGCGCGATGAACACCGGGATCTGTACCAGGATCGGCAGACAGCCGCCCAGCGGGTTGATCTTCTCCGTCTTGTACAGATCCATCATGGCACGACCCATGCGCTCGCGGTCGTCGCCGTAGCGGTCCTTGAGCTGCTGGATCTTCGGCTGCAGCTTGCGCATCTTCGCCATCGAGCGGTAGCTCTTCTCCGAGAGCTTGTAGAAGACGAGCTTGATCAGCAGCGTCAGCAGGATGATGGCGAAGCCCCAGTTGCCGACGTAGGAATGGATCCAGTCGAGCACCCAGAACAGCGGTTCCGACAGGAAGGCCAGGTAGCCGTAGTCGATCGTGAGGGTCAGCCCTTCGGCGAGACCCGCCAGATAGTCCGTGTCCTTGGGGCCGACATAGAGCCGGTTCGAGAACGAGGTGCTCTCGCCACTGGCCGCTTCCTGAGCGGTCGAGTAGAGCCCGATGAGGTAACGCGGCTTGGCGCCGTCGGTGAGCGCCTTGGTGTAATAGGTGTTGGTCTCGTCCCCGGTCGGCAACCACGCGGTTACGAAGTAGTGTTCCACCATGGCGGCCCAACCGCCTTCGAACGATTTCTGCATCGGTTCGTCGGCGATGTCTTCAAGGGCGATCTGTTCGTACTTGTCTTCGCTGTTGTAGTAGGCGGCGCCGAAGAACGCGGGTAACAGGGTCGGCGTCTCCTCGCTCGGCACCGGGTAGCGCTGGAACTGGCGGTACTGGCGTCCGACCCACGCGGAATCGCCGGTATTCTCGACCTCGAAATCGACATCGACGACGTAGCTGTCGCGATGGAACGTGTAGGTCTTGGTTACGCGCACACCGTCGCCGGACCAGACCAACGGCACGCGCAGCGTGTCCTGACCTTCGGCGAGGCGGTATTCACCGGCCTGGGCTTCGTATTCGGCATGATGGGTCGGTGCCGGTTTGTCACCGGCCTGAAGACCCGCCTGGGCCACGAACAGATCGCCACCGGCGTCGGTGAGCAGTTCGACCGACTCTTCCCCCCCGCTCTCGGCCTTGTAACGGCGCAGGAACGCCCTGCGCAGGTCACCACCTCGCGTATCGATGGTGACATCGAGAAGGTCGGTGACGACCTGGATGCGCCGGCCCTGTTCGATCGGCTGGTCACCGTCGGGGGCGTCGCCGACGCTGGCATCCGACGGCGTGCCATCGCCTTCGTCGCGGGTCACCGGACCCTCGGGGGTATCGCCCGGGGCGGATTCGCCCTCGTCGGCCGAGCGCTCGGCGGTAGCCGGTGCGGTGCCTTCACGCTGCGGGCCGTAATCGACCTGCCACGTCTGCCAGATCAGCAGCAGCAGCAGACCGAGCGCCCCGTAGAGAAACAACCGCTGGTTATCCATATTCTGGTCCGGCTCCGACGTTACGCTGCGGCGGTCTCAGGTTCTGGCCAGCCGTTGGTGAAGGATGCGCCACTGACGATCGATACTCGCCCGCAGTTCCGACCGCTCGGCCCGGGCCGCCGCCGGTTTGGGCAATACGACGAAATCGAGGCCCGCCGTGTATTCGGGGTGGGCACGGAAGCTCTCCCGCACGACCCGTTTGACCGTGTTGCGCCGCGTGGCGAGGGCGATCTTGCGGCGGCCGACGGCGAGGCCGAGGCGTCCGTGCGGCAGGCCGTTCGGCCGGGCCAGCACCGTAAGCAGCCCATCGCCCGCCCGGGTCGCCCGCTCAAAGACGGCGCGGAACTCGGCCGGCCGCAACAGGCGGTTTTGGCGCGGGAAGCCGGCCATGCGGGTCGGTACGCCGACGGCCGGCCGACGATTACGGCGTCAGGCGATGACGGCCCTTGGCGCGGCGTGCCTTGAGCACGGCACGTCCGGCGCGGGTGGCCATACGGGCACGGAATCCGTGCGTACGCTTACGGTGAATCGTGCTGGGCTGGAACGTTCGTTTCATGATCACTATCCGGCTGTTCGACGGGCCCGGAGGGACGCGGACAAGCGCGGAATCGTAGCGGCGCGCGGCCTCCGGGTCAACGTCCGCGGCATATGGATCGCCCTGTGCAACGGGCGTACACTGCGGCGACACTCCCGGAGTCCGTCCCGCACCAGCCACGTGCGGGGTTGGCGCTCGCCACGAAGACACGGCGGCAGAAGGCGAGGCCGGCCGGCGCGCGAGCGGGCCGCTCACGCCGTAGCCGAGACACGTACGCAAAATCCCGTCGAGGAAGGAATTCAAGCCTTGGGCGCCGCCATCTGGAATCGCTGTCTGACGCAACTCGAACGGGAACTCTCGGACCAGCAGCTCAACACCTGGATCCGGCCGCTCCAGCCCGAGCTGCAGGCCGGCGTCCTCAAGCTCTACGCGCCCAACCGGTTCGTGCTGGACTGGGTGCGGGAACACTTCTTCCCGCGCATCGACGCGATCGTCCAGGACCTGGGCGACGATGCCCCCGAGCGCGTGGTCCTGGAGGTCGGCAGTCAGGCGCGCCCGGCCCCCCACACGCCGAGCCCCGAGCCGGCCGCCGCCGCGGAAGACCCGAACCCGGCCGCGGTCACCGAGCGCTCCGGCGGGCGCCTGCCGCGCATCGAGCACAATCTGAACCGGGAATTCACCTTCCAGACCTTCGTCGAAGGCAAATCGAACCAGCTCTGCCGTGCCGCCTCGCTGCAGGTCGGCGACAATCCGGGGAGCGCGTACAACCCGCTGTTCATCTACGGTGGTGTGGGTCTGGGCAAGACCCACCTGATGCACGCGGTCGGCAACGCCATGCTGGCGCGCAAGCCGGACGCCCGGGTCGTCTACCTGCACTCCGAACGCTTCGTGGCCGATATGGTCAAGGCGCTGCAGCGCAACGCGATCAACGAGTTCAAGCGCTTCTACCGCTCACTCGATGGGCTGTTGATCGACGACATCCAGTTCTTCGCCCGCAAGGAACGCTCGCAGGAAGAATTCTTCCACACATTCAACGCGTTGCTGGAAGGCGACCAGCAGGTCATCCTCACCTGCGACCGCTATCCCAAGGAGGTCGATGGCCTTGAGGAGCGGCTGAAATCGCGCTTCGGCTGGGGCCTTACCGTCGCCATCGAGCCACCGGAGCTCGAGACGCGCGTCGCGATCCTGCACCGCAAGGCAGAGCAGGCGGAGATCGCGCTGCCGGATGAGGTGGCGTTCTTCATCGCCAAGCGGATCCGCTCGAACGTGCGCGAGCTCGAAGGGGCCCTGCGACGGGTGATCGCGAACGCGCATTTCACGGGCCGGCCGATCACGCTGGAGTTCGCGCGCGAGGCGCTGCGCGATCTGATCGCGCTGCAGGACAAGCTGGTCACCGTCGAGAATATCCAGAAGACGGTCGCCGAGTATTACAAGATCCGCGTGGCCGACCTGCTCTCGAAACGCCGTAGCCGCTCGATCGCGCGGCCGCGACAACTGGCCATGGTGCTCGCCAAGGAATTGACGAACCACAGCCTGCCGGAGATCGGCGACGCGTTCGGCGGGCGCGATCACACGACGGTGCTCCATGCCTGCCGCAAGATCGCTGAACTGCGCGAGGGCGACGTTCGGATCGACGAGGATTACTCCAACATGATGCGGATTCTGACGAACTGAGGCACAAGCGGTGGGCATCCTGTGGAAAACCTGCGCGCAACACGGGTACGATGGAATTGCCGCGATTCGGACCACAAGTTGTCCACAGGCGGACAACAGGCGAGCGCGCCCTTGGCCCACAGGGTATTTGGTTTGTAATTAGCTGTTTATAAAAGGTATTCCGAAGGTTATCCGCAACGTAAGCCGCCTCCAATAACAGTAACAGGTTTATATAAGACCTCTAATAACCAGGGATCAGTCGATGAAATTCGAGATAGCGCGCGAATCGCTCCTGAAACCGCTGCAGCAGGTGATCGGTGCGGTGGAACGGCGGCAAACGCTGCCGGCCCTCGCCAATGTGCTGATCCGTGCGACCGGGGATGGGCTGCAGCTCACCGCCACCGATCTCGAGATCGAACTACAGGCCGATGTAGCCGTTGAGGTCGAACGCCCGGGTGAGACGACCGTCACGGCGCGCAAGTTGCTGGATATCTGTCGCAACCTCCCTACCGGCGCATCGGTGGGTGTGGAACTCGATGGCGAACGGGTCGTGGTGCGCTGCGGGCGGAGCCGGTTCACGCTCGTGACGCTGCCGGCAGCCGAATTCCCGGTGGTCGATGAAGTGCAGGCGCAGGTCGAGTTTCAGCTAGGCCAGGCGCAGCTCAAGCGCGCGATCGACCGGATCGGTTTCGCGATGGCCCAGCAGGACGTTCGCTATTACCTCAACGGCCTCCTGTTCGAACTCGCGGGCGACCGCCTGCGCACGGTGGCGACGGACGGGCACCGGCTTTCGATGTGCGAGATCCGCGCGGAGCTGCCGGGCGGCGAAGGACAGCAGGTTATCGTGCCGCGCAAGGGCGTAATCGAGCTGGCGCGCCTGCTCGACCCGGAAGCGGACGAGGCGGTAACCATCCGGGTCGGTGGCAACCACATCCAGGTGGATATACCGGGACTGCGATTCACCTCGAAGCTCATTGACGGCCGCTTCCCGGATTATACTCGGGTCGTTCCCGAGGGCGGGGCCTACGAGATGCGGGCGGATCGCGAGACGCTGCGCCAGGCGCTGGCGCGGACGTCGATCCTTTCGAACGAGAAGTACAAGGGCGTCCGGCTGGCCCTGAATGGCTCCGGGCTGAGCGTGCAGACGCACAACCCGGATCAGGAAGAGGCGGAAGAGGAGATCGAGGTCGAGTACGCCGGTGAGGCGCTCGAGATCGGTTTCAACGTGGTGTACCTGCTGGACATCCTGGGCAGCATCGAGGGCGATACGGTTCAGGCCCAGTTCAATGACTCGAACAGCAGTTGCCTGATCACGGACGTGGCATCGGACGAATGCCGCCATGTCGTGATGCCGATGCGCCTCTAAGCATCATGGTGCCTGGGTTGTTGGCCAGGTCGCCGTGCGGCTGACGGCGCTCGATGTGCACGATGTCCGGCTGGTGCACCGGGCCGCGCTGGAGCCCGGCCCGGATGTGAATCTCGTTCTGGGACCGAACGCGACCGGCAAGACATCGCTGCTCGAGGCGATCCATATCCTCGCGACCGGGCGTTCCTTCGCCGCTAGCCGTACGGCCCGGGTGGTCCGGGTCGGTGGTGGTCCGTTACGCGTGGTGGGGCGGGTGCAACGCGACGGCAGCGGCGCGGTCCATCGGCTTGGGATCGAGCGGGGCGCTTCGGGGCCCGCGCGGATGCGGGTCGACGGCCGTGCGGCGGAGCGGGTGGCGGAACTCGCGCGACTGTTGCCGGTGATTGCAGTCCATCCGCAGAGCCATGAATTGATCATGGGAGGACCGGCAGAGCGCCGACGGCTGCTCGATCTCGGCTTGTTCCACGTGGAACATCGGTTCCATGAGCTATGGCAGCGGTACCGCCGCGCCCTGTCACAACGCAACGTCCTCCTGCGCAAACGCGTCCAGGAACCCGAACTGGGCCCCTGGGAAATAGAGCTTGCCCGGACCGGTGAGCGGCTCGACGAATTCCGGCGCCGCTATGTGGATTCGCTCGCGCAAGGGGTCGCTGCGCTGGCACCGGAGCTGTTCGGTGATGCGGTCGCGCTGGAGCTTGAGTACCGGCGCGGCTGGCATGAGGGTGAGGCCCTGGGCGATGCGCTCGATCGGCTCCGCAGCCGCGATCTCGAACAGCGGGTGACGGGGGTCGGCCCGCATCGGGCGGACCTGGTCCTTCGGATCGACGGGCGGGATGTCCGCCAGCGGATTTCGCGCGGGCAGCAGAAGCTGCTGGTCTATCTGCTACGCCTGGCGCAGGCGCGTCAACTGGCGGCCGCCGGGGACGGGAGTTGCGTGCTCCTGCTGGATGACCTGCCGGCGGAACTCGATGCGGAACGCCGGGCCCGGGTGATGGCCGCCGCAGTGTCCGTGGGCGCGCAGTGCTTCGTGACCGCGCTGGAGGGGGAGAGCGTACCCATCCCGCACGATACCGCCTGTAATACGTTCCACGTGGAACAAGGTGCGGTGTCCGAGGTGGTACACTAAGGGGTTCGTTTCAAGGGGCCGACCGATGACCGATTCGCCGTTGTACGATTCGACACAGATCAAGGTGCTGAAGGGCCTGGACGCCGTCCGGAAACGTCCGGGTATGTACATTGGGGACACCGACGACGGGACCGGCCTGCACCATATGGTCTTCGAGGTGGTCGACAATGCGATCGATGAGGCCCTTGGCGGCTACTGTAGCGCGATTGCGGTGACGATCCACTCGGACGAGTCGATCACGGTTACTGACGACGGCCGGGGCATCCCCGTGGATATCCACGAGGAGGAGGGACGCTCGGCGGCCGAGGTCATCATGACCGTCCTGCACGCCGGCGGTAAATTCGACCAGAATTCCTACAAGGTGGCTGGCGGTCTGCACGGGGTGGGCGTCTCGGTGGTCAACGCCCTGTCGTCCTCACTGCGCATGACGATCCATCGCGATGGCCGGATCCATCGCATGGATTTCGATCACAGCGTACCGGTAGCCCCGCTCGAGGAGGTCGCCGACACCGATCATTCGGGAACGGAGATCCATTTCCGGCCGGATCCCGGCATCTTCACGAACATCGAGTTCCACTACGACGTGCTCGCGCAACGCTTGCGGGAGCTGTCTTTCCTGAATTCCGGTGTCCGGATCGTGCTCACCGATGAGCGCAGCGGAAAAGAGGACGTGTTCGAGTACCAGGGCGGGATCCGCGCGTTCGTCGAGCACCTCAACCGCAACAAATCGCCTCTGCACCCGACTGTCTTCCATTTCGCGGACGAGTCGCAGGAGATCACGGTCGAAGTGGCCATGCAGTGGAACGATTCGTATCAGGAAAACATTTTCTGTTTCACGAACAACATTCCGCAGCGCGACGGCGGCACGCACCTCTCCGGTCTTCGTACCGCCCTCACCCGCAGCCTCAATCACTACATGGAGGCCGAGGGGATTACCAGGAAGGCCAAGGTGACCCCGACCGGGGATGACGCGCGTGAGGGCCTGACTGCAGTCCTGTCCGTGAAGGTCCCTGATCCCAAATTCTCTTCGCAGACCAAGGATAAACTGGTCTCGTCCGAGGTGCGGGGCGTGGTCGAGTCGAGCCTCGCGGAACGCCTGTCGGCGTTCCTGCTGGAAAAACCGAACGAGGCGAAGGCGATCACGGCCAAGATCGTCGAGGCCGCTCGTGCCCGTGACGCCGCCCGCAAGGCCCGCGATATGACTCGGCGCAAGGGTGCCCTCGACGTGGCGGGGCTGCCCGGCAAGCTCGCGGATTGCCAGGAGAAGGATCCCGCGCTGTCGGAGATGTTCGTCGTGGAGGGCGATTCCGCTGGCGGTTCGGCCAAGCAGGGCCGGGATCGTCGCACCCAGGCGATCTTGCCGCTGAAGGGTAAGATCCTGAACGTGGAGAAGGCCCGCTTCGACCGCATGCTGGCGTCCGGCGAGGTTGCGACCCTGATCACCGCGCTTGGCTGTGGAATTGGCCGGGATGAGTTTGACGCAGACAAGCTGCGCTATCACCGGATCGTGATCATGACGGACGCGGACGTCGACGGTTCCCATATCCGCACGCTGCTGCTGACGTTCTTCTATCGCCAGATGCCGGAGCTGATCCGCCGCGGGCATGTGTATATCGCCCAGCCGCCGCTGTACAAGGTCAAACGCGGCAAACAGGAACATTACGTCAAGGACGACGACGAGCTGAACGCCCATCTGCTGGCGCTCGCATTGGATGACGCAGAACTCTACGTCCATCCGGACGCGCCGCCGGTGGCCGAGTCGGCGCTGGAAGCGCTCGCCCGCGACTACACCCGCGTGCAGCGCGTGGTGGCCGGCCTCTCGCGCCGTTTCGACCGGCAACTGCTTGAGCAGCTGCTGAACCTCCGTCCGGTAACGGCGGCCGATCAGCGCGACGAATCCGCGATGCAGGCCTGGGCCGAAGGGCTGCGCGAACGTCTGAACGGTGCAACCGGGAACGGCTACAACGTCCGCACCGAACCCCAGGACGCGGGGATCGCGGTAGTGGTCAGCCACTCCGTTCACGGAAACGAGCATCGCAGCGTCCTCAGCCCCGGTTTCTTCGGATCTCCGGAGTATGAGGTGATCGCCGAATTCGCCGGCCGCGTGCACGATCTGCTGGATGCCGGAGCGTTCATTCGCCGTGGCAAGCATCAGCGGGAAGTACACGAATTCCGTGAGGTCATGGAATGGCTGCTGGCGCAGGGCCGCAAGGGCCTCACGTTCCAGCGCTACAAGGGTCTCGGCGAGATGAACCCGGACCAGCTCTGGGAGACCACCATGGACCCCGATTCCAGGCGCCTGCTGCAGGTCCGGATCGAGGACGCAGTGGCCGCTGATGAGATGTTCACTACCCTGATGGGCGACCACGTGGAGCCGCGCCGCGCCTTTATAGAGCGCAACGCCCTCGCGGTCAGCAATCTCGATATCTGATTTTTTCCAACGATCACAGTAACTGGAAGGCCTTGTGACCGACGACTCCGCGTCGAATCCGCTGGTGGACTACCCCGGTCTCCCGCCGTTCGCCCATATCCACGTCGACCACGTCGAACCCGCGCTGGACCGGCTGCTCGCCGAAGCGCGAGCGCGGATCGAGTCGCTGCTCGACAACCCCGGAGGTTTCACGTGGAACAATCTCGTTGAACCGCTGGAACGCGAGCTCGATCGGCTGAGCCGGATGTGGGGGCCTGTTCGGCACCTCCACGCCGTGCTGGACGATGATGAGCTGCGCGCCGCCTACAACCGATGCCTGCCGAAGCTTAGCCATTTCCACACCGAACTGGGACAGCATCGTGGGCTCTACGCGGCCTGGCAACAGATCGCGGAAGGGGATGAGTACCAGCGCCTCGACGCCACGCAGCGCAAGGCGGTCGATGACGCCCTGCGGGATTTCCGGCTCGGTGGCGTGGCGCTCGAAGGGGAGGACCGGGAACGGTTTGCCGCAATCGAGGCGGAACTCGCCGAACTGGAGTCCCGATTCCAGGAGAACGTACTCGACGCGACCAATGCCTGGCGCAAGCCGATCACGAATGAAGACGATCTGTCGGGCCTTGGGGCTGACGCACGGGGTATGGCCCGGGCCGCGGCGGAGCGGGAAGGGGTCGACGGTTGGCTCCTGACGCTCGAGTTCCCGCTCTTCCATGCCGTCATGACCTCGGCGGACGACCGTGACCTGCGACGCGAGGTATATGCGGCATGGACAACGCGCGCATCGGATCAGGGAGCCAATGCCGGCGAATGGGACAACGGTCCGGTGATGGAGAAAATCGTCGCACTGCGCCAGGAGAAGGCCCGCCTGCTGGGCTACGCCAATTACGCCGAGCTGTCGCTTGCGACCAAAATGGTGCGCGAGCCCGACGAGGTGCTTCGGTTCCTCAACGACCTCGCCGGCCGCGGCCTGCCGGCGGGACGTGCCGAGGTCGAGACGCTGCGCGCGTTCGCCGTGGAGCAGCTGGGCATCGACGAGCTCGAGGCCTGGGACACGGCCTATGTGAGTGAGAAACTCCGTCAGGCCCGCTTCGATATCTCCGACGAGATGCTGCGCGCGTACTTCCCCGCGCCCCGGGTGATCGATGGCCTGTTCCGGATCGCGCAGAGCCTCTACGGCATGGCTATCGAACCCGTCGAAGGGGTCGAAGCCTGGCACGAAGATGTGTCGTACTACCGCGTTGTGGATGCTAACGGTGTCGAACGCGGAGGCTTTTTCCTTGATCTCTACGCACGGCCCGGAAAGCGCGGTGGCGCCTGGATGGATGGCTGCACGAATCGCATGCGCTTCAACGACGGGGTGCGTGCCCCGATCGCATTCCTGACCTGCAACCTGACTCCCCCGGTCGGGGGTAAGCCGGCGCAGTTCACCCACGATGAGGTGATCACGCTGTTCCACGAGTTCGGCCATGGGCTCCACCACATGCTCACACTGGTGGATGTCCCGAGCCTCGCTGGCATCAGCGGCGTCGAATGGGACGCGGTCGAGCTCCCGAGCCAGCTGATGGAGAACTGGTGCTGGGAGCGTGAGCCCCTGGACCTGATCGCGGGCCATGTCGATGACGGCTCACCGTTGCCGGAGGACCTCTTCTCCCGTCTGCGCGAAAGCCGCCATTTCCAGGCGGCGCTGGGTCTCATGCGACAGGTCGAGTTCTCGCTGTTCGATTTCCGCCTGCATCTGGAATGCGACAAGCCGAGCGTCGATGACATCCAGCAGTTGCTGGAGGAGGTCCGCAACCAGGTCGCGCTCGTGCATCCGCCGGCGTTCAACCGCTTCGCCCATGGCTTCATGCACATCTTCGCGGGCGGCTATGCGGCCGGCTACTACAGCTACAAATGGGCGGAGGTCCTGTCGGCGGACGCGTTCGGCAAATTCGAGGAAGCGGGCATCCTCGACCGCGCCACCGGCGAGCAATTCCTGCACGCGTTCCTGGAGCAGGGCGGCTCGAGGCCCGCGCTGGAATCCTTCAAGGCCTTCCGCGGCCGCGAACCCGACCCCAACGCCCTGCTGCGCCAGTCCGGCCTGGCCGCGTGATCTGAGCGGGTTCGTGAAAAAAGAACCACGAATGAACACGAATGGACATGAATGGGTCTGAGGACGCCGACGCGCGTTCGGAGCAAAGCTGAAACGGAGGCGAGGTGGAAACCAAGTTTAAGAACCACGGATGTACACAGATGAACACAGATAAAGTTTCGGGATCACGGGCGGTGCTGAAGCTGCGCTGACCGTCTTTCGCCGTGATGGAGCCGCTGCCCGCGGCCACGGAATATCAGCGCGAGCTCCCAGGCGACTTCCGGCCCTCGAACTTCCATTCGTGTGTATTCGTGTTCGTTCGTGGTTCCATAAACGCTGTCGTAAACTCCATCACATCAGCGAAGCTCCCGAACGCGAACCGTCCCGAACGAGCCAATCTGTGTTTATCTGTGTCCATCTGTGGTTCCCGCCCTCCCTGGCTCCATAGATAATTTTAACCAATTGATTTAACTGGGTTTATGAAGATCGCCAGCTGGAACGTCAATTCGCTCAAGGTCCGTCTGCCGCAGGTGCTGGCCTGGCTGGAGGATGCGCGGCCGGATGTGCTCGGGATCCAGGAGACGAAGCTTACGGACGAGAATTTCCCGCGCCGAGCGTTCGAGGATGCCGGCTGGCACGTCGTGTTCAGCGGGCAGAAGACCTACAACGGCGTGGCGATCGTCGCGCGTTCCGAGCCCACGGACGTCGTCACCGATATCCCCGATCTCGAGGATCCGCAACGCCGGATCATCGGCGCGACCGTCGATGGCGTGCGGATCTACAATCTCTACGTCCCGAACGGTTCCGAGGTCGGCAGCGACAAGTACGCCTACAAGCTCGACTGGATGGAGAAAATGACGGCCCATCTGGCGCAGGAGCGCGCGTGCTATGAGCGCCTCGTCGTCGTTGGCGACTTCAACATCACGCCGGCCGATGCCGATGTGCATGACCCGCAGGCGCTGGCCGGTGATATCCACTGCAGCGAACCCGAGCGCGCGGCGCTGCAGCGCCTGCGCGGCGTCGGCCTGACCGACACCTTCCGCCTGTTCGAACAGCCGGGGCGCGCTTTTTCCTGGTGGGACTACCGCATGAACGCCTTCCGCAGGGACCTGGGGCTGCGCATCGACCTCGTACTCGTTTCTGATGCACTGCGAGAGGCCTGCGAGTCCTGCGTGATCGACGTCGCGCCACGGCGCAACGAACGCCCGTCCGATCACGCGCCCGTGATCGCCGCGTTCGCGGACTGAGGCGCTGGCGATGGAATACCGCGACCTGCGCGAGTTCATCAACGGCCTGGAGCGGGCCGGCGACCTCATGCGCGTACGCCACCCCGTCGATCCCAATCTCGAGATGACGGAGATCTGCGACCGCACGCTCCGGCGGGGCGGGCCCGCGCTGCTGTTCGAACAGCCGAAGGGTTTCTCGATGCCGGTGCTGGGCAACCTGTTCGGTACCGAGGCCCGGGTCGCGCGCGGCATGGGCGCGGACGACGCCGAGGCGCTGCGCGAGATCGGCCGGCTGTTGGCCTTCCTCAAGGAGCCGGACCCACCTAAAGGCATCCGCGAGGCCTGGAAGAGCCTGCCGCTCTACAAGAAGGTCCTCGACATGGCGCCGAAGACGGTCCGTCGCGCGCCCTGTCAGGAGGTGGTCCACTCCGGGGATGAGGTCGATCTGAACCGGTTGCCGGTGCAGACCTGCTGGCCCGGTGATGCTGGGCCGCTGATCACCTGGGGGCTTGTAGTGACCCGCGGGCCCGAGCGCGAACGCCAGAACATGGGCATCTACCGCCAGCAGGTGATCGGCCCGAACCGGGTCATTATGCGCTGGCTGGCGCAGCGGGGCGGGGCACTGGACTTCCGCGATTGGCAGGCCACGCACCCGGGCGAGCCGTTTCCGATTGCGGTGGCTCTCGGTGCTGACCCCGCCACGACACTCGCGGCGGTCACGCCAGTACCGGACGCGCTGTCGGAACACGCCTTCGCCGGCCTGCTGCGCGGCAGCCGCACCGAACTCGTGCGCTGCATGGGCTCCGACCTGGAGGTGCCCGCCCGTTCCGAGATCGTCCTCGAGGGTCACCTGCACCCGGGCGACATCGCGCCGGAGGGGCCGTTCGGTGACCATACCGGGTACTACAACGAGGTCGAGGAATTCCCGGTCTTCACCATCGACCGGATCACGCACCGCCGCGATCCGATCTACCACTCGACCTATACCGGGCGCCCGCCGGACGAGCCTGCCGTGCTCGGGCTCGCGCTGAACGAGGTGTTTACCCCGCTGCTGCGAAAGCAGTTCCCCGAGATAGTCGATTTCCACCTGCCGGCCGAGGGCTGCTCCTATCGCTTCGCGGTCGTCACCATGAACAAGCAGTATCCAGGCCATGCCAAGCGCGTCATGCTCGGTGTGTGGTCCTTCCTGCGGCAGTTCATGTACACCAAGTTCGTCGTCGTCACCGATGACGACGTCAACGCCCGCGACTGGAACGACGTCATCTGGGCGATCACCACGCGCATGGACCCGCGCCGCGACACGACCTTTATCGACAACTCGCCGATCGACTACCTCGACTTCGCCTCACCGGTCGCGGGCCTCGGCTCGAAGATGGGCCTCGACGCCACCAACAAATGGCCCGGCGAAACCGACCGCGAATGGGGCCGCCCGATCCGCATGGACGAGGCCACTGTCGCCCGCGTGGACGAGATCTGGGATCAGTTGGGGATCGATACGTCGAAACGAGGAGGGACTTCGTGATGTCTTCGGGCTTATCAAGCGTGGGTTTGGGTTCTCGCCAAGGCGCGGAGGTCGCGAAGGGACGCGAAGAAAGACTGTAGCAGCGGGCTTGCCCGCGAACCGCTTTCTTTGTTCCGGAGCGCAAAATGGGCCGCCAGGCCCGTTTTTGGGGTGCTTCGATTCACCTGCGCGTGCACCTTCCGACATCGGTTCGCGGGCAAGCCCGCTCCTACAGAACCCGTTATTCCCTTGGCGTGCCTTGGCGCCCTTAGCGCCTTGGCGAGAACCCAAGCCCACCTACCCAGTCCTACCACGTTCGATCCCGGGCAGTACCAGGCCCGACCCCGTCGAACTTGGCACACGCGAAGAATTGCGCCACTATCGGGACCGTTAAACAACCCGATGGGGGGCCCATGCGCCAGATCATGGTTCTGAACGCGAAGGGGGGATCGGGCAAAAGCACCATCGCGACCAATCTCGCGAGCTACTACGCCACCCAGGGCAAGGACGTCGTCCTCGCCGACCTCGATCCCCAGGGTTCATCGCTGGCCTGGCTTGAGGAGCGCCCGGCCGGCCGGCCGCCGATCCGCGGCGTCGATGCCACTACCAAGGGGGCACGCCTCCCGCGCAGTGCCGATCTCGCGATCTTCGACTCACCCGCGGCGGTTCACGGCGCGGATCTGGGCAACCTCATGCGCCGCGCCGACACCTTCATCGTCCCGGTGCTGCCTTCACCCATAGACTGGCGTGCGGCGGAAAAATTCCTCGAGGAGATGCGGCGCAATAAACGGATCCAGTCGAAGCAGGCGAAATTCGCGCTCATCGAGAACCGCGCCCGCACCTACACGCGTGTCTACAGCGACCTCGACGAGCGCCTGCGCCGCCAGCGCGCGCCCATCCTCACCACGCTGCGCGACAACATGAACTACATCCGCGCCGCGGAGCGCGGGCTCGGCATCTGCGAACTGGCGCCCTACGCCACGGCCACCGACCGCGAGCAGTGGCAGCCGGTGATCCGCTGGCTCAACAGCAAGCGCAGCAAGCCGGCCTGACGCACGATGGGGCTTCGGGGATCCCCGCCGGTCGGTCTTTTGCCCGACAGGCGGTACTCGGGAACCGTTGCGCGCAAGCACGACCGACGCGAAGCCTGAAAGCGCGGTGGTCTCCTTCCCTGGCGCCCTCCGCGCCTACCCGAGAACCCGATAACCCCATACCCCGTTCCCCCACACTTCGCCCTTCCGCAAGCGACGCTCATCGGCCACAATCGCCGATTCACCCACCCAGCCTGAGCACAGCCCGATGGCGAAGCGCGTCGTTATCCGCCCCAGTGGCCACGAGATCCCGGTCGAACCCGATGAGAGCGTCCTCGATGCCGCGCTGCGCCAGGGGTATGCGCTGCCGTACGGTTGCCGCAACGGCACCTGCGCGGCCTGCCTCGGCGAGATCGTCAGCGGCTCGTTCACTTATGCGCGTGGCCGCCCCCCCGCGTTGACGGAAGAGGGCGAAGCGGCGGGTCAGGTGATCCTCTGCCAGGCGCAGCCGCAGGAGGACGCTGAGGTCGAGGTCCAGGAGGTGGAAGAGGCCCGCGACATCGTCGTGCGCACGCTGCCCGTGCGGCTCGCGGCGGCCGAGGACCTGTCCCACGACGTCAAACTCCTGAAGCTCAAGCTCCCGGCGGCCGAACGCCTGCAGTTCCTGGCGGGCCAGTACATCGATCTCCTGCTCAAGGACGGCAAGCGACGGAGTTTCTCGCTCGCCAACCCGCCGCACGATGACGAGTACCTGCAGCTGCATGTGCGGCGCGTGCCGGGCGGGCGTTTCTCGGATCAACTGCTGGGTGACATGAAGCCCAAGGCCGTGCTGCGCTTCGAGGGCCCGTTGGGCTCATTCTATCTGCGCGAGGAATCGGACCGGCCGGCGATCCTGATGGCGGGCGGTACCGGGTTCGCGCCGCTCAAGAGCATGGTCGAGCACGCGATCGCCAGCCGCAACCACCGGCCACTGCATATATTCTGGGGTGTGCGCGCCCGACGCGATCTGTACATGGCCGAGCTCGCGCAGGGCTGGGCGGATGCCCATGACTGGATCGATTTCACACCGGTGCTCTCGGATCCGGAGCCGGCCGATGAGTGGAGCGGCGCCACGGGTTTCGTGCATGAGGTGGTGGTCGATCGCTATCCGGACCTGAGCGCTCACGAGGTCTACATGTCGGGCCCGCCGCCGATGATCGAGGCGGGCCGCGACACCTTCCGCGCCGCCGGGCTGCCACGGGATGCGCTGTTCTTCGATTCCTTCGACTACGCGCCCGACGCGGTCCAGGGGATGGCCGAGGCCGGCGTCGACCCCGGCTGAGCGCCATTCCGTGCGGTCAGGCCGGCACGGGGCGCGGGCTCAGCCGCCCGAGCGCGCGGTCGGCAGCAGCGCCTGCTCGGGCAGATCCGTCGCGCCCGCCAGCAGTCGCTCGCGTGAAATCAAAGGGCGACCCGAAGACCGCTCGCCCTCGCGGCTCTCCACCGCCTTGGCCAGACCGCTCCGGTACTGCTCGCGTGCCGGGCCGAACTCCCCGAGCTCATCGAGCAGACTCGCCAGATCGAAATACGTCTCCGCACGCGGTTCCACGCCGATGCTGGATTCGAAATAGATCCGCGCCTTGCCCCAGAGGCGATTGCGCGCGCACAGCCGGCCCAGCGTCAGCAGGAGCATGGGACTGCGCCCGTGTTCCTTTAGCCAGGCCTCGGCGTGGTCCAGCTGCCGCTGCGGCTCCTCGCCGCGGATCAGGCCGTAACAGCGCGCCAGGCGCTCGTCCCACTGGCGCCCGAGCACGTGGCGCACGCATTTCTCCGCCGTTTCGTTGCCATCCGCCTTAATCAGGCGCTCGGCGTACGCCAGCACGATATCGGGGTCGTCGCGCATCCGCCGTGAGAGCGAGTCGTGGATCGCCTTCAGCCCGACGCCATCGCCCCCGCGCGCCGCCAGCTGGCCGAGCGCGGCCGCGCGTTCGAGTACATCGATCCGCTCACGCGTGAGGACCTTGCGGCTGCGCAACTCCGGGATCAGTTCGCTGAGACTCTCCCAGTCCTCCGTTTCGGCGTACAGCCGCGCCAGCAGCTTGAGGACGTAACTGTGCTGCGGTGCCAGCCCGCGCAGGCGGTTGAGCGTCGCCAGCGCGTGCTCGGTTTGATGGTGGGCCAGCTGCAGCTCGGCCTGGGTGAGCGAGACCGCGATATCCGCCTCCGGATTGGCCTCGATGGCCGCCTTGAGATAATTATCGCGGCGCTCGTAGGCGCCCACCTGCTGGGCCGCCCGCGCCGCCGCCAGATAATGCAGCAGCGCGCTGTCCGAATCCGGGGCATGGCGGGTGAGGATCTTCTCCGCCTGCGCCCAGCGCCCCTCGGCCATCTCGATCAGGCCCTGCGTCAGGCCGCGCCGCGAGCGCTCGGTGCGCCGGCCGTACGTGCCCCGCCGCAGTGCGCGCGGGACGCGCACGACGAGACCGAGCAGGCGGAGCACGATATAGAGCAGCACGAAGCCCAGCAGCAGCGCGCCGATCAGGAAGGCCAGTGTGGTCTCGACGGTCCACTGACCGACCTCCAGATAGACATAACCGGGATACTGCTGGAGCATAACCGCGCTGCCGATGGCGGCCGCGAGCAGTAGGACAGCAATGAACAGCAGACGCATCGATCAGTCCTCCGCCTCGTCGCCCGCCGCCGGGGATCCGTCGCGGCTCGATTCGATACGCGCCGAGAGCCTCTCGGCCAGATCCACCGTCGGTCCCAAGTCCGGCATCTCGACCTCGACCGGTCGTTCGCGCAGCCAGGCGAGGCCGTCCCGGAAGTGCTCGGTCGCGCGCGTGTCCGCGGCGAAGCCGTCGTCCAGGGCCCCCTCGGCCCTTTCGAGTGCACGCTGGTACGCCGCGGGGTCGCGTGACAGTGCGGCGCTGCGCGCACGCTCCAGCGCCAGCACCAGGGTGTCGGCCTCCGGCAGTCCCGTCGAAGGTTGCGGGCGCCCTGGTTCCGGGCCGGCTTCGCGCCGGCGCACCGTCACGAACCGATCCAGGCGGTTGACCAGCGTCTGCCACCAGCCGCTGGTGGCGTTGCTTTCACTCGCCTCGACGGTCGTTACACTGCCGGCCGCGGGCAGATCGGGCACGCGCGCGAGCAGGTTCTGCAGCCGCAACGCGATCCCTTCGAGATCCGCGGTGTCCACCGAGCGCAGCGCCGAGAGGTTCTCGATGATGCGCTGGCGCAGCGGCAGCAGCCGAACATCGCCGAACCCGCTGATGGCCCGATCAGCGGCCTCGAGTGCCGCGATGGCGCTGCGGGTATCGCGGTCGATCGACACCCGGCGCTGGGCGATCGACAGCAGGTAGCGGATCTCGGCGAGGCGCCAGTTGATCTGATCGCGGGTCGCGAGCTCGCGGATATCCGCCACACCCGACTCGACCGTCGCGAGCCGCTCGCGCACCGCGCCGAGGGCCTCATCGCGCGCCGAGATCAGCGCCTCGGCCTTGTCGTCGACCGCCGACTGCAGGCGTTGCTCGAATCGGCTCTCGAGCTCGTTTTCGAGGCTCCGCAGGGCGGAGCGCTCCGCCAGGGGGTCAATCGCCTTCTCGCGCTCGGCAGGGATGTCCGCGACGCGCTGTTCGAGCTTGTGGAGGCGCCAGCCGAGATAACCCGCGGCCCCGGCGGCGACCAGCGCGATCAACAGCGCCAGCGCGAGCACCCATCGGCCGCCGCGCCGTTCGGGTGGCACGGCGGTGGTTGTGCCCTCACCCGAATCACCCGAGCCGCTGCCGTCGTCGTCTGCCGCCGGATCCCTGTCCGCATCGCCTTCCACGGGGGCCTCACCGTTAGACGGGTCACCGCCGCGTTCCGCGTCCTCCGGCTCGGCCTCCCCGGGCGTCGTGGTTTGATGGCCCGACTCCGATGCCGTGGCCGACCCTGTCTCCGGCTCGACCCCGCCCTCGGTTTCCGCGGCCCCATCCGGTGCCGGAGTGCGTTCCTCGCCCTCGTGCGGATCGGGCCTACCGGTGTGTCGGTCATCGTCCGAACGTTGATCGTTCATGCGGACCCCGTTTTCCCCTGCGATGACGGTGTGGCAAGCCGCTCGGCCGCCGCGATGATCGAGTCGCTGTCGGCGCCGCCGGCCACCGTGATCGGTCCGGTGAATCCGGCCTCGCGCGCCTGCGCTGCACCCCGTTCGCTCACGACCACCAGCGGGCGGGCGAGCATGCGCGTACGGGTGGCGGGCTCGATCATGGCAATCAGGTTGGTCACTCCTTCATTGCTGGTGACCGTAATGATATCGCACTGCGCCGCCTCGACCGGCGCGGGTCCGGCGGGCCGCGCCCGCCGGTACACCTCAGCATAATCGACCCTGGCGCCACGTGCCACGAGGCTGCGGCCGAGCAACCCGCGCCCGCCCTCGCCGCGGACGATCAGCACATGGCGCCCGGAGACGCGCCCCGGCGCCAGTGCCGGATGGGCCAGCAGGCCCTCGCTGTCGTTCGAATCGACCGGTTCCAACGTGACGCCGAAACCGCGCTCGCGCAACGCGGCGATCGTCGCCGGGCCCACGCCGGCCACTTCGAACGTGCCCCGCAGATCCATCCCGTCGCTGCCGTGCTGGACCGCCGCCGGGCTGGTGAACAGGACGATGTCATAGCGCCCGGCGTCGCCTGCGCCGGACCACGGAACCGGCTGGATCTCGATCACGGGGCAGGTGACCGGCCGCGCCCCCAGCGCCGAGAGCCGCTCGATCAGGTCGGCGGCCCGCTCGCGCGGGCGGGTCACCAGCACCGACAGTCCTGCCAGTGGCGAGGGCATCGCTCAGTGGGCCGCGGCCGCGAGCAGCCGGCCGGCACCCCGCCCGAGGAGCTCATCGGCCAACCCGGAGCCCAGCGCCTCGGCCTGCGCGACCGGTCCCTCGCGTTCGCCGGCGATCAGGGCGCTGCCGTCCGGGGCCGCGACCCGGGCGCGCAGGTGCATGTGGGCGCCTTCGATCACCGCGTAGCCCGCGATCGGTGACAGGCAACTGCCGCCGAGGCGATGGCTGACGGCCCGTTCGGAGCGCACGCAGGCGGCGGTATTGCTGTCATCGAGGGCCGCGATCAGGGATTCGACCCCGGGATCGCCGCGGCGGCACTCGATCCCGAGCGCCCCCTGGCCGATCGCCGGCAGGCACAGCTGCGAATCCAGCGGACGGGTAATCCGCTCCTCGAACCCGAGGCGTTCGAGCCCGGCCACCGCCAGCACGATCGCGTCGAAGTCACCGGCGTCGAGCTTGGCGAGGCGCGTGTTCACGTTGCCGCGCAACTCATGGATCCGGCAGTGCGGCAGGGCGTACAGGAGCTGGCTGGCCCGGCGCTGGCTGCAGGTGCCGACGACCGCGCCCTCGGGCAGCTCGCGCGGATCGTCGACGCGGTTGGAGACGAAGGCGTCGAATGGGCTCTCGCGCCCGAGGATCACGGGCAGGTGCAGGCCCTCGGGGAAATAACCGGGCACGTCCTTCATCGAGTGCACGGCGATGTCGGCGCGCCCGTCGAGAAGGCCTTCCTCCAACTCCTTCACGAACAACCCCTTGCCGCCGATCGCCGCGAGCGAGCGGTCGAGCACGCGATCGCCCTCGGTCTTCATCCCCACGAGCTCGATCTCCAGCTCCGGATGGGCGGCCTGCAGGCGGCGGCCCACGAACTCCGCCTGGTACCAGGCGAGCGGGCTTTTGCGGGTGGCGATACGCAGCGTTGTCGCGGTCATGGCAGTCACCGGCCGGACTGTGCGCCGGCATGTTTCAGGCGCCGGCGTACCGCCGGCAGATGGCGTCGGCTGACCTCGAGGGTGGCATCACTGACCTTGAACCAGATCCGGTTCTGGCCGTCGGGGCAGCGGCGAAGGCCGCCAATCCAGGCCTCCGCGACCAGCGCATTGCGGTGGATGCGCATGAACCGGTCGCCGAACTCCTGCTCCAGCGATTTTAACGAGTCCTCGATCAGGAGTTCGCCGAAACGGTGATGGACGGTGACATATTTATGTTCGGCGAGGAAGTACAGGACATCGCAGACGGGCACCAGCTGCAGCTCGCCACCAAGGCGGGCACAGAGCTGCTCGCGCGGCTGATCGGCGTGCGGCCCTTCGGCCCGCTGCGCCCGGGTCGGGCGCCGCGCCGCCGCCAGCGACTTTGCCAGCCGGTCCGCACGTACGGGTTTGAGCAGATAATCCGCGGCTCGCGCCTCGAACGCCTCCAGGGCATGGTCGCCGTAGGCGGTCGTGAAGATCACGGCCGGTGGCGGATCCGTGTGCGCCAGGTGCCGCGCGGCCTCGAGGCCGTCCATGCCGGGCATCCGCACGTCGAGCAGGACGATATCCGCTTCGGTCGCTTCGGCGCGCCGGACCGCCTCCGCGCCGTCGCCGGCCTCGCCCACGACCTCGAATCCGTCCAGTTCCTCCACCAGCCGCGCCAGGCGCGCGCGCGCCGGCGCCTCGTCGTCTACCACCAGCACTTTCATGTCGTTTCGCTCCTTGCCAGCGGGATCCGGATCGTCACCCGATAATCGCCGTCGTCATCCCGCACATCCATGAGCGCGCCCTCGGCGTAGGCAAACGCAAGGCGCTGGCGCACATTGTCCTGCGCGATCCGATGGCCCTTCGAGGGTCGCGGGGACGCGGGCAGGGGATTGGTGATGGTCACCGTTACCGCCTCGGCGTCCCTGCGGGTCACGATCCGGATGCGGCCACCGGCCGTGCACTGCTCGATGCCATGATAGACCGCGTTCTCGACCAGTGGTTGCAGCGACAGCGCCGGGATTTCGACGTCATCCGCCTCCGCGTCGCGATCCCACTCCACCACCAGGCGCTCACCCAGGCGCTGGCCCTCGATGCGCAGGTAACTGCCCACCAGTTCCAGTTCCTCGGACAGGGGCACATAGGTCTTGTGGGCGAGTGCGGCGCGGAACAGCTCGGACAGATCCTCGACCGCGCGCTCCGCGGTCGCCGGGGCGGACCGCGTCAGGCTCGCGATCGTATTCATGCTGTTGAACAGGAAATGGGGCCGGATGCGCGCCTGCAGCGCCTGCACCTGCGCCTCGGCCGAGGCTTCGACATCGCGCTGCCATTGCGCGGTCACGTAGAAGTATCGCAGGGCGATCCCGCTGACCATCACGCTGATCACGCCGTTCTCCAGCAGCAGCGTCGCCAGATCCATCGTCCCCAGGGGCAGGAGGATCAGGCCCGCGATCGTGTGCGCGATCCAGGTGAAGGACAGCGTCACGAACTGCAGCACACCGAATGCCGCCACCGCCGCCACGCGATCATCGAGCCGGGCCAGCCACCCCTGCAGTCCACACAGCAGGGCGATATCGACGATCGCCACCCACTGGATGAACAGCGACATCGTCGCCAGCGAGCGCAGCCGCTCGAACCAGTCGCCCGGGGTCGCCGCCACGAGCACGAACGCCAGCAACTGCGCGATGACCATCGTACGCAGGAGATTGCCCTGCTCGCAGAAGTCCGGCAGAAACGGCCGTGTGCCAGCTTCGCGTGCGCTCATGGAGCCATCATAGACGCCCGCCGCCAGGCGTGCACATCCGCGGTCGAACTGCACGCCCTGCGACCACTCCTTTATACTTGCCGCTCGCCGATGGGAGAGCCGTAATGAGTGGCAGTGACGACAGTGGCGCCAAACCCTGGGGTGGCCGCTTCACCGAACCGACCGACGCCTTCGTCGAGGCCTTCACCGCCTCCCAGACCTTCGACTGTCGGCTGTACCGCCACGACATCATGGGCTCGCGCGCGCATGCGCGCATGCTGACCGCCGTCGGCGTCCTCACGGACGCGGAGCTCGACGCCATACTGGAAGGGCTGGATGGCGTCCAGGGCGATATCGAAGCGGGCCGCTTCGAATGGAGCGATGCCCTCGAAGACGTGCACATGCACATCGAGCATGCGCTCACGCAGCGCATCGGCGATGCCGGCAAGAAACTCCACACCGGGCGCTCACGCAACGACCAGGTCGCCACCGACCTGCGGCTCTACCTGCGCGATGCCATCGACGGCCTCGCCACCGAACTGCGCCGCCTCTGCGAGGGCCTGCTCCAACAGGCTGGCCGCCACCCCGATGCGGTCATGCCCGGCTTCACCCATCTGCAGACCGCGCAGCCCGTCACCTTCGGCCACCACATGCTGGCCTGGTTCGAGATGCTGATGCGCGATGCTGATCGGCTGATGGACTGCCGCAAACGCACCAATGTGATGCCACTCGGCGCCGCAGCGCTCGCCGGCACGCCGTACCCGATCGACCGCGGGATGACCGCCGATCTGCTCGGCTTCGAGCGCCCGGCCGAGAACTCGCTGGATGCCGTCAGCGACCGCGACTTCGCGATCGAGTTCTGCCACTGGGGCGCGACCACGATGATGCACCTGTCACGCATGAGCGAAGAACTGGTGCTGTGGACCTCGCCCGCGTTCGACTTCATCGACCTGCCGGATCGCTTCTGCACCGGCTCCTCGATCATGCCGCAGAAGAAGAACCCGGACGTCCCGGAACTCGTGCGCGGCAAGACCGGAAGAGTGAACGGTCATCTGATGGGCCTGCTCACGCTCATGAAGAGCCAACCGCTCGCGTACAACAAGGACAACCAGGAAGACAAGGAACCGCTGTTTGACACCGTCGACACACTGGCCGGCTCCCTGCGCGCCTTCGCCGACATGATCCCCGCGATCGAAATCAAACCGGAGAACATGGCCGACCGCGCAAAGAAAGGCTTCGCGACGGCGACCGACCTGGCGGACTACCTCGTAAGAAAAGGCGTAGCCTTCCGGGATGCCCACGAAATCGTAGGCAAAACCGTCCGCCACGCCATAGAAAGCGAATGCGACATCGCCGATCTGCCGCTCGCGGACCTGCAACAGTTCTCAAACGCGATCGAGCAGGACGTCTACGAAGTCCTCACCCTCGAAGGCTCGGCCGCCAGCCGCAACCACCTCGGCGGCACCGCCCCCGACCAGGTCCGCGCCGCAACGAAACGAGGCCACAACCGCCTCAACGAGACACTACGCATGTAGCCCGGATGCAGCGAAGCGGAATCCGGGAATCGAACATCGCATCGATGCACCAACCCCGCCTCATCGGCAACATCCAACAAAGACGGCGTTTTCACGCAGAGCGCGTCCGGGAGCACCACAAGTAGGCCGGCTTTTGCCGAAAGGCAACAGCCGGCATACCCTCCGCACAGAATCTCCCCATCACCTGTAGGAGCGAGCTTGCTCGCGAACCGACCACACGATTCCCGACCTGGCAGCCAACCCCCAACGCTTCACCGAAGCCCCACAAAAAAACGATCCCACGCAGAGCCGCAAAGAAACCGAATAATCGAACAAACCCCGCCGTTCTCCCTGCACGCCGCGCTCTCAGCGCCTCTGCGAGAAAAATCAAACAACGCCAGAGCAGAACCGCAACCGAAATTCACTCACCCCGCCCGGCCTCCATCGACAACCCCATAGCCCGAATCACCGCCGCAGCCAGGCACCGCCCTGACACCGTGTGATACCCCGTATAAGGCGAGTCCTCAAACCCGGGCGCACCCACGACAGCCACCGCATCCGTCCCGGTCCCCGTCGCCGTGCCGCCACCGGCCGCGACAATCCCCTGATCCGCAAGCACCGCCGCCTTCGTCTCCGCCACCAACCCCAGTGCCTCCGCACGCGCCGCGGCTGTCAACGCGAGCGAGGTCGCGGCGATAATATTGATCGTACCCGCCCCGGAATGATCGACCGCCGGTCCACCGGCGCGATGCGCATTACTGAACCCGACCGTCGCCACGGCCAGCCACTCGACGTTGCCGAGTACCTCATGCGCGACCCCGGCATTGCCCGCGGGCACACCCGTCATCAACCCGACGGTCGGACCCCGCCAATCCTGCGCCCGGGCGATCGCCGCGAACGTGCCCGCGGGATCGTCACACGCCGCCACCACATCCGGCCCGTCGACACACAGGTTCACGACCCGCTCGGCAACCACATCCCCGCCGCCGACCGGCGCCGACGACAGCACCGGCCGCGCCCCATCGAACAACAACGCGTTCCATCGCGCAGCACGCACGAGCGCGACCCCCGCGACCGGGCGATCGTCGCCAACGGTGCTCATCGCCACCCACCACTCGCGAAAGGCGTCACAGGAATCCCCACGTAAATGCAGGCCGGTTTGCGCGGTTCATGGAGATCTGGAACTTGCCCGGGGCATATCACCGCGCAATGCCGGCATTCCCCGGCCGCGAAATCCGCTGCATGCCCGAAACGCACCCGGCGCCGGGGAAACCGTCCTACAGAACGACACTCGCCGACCTGCCCTCCGGACCCGCGCTACTGCCCGACCCCCACCGTGTCCACCATCCACATCCGAATATCGCCGATCTCCTCGCCACAGACCGAATGCGGCATCGGATACGTATGCCAGTCCGGGGCTGGCCGAACTGAGCCGATCCGATCCCGTGAATATTCCGCCAGCGTCAACGGCACCACCGGATCCTGCTGCCCGTGGGCCTGAAAGATCGGCGTCAGCCGGTTCCCCGCGCTTACCTCGGCCTCAAGCCGGTCCGCCAGCAACAGATACGCCGACAACGCCATGATCCCGCCCAGCCGCTCCGCATGCCGCAACCCGACGTGCAGCGCCACCGCACCGCCCTGCGAGAAACCGGCCAGCACGATCCGCTCCGCCGGCACGCCGAGCTCCTTCTCCCGCGCGATCAATGCCTCCACGATCTCCGTCGAATCACGGATACCGTCCTCATCCTCCTTGGAAGCGAGATCCACCCCGGCGATGTCGTACCACGCCCGCATCCGCATCCCGCCGTTCACCGTTACGGGCCGTTGCGGCGCATGCGGAAACACGAACCGCACACCGTGGCCCGCCGGCATTCGCAACTCCGGTACGATCGGCTCAAAGTCATGCCCATCCGCCCCGAGACCATGCAGCCAGATAACGGTCCAGCGATGCTCGCCGGGTGCGGGGACTTCTACGCATTCAGGAAGTGTCTGTGTCATAGGGCGGCGATTGTCACCGGCGATGCGATCCGCCGCAAGATCGCTCCGCGAACTGCAGGGCTTCCGGAAAATGCCCCATCCAGCCGCACGCCACACGGAGCACAGGTCGCCGGCAGGCCCATCCCGACCGTTTTCCGCGTTGCCGACACGGTTGAATCGGCTCCATCTGCCTGTCTGCATCCGCCCCGGAAGGCCGCGCCCACGCCACATATCTGGTGACAACCCGATTTCCCTGCTACTTATGGATAACAGCGTTACCGCCGGAAACGTTCGGCATCAGGTGCCCGTCGGGAACCGCGCACAATTACGCGGTGAAGGCGACCTTTCCTGAGCCTCCCCAACAAGAGGAGCAAGCGATATGTACTACGTAGTGGAAACCGACAAGGCATTCGAAAAGGCCTCCTCCGACCTCGAAGCGGCAGTGAAGAAGCTCGGATTTGGCGTGCTCCATGTCCTGGATCTCGGCGAAACGCTTCGAAGTAAAGGCGTCGATTTCGAAGACGACTGCAAAGTGTTCGATGTATGCGACCCAAATCAGGCCGCCAAAGTATTATCCGTGGACATGAAGCTCAATATGGCTTTGCCATGCCGGATTTCGGTATATACCGAAAACGGCACCACCAGGATCGGTTTGATCAAGCCAACCCGGATGCTCTCTGCACTATCAGATGATCCCGATCTGAATCAGGTAGCAAAGGATGTAGAGGATAAAACGATCCGAATGATCGAGAACGCGAAGTAGACCGAACGTGCTTATGAAACCGAAAAAGCCGACTTTAACAAACGTCTGATTATCGGGAGTCCTGTACGTAGTGCTTATAGCCCGACACTCGCAAGCGTTGGATCTGTAGGGCTGTACGAGCCTGCGTAAAAACCCCGACGCCTACTGCGGAAGGGCCACAGCGGGCGCTTTTGCCGATCCTTGTTGTCACATAAGAGCGACTATGTACCTCGAATGATCGGCAAAATCGCCTCGCTGTGCCACTTCCTCGCTACGGCGCGGGGTTCTTACACAGGCTCTATACGCCCGACCTACATCATTCTTCAATCGGCCGGCCGGTTTTAATCAGAGTGTCCTTAAGGTGCGTAATGGAGAAGTTCCGGACCAGGTTGCAATAGCTGCGGCTGGCGTCCGCACCTCGCGCGCCCGATGCTATCTGTTCGGCCGCGGAAAGACTTCCGGCGTAGATCACACACGGGGACATCCAATGAGCAATGCGGATACCAACAACAATCCCGACGCGAAGGCCGCCGACACAGAGGAGCTGACACGCGATACGAACTGCTCCGGCGTCTGCAGGACTGGCCCGAAACGCCGATGCTGGTTCTGGCGTTCGTGTGGCTGGCGCTGCTGCTGCCCGCGCTCCGCATCTTCCGCGCCTTCCGTGCATTCCGGTTACTCCGCCTGGCGAGGACCGGGCGGGGGTTGCGCCTGTTCCGGGTCGTCAGTTCCCTGAACCGCGGCATGAAGGCGCTGGGCGCAAGCCTGAGCCGACGCGGCTTCGGCGATGTGCTCGCGCTCACGGTGCTGGTCGCGTTCGCCGGCGTCACCGGGATATACGCCGTCGAGAACCACGGACCCGGCGGCCCGCACAGCTATATCGAGTCGCTGTGGTGGAGCGCAATGCTCATAACGACGATGGGCTCGGAGTACTGGCCGCGGACTGCCGAAGCGCGTGTATTGTGCGTCTTCCCGGCGCTCTACGTCTTCGGTGTCTTCGGCTACGTCACAGCGGCGCTCGCGACCTTCTTCGTTGGCCGCGACGCCGACAGCAGCGACGCAGAAGTCGCGGGCGCTGTACAGGTCGCCGTGCTCCGGGATGAAGTGATCGCTCTGCGCGATGAGATCCGCGCCCTGTCGCGACAATCGCCGGACTCATGACACGTATTCCCGGGACGCAAAAGCCCGTTGACGGAGATGCCGTAGCAACCCGAGGCCGCATACCCGCTTTCCTTGGTTCATTGTCGGTCTCGCGGCACCGGCTACTGAGCGCAGGCGTCATGTCGCTTCGACTAAAAGCAACAACCGTGGAGGCGGCAACGCCCGAGGAATCCTCGGTAGTTCAGCAAGTTTTTGACCGGAGAAGGACCTCCAGTTGTTGCACAAAATGCAACAACTGATACCGCCACGGCACTCTCATCGGGCCTCGAAAGCGCTGGGCCTGGACCCGCGGTGCGCCGCCATCATTCCGCACGCTTGCCTCCCGGCGACACGATACTTCCGGATCGTGCGGACCCGCGATTGCTGGAGGAGAAATGGGCGAAGTATCGAGACGGACGATAAAACGCTTAACCCGTGACCGCGACGACCGAGGCGCTGCGCACTATCGTGCGCGCAGCCGGAATGCGATGATCGGCCGTGAGTGCACTCTGGACCAGCCCCGATGCAGAACCAGGCCCCCAAACAGCGCGCCCGCAATCCCATCGACGATCAGTTGCGGGCGTCCGGCTGGGTGGTGCAGGGCATGGCGGAGCTGAGTCCCGCGGCCGCGTGCGGTGTCGCGGTGCGCGAGTACCCCACGGACATGGGGCCGATGGACTATCTGCTGCTGGTCGACGGTCAGCCGGGCGGGCTGCTCCAGGCGAATTTACCTCCAAGGGTATTCTATGTCTGAATTCCAATACCTTCGTGCCAAGGCTCGGGCATTCGCGGAAGCCCGCGACTGGGATCGATTCCATTCGCCCAAGAACCTCTCCATGGCGTTGTGCGGTGAGGCGGGGGAGCTGCTCGATCTGTTCCAGTGGCTGACCGAAGTGCAGTCGTATGAACTGACACCGGAGCAATATAGGGCGGCGGCCCATGAAGTTGCCGATGTCCAGATTTACTTGCTGCGTCTGGCGGACAAGCTCGACATTGATATTCCGAAAGCGTTCGAGGAGAAGATGGCCATAAACGAGCAACGTTACCCTGCAGACCAGGCGCGGGGATCGGCGCGAAAATACACGGCATATCAGAATCCAGACGACACTAATCCGTGATTGTCTATAACGCCAACAAGGTCACCTTCATCGAGGATGTTCGCCTCAACCGCATTCACGAAAAGATCCTATTGGAGTTCCGGCTGCGACTTTCCCGGTCGGTGGCGACCAGTGAGCTGGAGTCGTGGCGGAATTCACTGCAGTTCATGTCGAATCTGTTGAGCGATCCGGATATTCCAGAGGATGCTGGCGTATCACTTGAATACCATATCCCGCTCACCAGCAAGCGCATCGACTTCATTCTCACTGGAGAGAGCGCTCAGAATGAAGAAACTGCTGTCATCGTCGAGCTCAAGCAATGGCAGCAGGTGGAGGCGCTGGAAAAAGACGGGATCGTCCGCACCCCGCTGGGGGGAGGATTGCGGGAGACCAGTCACCCGTCTTATCAGGCCTGGACGTACGCCGCCCTGATAGAGGACTACAACGAAACCGTTCGCCTCGAATCGATCCGGCTGGCCCCCTGTGCCTATCTCCACAATCTGGATGATGGCAGTGCGGTTAATGACCCGGTATATGCGCACCACACGGCCCGAGCGCCCGTGTTCATATCGCGCGATGCTGAACGCCTGGCCGGCTTCCTCAAGCAGCATGTCCGCCATGGTGACCGGCGAAACATCATGTATCGCATCGAGAACGGCCGCATCCGGCCGTCGCGGGGTCTGGCCGATGCCGTGCTCGATATGCTGCGGGGCAATGACGCGTTCGTTATGATCGATGATCAGAAGGTGGCCTTTGAGACTGCCATCGGTCTGGCCTACCGCGCCCAGGAGGAAGAGCGACAGGTCCTGATCGTCGAGGGCGGGCCGGGGACCGGGAAGTCGGTGCTGGCCGTCAACCTGTTGGCACGCCTAACGGACCGCGAACTCGTTACCCAGTACGTCTCCCGCAACGCGGCCCCTCGTGCGGTCTATGAAGCCCACCTCACCGGGTCGTTCAGCAAGAGCCGCATCAGCAACCTTTTCCGGGGATCGGGCGCGTTCACTGAAACCGACCCTGATACGTTCGATGCGCTGCTGGTAGACGAAGCGCACCGGCTTAATGAGAAAAGTGGCCTCTACGGCAACCTTGGCGAGCACCAGGTCAAGGAGATCATGCAGGCCGCCCGGCTGTCTGTATTTTTTGTGGATGAAGCACAGCGAGTCACGCTGAAGGACGTCGGAACGCGGGCCGAGATCCGCCGCTGGGCCGAACATCTGGGCGCCCAGGTCACAGAGCTTGGGCTGGCTTCGCAGTTCCGGTGTGGCGGCTCGGACGGCTACCTCGCTTTTGTCGATCAGCTACTCCAGATACGCGACACGGCCAACGAGGACATCGAGTCGCTCGATTATGAAGTCCAGGTGGTGGACTCACCCCAGGCCCTGCGCCAGGCGGTGCTGTCCCGTAATGCGAACAATCGTGCCCGGATGATCGCCGGGTATTGCTGGGACTGGAACAGCAAGAAGGACCCGGCCGCCATGGACATCAAGCTGCCGGAGCATGATTTCGCTGCACAGTGGAATCTGACCAAGGATGGCAGCCTTTGGGCGGTAGCCGAGCGCTCGGTGGAGCAGATCGGCTGTATCCATACCATTCAGGGACTTGAACTCGACTATGTCGGCGTGATCATCGGCCCGGACTTGGTGGTGCGTAATGGCGAGATCCAGACCGATGGTCGCCAGCGTTCGTCCCACGACCGGTCGGTGCGAGGCATTCGCAAGCTCTACAAGGAGGATCCGGACGCAGCCGAGCGCCAGGCTGATGAAATCATTAAAAATACCTACCGGACGCTGCTCACCCGCGGCATGAAGGGCTGTTTCGTGTTCTCCACGGACCCGGAGACGAATGAGTGGTTCCGGCAGCAGATCGAAACGCCATCCGCCAACCCGGTCATCCGCGCGGCCGACTATGAGGGCCTGCCTTACCCGCTGGTGGCCCCCGAGGAAGTGGAACCCTACGAAAATGCCCTGCCGGTATTCGACCTGGCGGTGGCGGCAGGCGAGTTCAGTGACCTGCAATCCGTTGAAGACTGTGACTGGATCCAGCGGCCGGACTGGCTGAAGGCGGAGCCAGGGTATTTCGTGACTCGGGTGATCGGCGAGTCCATGAACAAACGCATACCCAACGCTTCATGGTGCGTATTCCGGGCCAATCCGGCCGGGACGCGTGAAGGCAAGATCGTTCTGGTATCGCATCGGGACATCCAGGACGATGACACCGGCGGGCGCTATACCGTGAAGCGATACCATAGCGAAAAGGCGGTCGACGAGGACGGCCAGTGGTACCACACTCGTATCGTACTCAAGCCTGAGAGTCGACTGTTTGGCTACTCCAATATCGAGCTGGAAGAAGAGGCGGCGGTAGATTTGCGTGTCATCGGGGAGCTGGTAACCACACTGTGAATGAGCGCTGCTCAGGGCTGCGCTCACTTCTGAGAGATCTCAAGTAGTTTAAAAGGCACGGAGAAACGCGCGTTCATTGAGTTGTCCGTACGTGAGCAACCCAAACATTTGACGGCTATGAGATCACGATGCAGTTGTTGCAGAACGTGCAACAACTGCCGCTGGGTAAATACGGTCAGACGCCTATGGTGGTGGACAAGGGACTTTACGAGTGAAATGGACATCCCCAAAAGATGGGGCTTCCATGGCGACCTGAGTTGCATTTCCGTTGTCACCTACAAGCTGGGGATTCCCACGGGGCGAGGGCAGGTAAACGCATGACCAGCAGGGATCCTGTATGAGCGAGATCGTGATATTCGATGGATGATGCGCCGTCGGTGGAGGTCGGGTTGGAGAACGAGACCGTTTGGCTGCGTCAGCAACAGATGGCTCAGCTATTCGACCGGGATCGTAATGTGAGCGGTCGTCACACCCGCAACCTGTTTCGGGAGGACGAGTTGGAGGAAGAAAGCAATGTGCAAAAATTGCACGTCGCCGGCGCAGATTGGCTGACTGCCTTCGACAGCCTCGGCGAGAACTCTCGGGCTCGGTGCATCTTGATGAAGATTGGCCGGCTCGTGGAGCAGGTGAAAGCGGCAACCCCTAAGGATTTGTTAGCAGTTCTGCAAAGGTGGCGGCTGCCAGCGCGGGTGAAGGCCGTTGGATCACGATAAGAGCGACCGAGACGGACCCTCCGGCCGAGCCAGGCAAACATGCCGAATGAATCTGGGGCACCGTGTTGCGGTCTCCAGCGCCTCCGTTTGCCACCTGCACGCTGGTCATGCTTGCTGTTCAAAACCGCCCGGATCTGAGAAGATCGCCTCCGACGTGCTCAAAAAACAAGATTATTGAGCGTTCTCAGCCGTTCATTGACCGCGGGACTGCCATGACGACGGACGCGAACCGCCATTTCCCGCCCGCCGAGTCGCTGGAGACACCGGCGGTGTTGCGGGCGCTGGTGCCCGCGCACCGCTATCTCGCCGAGCTCAAGGGCGTGGCGCGGACCATCCCGAACGAGGGGCTGCTCGTGTCCACTCTTTCTCTGCAGGAGGCGCAGAGCAGCTCCGAGATCGAGAACATCATCACCACCCAGGATGCCCTCTACCGCTATCAGATCCAGCCCGCGTCGGTGGATCCCGCCAGCAAGGAAGTGGCGTGGTATGCGAAGGGTCTGGAGGTGGGGTTCCGGGCGGTTCGCGAGACCGGGCTGCTGACCTCGAACACCATCCTCCAGGTGCAGGCCACGCTCGAGGGCAACGATGCCGGCTTCCGCAGGACGCCGGGGACCGTGCTGCGCAACGAGCAGAGCGGTGAGGTCGTATACGAACCGCCTTCGCCCGACCGGGTGCCGGCGCTGATGACCGAACTCGAGGACTATCTGCACGCCGATGGTCCCGAAGACCCATTGGTCCGCATGGCGGTCATACACCACCAGTTCGAGACCATTCATCCCTTCTACGATGGCAATGGCCGGACCGGGCGGATCCTCAATATCCTGTTCCTGGTGCGTGCGGGGCTGCTCGATTCACCGATCCTCTATCTCAGCCGGTACATCAGCCAGACCAAAGGCACGTACTACGCCGAGCTGCAGCGGGTGCGCGAGACCGGCGACTGGGAGGGCTGGTTGCTGTACCTCCTGCGGGGCATCGCCGTCACCGCACGGCACACCACCGAGCTCGTAGAGGCCATCGGTCGGCTGCTGCAAGAGCACAAGCATGCCATACGTGAGGGCTACAAGTTCTACAGCCAGGACCTGATCAACAACATCTTCCGCCACCCCTATACGAAGGTGGCCTTTGTCGAGCAGGACCTCGGGGTCTCGCGGGCAACGGCAACGCGCTATCTGGACGCCCTCGCCAAAGGCGGGATTCTGGACAAGTACCGGCTGGGGCGCGAGAACTACTACGTCAACCGCGAACTGGTCTATCTCCTGTTCGAGCTGCCGCCCATGGACATCGAGCCGACGGACCACTGAACAAGGGCAAAAGACGCGATGAACGCCGAGAATCTGATCGCCAAGGTCTGGAACTTCTGCCACATGCTGCGCGACGACGGCGTGAGCTATGGCGATTACCTGGAGCAGCTCACCTACCTGATCTTCCTGAAGATGGCGGAGGAGTACCGCCACAAGCCGTGGAATCGTGACGTCGGCATCCCGGAAGGGTACGACTGGAACAGCCTCAAGGCGCGCAAGGGCGCGGAGCTGGAGGCCCATTACATCGAGCTGCTGCGCGAACTGGGCCAGCAGAAGGGCATGCTCGGGCAGATCTTCACCAAGGCGCAGAACAAGATCCAGGACCCCGCCAAGCTGGCCCGGCTGATCGAGATGATCGACGCCGAGACCTGGGTCATGCTCGATGCCGAGGTGAAGGGCGATCTGTACGAGGGGCTGCTGGAGCGCAACGCCCAGGACACCAAGTCCGGCGCCGGCCAGTACTTCACGCCGCGCCCGCTGATCCGCGCGATGGTCGAGTGCGTGCAGCCGAAGCCGGGCGGCACCGTGGCCGATCCGGCCTGCGGGACCGGCGGCTTCTTCCTGGCCGCGTATGACTTCATCAAGGAACACTACCTCGATGAGATGAGCGGCGAGGAGAAGAAGGCGCTCAAGCACGAGACCTTCCATGGCCACGAGATCGTGCCCGCCGCGCGGCGCATGTGCCTGATGAATCTGTTCCTGCACAACATCGGCGACATCGGCGATGAGCCAACGATCTCCCCGACGGACGCGCTGCTCGCGGAGAGCCCGAAGCGCCATGACTACGTCCTCGCCAATCCGCCCTTCGGCAAGAAGAGTACGCTCACCGTCACCAACGACGCCGGCGAGCAGGAGAAGGAGGACTTCGTCTACAACCGGCAGGATTTCTGGACCACGACCTCGAACAAGCAGCTCAACTTCGTCCAGCACATCCGCACGATGCTCAAGGAGAACGGCCAGGCCGCCGTGGTGGTGCCGGACAACGTGCTGTTCGAGGGCGGCGCCGGTGAAACCGTGCGCCGCAAGCTGCTCGAGACGACCGAGCTTCACACCATTCTGCGTCTGCCGACCGGGATCTTTTACGCCCACGGCGTCAAAGCGAACGTGCTGTTCTTCGACGGCCGGCCCGGCCGCGCGGAGCCGTGGACGGACGCGGTCTGGTTCTACGACTACCGCACCAACATCCACCACACGCTCAAGAAAAAGCCGCTGCGCGACGAACACCTGCGTGATTTCATCGAATGTTATCGGTCCGGTGAGCGCCACAAGCGCGAGGAGACCTGGAGCGAGGACAACCCGGGCGGACGCTGGCGCCGATACAGCCGGGAGGAGATCTTCCAGCGCGACAAGACCAGCCTGGACATCTTCTGGCTGCGTGACGATTCGCTGGGTGATCTGGACAACCTGCCTGAGCCCGATGACATCGCTCAGGAGATCGTCGAGAACCTGGAGTCTGGACTGGAGAGTTTTCGCAGCGTGCTGGCCGAGCTGGAACGCTGATCACGTTGTGGGCGGTGGAGGTGAGGCGGGCAACCCGTTGAATCGATTCGCGCAATGGTCTGGAGAAGGGCAGTGGCATACGTATCGCATGAACTCATGGAGAAAACGTGGCAGGAGGTGGCCTCCAGAGGCGTCGGTCCGATAGGCAGGATGCAGAAGCGGCATCAGAAGGAGCGGAAGGCGCTGGTGAATTTCGCGTATGTCCATATATTCGAACTCCGCGAGGACGCCGCCGGGGTCGGGCTATTTGTATTCCATGTGATCGTGGAGGTGTTCTCCCGCGTTACTCCCCGTCCCGGCAAGGTACGGCAATCTGCAATCGATCGGGTCCAGGCACAGCCCGCCGAAGAGTTGGCGCAGCAGACCCGTCAATGCGAACCCCACGTGGCCCAGTATCTGGTGGACGCCCTTACTGAAGAAGATGACGATGTCGCGCTTTCGGAGGAGGAACGTGTCCATTGCGCGTGGGTGCTGCAGGCGGTGATCGTGTGCCTGCATCGGGCCTGCGAAAGGCGGGCGTAGTGCCAGGCGCGCGTGAAATCCGTTTCAACGGGGCACGCGATCACGCCAGTAGCCGGGCCTACGGGAATGATGGGCAGATACTCGGTGTCGTAGTACGAGTTCAGACGATTCAACGCCGCCCACGGATCGGCGACCGCTGACCGGAGCGAATCCCTGCCGCTATGCTCCTGCCATGACGGATCCCGACGACGATTACACCCGTATTCGGCGACGCGCAGGGGCGCTGGGGCTGATCATGCGCGGGGGGTTCTCCCCGGAGGCGGACGATGGCGTGCCCCCGCTCCCGGACGGGCGGCCGGCGCGTACGGTTGTTCTGCTCGGGAATACCGGCGAATCGATGTGGCCGGTGTTCTCGCGCTCGCCCGAGGCAACGGATGGCCGGCCGCATCCGCTCGATCCCTGGAGCCGACGGGTGATCGGCGACATCGCCGCGCGCTTCGATGGTTCCGCGTGTTTTCCCGACGATGGCCCACCGTGGCCGCCGTTCGTGGCCTGGGCGAAACGGGCGGAGGCGGTGACGGAGTCGCCGATCGGGATTCTGGTGCATCCGGACTATGGGCTCTGGCATGCCTGGCGCGCCGGGCCTGTCCGGTGGGGCAGGAATACAACTATCAGCGGGAGCAGCAGGCGTTGCATCTGGATGCGTTTCTGATCGGGCAGGGGTTTGGTGCTCGATTCGGTGATGGGGATAGAGGGCGCGGGAATGGCGATTGATTCGGCTTGCTGATGCAGGGGACTTCGTGCGCCTCTGGCCAGGGTCATCGGCAGTGCGGGCACTGGATCGCCGCGTCGCCTGTCGGCTCCTCGCGATGACGGTCCGGGGACGACGGCTGGTGTTGGCGGATCGCGTCGGACTTGCCGGCGGTTGCCTTGGGCGAAAGGCGGTTACGGTTGGACCGGGGTAGTTGTGTGCGTGCCGTCGGCTGGCTGGTCCGCGGTATGATGGCGGTCCGTCACCGTGGGGTTGTCCGATGTATGTGCCTGGGCATTTCGAAGAAGCGCGCGAGGAGGAACTGCTCGGGCTGATCGCGTCGTATCCGTTGGGCGCTCTGGTTTTTGGCGGTCCGCACGGGCTCGATGCGAGTCATCTGCCGTTTCTGTTTGACGACGCCGGCGGCGAACGGAAGCTGCTGGCGCACGTGGCGCGGGCGAACCCGTTGTGGGAGGAGGTCGCGGACGGCGCGGAGGTGCTGGTGATCTTCCGCGCCGATGATGCGTATATCTCGCCGAACTGGTATCCGAGCAAGCATGAATTCCATCGCCAGGTGCCGACCTGGAACTATCGCGTCGTCCACGTCCTTGGGCGAATTCATGTCCGCGACGATGAGCGCTTCGTGCGTGGTGTCGTGGCCCGGTTGACCCGCAAGCACGAGCGCGAGGCGGAATCACCGAAGCCGTGGAAGATGTCCGATTCGCCGCGTGAGTTCACCGATCAGATGATCGCGAACATCGTCGGCATCGAGATCGAGGTCGATCGCATGTTGGGCAAGTGGAAGCTGAGCCAGAACAAGGAGCAACGCGATCGGCTCGGTGCGGTCGACGCACTCGACGAGCGTGGCGGGGCGGGCATCGCGTCGGCAATGCGCCGGACTCTGGAGGACGACGACTGAGGACCCCGACCCGAGCGGTTGGTCGAGCGTCCATGCGTGCGACAGTGCACTGGCCGGACGGCCGCACCGGATCCCCGAACTGCTGCACCGCTTTCAGGACGGTCTGCTTTATCGGCCTACGCCCTGCGACGCGCGCGTGAACTCCGCGTCAGCGGGGCATGCGATCACGCCAGTAGCCGGGCCTTCGGGAATGATGAGCAAACGCCACGATTATGATCTCATCGTCGCGCTGGATGGTGATAATGTCATAGGGGAAGCGGCGGAGAATGAGTCTTTTGGCTCCCCTGGAGCCGGAGGCGCCCGGCATGGGAGTCAGTGGAAACAGGTCTTCCTCAATGAGTTCGATTCCGTACTCGAGGGCATCGGCGAATTCCGTGCCAAGGCCCCGCCTTTCGGCCTCGTACCACGCCGCTGCAGCCTCGGCTTCCTCGGAGGCCTGCCGAAGGATACGGACATTCGGCACTAACGGGCGTCCAGCTTCGCTCGCATGCGCTCCCGAAACTCGCTGCGGTCAATAGATTCTGCCTGTCCGTGGTCGATCTCGCTGATCCGTCGTGTGATCTCGCGATCCCATGCATCCTCAACCCCGTCGTCGCGGGGCGCGTCCAGGCTCAGCACCAGATCGTGAGCCAGTTCTGCGCGCTCGGCCTCGGACAATCCAAGGATCTCGGACCGAAGCCGCTCAAAGGGTTCAGTAGCCATGCCGCCTCCGGCGTGAATTGACATATCCATGCTACCGCCGGGGTGTGGCCTTCACAATGCGCTGTCCGTTGGACGGTGAAAGAACCGTTTCGTCGAACGATCTGCTTGGTTATTGCTCTGTGATCCATCGGCCCCGGATTCCGCTGTCGCTGCATCCGGGCTACCGGGGGCCTCGTTCTTTTGCCGTTCTTCGCGACCCTTGGCGAACCCCGCGCCCTGGCGGGAACCCGAACCCACGCTGAAAGGGCCCGACGCTCTCACGTCAGTTCCCCGTGGGCGCACCCGCTCCCGGCGTTTATACTGTGCGATCCGCATTTGCCCGGAGTACCCGCCGTGACGCCGCGATTGCTGTTGCTTGCCTTTGTCCTGGTACTCGCCGCCGGCTGCGGCCAGAAGGGCCCGCTGTACATGCCGGACGAGTCGCAGGACGAGTCCACCGAAGAAACCGACGACTGAAGGGCGCCCCATGGATCATTTCGAGTACCGCGACGGGCGCCTGTACGCCGAGTCGATCGACGTCGAATCGCTGGCCTCGCGCTTCGGCACGCCGCTGTACGTGTATTCGCGCGCGACCCTGGAACGCCACTGGCACGCCTTCGACCGCGCGCTGGCCGGTCGGCCGCACCGCGTCTGCTATTCGGTCAAGGCGAACTCGAACCTGGCGGTGCTGGACGTGCTTGCGCGGCTGGGCTCGGGGTTCGATATCGTCTCGGTGGGTGAGCTTGAACGCGTGCTGAAGGTCGGCGCCGCGCCGGCGGACATCGTCTTCTCCGGGGTCGGCAAGAGCGCGGCCGAGATCGAGCGCGCGCTGTTCGTCGGGATTGGTTGTTTCAATGTCGAGTCGGCGGCGGAGCTGGAGCGCATCGAGGCGATCGCGGCGGCCGCGGGCACGGTCGCGCCCATCTCGCTGCGCGTGAACCCCGATGTCGATCCGAAGACGCATCCGTATATCGCCACGGGGATGCAGACCTCGAAGTTCGGCATCGCCATCGACGCCGCGCCGGCGCTCTATCGGCACGCCGCCGACAGCCCGCATCTGCGCGTGGTCGGGATCGACTGCCATATCGGCTCGCAGCTGACGGACGTGCAGCCCTTCGTCGATACGGTCGACCGGGTGCTGGCACTGCGTGCCGAGTTGCTCGCGGACGGGATCGGGATCGAGCACCTGGATCTGGGCGGCGGGCTTGGGATCCCGTATCGCGATGAGCAGCCGCCGCATCCGACGGAATGGGCGGCGGCGATCGATCGGGCGCTGGGCGATGTGGACTGCGAGATCCGGGTCGAGCCCGGGCGCGCGATCGCGGGGAACGCCGGGATCATGGTCTCACGGGTGGAGTACATGAAGCAGGCGCCGAAGAAGCGCTTCGCGATCGTCGATGCGGGTATGAACGACATGATTCGCCCGTCGCTGTACGACGCCTGGCAGGCGATCATCCCGGTGGTCGAGCGTGAGGGCGAGGCGTTGCCCTGCGATGTGGTCGGGCCGGTGTGCGAGTCGGGGGATTTCCTCGGCCATGATCGGCCGCTGGCCGTGGAGGCGGGCGATCTGCTGGCGGTGCGCTCGGCGGGCGCCTACGGGTTCGTGATGGCGTCGAACTACAACACCCGGCCGAAGCCGGCCGAGGTGATGGTCGACGGGGATCGCGCGCAACTGGTGCGAGCGCGTGAGGCGCTGGCCGATCTGTGGACCGGGGAGAAGTGCCTGGTGTCGGAGACGGACATGGCGGCGAACGCGGATGCGGAATGATGCTGGAGCGTAGGCCTGAACCCGAACTGATGGATGAAGCGGAGCAGGCCGCGGCTTATGCCGGGGCGGATTTCGAGGCTTCGCATGGGGCGATCGTGCATGCACTGGTGGGGCGGTTGCCGGATTTCCCGACGGCCGGGCATGTGCTGGATATCGGTTGTGGCCCCGGGGATATCTCGATTCGGGTGGCACGGTATTTCCCGGGCGTGCAGGTCGATGGCATTGATGGGGCCCAGGAGATGCTGGCGCCGGGCCGCGAGCGTATCGAGCGTGAAGGGCTTGGTGAGCGGATCGGGCTGTACCGGGTGACGCTGCCGGGTGAAGCGCCGCCGCGGGAGGCGTATGACGCGGTGGTTTCGAACAGCCTGCTGCATCATCTGCATGATCCGATGGTGTTGTGGCGGGTTATTGCGGCGACCGCGCGTGTGGGGGCCCCGGTGTTCATCGCCGATCTTGCGCGGCCGGAGGATGAGGCGGCCGTGGATGCGCTGGTCGCCGGGATGGCGGACGAGCCCGCGGTGTTGCAGCGTGATTTCCGGGCGTCTTTGCATGCGGCGTTCACGGTGGAGGAGGTTCGGGGGCAGTTGCGTGCGGCGGGGCTGGATCTGGCGGTCGAGTTGATGGATGACCATCATCTGGTGGTCTGGGGGTATAGGTAGGTTTTTGGGGTGTTCGCGTTTGGCTGGCGGTTCGCGGGCAAGCCCGCTCCTACAGGGGGATCGATTGGGGCGATTCGGTAAGGGACTGGGATGACGCTCGAATTCACGAAGATGCACGGGCTGGGCAACGACTTCGTCGTGCTTGATGGGGTTTCCTCGTCCGTGTCGGTCGATGGCGATCTGGTGCGGCTCCTGGGGGATCGGCATCGCGGGGTCGGCTGTGATCAGGTCCTGTTGATCGAGCCGGCCGCGGGCGCGGCGGATTTCAGTTACAGGATCTTCAACGCCGATGGTGGCGAGGTCGAGCAGTGCGGCAACGGGGCGCGTTGTGTGGCGCGGTTCGTGCGTGATCGGGGGCTCACGGACGCCGATCGGATCGCGTTTTCCACGCTGGCCGGGATGATCCGTACACAGCTCATCCCGGACGGACGGGTCGCGGTGGATATGGGCGTGCCGCGTTTCGAGCCCCCGGAGATCCCGTTTGATGCGCCGGAGCGGGCGGATCGCTATGCGCTCGAGGCCGGCGGGGCCACCTGGGAGATCGGCGCGGTGTCGATGGGCAACCCGCACGCGGTGCTGTTTGTCGACGATGTCGAGCATGCGCCGGTGACGGAGCTGGGGCCCGTGATCGAGCATCATCCGCGCTTCCCGCGGCGCGCCAACGTCGGCTTCATGCAGATGATCGACCCTGCGCGGATCGCGCTGCGCGTCTGGGAACGGGGCGCAGGTGAGACCGCGGCGTGCGGGACCGGTGCCTGCGCCGCGGTGGCGGTCGGGCGCCGGCTCGGCTGGCTTGACGCCAGTGTGACGGTGGCCTTGCCTGGTGGTGAACTTGTGATTGACTGGGCCGGCGCGGATAATCCGTTATGGATGACCGGCGCGGCCGAAACCGCCTTCCACGGGACGCTCGCCCGATGACGACTTCGCCAGAGACCACTGCCCCGATGACCGAACTCGACGACGAGACCGTCGCCGAATACCTGCGCGCCCACCCGGATTTCCTGCGGCGGCACGAGGATGTGCTCGTTGCGATGAATATCCCGCACCGGCCGGGGCCGGGGGCGGTTTCCCTGATCGAGCGGCAGGTGGCGACCCTGCGCGAGCGCAACGAGCGCCTGGAGCACAAGCTCGCCGAGCTCATGCGCACGGCGCGCGAGAACGAGCGCGTCGGTGCCCGGTTGCTGTCACTCGGGCGCGGCCTGCTGGAGGCCGAGTCGCTGGACGGCGTGCTCGCACTGGTCCGGGATACGCTGCTGACCGAGTTCGCCGCCGACGAGGCGGCGATCGTGCTGATCGATCATGACGGCCCCGCCGGGGGCCACTTCCTGGCCGCCGATGGCCCGGTCGCGCAGGCCTTCGCCGGTGTGCTCGAGCGCGGCGCCGCGGTCTGCGGTCGGCTTAGCGATGAGCAGCATGCCGCGCTCTTCGGCGAGCGGGCGGACCACATCGCGTCCGCGGCGGTCGCGCCGCTGCGCGCGGGCCGTGTCAGCGGTCTGATCGGACTCGGCAGTCACGAGGCCGGGCATTTCACCCCGGATATGGGTACGCTCTTCCTGGAACAACTCGGTGAGCTGGTCTCGGCTGGTCTCGCCCGCCATACCCAGTGCCCGGTGTGACGCGCCAGGGCGAGCTCGACCGCTTCCTCGATAACCTCCGCAACGGGCGTAATGCCTCGCCCGCCACCTGCAGCGAATACGGGCGCGACCTGGCCCGCTTCAGCGCCTTCCTCGAACGCGACGGCATCGATGACTGGTCGGCCGTGAGCGCCGATCACGTGCAGCGCTTCGTCGCCGCCGAGCGTCGGCGCGGCCTCAGTGGTCGCTCGCTGGCGCGCTCGCTGGCGGCAATCCGCGCCCTGTTCGGCTGGCTGTTGCGGGAGGACCGCGTGCGCTTCGATCCCGCGGCCGACATCCGGCCACCGCGCTCGGGGCGGCCACTGCCGCACGCGCTGGAGGTGGAAGAGGTCGAGCGCCTGGTGCAAGTGCCCGGCGCGGGCCCGCGCGAATGCCGCGACCGGGCCATGCTGGAACTGTTCTATTCCTCGGGCCTGCGGCTGGCGGAACTGGCCGGGCTGGATGTAACCGGTGTCGATCTCGGTGACGCCACGGCGCGGGTCCTCGGCAAGGGCCGGCGCGAGCGCATCGTCCCGCTGGGCGCCGCCGCGTGCAAGGCGCTGGGCGACTGGCTGCGGGCGCGGGCCGAATGGGCCGACCCCGACGAGCCCGCCCTGTTCGTCAGCGCGCGCGGTCGACGGCTCTCCCGGCGTGCGATCCAGGATCGGGTCGCGCACTGGGCCAGGCGCCTCGGCCTGCCGGGCAATGTGCATCCGCACATGCTGCGGCATTCCTTCGCGACCCATATGCTGGAGTCGAGCGGCGATCTGCGCGCCGTTCAGGAACTGCTCGGCCACGCGGATATCTCTACCACGCAGATCTACACGCATCTAGATTTCAGCCATCTGGCGGACGTCTATGAACGCGCGCATCCGCGGGCGCGGCGGGGTGATGGGAAGGGGTCGGAGGGCGGCCAGTAGAGCGGCGCGGTGATCCCGCCGGTGGTCGATGGCTTTATCGCGAGCAAGCTCGCTCCTACAGGCGTATTTCCGTCGGTGGTACGGGGTTTTTGTAGGAGCGAGCTTGCTCGCGATGGTGCACGGTGGCGGAGACCCTCCGATGACTACGAGAGCTGGGCTAAGGGGGTATCCGGCACGGCGTGCCGGCCGCGCTCGGGGGCCGGTGTCACGCCAAAGCGGCTGAAGGCGCCCGTCTCCTCGCGCAGTTCGCTCAGCACAAGCCGCAACACCCGCTGGTGTACGTCGAGTTCGACAATCTGGCCTTCGCGGAACATGTGAGCCGGTACCGCCACCGTGGTCGGCAGCCCGCGCGAGCGATCGGCGGGCAGGACGGCCGCCGGCGCGCTCGGTTCGCTGTCGCGAAAGCGGGTGATGTTGCGGTTCGCGGGCTCGGCACGTACGCGCGCCGGGATGGTGCTGCGCGACAGGGCCTCGACCCCGATCTCGAAGCGGCGGTCATCGAGGAATCGCATGCGGCGGATGACGCCGACGCACCAGCGGCTCCCCTGGTCGCCAGAGCTCGTGAGCTTGAGCGCGATCAGTTCGCCGACAGCGGCCCGGCAGGACCCCTCGCCGTCCCAGATGAGGCGGAAGCCCGAGGCGCTGACATCCGCGACGAGCCAGCGGGGCACCACCTGTTGGCCCCCGGCGCGCACGAGGCGGCTCTCCTCTTCACGCGCCGCCTCGTAGCTGGCCGACAGATTGCGCCCGTGGGAGATCTCGTTCCAGTTGATCCCCGGGCGCACGCTATCGGAGCGGCTGGCGATACCCGATTCGTCCGGGTCGAGCGGCTCCAGCGACCAGTCGGCGGTCTCCGCCACCCGATCCGACTCTTCGTCTTCCGGCTCGAACTCCATCGCGATGCGCGTGTGAATGACGTTGAGCGTGACCTCGGCATCCACCTCGACGCCCCGGCGTGTCCGGTCGCTGCGCTGATAGTTGCCCGGCCGCCAGTTGTCCACGAGGCGTGCCAGCGCCTTCGCCCCGAGCTCGTTCTCGGCCGGTACCGGGTTGTCCGACGGAGGACGGTCGATGCGTTGCTGCTCCACGTGGTGCACGAGATCGTCGAGCTCCAGCACCCGCACCCCGGGTCCGCTGTCGGTGCGGTCGAGCAACCGCGGGGGCTGGTCCGAATCCGTATCGACCGCGAAGCGCGGCAATGCGTTGTCCACGTCGCCGTCGAACTCATGCAGCCGTGCCAGGTCAGCCCAGCCCTCGAGGGCCCGGTACAGCCGTCTCGCTTCGCCGCGCCGGAATCCCTGTATCCCCGCGAGGTCGACCAGCAGTATCCGTTTGAACATGGTCTCCGGCGTCTGCCGCTGACGTGCCGCGAAGCGCAGTTCGTCATCCGTGACCGCGTGGTGCGCGGCGCCCGCCGCCTCGGCCTGGCGGTAGATCGCGTTGATGCGCTTGTGGAAACCGCTGTCGAGGGTGCCGTAGGTCTGGGCCACGCGCAGCATTTTCTCGCCCTGCAGGGCGAGGGCGCGCTCCGCCGCGAGGGCCGCCGTGCGCCGCCGCAGGCCCGTGGGCTCGCGAAAGAGTGCGGCCTCGTAGCCGCGCGTGAGCTCATCCAGCAGTGCCTGATCGAGGTCGAAGGCGACCCTGGCCCCCGTCTGCAGTGGCAGTGCCTGCGCGTGGATGCGTCCCCCGAGGTAGTCGAGCCCCTTGCGCGCGCACGGGCGGATCAGCTCCAGCATGCGCAGGCGCTCGCGCGGGGCCTGCTCCAGTCCGTTGAGTACACGGACCGTTTCCAGCAGCCGATGGGACAGTGACCTGTGATCCTCGCGCTCGGCGGCATCGAGCCAGCGGCGGAGCGCGCGTGGGGTATCCGGTAGTCCGTTGCTGGATGAACGCGAACGAACGATCCGTAACCAATCAAGCGCCATTGCCTTGCCTCCTGATGCAGAGCGCGCATCGCCGCGGCTGCGAGGTAATTCTTGCAATGGTCGTGCCGGAAATGCGCCCAGCGCGATCGCGTACGTGTGCCACCGTGATACGCGCGCCTCGGCCGCATGGTGAAACGCACAGGCGCGCGGCGCGGTCATGCTCGCGTGGGCCGTGCATGTCGGTCACTCCCCCGTTCCGTTGAACGATCGCGTTCGTCAGGCCTGGCGGCCCGGATCGTCGTCGAATGTACTGCCGTCTCGTTGTTGTGCGCTGCGGCCGCGTGATGGTGCGGCCTCGAGTTCGTATTGGCTGAACGAACCCGTGTTCTCCCGGATCGCCCCGAGGCGTACGCGCAGCAGGCGCTCCGGCAGGTCGAGTTCGAGGATCTCGCCCTGGCGGAACATGTGCGCCGGAACCAGCAGCGTCGCGGGTGTGTCGAGCGTCCGGCTCGCCGGCAGCATCAGTGCCGGTTCGCTCGGCTCACCGCGACGGTCACGCTTGCGGTTGGGGTTGGCCGGTTCGCGCCGCACGCGCGCCGGAGTCACCCGTCGAGAGAGCGCATGCACCCCGATCTCGAAGCGCTCGTCGTCCAGGAACTGCATACGGCGAATCAAGCCGATCGACCAGCGATGGCCGCTGCCATCGTCCGAAGACAGCCGCAGGGCGGCCAGTTCCCCGACCGTGGCCCGCGACGAGCCGTCGCTGGCCCACCACAGGCGCCAGCCGGTGGCGCTGACGTCCTGCAAAAGCCAGCGCGGGTGCTCCGGGCGGGTCCCCTCGCGGTCGAGGCGTGCCTCGGCACGGCGGGCCGCCGCGTAACCCACGGACCGGTCCTGGCCGACCTCGACTTCGTCCCAGGAGGCGCCGGCAGCACCTTCCGCGGACTGCTCCGCCGGACCGTCCGAACGGTCGATCGTCTGCAGAGTGAGCGCCGCGCCGGGTGTATCAAGCCGATGCCGTCGTGCCGGCCGGGCCTCCTCGGGGGCGAACTCCGCCGCCAAGCGGGCGACGATGATGCTCAGGGTGACCTCGGCGTCGACCTCCTCACCCCTGCGCGCACGCTCGCTGCGTTCATGCGTGGCCGGGCGCCAGCTGTCGATCAGGCGCCGCAGCGCCGCGGAGCCGACGCGATTGCGATCGGCCAGCGGGGAGTCGTCGGGCGGTGACTGCCGGCACAGCGCCTCGATCCGGTCGACCAGGGGATCCACCTCCAGCACCCGGATCCGGGCCTCGGGCGTCACCGTCCATTCGCCCAGCGGTGATGGGCCGCGCGCGGTCTCGAGGTCGATGGCGAAGCAGGTGCCCCCCGATACCGCGCCGTCATCGATGCCGAGCCGGGCGTCATCGGCCCACTCGGCCAGTGCCCGGTAGATACGCTCGGCCTCGCCGCGGCGCAGGCCCTGGGTGCCTGCCAGCGCGAACAGCAGGATGCGCCGGTAGATGGTGATCGGCGATTGCGATGTCCGCCGTTCGTCGACCTGCGGCAGCTCAGCGTCCTCGACCGCGCGGTAGGTGACCCCCGCGCGGTCGGCGATGTCGTAAATGCCATTGACGGCTTCCCAGAACGCCTCCGGTACCCGCGAGTAGATCTGGGCCGCGCGCAGCATCCACTCGCCATGCAGCGCCAGCGCCCTTTCCGCGGCCGGGGCGATCCGCCGTCGCCGACCGTTCGGGCCTTCCGCCACCAGCGCGATCGTGTAGCCGAGGGCGCATTCGTGCAGCAGGTCGATGTTGAGGTCGTAGATGCGGCGCGCCCGCTCGGGCAGCGGCAATGCCTGGGACTGGATGCGGCTGGCGAGGTAGTCGAGCACCTCGCGGATGGCCGGGCGGAGCCCCTCCATCAGCGCGAGGCGGCGCCGTGGCGGGATCTCCAGCCGGTTCAGGGTATGCACGCCCTCGTGCAGGCGGCGACTGCGCTCGCGGCGGTCGAGGTGGGCGAGTTGCGAGAGCCACGCGGACAGGGCGCGGCGGCGCACGGGGAACCCCCCGCGCTGTGGCGGTTCACGCGGCGGGATCCGTGTTTCCAGTGCCATCGCCGGCGTCCTCCCGCTCGCGCCGTCCCCGCGATCCCCGTCGGATGCCGGAATGCGCGAATTGCCCTGCCGTGCGGCCCGGTCAATCATGTAGACTGCCGGTCCCTTTTTTCCCGACCGGCACTGTAGCATGCACGGAACCACGATTGTCTGCGTCCGCCGCGACGGCACCGTTGCCCTGGGCGGCGATGGCCAGGTCACCCTCGGCGATACCGTAATGAAGGGCAACGCCCGCAAGGTGCGTCGACTCTACCGCAACCGCGTCATCGCCGGCTTCGCCGGCGGCACGGCCGACGCCTTCACGCTGTTCGAGCGCTTCGAGACCAAACTCGAGGAGCACAGCGGCCACCTCACCCGCGCCGCGGTCGAGCTCGCCAAGGACTGGCGCACGGACCGCATGCTTCGCCGCCTCGAGGCGCTGCTGGCGGTGGCGGATCACGATCAGTCGCTGATGATCTCCGGCAACGGCGACGTCATTGAGCCCGAGCAGGGCCTGATCGCGATGGGCTCGGGTGGCCCGTACGCGCAGGCGGCCGCGCGCGCTCTGCTCGATAACACCGAGCTCGATGCGCACACGATCTGTGAGCGTTCGCTGGAGATCGCCGGCGATATCTGCATTTACACGAATCACCAGCGCACGATCGAGACGCTGGAGGCCTGATCCCCATGTCGCAGATGACCCCGAAGGAAATCGTCGCCGAGCTCGACAAACACATCGTCGGCCAGGACGACGCCAAGCGCGCCGTCGCGATCGCGTTGCGCAACCGCTGGCGGCGTCAGCAGGTGGATGAGCCGCTGCGCCAGGAGATCACGCCCAAGAATATCCTGATGATCGGCCCGACCGGTGTCGGCAAGACCGAGATCGCGCGCCGCCTGGCGCGTCTGGCGCAAGCGCCGTTCACCAAGATCGAGGCGACCAAGTTCACCGAAGTGGGCTATGTCGGCCGGGATGTCGAGTCGATCGTCCGCGATCTGGTCGATGTGGCGCTCAAACAGATGCGCGAGCGCGAGATCGAGCGCCTGCGCCCGAAGGCCGAGGAGGCTGCCGAGGACCGCGTGCTCGACGCGCTGCTGCCGCAGCCCCGCAAGCAGGGCGGCTGGGAGCAGGATCAGCCGCAGCCACAGGCGCAGGGCTCCGAGACGCGTGAGAAGTTCCGCAAAAAGCTTCGCTCGGGCGAACTCGACGAGCGCGAGATCGAGATCGAGGTCAGCGGTGGCGGCCAGGGTGTCGACATCATGTCGCCCCCGGGCATGGAGGAGATGACCCAGCAGCTGCAGGGCATGTTCCGCCAGCTCGGCGGCGGGCGCTCCCAGCGTCGCAAGATGACCGTGCGTGATGCGCTGCGCCACCTCATCGACGAAGAGGCCGACAAGCTGATCGACGAGGAGGATCTCAAGGCGCGTTCGATCCAGCTGGTCGAGGAAAACGGCATCGTCTTCCTCGACGAGCTCGATAAGATCACGCGCCGTGGCGAGCAGGGCGGCAGTGGCGGCGATGTCTCGCGCGAGGGCGTACAGCGCGATCTGCTGCCCCTGATCGAGGGCAGCACGGTGTCGACCAAGTACGGCATGGTGCGCACGGATCATATCCTGTTTATCGCCTCCGGTGCGTTCCACGTCTCGCGCCCGTCGGACTTGATCCCGGAACTGCAGGGCCGCCTGCCGATCCGCGTTGAGCTGGCTGCGCTGACGACCGAGGACTTCGTGCGCATCCTGACCGAGCCGGATGCATCACTGAAGGCGCAATACGGTGCCCTCCTGCAGACCGAGGGCATCGAGCTGACTCTCAAGCCGGACGCCGTGCGCCGCATCGCCGAGATCGCCTGGCAGGTCAACGAGCGCACCGAGAACATCGGTGCCCGCCGTCTGCATACGCTCATGGAGCGGCTGCTTGAACGGCTCTCCTACGAGGCGCCGGAGCGCAGCGGCGATGTCATCGAGATCGACGCCGCCTATGTCGACGAGCAGTTGTCCGAACTGGTCGGCGACGACGATCTGTCGCGTTATATTCTGTAACCACGCAATCGCCCCCGGATCCGCTGGACCGTAGCCCGGATGCAGCACAGCGGAATCCGGGGACGCGGGTTGGGCCGAAAGACCGGCTTTGATCCGGGGCGACGGCATGCCCGCACCCAACGGAGGCCCCATGGCCGTACCCAAGCCCACTGACATCACGCTCCACAAAAACTCGCGCGAACTTGAAGTTGCCTTCGAGGACGGTTTCCAGAAACGCTTGAGCTGCGAGTACCTGCGTGTGTTCTCGCCGTCCGCCGAGGTCCAGGGCCACGGCCCGGGGCAGGAGGTCCTCGTGTTCGGCAAGGAAACGGTAAACATCGAGCGTATTGACCCGGTTGGCAACTACGCGGTGCGCCTGGTGTTCGATGACGGCCACGACACGGGCATCTATACGTGGGAGCACCTGTATACGCTCGCCGCCCAGTTCGAGGAGAACTGGCAGAGCTATCTGGCGCGTCTGGAGGAAGCCGGTGTCCAGCGACAGGCCTGACGATCCAGGCGATCGCGACAGCGAAGGGACCACGCACTTCGGCTACCGCGAGGTCCCGGTGGGCGAAAAGTCCGCCCGCGTGGGGGCCGTGTTCGACTCGGTCGCATCGCGCTACGACCTGATGAACGACCTGATGTCGGGCGGCATGCACCGGCTTTGGAAACGCTTCGCGCTGGCGCGTGCCCGGATCCGCCCTGGCGACCGCGCCCTCGATCTCGCCACCGGCTCCGGTGACCTGGCCGCCGGCCTCGCGCGCGCCATGGGCGAGCGTGGCTACCTGGTCGCCTCCGACATCAACGCCAGCATGCTCGAGCGCGGGCGCGATCGCCTGATCGACGAGGGCGTCGGCACCCGCATCGGCTTCGTCCAGGCCGATGCCCAGTACCTGCCGCTCCCCGACCGCCATTTCCATTGCGTCACCATCGGTTTCGGCCTGCGCAACGTCACCGATCAGGCACGCGCGCTCGCCGAGATGACGCGCGTACTGCGCCCCGGCGGGCGGCTGGTGATCCTCGAATTTTCGCGGCCGGCGGGCGCCTGGTTCCGCCGGCTGTACGACACCTATTCGTTCAGCGTGCTGCCCCAGCTCGGTCAGTGGGTGGCCGGCGACGCCGACAGCTATCGCTACCTCGCCGAATCCATCCGCATGCACCCCGATCAGCCGACGCTCAAGGGCATGATGGAAGCGGCGGGCCTGGTCCACTGCAGCTGGAACAACCTGACCGGCGGCGTGGTAGCCGTGCACACGGGCTACCGGGCGTGACCACCGCGGTCCGCAACGCCGGCTTCTGGCGCCGCGCGGCCGCGTTCGGCGTCGATGCCCTGTGGATGTTCTCCCTCACGGGCGTGATCGCGATCGCCCTGACCGGTCAGCCGTGGCCCGGGTTCGGCGGGGGCGACGTGCTCGCGACGCTGGCGGCGGTCATCCGTGAAGGCCTGCCGGCCGTGGTGTTCGTGATCGGCTGGGGCCGGTTCGGGCGCACGCCCGGAAAGCTCCTGCTCGACCTGCGCGTGGTCAACGCCCGCACCGGCGAACGGCCGGGCTATGGGCGCGCGTTTGTGCGCTACATCGGCTATTTCGTCTCGGCGCTGACGCTGGGGCTCGGGTTCCTCTGGATCGTCGTCGACCGCCAGCGCCAGGGCCTGCACGACAAGATCGCCGGGACGCGCGTGGTCATGGTCGACGATTCGGAGATCCTCGATATCGAACCGGTGAGCGTTACATGACCCTGGTCGGGCGCATCTGCAGGGCCGTGGAGCCCGTGTTCGAGGGCGCGCTCGCGCTCGACGAGGCGGCGCGCGGGCGCGTCGAACGCCTCGAGGGCAGGGGCCTGGAGATCCACGTTACCGGTCTGGAGTGGCGTATCCACCTGGTACCAACGGCCGGTCGGCTGCTCCTGACCGATGATCCCGAAACGCCACCGGCCGCCACGATCGGCGGCCCGCCGGCCTCGCTCGCCGCCCTGGCCACAACCGGCGGCACACGCGTCCTGTTCGGCGGCCACCTCCATGTGAGCGGTGATGTCCAGGTCGCGAAGGCCTATAAGCGCCTGTTCGATACGCTTGATCCCGACTGGGAGGAGGCGCTGGCGCGCGTAACCGGCGATATCCCCGCGCACGAGACCGCGCGCCTGCTGCGCGCGGCCGGTTCCCGTGCGAGCCGGATCGGCGCCGACCGGCGCACGGATCTGCGCGCCTGGCTGGTCGACGAGATCGAGGCATTACCGGCGCGTACCGAGGTCGACGACTGGATGAACGCTGTCGACCGCCTGCGCGCCGATGCCGATCGCCTCGCCGCCAGGGTGAAGCGCCTCGGGCGCGAGCGGAGCGAAGACCCATGATCCGTATCACGCAGATGCTGCGGGTCATCCACATCCAATGGATCCTCCTGCGCCACGGCCTCGATGAGATCATCTGGGCCACTCACGTGTTCCGGCCCATCCGCTTCCTGTATTACCTGACGCCCGGCGCCTGGCTGCGTCTCGATACGCGCCGCCAGCCGCGCGGTGTCCGCATCCGCTCTGCGCTCGAGGACCTGGGGCCGATCTTCGTGAAGTTCGGGCAGATGCTGTCCACGCGGCGCGATCTGCTGCCCGACGACATCGCCGCCGAGTTGACCGGCCTGCAGGACCGCGTGCCCCCGTTCCCCTCGGTCGAGGCGCGCACGATCATCGAGGCCTCGCTGGGCCAGCCCGTGGGCGAACTGTTCAGCCGCTTCGATGCCGACCCGATGGCCTCGGCGTCCATCGCCCAGGTCCATGGCGCGCGCCTGATAGACGGGCGCGAAGTCGTGGTGAAGGTCCTGCGCCCCGGGATCGAGCGGCGCATCCGCCGTGATGTCGGTCTGATGTACATCGTCGCGGGGCTCGCCGCCCGATTCTGGAGCGAGGGCCACCGGCTGCGCCCGCGCGAGGTGGTGGCGGAGTTCGAGAGGACCCTGATCGACGAGCTCGACCTGGTCCGCGAGGGCGCCAACGCGCAACAGCTGCGGCGCAATTTCGAGGGCTCGAAGATCCTCTATATCCCCGAGATCTACTGGCCCTACACGCACACGGACGTACTGGTGCTCGAGCGCATCGGCGGCATCCCGATCAGCCACGTCGAGACGCTGAGCGCCAAGGGCGTCGATCTGCGCATACTGGCCGAGCGCGGTGTGGAGATCTTCTTCTCGCAGGTGTTCCGCGACAACTTCTTCCACGCCGACATGCACCCCGGCAACATCTTCGTCGAGTGGGACGATCCGGGGAATCCGCGCTACATCGGGGTCGACTTCGGCATCGTCGGCACGCTCGCGCCGCAGGATCAGCGCTACCTGGCCGAGAACTTCCTCGCGTTCTTCCGTCGCGACTATCGCCGCGTCGCCGAACTCCACGTCGATTCCGGCTGGGTGCCCGCGCACACCCGCGTCGACGAATTCGAGGCCTCCATCCGCAGCGTCTGCGAGCCCATCTTCGAGCGCCCGCTCAAGGATATCTCCTTCGGCCAGCTGCTCATGCGGCTGTTCCAGACCGCGCGCCGCTTCGAGATGGAGGTGCAGCCGCAGCTCGTGCTGCTGCAGAAGACGCTGCTGAACATCGAGGGCCTGGGGCGCGATCTCTACCCCGACCTCGACCTGTGGACCACGGCCAAGCCGTTCCTCGAACAGTGGATGAAGCGCCAGGTCGGCCCGAAGGCCACGCTGCGACAGTTCCGCAACCGCCTGCCCGAATGGGGCGAGCAGCTGCCGCAGTTGCCTGGCCTCGCGCACGACGTGCTCACCCGCGCGCGCAATGGCAAGCTCCAGGTCCACTGGCGCAGCGATCAACTGACGAATCTGCATCACGAAATGCGCCGCCAGCACCGCGCGACCCGCCGGGGCATCGCCGGCGGCGCCCTCACCGTCGCCGCCGCCATCATCTACGGCGCCGCCCCGGTGGCGCCGGTCGCCCTGGCCGGCGTCGGGTTGCCGATCTGGATCCTCGGTGTCAGCGGGATCGGTCTGTTGGTCAGTGCCGTGGCTGTGCGGTAACGCCGTTTGTTTCTCACGCCGTGCCGTGGAGCGCGCGCGGAGAAAGGCAAAGAAGGAAAAGCGTCGTTCGACAGGACGTAGGCGCGTCTTCGAGCGGCGCGGCGGAGCGCCGCTCGAATGCGCGCAGCGCGCCGGGGCGGGTTGGCCCGTTGTCGATGATCTCCCCGCCGTACCCACGATGCGCGCGTTCGCCTTCGGCGAAAACGCGCCTACTCACTGACTCCCTAACCTCCGCCCGGATACAATAGGCCGATGGACGTCACCCCGATCATCGCCCCCCTCAACGAACGCCAGCGTGAGGCCGTTACGGCCCCGGCGGGCGAGCCTCTGCTCGTGCTCGCGGGCGCCGGTTCCGGCAAGACGCGGGTGCTGGTGCACCGCATCGCCTGGCTGCAGGGCGTGGAGGGGATGTCGTCGCACTCGATCCTCGCCGTGACCTTCACCAACAAGGCCGCGCGCGAGATGCGCGGGCGGGTTGAGTCGTTGGTCGGCGCGACCGCGGGGGCGATGTGGGTCGGTACATTCCACGGCCTGTCGCACCGGTTGCTGCGCGCGCACTGGCGCGAGGCGGGCCTGCCGCAGGGCTTCCAGATCCTTGATGCCGATGACCAGCTGCGCCTGATCCGGCGCGTGCTGCGTAATCTGGAACTCGACGACAGCAAATGGCCGCCCAAACAGGCGATGGGCTTCATCAACGGCAACAAGGACGAGGGCCGGCGCCCCGAGCATCTGGGGGATACGGTTGATCCCGTGCAGGAGCAACTGGTGCGGATCTACGCCGCCTACGAGCAGTCCCGGAAGACGGCGGGCGCGGTCGATTTCGCCGAGCTGCTGCTGCTGGCGCTGGAGACCCTGCGCGACAACCCGCAGCTGCTCGATCACTACCGCAGCCGCTTCCGCCACCTGCTGGTCGACGAGTTCCAGGACACGAACACCATCCAGTACGCCTGGCTGCGCCTGCTGGTCGGTGATCGCGGCTGCGTGACCGCCGTCGGCGACGACGACCAGTCCATCTATGGCTGGCGCGGTGCGCGCGTGGAGAACATCCAGAAGTTCTCGAAGGATTATCCTGGTACGACCACTGTCCGCCTCGAACAGAACTACCGCTCGACCGGCACCGTGCTGGCCGCCGCGAACGCGCTCATCGCCAACAACAGCGGCCGCCTCGGCAAGAATCTGTGGACGGCCGATGTCGAGGGCGAGGCGATCGCGTATTACACGGCCTACAACGAGACCGACGAGGCGCGCTTCGTTGCCGACCGGGTGGAGGCCTGGATCGATGAGGGCGGCGCCCGCGCCGAATGCGGCGTGCTCTATCGCTCCAATGCCCAGTCACGCGCGCTGGAGCAGGAGTTCATCAGCCGCGGTATGCCGTACCGGGTCTATGGTGGCCAGCGCTTCTTCGAGCGCGCCGAGATCAAGGACGCGCTGGCGTATCTGCGCCTGATCGCCAACCGTGACGACGACGTCTCTTTCGAGCGCGTGGTCAATCAGCCCACCCGCGGCGTCGGCGAGAAAACGCTGTCGAATTTGCGGGCCGCGGCGCGTGCCGCCGGCAGTTCGCTCTGGCGCGCCGCGCGCCAGGCGCTGGACGAACGCATGCTGTCGGGCCGGGCGGCGACTGCGGTCAGCGGGTTCCTGGGGCTGGTCGATAATATCGCCGAGAAGTGCGCCGAGCGCGATCTCGAGGCGATCGTCGAGCACACCGTGCACGCCAGCGGCCTGATCGACCACTTCAGCCGTGACCGCAGCGAGAAGGGCCAGGCGCGGGTGGAGAATTTGGAAGAGCTGATCACCGCCGCGCGCACGTTCACCCCGCCGCCGGATGAAGAAACCGCGGAACAGAGCCCGCTGGAGACCTTCCTCGCGCACGCGGCGCTGGAGGCGGGCGAGGGCCAGGGTGATGCGTGGGAGGATTGCGTGCAGATGATGACGCTGCACTCGGCCAAGGGGCTGGAGTTCCCGGTCGTGTTCCTGGTCGGCCTGGAGGAGGGGCTGTTCCCGCACCAGCGCTCGCTGGAGGAAAGCGGTCGCCTGGAAGAAGAACGTCGGCTCGCTTATGTCGGGATCACGCGCGCCCAGCAGCGGCTGTTCATCACCAGCGCCGAGCAGCGGCGCCTGTACGGTCGCGAGGTGTTCGGCGTCCCGTCACGCTTCGTCGGCGAATTGCCGGGTGAACTCGTGGACGAGGTACGCCCGCGCGCCCAGGGCCAGCCGATGGGGATGCCGCCCACCGCTGCGGCCGGCCGCTACGCCGCCGCGGACGAGGTGCCCGAGGGTGTGCCCAGCATGGGCCAGCGCGTGCGCCACCCGAAGTTCGGCGAGGGCACCGTCCTCGATTTCGAAGGCAACGGTGCTCATGCGCGTGTGCAGGTCAACTTCGCCGACGCCGGCAGCAAGTGGCTCGTCCTCGCCTACGCCCGCCTCGAAACCGTCCCGTAGCCGCGTAACCGGCCGCGGGCCCCGGCGTGTAGGCCGGCCTTGCCCGGCGCCGGCGACCGCGTATCGCTCAGGCACAGCGGCTGGTGCGCCGGGCAATGCCGGCAACCCCGTCTCCGGGACGGGGCGCCTCGACAATGGATGCCGGGTTTGGGAATTCCGATCCGTAATCGCGGTTTCCATCGCGAGCAAGCTCGCTCCTACAAAGCCCCGTCTGACTCGTCCGCGGCGCATCTGTAGGAGCGAGCTTGCTCGCGATCGTTCCCCGACGGCGTTGCGGAGCGCATCACGCCAGAGCGCAGTCCGCCGCCACGCCCTGATCACGGCCTTGGGGCGTGCTGCGCGCATCCGGTCTCGGGAATCAGAACCGCACGCCAACCGTCACCCAGGTCACGTCATCGATCGCGCCCTCTTCCGGGTAATGCGTCGCCATCAGCTCGAACTGCGTCAGCGCGATGCTGGCGCCGAGACCGACGCCGATGCTCTGCTGCGTCTCGGTGGAGCTGCCGCCGCCGTCGATATCGAGGCGGTTGCGGGCGATGCCGTAGCGGCCGATGAAGTACAGCGGACCGGCGGTGCGGGCACTCAGGCCGGCGCCCACCGAATCGAACCCGTAGTCGCGGCCATTCGCGGTCTCACCGCTGCTGATGTCGGTGGCGCCTTCGACCTCGGCGTCGAACTCGATGAGGCCGACATCGAGTATCTCGATGCCGTAGCGCAGGTTCGCGGTGGTCGCGGTGTCGAATCCTTTGGTATCCGGCTCGACCCGCCCGGCGGATAGCGTGAAGGATCCGGCCTGGACCGGTGCGGTGGCGGCGAGGGTGGCGGCCGCCGCGGCCATCAGCAGGACTTTTTTCATCGGGGATACCTCTACAGGCGTGGAATGTCGTGGCGTTCGTAACCGGGCATCGTACGAACGCCCGGGTCACTGAATGTAGTTGGCTGGCGGCCGATTGGAACCCGCGGGGTGCGGGCCCCGCGACGATCATGCTTCCACCAGCCGCCAGAGTTCAGGTGCCGTCGCGCGCCGGGCGAGCAGGACACCGCGGTATTCATCCGGATCCTTCACGTGCGGGACCTCCGCCGGTCGCGGGAAGTGCAGGTCGAGCAGGCGCGAAAGCCAGAAGCGGAGCGCACCGGCGCGCAGCATCATCGGCCACGCCTCGCCCTCGGCCTGCACCAACGGTCGGCGCGCGTTGTACGCGTCGAGCAGCGCCCGGGTACGGCCCCCGTCGAGATGGAGCTCGTCGTCCGAGCACCAGTCGTTCACGGCGATCGCGACGTCGTACAGCAGGCAATCATCGCACGCGTAATAGAAATCGATCATGCCGGCGAGGCGGTCGCCGTCAAACAGCGCGTTGTCGCGGAACAGGTCGGCATGGATGGTGCCGCGCGGCAGTGCGATGCCGCGGAACGAGCGCTGGTAGGCCAGCTCGTCCAGCAGGATGTCGTGGTCTTCCCGGTCCAGCAGGTGCGCGATCTCGCGGCCCGTGCGGAACCACCAGGCCGGACCGCGCCCGTTCGGATGCCGTTCGCCGAAGGACTCACCGGCCACGTGCATCCGCCCCAGCGCATCCCCGACCGCGGCGCAGTGCGTGGTGCCCGGTGCCTCCAGCGTCCGCCCCGGCAGGCGCTCGATCAGCGCGGCTGGCTTGCCGTGCAGCGTCTGCAGATAGCTGCCGTCGGCGGCGGCGATCGGATGCGCGCAGGGTACGTCGTGCTCGGCGAGGTGGGCGGTGAGGTTCAGGTAGTAGGGCACCTCTTCCGCCGGGTGCTTCTCGAAGATCGTCAGGACGAACTCGTCGCGATCGGTGGCGACGAAAAAGTTCGAGTTCTCGACGCCGTCGCGGATGCCCGTGCACGAGGCGTAACGGCCGACCTCGTAGCGCGCGAGGAAGTCCCGGAGATCGTCTTCGGTAAGCGATGTGTAGACGGCCATCGAGCGTGCGCGCCGAACGGCGGTTGCGGGAGAAGCGGCGGAGTGTACCATCGAAGCCCCGCGCGGGCATGGCCCGTAACCGATCCCACCGGAGCGCCGCATGGCCGACAAGCCGCCGCTGATCCTCGTCGATGGTTCGTCCTATCTGTATCGGGCGTATCACGCGCTGCCGCCCCTGACCAACAGCGCTGGCGAGCCGACCGGCGCGACCTATGGCGTGGTCAATATGCTCAAGCGCCTGCTCGCCGATTACGGGCCCGAGCGCATGGCGGTCGTGTTCGACGCGAAGGGGCCGACCTTCCGCAGCGAGATCTACGCCGACTACAAGGCGCACCGCCCGCCGATGCCGGACGAGCTGGCGAGCCAGATCGACCCGCTGAAAGAGACCGTGCAGGCGCTGGGGCTGCCGCTGCTGTCGGTCGAGGGCGTGGAGGCCGACGACGTGATCGGCACGCTGGCCAGCCGCGAGCGCGACGACGGCGGTGACGTGCTGATCTCCACCGGCGACAAGGATCTGGCACAGCTGGTCGATGACCGGGTCACGCTGGTAAATACGATGAACCAGGAGACGCTCGACACGGCGAGCGTCGAGAAGAAATTCGGCATCCCGCCGGACCGGATCGTCGATTACCTGGCGCTGGTGGGCGACACCTCCGACAACATCCCCGGCGTGCCCAAGTGCGGCCCGAAAACGGCGGTCAAATGGCTGTCGCAGTACGGCTCGCTCAACGGCGTGATCGAGCACGCCGACGAGATCGGCGGCAAGATCGGCGAGAACCTGCGCGCCGCGCTCGACGACGTCCACCGCGCGCGCGATCTGGTCACCATCCGCTGCGATCTCGATCTGGATATGGGCCCGGACGATCTCACGCGCCGGGAGCCGGATACCGAAGCGCTGCGCGAACTCTACGGCCGTATGGAATTCCGCTCCTGGCTGGAACAGCTCGGCTCCGGAACCGGCGGCGGGGAAACCGCGGAGACGGCTGAAGACACCGGCACCGCCGACGAGCCGGTCTACGAGACCGTGCTCGACGAGGCGATGCTCGACGCATGGATCGCACGCCTTGAAGCGGCCGAACTGTTCGCGTTCGATACCGAGACGACCAGCCTCGAGGCCATGAACGCCGAACTCGTCGGCCTCTCCTTCGCCGTCGAGGCCGGCCATGCGGCCTACGTGCCGGTCGCGCACACTTATACCGGGGCCCCTGAACAGATGGTTCGCGAGCATGTCCTCGAACGCCTGCGCCCGCTGCTGGAGGACGAACAGCAGGCCAAGGTCGGCCAGAACCTGAAGTACGACATGAATGTGCTGGCGAACCACGGCGTGATCCTGCGCGGCATCCGCCACGACACCATGCTCGAGTCCTACGACTTTGACGCGACCGCCACGCGCCACGATATGGACTCGCTGGCGAAGAAGTACCTCGGCATGGAGACGACGCCGTTCAAGGCGATAGCCGGCAGCGGCAAGAAGCAGCTCACCTTCGACCAGGTCGGACTGGACGAAGCGACACCGTACGCCGCCGAGGACGCCGACATCACGCTGCGCCTGCACGAAACGCTGTGGCCGCGGCTGTCGCCGCTGGAAGGGCCGCGGCGCGTCTACGAGACCATCGACATGCCGCTGGTGCCGGTGCTCGCGCGCATGGAACGCACGGGCGTGGCCATCGACACGCACGTGCTCGACGAGCAGAGCCGCGCGCTGGCCGAGCAGCTGCGCGATCTCGAGACCCGGGCGCACGAGGCCGCCGGCGGCGCCTTCAACCTCAACTCCCCAAAACAGCTGCAGGAGATCCTGTTCGAGCGCCTGCAGATCCCGCCGGCCCGCAAGACCCCGGGCGGTCAGCCCTCCACGGCTGAGGACGTGCTCGAGACGCTCGCCACCGACGGCCACGAGCTCCCGCGGCTGATCCTCGATTACCGCGGGCTGGCCAAGCTCAAATCCACATACACCGATGCGCTGCCGGCGCGCGTGAACACCCGCACCGGGCGGGTCCACACCTCCTACCACCAGGCCGTCGCGTCGACCGGGCGGCTGTCCTCGACCGAGCCGAACCTGCAGAACATCCCCATCCGTACCGAGCAGGGCCGGCGCATCCGCGAGGCCTTTACCGCCCCCGAGGGCTATCGCCTGCTGGCGGCGGACTACTCGCAGATCGAGCTGCGGATCATGGCCCACCTGTCCGGCGACGCCGGCCTGCTCGCTGCCTTCGCTGCCGGGCGCGACGTCCACCGTGCCACCGCGGCCGAGGTCTTCGGCCACACCCCCGAGCACGTCACGGATGACCAGCGCCGCGCCGCCAAGGCCATCAACTTCGGCCTCATCTACGGTATGTCCGCCTGGGGCCTGGCGCGCCAGCTCGGGATCGCGCGCGGTGACGCCCAGGCGTACGTCGATCGCTATTTCGAGCGCTATCCCGGCGTGCGCGCCTATATGGACGCCACCCGCGAGCGCGCCCGCGAACAGGGTTACGTGGAGACCGTCTTCGGCCGCCGCCTGTACGTCCCCGAGATCAACGCCCGCAACGGCCAGCGCCGCCAGTACGCCGAACGCACCGCCATCAACGCCCCGATGCAGGGCTCGGCCGCTGACATCATCAAGCGCGCCATGATCGACGTCGACGCCTGGCTGCAGTCGAGCGGCGCCGACGCCCGCCTGACCATGCAGGTACACGACGAACTGATCCTCGAGGTACCGGAGGCCGAGACCGACGCATACGCCACGGCCATCGCGGAGCGCATGGGCGTCGCCGCCGAGCTCGCCGTGCCCCTGCTCGTGGAGACCGGCATCGGGCGCAACTGGGCCGAGGCGCACTGAGCCGACACGCCAGTTGCCGTTTCCGGTCCCCGCCGGATTACACACCGTTCATCGTGCAATCCCCTCCGCTCGGAGAGCTTGCGCTTTTCCCCCTGCGTGAGCGTGATAGATACGGTCCCATGAAACGGAATCGCGGCTTCACACTCGTTGAACTGATGATCACGCTCATCGTGATGGGCGTCGTGATCTTTATCGCTGTGCCGAACTTCGCGGATCTGATCCGCAGTAACCGCATGACGACGAGCAGTAACGAACTCGTGATCGCCATGCAGATCGCGCGCAGTGAAGCGGTCAAGCGTGGCGAGAACGTAGAGGTCTGCGCCCGCGCGAGTGATGGATCGCAGTCGTGCAGCGGTGACGCCGATACCTGGCCGGATGGCTGGCTGGTCTGGCATGACGCCGACGACGACAGCACGCTTGATAGCGGCGAGGTCATCCGAGCGTGGTCGCCGCTTGCGGAGGACCTCGACATCAACGTCGGTAGTGCCGCTATTGCGTTCGACAACCAAGGCTTCTCGATGGGCTCCGGCACCGTGAGTTACGTGCTGCAGCCCGATGGCTGCCCCTCCGGCGAGGAACGCGTGACGGTCTCCGTCGGATCGACGGGCCGCCCCGACAGCACGCGCTCGACCTGTCCATGAGGCCCGCTGACTGATGCGCAAACATATACGACAACCCCTCGGTCTTCCGCGTGCATCGACTACAGGCGGCTTCACGCTCATCGAGGTACTGGTGGCAGTGCTCGTACTGGCAATCGGGCTGCTTGGCATCGCCGGGCTCCAGGCGGCGGGCCTGCAGATGAACAACAGCGCCTACCTGCGCAGCCAGGCGGCAGTCCTGACCCAGGATTTGGCCGACCGCGTCCGGGCGAACACGGAGGGCTATCAGACCGGCGCGTATGACATTGGCGATCCGTCCAGCGTCTCCCAGACCTCCTCCTGCTTTACCACCGCAGGTTGCTCGAGCACCCAGTTGGCGCAGAGCGACGTCGCGCGCTGGCGTGCCGCGGTCCAGAGCCTGCTCCCCGGCGGTGAGGGGACGATCTGCCAGGACGATTCCCCCGATGACGGCGCCTCCGAGACCAGTCCCGCCTGTTCGGGGTCCGGCAACTACGTGATCAAGATCTGGTGGAGGAACGATCGCGAGGGCGGGGACAAATACCGCTACGAAACGGAGATCCGCGCCCTATGATCCGCTCCAGCGCCACAATCGCACGCGGCATGCGCGGCGTCACCCTTGTCGAGCTCATGATCGCGCTCGTGATCGGGCTGATCCTGACTGCCGGTGCGACCCAGATCTTTATCGGCTCGAAACAGACCTATCGCACGACCGAGGCGCTATCGCGCATACAGGAGAATGGTCGCATGGCACTGCAGCTGCTGGCGCGGGATATCCGCCAAGCGGATTATGTCGGCTGCCAGGACAATCTGACCAGCGTCAACAGCACCCTGAATGCCGGGGGCACTTACGATCCGCTCGCCGATGGCGGGATCGACGTGAGTGACGGCGGTTCGACGGGCACGGACGGTATTACCCTGCGTTCGGTCAACACCAACGAGGATCTCTACCTGACGAGTCAGCCCACGACCACGGCCGCGACCCTCCAGGTAAACCAGGAAGGCGCCGTACCGCAGGGCACGATCATGATCATCACGGACTGTCGCAGTGCCGACATGTTCCAGGTAAGCAATGATCCGCCGAGCAACAGTTCAAACCAGATCAACCACGCGACCGGGTACGATGGGCCTCCCGGCAACGCGACGAACGACCTTTCCAAAATCTACCCGCCTGGGAGCATGACGCTGCAATTCCAGCAACGCCGCTACGCGATCACGCAGAACGACGGCAGGAATTTCCTCACTCGATTCGTCGACGAGAATACGTCCGTAGCGAGTCAGGAAGACCTCATCCCGGGCGTCGTCGATTTCCAGCTCACCTACGGCGTCGACAGCGGCGGGGACGCCGTCGCCGATTACTACGTCAGCGGCAATGGCATGAGCGCCGCGGACGAGGACAACATCATTGCCGTGCGGATCGACATGGTCGTCCAGAGTGACGAGGAGAATGTCACCACGGGGGCGGGCGGGGCCCGGACGTTTACGCTGGACGACGGTTCGACGAGTGGCCGGAGCGTGACCATCCAGGACGGCCGCCTGGCCCAGCGGTTCACCGGCACGTATACGATCCGTAACCGCGTGCGCTGAGGAGCAGATCCATGATCAATCGCAACCATCAGCACGGTGCCGCGCTCATCGTGAGCCTCGTCATGCTGCTCCTGCTGACAGTCGTCGGTGTGAGTTCCGTGCGCATGACGTCGCTGCAGGAGCGCATGGCGGGCAATATGCAGTTCCGCACGACGGCCTTCGAGGGGGCGGAGGAGGCGGCCCGTTTTGGGGAGCAGGAAGCCCAGGGGTTCGGCGACGGCGCGACCTTCAACGACAGCAACGGCCTGTACGAAACGGTTGCATCAGGGGGTGAGCCGCGCTGGCGCGCAAGCGGCACGGACTGGCGCGGCGACACGGAGCTGGAGGGCGAATATATCCTGGAGCAGATCGGCGAAGTCCCGCGCGACCCCAGTTGTCAGTTGAACGCGGCCGCGACCTGCTTCTCCATGCTGTATCGCGTAACCGCGCGTGCCGAAGTTCCCAATACCGGCGCCGGCGTGATGGTGCAGACGACGTACAAGGCGCCCTGACGGGCAGGGGAAACAACAATGATACCGTTCCGTGAGAACATTCAGCGACTGGGCCTGTCGGCACTGATCGCCGTCAGCACGTTCCTTCCGGGTACGGCCCACGCGGGCACCACCTTGCCTGACCAGCCCCTGTTCGTCGGTGGCGGTATACCGCCGCTGATGATGCTGGTGCTGAGTCGCAATCACAAGCTCTATTTCGAAGCGTACAACGACGCCTCGGATCTCGATGGCGACGGCGAACTGGATTTGAATTACAAACCTGAGGAGATCGACTACTTCGGCTATTTCGATTCGTTCAAGTGCTACGCCTACGACTCGGGCAAGGACGAATTCGAGCCGAGTCAGACCACGAGCGACAAGCAGTGTTCCGGCGAATGGAGCGGCGACTTCCTGAACTACCTGACGATGTCGCGCATGGACGCCGTGCGCAAGGTGCTCTACGGCGGCAAGCGTGTCGTAGACGATACTGGTGAGACGGTATTACGGCGGGCTTACATTCCCCAGGACGCGCACTCCTGGGGCAAGAGCTACACGAGTGAGGACGTCGACGGCTACGATTTGACTGAGTACGCGCCCATGTCGAAGCCCAGCGCAGGCACGCGCCACCTGTTCGCCAGTACCAATCCGGGCGACTCCGACGACAGCGACACCGTGGAAGAGCCCCTGTTGCGCGTCCTGACGAACAGGACGGAACGAATCTGGGAGTGGGTGGCCAAGGAGTCACCGGTTGCGGACGAGAGTCTCGGCACACCGACCGACTACGTGGTGGAGGTCGAGGTCTGTACCAGCGGGATGCTCGAGGACAACTGCGAGGGCTATACGGACAGCGACGGCAATACCACATATAAGCCGACCGGCCTGCTGCATGACTTCGGTGCCGATGATGCGATGCGCTTCGGGCTCATGACCGGCTCGTACGACAAGAACTATTCCGGTGGTGTGCTGCGTCGTGCGATCGGGTCGTTCCAGCAGGAGTTCAACGCGGACGACGGCACGTACGACAGTTCGGTAAACGGGATCGTCTCGACCATCGACTCGTTGCGCACGATCGATTTCACGGGCGACACCCACGATTGCGGTTTCAGCAACGAGGGCTCCGAGCCCCCGGAAGGCTCGTGCAAGATGTGGGGTAACCCCGTCGCCGAAATGATGTACGAGACGCTACGGTACTTCGCCGGCGAACCGAGCCCCACCTCCGGGTTCGATCCCGGCAGTGACAGCTCGGGCGCCAGCACCCTCGACTTGCCGCGGGTGGCGACCTGGGACGATCCCTATGACGAATCGACTGGTGCGCCGGAGTGTGCAAGATCCTTCCAGCTCGTGCTGTCCGACACCAACCCGAACCGGGACAGCGACCAGCTCCCCGGGGTCGACAGCAACTTCAGCACCGGTTTCTCGGGGACGTCGGAGTTCAATAGTGAAACCCTCGACGTCGCCTCCGAAGCGGACACGATCTGGGACAAGGAGTCGGAGGCCTCGACGGTGTTCATCGGGCAGGCCGGCAGCGAGGCGGATAATGCACCGACACCGAAGACACCGAGCGGCTTTGGTGAAATGCGGGGACTTGCGCCTGAAGAGCCGAATAAGGAGGGCAGCTATTACTCGGGCAGCGTGGCCTATTTCGCCAATCGCAATGACATCAACGACCGCGATGGCACCCAGAACCTGCAGACCTTCAGCGTCGCGCTCAGCTCGCCGTCCCCCCGTATCGAGATACCGATCGGCGACGATGTGGTCCGTTTTGTCCCGTTCGCGAAACGCGTCGGTGAGATAGGAAACATTCAAACGGATCCCAACAGTTTCCAGGATACGCTACCGGTTGTTGATTTCTTTGTGCAGGAGATCGTGAACACGAACAGCAGCAATATCGATTCAACCGTAAACGGTGGGCGGCCGAAGCTCATTTTCCGTCTCAATTACGAGGACGCGCAGGCGGGCGCCGACTACGACCAGGATGCGATTGCCCGCTACGAAATCGCAGTGCAGAAAGACGACTCGGTCGACGTGGGTATCGCGATCGAGGCCGAATCGACCGGCGACTACATGCACATCGGCTATGTGGCCAGCGGGACCACACAGGACGGCGTGTACCTTGACGTGGTCAACCAGACCAACAACGATCCTGATTACTTCCTCGATACACCGCCGGGCGCGCTCCCGGGGCAGAGTTGGAACGATGACAAACCGCTTCCGAAAGACACGACCAGTTCGCCGCGGAATTTCGTCCCGGGCGCGAGCGCCGCAGAGTTCGTTCGTCATGATCCACTCTGGTACGCCGCGAAGTACGGCGGGTTCATCGACCAGAACGAGAGCGGCGACCCGGATCTCGCGAGCGAATGGGACGATGATGGTGACGGCGATCCCGACAACTATTTCTTCGTGGCCAACGCCGGCGAACTGGGTGATCAGCTCACCAAGGCCTTCGAGGGGATTCTTGGTGTTGTCGGCGCGGCGTCCTCGGTGGCGGTGAATACGACCAAGCTCGATTCGTCGACGGTAACCTACCAGGCGACCTTCAACTCGGAGAACTGGGAGGGCGACCTCAGAGCCTTCGAGTTCCTGAATGATGGGTCGGGCAAACTGGCCTCGACGCCGATCTGGTCCGCTGAAGAGGAATTGCCAGCATCAACCGCCCGCAATCTCTACACAACGGTCGATACAAGCACGAGCGATAACGAGTCCGTGCCGTTCAAGTGGTCTGGCCTGACCGCCGCCGAGAAAACCGCCCTGCAGAGCAAAGGGGTGTCCCAGGCCGTTCTCGAATATATCCGTGGCAGTGACAATGATGAGCAGAGCAACGGCGGGAGCTTCCGCAACCGTGGCGCCCTGATCGGCGACATCATCGACAGTTCTCCCGAGTTTGTGGGTCAGCAGAATTTCGGTTATGCGGCACTGGACGATCCGGAGACCACTGGCGATGAGGGTGATAAATATCGCGATTACCTCGATGACAAGAAACAGCGTGAGCGGGTCGTTTTCGTCGGTGCCAACGACGGCATGCTGCACGCATTCAACGCCGGCAATTACGATACCGGCTCGAGCACGTTCGATCAGGGTACCGGCGAGGAGATCTTCGGATATATTCCGGAGGCAGTACATGACAAGCTTCCGGAACTGACCAGCCCGGACTATGAGCACGAGTACTACGTCAATGGGTCACTGTTCGCGAGTGATGCCTACGTTGATGTCGGCAACAGTGGTACGACCAAATGGCACACGGTACTAACTGGTGCGTTCGCACATGGCGCCAAGGGGATTTTTGCACTCGACGTGGCGGAATCCGGGTCGAGTGCTCTCACGATCGATGGCGCGAGTGGTGAGGAGTCGCCGATGTGGGAGTTCACCCCGGAAAACGCCGCCGCGGCCTATGCCGACGAAATCGGCCATGTTCTGGGGCAGCCGCAGGTGGTCCGGCTGAATGACGGGACCTACGCCGCCGTTTTCGGCAACGGCTACAACTCGGCGAACGGCAATGCCACGCTCTTTGTGGTGGACCTGGAGACGGGCGAGCCGATCACCGACGGGGTGATCGAGACCGGAACCGGTGGTGGGCTCTCCACGCCATTCATCGTCGACGAAGATGGCGACCGTAACGCCGATTATGCGTATGCGGGCGATCTCGAGGGCAACATGTGGCGCTTCAACCTCGACACGTCATCTGGTGGTGACTTCGGTATCGCGTATGGGAATAACAAAAATCCGGAGCCTTTGTTCAGAGCCGTCGATCCAGATGTAAAGAAAGAAAACGGTACGATTGTCGGCCAGCCGATTACATCACAACCTGTGGTCGGGGTACCGCCGGACGGACGTGACGGCGTGATGGTCTACTTCGGTACCGGCAAATATTTCGCGGTGGGTGATTCGACCATCCCGTCTGATCCGCAGATTCAGAGCGTCTATGGCGTCCACGACGCGGGCGGCAATAAAGCGTCGGATGCCGCAAGACAGACGGATGGTACGGTCGACGGTCTGGTCGAGCAGACTATCGAGCAGCAGGTCGAGGCGAGCGTAGATGGCGAGGATCTGAACCTGCGCCAGATCTCGGACAACGCGGTCGACTACAGTGACAGCACGGTCGAGGGCTGGCATCTCGATCTCGCGTACAACGGCAATGCCGTCGGCGAGCAGGTGGTCAGCAGCCCAGTGCTGCGCTTCGGCCGCTTGTCGTTGACCACGTTTACGCCATCGGACAATCCGTGCGAGTTTGGCGGCAGGAGCTGGTTCATGCAGGTCGATGCGCAGAGCGGCTCCCGCCTCGATGGGTCCTCGATCGACGTCAACAATGACGGCGTAATCGACGAGGATGATCTGATTGACCTCGATGGGGATGGCAACTCGGACTCGGTCAGTGGCCGCCAGCTCGGTGGGGTCATCGCCCAGCCGGTGGTCATCAACGACTCGGGTCAGGATCGTGCGATCTTCAGCAAGCTGTGTAACGACCAGAACTGCGACAAGACCGAGACCGAACTCACCCGCGGTGGTGGTCTCAGCGTCGGTCGGCAATCATGGCGCGAAATCCAGTGGTAGGCGGGACCGCCGCCCCGGGGGAGAACGGTATGCGCGGACATAGAGGCTCGGGCGCCATGCGAAAAAACCAGGGATTCACGCTTATCGAGTTGATGATCGTGGTCCTCATCGTCGGCATCCTCGCGGCGATCGCATGGCCGCAGTACACGCAGTACGTGCTCGACAGCAACCGCTCGACGTGCGCCGCCAGGCTGGTCGAGTTGCAGAACAACATGGAGCGCTACTTCACCGAGAACCAGACCTACCAGGACGGCAGTGGGGGGCCGGCGGTGACCGACTTTTTCGCGTCCGCGGACTGCCCGCCCAACCAGAGCAACGCGCCGTACACGCTGTCGATTACGTCGGCGGCCACGACCTACACGCTGACCGCGACGGCGCAGGGTCGGCAGACCAACGACGACTGCGGCAATCTGACGCTGGACGAGACCGGCGACAAGGGGGTTTCGGGTAGCGCCTCGCTCGACCAGTGCTGGTAGATGTGGAGGGTGCGGGGCGATAAAGCCCCCCGCGTGCGCAAAGTCAAATCCGATCGGCGTCAGGAGGCCTCGACGCCGCGCATCTGGCGGGGCAGATGGAACACCACCTTCTCCTCAACCCCGGTACCGGCCTCCTGCGTGCGGCCGCCCTCCTGCTCGAGCCGCTGGATGACTTCCTGCACCAGTGACTCCGGTGCCGATGCGCCGGCGGTGACGCCGACGTAGGCCGTATCGCGCACCCAGTCGGTGTCGATCTCGCGCGCGTCATTGATCAGGTAGGCGCGGCAGCCGAGTTTCTCGGCGAGTTCGCGCAGGCGGTTGGAGTTCGAGCTGTTGGCGGCGCCCACGACCAGCATGACCTCGGCCTGGCGCGCCAGGCTCTTGACCGCCTCCTGGCGGTTGGTGGTCGCGTAGCAGATGTCTTCCTTCTTCGGCGTCGCCATCGCGGGGAAACGCTCGCGCAGTTTCGCCGCGATGTCGGCCGTGTCGTCCACCGAGAGCGTGGTCTGGGTGACGACGGCGAGCCGCTCCGGGTCATTGACCTCGACCGTCGTTGCATCCTCTACGGTCTCGATCAGCCGGATCTGTCCGCCATGGCTGGCGTCGAAGCGGCCCATCGTGCCCTCGACCTCGGGGTGGCCGTCGTGACCGATCAGCAGGACGTCGCAACCGCTTTTCGCGTAGCGGTTGACCTCCATGTGGACCTTGGTCACCAGCGGACAGGTGGCGTCGAAGATATGCAGGCCGCGCCGGTTGGCCTCGTCTTCCACCGCCTGGGAGACGCCGTGGGCGCTGAAGATGACGGTGGCGTCGTCGGGGACCTCGTCGAGTTCCTCGACGAACACGGCGCCCTTGTCGCGCAGGTCATCGACGACCCGGCGGTTGTGGACGACTTCGTGGCGCACGTAGATGGGCGCGCCGAACATGTCGAGGGCGCGCTCGACGATCTCGATGGCGCGGTCGACGCCGGCGCAGAAGCCGCGAGGCTTGGCGAGCAGGATTTCCATAAACGCGCCTCCGGGGCGCGGGCTGACGGAGCACAGAGTATAACGCCGCGGGCGTGTGTGGCCCAAGCAGCGTGGCGCGGCCTCAATCGCGAGCAAGCTCGCTCCTACATGGATCCGGACACCGCGGCGCAGATTCACCTGTAGGAGCGAGCTTGCTCGCGATAAATCGGCCCGAGAGCCGTAATCCCGGGCCATGCGAGACGGTGGCCCGGAGCCGCCTTCAGGAACGACCCAGCAATCCGAATACGATCAGCAGCACGGCCCCACAGCTGATCGCCGCGTCCGCGACGTTGAACGCGGGCCAGTGCCAGCCGGCGGCGTGGAAATCGAGGAAGTCGATGACGTAGCCGAGCCGTACCCGGTCGATCAGGTTGCCGATGGCGCCGCCGAGGATGAGGGTGAGGCTTGCGCGCGTGAAACGCTCATGCGCGGGCAGGCGCAGAAGCCAGATGGCGATGCCGACGCCGATCACCAGCGTGAGGACGGTGAAGAACCAGCGTTGCCAGCCACCGGCATCGGCGAGGAAGGAGAACGCGGCGCCGGTGTTGTGCAGCAGCGTCAGGTTGAAGAACGGCAGGACCTCGACGGGCCGGTAGAGCTCCAGCGCCGATACGGCCCAGAGCTTGGTGATCTGATCCAGGACCACGATCGCGGCGGCGAGCCCGAAGGCCCGTGCCGCCGGCTTCGTGAACGGACCGCGGCCCGCGGCCGGTTCAGGCATGGGCGCGGGTCTCGCCTTCGCCGCTGATATTGGTCACGCAGCGGCCGCAGATGTCCGGGTGCTCGGCATCGCTGCCGATGTCGGGCCGGCGGTGCCAGCAGCGGGCGCACTTGTCGTCGCCGCTGCGCCCGGCCGCGATCCAGACCGCGTGGCCGTCGGCCTCGTCCGCGACCGCGTCGTCGGGGCGTTCGGCCGCAGGGGCGATCCCTGCCGCCGAGGTCAGCACGACGAACCGGAGCTCGTCACCGAGGCGCGCCAGCGAATCCCGGACCGGGGCGTCGCAATGGACCGTCACCGCGGCGTCGAGCGCGGCACCGATGGTGCCCTCGTTGCGCAGGGTCTCGAGCCGCCGCGCGACGGCCGCGCGGGCCTCCTTGATCCGGTTCCAGTCGGCGCGATCCAGCGCGGCGTCGTCCGCCAGCGGGAACAGGCCCTCGTACCACTCGGCCTCGAACACGCTGCCCGAACGCGCGCCGGGCATGTGCTCCCAGATCTCGTCCGCGGTGTAGGAGACGATGGGCGTCAGCCAGCGGACCAGCGCCTCGAGGATGTGCTGCATCGCCGTCTGCGCGGAGCGCCGGGCGTTGCTGTCGGCCGGCGTGGTGTAGAGCCGGTCCTTGAGCACGTCGAGGTAGAACGCACCCATGTCGACCGAGCAGAAGTTGTGCACGGCCTGGTAGACGCGATGGAAGTTATAGGCGTCGAACGCGCGCCGGACCTCGTCCTGCACGGCGAGCGCGCGGTCCACGGCCCAGCGGTCGAGGTCGACCATCTCGCTCGCGGCGAGGCTGTCGCGGGCGGGGTCGAAATCGTGCAGGTTGCCGAGCAGGAAGCGGGCGGTATTGCGCATGCGCCGGTAGGAATCGGTCATGCGCTTGAGGATCTCGTCGGAGACCGCCATCTCGGCGCGGTAGTCCGCCGCGGCCACCCACAGCCGGATGATGTCGGCGCCGAGCGTCTCCATGACCGTCTGCGGCGCGATGACGTTGCCCAGCGATTTCGACATCTTGCGGCCGTGGCCGTCGACCGTGAAGCCGTGTGTCAGCACGCCCTCGTAGGGCGCGCGGCCACGCAGCGCGATCGATGACAGCAGCGAGGACTGAAACCAGCCGCGATGCTGGTCCGAGCCCTCCAGATACAGGTCGGCCGGGGCGCGCAGTTCCTCGCGCGTTTCCAGCACGGCGGCGTGGGTGACGCCGGAGTCGAACCAGACGTCGAGGATGTCGCTCACGCGATCATACGACTCGGCCTCGTCGCCCAGCAGTTCCGCCGGGTCGAGATCGAACCAGGCGTCGATACCGCCCTGCTCGATGCGCTGGGCGACCGCCTCGATGAGTTCGTTGGTGCGTGGATGCAGCTCGCCGCTGTCGCGGTGCACGAACAGCGCGATCGGCACGCCCCACATGCGCTGGCGCGAGATGCACCAGTCGGGGCGGTTGGAGACCATGCCCTCGATGCGGGCGCGGCCCCAGGCGGGCGTGAACGACACGTCCTGAATCGCCTCGAGGGCGCCCTGGCGCAGCCCGTCGTCCATCGAGATGAACCACTGCGGCGTGGCGAGGAACAGCACGGGCGTTTTGTGGCGCCAGCAGTTCGGGTAGCTGTGCTCGTAGGGTACGCGGCTGAGGAGGGCGCCATGCTCGCTCAGCAGCTCGCAGATCGGATCGTCCGACTTGCGCACGTGGATGCCGGCCACGTGCGGCGTGCCCTCGGCGAACACGCCGTCGCCGCGGACCGGATTCACCACCGGGAGGCCGTACTCCAGGCCGACCTCGTAGTCCTCCTGGCCGTGCCCGGGGGCGGTGTGGACGCAGCCGGTACCCGCTTCCAGGGTGACGTGGTCACCGAGGATGATCGGGACATCGCGTTCGTCGAACGGGTGGCGCACGCGCATGTGCTCGAGTTTCGCGCCGAGCGCGTGGCCGACGGTCCGGCCGTCGATGTCGTAGCGCAGCAGCGCCGGTTCGACCAGGTCCGTGGCCAGCACAAGCAGCTCGTCACCGGCGTGCACCAGGCTGTATTCGAGATCGCGATGCACCGCGACCGCCTGGTTGCCCGGCAGCGTCCAGGGCGTGGTGGTCCAGATCACCGCGGACACCGGGCGCCCGCCGGCATCGACGCCGAACGCGTCGGCGAGGGCGGCCGGGTCGACCGCCGGGAAGCGCACGTCGATGGCCGCCGAGCGCTTGTCGTGGTATTCGATCTCGGCCTCGGCCAGAGCGGAGCCGCATTCCAGGCACCAGTGGACCGGTTTCAGCCCCTTGTAGACGTGGCCGCCCTCGATGATCCGGCCGAGCGCGCGCAGGATGGCCGCCTCGGTGCGGTACTCCATGGTCAGGTAGGGGTGGTCCCAGTCGCCGAGCACGCCGAGGCGCTTGAAGTCCTCGCGCTGGTTGTCGATCTGTTCCTCGGCGTAGGCGCGGCAGGCGCGCCGGAAGGCGTTGTAACCGAGTTCCGCCGCCTTGCCGTGCTTCTTCTCGACCGCGTGCTCGATCGGCAGGCCGTGGCAGTCCCAGCCGGGCACGTAGGGCGCGTCGAAGCCGGACAGGGTCTTCGATTTGACGATGATGTCCTTGAGGATCTTGTTGACCGCGTGGCCGATGTGGATCGACCCGTTCGCGTACGGCGGGCCGTCGTGCAGCATGAATTGCTGTCGCCCGGCGCGCGCGGCGCGGATACGGCCGTAGATGTCCTCGTCCTGCCAGCGGCGCAGCCGTTCGGGCTCGCGCTTCGCTAGGTTGGCCCGCATGGGGAACGCCGTGTTCGGCAGGTTCAGCGTCTGTTTGTAATCGCTCACGTGATGTGGTCCTGCGGTCTGCCGGAACCGGTCTGGCGGCCGGTGCCGTGGCTTTCGATCAGAGTGGCCCGGATATGCTCTTCGGGCTGTGTCGTCGTTTCCCGGATTGTCAGGCCCGTCCATGGGCCTGACCGCCTACGGCGGCTGGCGCGGTGATACGCGTCCTGCGTATCGCTACGGCTGTCGCCTCCATCCGGGCTACGCGTAAAACGTTCGCCTGGTTCCTAGGCGGTGATGCCGCGTTGCTGCAGTATCCCGCGGGCGCGGCGCGCGTCCTCGTGCATGCACTCGATCAGCTCATCGAGCGAGTCGAAATGCTCTTCCGGGCGCAGCCTTTCCACCAGTTCGACGCTCAGATGCTGCCCGTACAGATCGCCAGAGAAGTCGAAGGCGTAGACCTCAAGCAGCGGTCGTGTGCCCGCCACGGTCGGCCGCCAGCCGAGGTTGGCGACGCCGGGCAATCGCCGCCCATCGGGCGTGCATGCTAGCACGGCGATCACTCCGGTCAGCGGCAGCGGGTAGCCGTCGAGCGGGATATTGGCGGTCGGGTAGCCGAGATCGCGTCCCAGCTTCTCGCCATGCACCACGCGCCCGCGCATCGTGTAGCGCCCGCCGAGCAGTTTCGCCGCCGCGTCGAGATCGCCCGCCGCGAGCGCCTCGCGCACCCGCGTGCTGCTGACGCGTACACCGCCGAGTTCGTGGGTCGCCGCCGCCTCGACCCCGAACCCGAAGCGTTCGCCGGCGGCCGCGAGGGTCGAGAAGTCGCCCGCGCGACGGTGGCCGAAACGGAAATCGTCGCCGACTACGAGGTGGCGAACGTCGAGCCCGTTGCGCAGAAGATCGTCGATGAACGCATCGGGCGACAGATCGGTGAGTGCGCGGTTGCATCGCAGCACCAGCACCCGCTCGACCCCGAGGCGTTCGAGCGCCGCGAGCTTGTCCCGCAGCCGCGAAAGGCGCGCCGGCGCCCGCTGCGGATCGAAGAACTCGCGCGGATGCGGCTCGAACGTTACCACGCAGCCCGGCACGCCGAGCGCCCGGGCACGCGTCATCAACTGCTCGATCACGGCCTGGTGGCCGAGATGGACACCATCGAAATTCCCGATGGTGACGGCGCACCCCCGGTGGCGCGGTCTGAGATTGTGACGGCCGCGGACCAGTTCCAAGGCGAGACTCCGGCATGCGCGCGAACCGCGCATTATAGGGCAAGTACCCGCGCGCGTGCGCGGCGAATGCTCTGCAGTCGGGTTCTCGCCAAGGCGCAAAGGCCGCCAGGAACGAAAACGGCTTGCGACACCCGCTGTAGGAGCGGGCTTGCCCGCGAACCCGTGCCGGCAGGCCGCAACGGCACGGTCAATCGACATGGTAAATGCCGCGTGCAAGATCCGAGTGTGGTGCCGGATAATAGAGCGGTTCGCGGGCAAGCGCGCTCCTAGGGGGGACCCGTCGTATCCCTGCGCGTGCTCCGCGCTTTGGCGAGAACCCATCGAGTGCAGTTCCCTGCAAGGGATCCCGCCACAGGTACGTCACGGCCGCAGCAGATGGCGCGGTCGCAGGCCCGCGAGCAGCAGGGTCACGAGATAGACCAGCCCCCCACCCCCGATCAGCAGCGCGAGCTGGCTGCTCTTTTCGAACCAGTCGAGATCGCCCCACGCGAGCAGCGGCCCGCTGAAGGTCAGCAGTACCGCCGCCATCGCCCCGGTCGCCAGGCCCACCCGCAGGGCGAAGATGGCCCAGCCGCCGGCGGGATGGAACACGCCCGCGCGGGTCAGGCGGCGGTACAGCATCCACGCGTGCCACCAGCCGGACATCGAGGTCGCCAGCGCGAGGCCCGCGTGCGGGGCGTGGAATCCGGTCCACACCGCGGATCCGACCAGGATCACGTTGAAGACCATGTTGATGCCGAGCGCGGCGGCGCCGATGCGCATCGGGGTGCGGGTGTCCTGACGCGAGAAGAAGCCGGGCTGCAGGATCTTGATCAGCAGGAACGCGGGCAGTCCGAGGCCGTAGCCGACCAGCGCGATCGCCGCCATCGAGGTGTCCTGGGGCGTGAAGCGGCCGTACCCGAAGAGGGTGGCGAGGATTGGCCCGGCGAGCAGGATCAGGCCGGCGGTCGCCGGCACGCCGATCAGGGCGATCAGGCGCAGGGCCTGTTCCATGGTCAGGCGGAAACCGTCCGGGTCGGTGCGGGCATGCTGCGCCGACAGGCGCGGCAGCAGCGCCGTGCCGAGCGCCACGCCGAACACGCCCAGCGGGAATTCCAGCAGCCGATCAGCGTAATACAGCCAGCTGACACTGCCGGCCTGCAGCAGTGAGGCGATCAGCGTATCCAGCAACAGGTTGATCTGGGCCACCGAGGCCGCGAACAGGGTCGGGATCAGCAGCGCGATCACCCGCTGCACGCCCGGATGCCGCCAGCCCCAGCGCGGTCGCGGGAGGACACCGATTTTCGCCAGGAACGGGATCTGGAACGCCAGCTGGGCGATGCCGGCGATGAACGCGGCCCAGCCGAGCGCGTGGATGGGGATGTCGAACCGCGGCGCTCCCCAGAGGGCACCGCCGATCAGGCAGACATTCAGGAGCACCGGCGTGAACGCTGGCACGGCGAAGCGCGAGAAGCTCTGCAGCATCCCGCCGGCCGCCGCCACCAGCGAGATGAAGAAGACGTACGGGAAGGTCAGGCGCAGCAGATCGCTGGCGAGGTTGTAGCGCTCGGGCTCATCATAGAAGCCCGGCGCGAAGATCAGCACCAGCACCGGCGCCGCCGCCACGCCGATCGCCGTGATCAGCCCGAGCACGCCGACGAGCGTGCCGATGACGTGGTCGGCGAGGTCGCGCAGCGATTCGAGCCCGTGGCGCTCCTTGTATTCCGTGAATACCGGTACGTAGGCTTGGGTGAAGCCGCCCTCGCCGAACAGGCGGCGCAGGAAATTGGGGATCCGGAAGGCGACAAAGAAGGCGTCGGTGGCGATACCGGCACCGAATACCCGCGCCAGCACCATGTCGCGGATGAACCCGAGCACCCGCGACAGGAGCGTCATCGCCCCGACCGTGCCGCCCGTTCGCCAGACGCCGCCGCGTCCCTCGCTCATCGGAAATCGTCCCCTGCACCGCGAAGCCGCGCAGTGTAGCAGCCGTATCCGGGATCCGCGTTGACAGCCGGGCGGGAGATGGACATAATTGCGCGCTTTCCGCGAGCCGGACCGATTCGGAGCAGTAACCGTGGCGAATACCCCGCAGGCACGCAAGCGCGCACGTCAGAACGAGATCCGTCGTGACCACAATCACGGCCAGCGCTCGCGCATGCGCACCGAAGTGAAGAAAGTCATCAAGGCGCTGCGGCGCGGCGACCGTGATGGCGCCCAGGCCGCCTATCAGAGCGCGGTGCCGCTGGTGGACCGCATGGCCGGCAAGGGCCTGATCCACAAAAACCGGGCTGCCCGCTACAAGAGCCGCCTGAACAAGCGTATCCAGTCACTCAACGCCTGAGCGCACGGACCACGCAGCGAAAAAGCCGGCCCCGTGCCGGCTTTTTTGTGTCTGTCTGAAAAGCCTTAAGGTCAAATTCGTTCTCTCGCAGAGGCGCGGAGGGCGCCAAGGGACGCAAAGAAATTTGACCGGGACCTTGCAGGAGCGGGCTTGCCCGCGAACCGCTTTGATCTGCCGCACCACACATAGGCCTTGAGCGCAGCTCGTACCACATCGATTGATCGCGTCCATGTGGCCGCGCGGGACGGGTTCGCGGGCAAGCCCGCTCCTACAGCGCACCTTTGTAACTCTTCGCGTTCCCTGGCGCCCTCCGCGCCTTGGCGAGTCCTGTAGGTCGGGCTTACAGCCCGACACTCGCAGGCGCCTGATCTGTCGGGCTGTAAGCCCGACCTGGATCATTCTTCAATCGGCCGGCCGGTTTTAATGAGAGCTTCCTTTTCGTGGTTTTTCGGCCTTTCTTGGCGCGCTCCGCGTCTTGGCGAGAAACCGCCTTATAAAGAGCGTCCACTGCCAGAGCCGCCGGATACGGCCTTGTGAGCCAAAGGGTGAGGTGAACCGGCTGCATCCCGCAGGCACCATCGCTATACTGGCGCGCTTTCGTTGACCCAGAGGCCGCCCGTGGCCGAGCAGGCTAATTCCAGCACGATCACCTTCCAGGATCTCATCCTGCGCCTCCAGAACTACTGGATCGGGCAGGGGTGTGTCCTCATGCAGCCCTACGACATGGAAGTGGGCGCGGGGACGTTCCATCCCTCGACCTTCCTGCGTGCGATCGGCCCTGAGCCCTGGCGTGCGGCGCATGTCCAGGCTTCGCGTCGCCCGACCGACGGGCGTTACGGCGATAACCCCAACCGGCTGCAGCACTATTACCAGTTCCAAGTGCTGCTCAAGCCGTCGCCGCTGGATATCCAGGACGTCTATCTCGGCTCGCTCGCCGCGCTCGGCATCGATCCGCTGGTGCATGACATCCGCTTCGTCGAGGACGACTGGGAATCGCCGACGCTCGGCGCCTGGGGGCTGGGCTGGGAGGTCTGGCTGGATGGTATGGAGATCACGCAGTTCACCTACTTCCAGCAGGTTGGTGGGCTCGATGTCGACGCCGTGTCCGGCGAGATCGCCTACGGCCTCGAGCGCATCGCGATGTACCTGCAGGGGGTCGAAAACGTCTATGACCTCGTGTGGACCGAGGGGCCGCAGGGCACGGTCTACTACGGCGACGTGTTCCATCAGAACGAAGTGGAGCAGTCGATCTACAACTTCGAGCTCGCCGATACCGCTGCGCTGTTCAGCTGGTTCGACGCCTGCGAGGCGCAGGCGAAGCGCCTGGTCGAGCGCGACGAGCCGCTGCCGCTGCCGGCGTATGAACAGACATTGAAGGCCTCGCATACCTTCAACCTGCTCGACGCGCGCCAGGCGATCTCGGTCACCGAGCGCCAGCGCTACATCCTGCGCATCCGCGATCTGGCACGGGGCGTCGCGCAGGCGTTCTACGCCAAGCGCGAGGCGCTGGGCTTCCCGCTGGTGCGGGATGCCGCCGAAGGGGAGGCGGGGCATGACTGAGGCACGCGATCTGCTGGTCGAGATCGGCACCGAAGAGCTCCCGTCGAGCGAGCTGAAGGCGCTGATGGAGGCGTTCGGGGCGAACCTGGCCACGGCGCTGCAGGGCGCCCGGATCGGCATCCCCGGCGAGCCCGAGACCTTCGCGACGCCGCGCCGTCTGGCGGTGCGACTCAATGATGTCGCCGCCGCGCAGACCGCCGAATCGGTGGAGCACCGGGGCCCGCCGGTCAGCGCGGCGTTCGCGGACGATGGCCGCCCGACGAAGGCCGCGGAGGGCTTCGCGCGCCGTCACGGCGTTTCGGTCGCGGACCTCGAGCGGCGCGCCACCGGCAAGGCCGAGTACCTTTTTCATACCGAGCACCAGGCCGGTCGGCCGACGGTGGAACTGCTGCCGGGACTGGTCGATCGGGTGTTGAACGAACTGCCGGCGAAGAAGCGCATGCGCTGGGGCGTGCCCGGCGTCAGTTTTCCGCGGCCCGTGCACTGGGCGGTACTGCTGTTCGGCGAGGAGGCGGTCGATGCCGAACTCCTCGGCGTGCGCACCGGGCGCGCGACCCGCGGTCACCGTTTCCACCACCCGGCCGCGATCGAACTCGTGCAGCCTGCCGACTACGAGCGGCTGTTGCTCGAACCGGGGCACCTCGTCCCTGGGTTCGCGGACCGCCAGGCGCGGATCCGTGAACAGGTGGTCGCCGCCGCCCGCGAGGTGGGCGGTGAGGCCGATATCGATCCGGATCTGCTCGCGGAGGTGACCTCGCTGGTCGAGTGGCCGGTGGCGCTGGCCGGCCGCTTCGATCGCCGTTTCCTGGACGTGCCGGCGGAGGCGCTGGTGGCCGTGATGAAGGACCACCAGAAGTACTTCCCGGTCTACGACGGCGACGGCGGACTGCTGCCCGCGTTCGTGACGGTGAGCAACATCGCCAGCGCCGATCCGGAGATCGTCCGCCACGGCAACGAACGCGTGATCGAGCCGCGCTTCGCCGACGCCGAGTTCTTCTGGCAGCAGGACCGCCGCCAGCCGCTGGACGCGCGCCTGGAGGGACTGAAGGCGATGGTGTTCCAGCGCCGCCTGGGCACGCTGTACGACCGCACCCAACGGACCGAATCGCTGGCGGGCCGCCTCGCCGGGCGCATCGGTGCCGACACCGGCGCCACGGCGACCGCGGCGCGCCTCGCCAAGTGCGATCTGCTCACGGAGATGGTCGGTGAATTCCCCGAGCTCCAGGGCCTGATGGGCGGTTATTACGCGGCCGCCGAGGGCCATGGCGAACGCGTCGCGCGCGCCATCGCCGATCAGTACCGGCCGGCCTTCGCCGGTGACGATCTGCCGCGGACCGGGGAGGGCCAGGCGCTCGCGCTGGCGGATCGCCTGGACGCGCTGGTCGGTATCTTCGCCATTGGCCAGGCGCCGACCGGCGACAAGGACCCGTTCGCCCTGCGGCGCGCCGCGCTGGGGGCACTGCGCATCCTGGTCGAGGGCGAGCTGGATCTGGACCTGGAAACGGCCCTGCAGGAAGCGGCCGCGGCGCACGACGACGCCATCGACGCCGCCTCCGCAGTGGAGACCGTGTTCGATTTCATGATGGACCGGTTCCGCGTCTACTACACCGGCGCCGGCTTCGCGCCCGACCTGTTCGAGGCGGTGCGCGCCTGCCGTCCCACGCGGCCGATCGATTTCGATGCCCGGATCCGCGCCCTGCATGCCTTCGGCCAGCGGTCCGAGGCCGCGTCGCTGACCGAGGCCAACAAGCGTATCCGCAATATCCTGCGCAAGGCCGAGGGCGATACGGGCGCCGAGCCGGATCCGGGGCTGTTCGCGGATGACGCCGAGCGCGACCTGGCCGGTGCCGTCGCCGGGATCGACGAGACCATCGGCGAACTGGTCGAGGCGCGGGACTACGCGGGCGCGCTGGCGCGGCTCGCCGCCATGGCCGAACCGCTGGACCGGTTCTTCGACGGCGTCATGGTCATGGCCGAGGATGCGGCGCTGCGGGCCAACCGCATCGCGCTGCTCGGCCGTGCCCGCGGTCTGTTCCTGCGCATCGCGGATCTCTCAAAGGTCCAGTAGCACCATGACTGCTCGCGTGGTCATCCTCGATCGTGATGGCGTTATCAACGCCGAATCGGATGCCCACATCAAATCGGTCGCCGAGTGGCACCCGCTGCCAGGGAGCCTCGAGGCGATCGCCCGCCTGAACCGGGGCGGCTTCCGTACCGCGCTGGCGACCAACCAGTCCGGGATCGCCCGCGGGTTCTTCAGCGAGGCCGACCTCGCCACGATCCACGAGCATATCGCGGGCGAACTCGTGCGCCTCGGCGCTCGACTCGACCCGATCGTGTATTCCCCCGACGGCCCTGGCAGTGACGCCTGGCGCCGCAAACCGCGCCCCGGCATGCTGCTCGAAATCGCCGAGCGGCTGGGCGTCGAACTCGACGGCGTTCCCTACGTCGGCGACTCCTGGCGCGACATCCAGGCGGCCCGCGCCGCCGGTGCCCGGCCCGTGCTCGTGCGCACGGGCAATGGCGATGCGACACTGGCCGCCGGGCATGATCTGGAGCATGTCGCCGTGTATGACGACCTGGCGGCATTCGCGGATGCCTGGCTCGCCGCAGGGGATTCCCCGGTGTGAGCCGTGCGCGCCCATCCATCCTGGTCTATCTCGGATCGACGGTGTTCTGGTGCGTGTTTTTCGTGAACACCATCTTCTTCGGTCTGCTGCTCGCGGTGCTCGGCTGGCTGATCCCTTCGCACTGGAGTTACGGGCTCGCGCGCATTTGGTGTTTCATCAACATCTACACCCTGCGTTACGTCTGCGGGCTGCAATGGCGCGTCGAGGGCCGCACGCATATCCCGACCACCCCGCATATCTATTTCGCGAAACACCAGTCGACCTGGGAGACGATGTTCCTGGCGATGCTCCTGCGCCCCCAGGTGCACGTCATCAAGCGGGAACTGCTGCGGATCCCGTTCTTCGGCTGGGGCTACAGCGCCATGCGCCCGATCGCGATCGACCGGGCCGCCGGCCGGGCAGCGGTCGAGCAGATGGTCGCGCAGGGCCGCGAGCGCCTGGACGACGGCTGGTCGATCATGATCTTCCCGGAAGGGACGCGCGTCCTGCCGGGGCGTACGGAGCGCTATCGCATGGGCGGAGCGATCCTGGCGGCGAAGACCGGCGTGCCGGTACTCCCGGTCGCGCATAACGCCGGCGAGTTCTGGCCCCGGCACAGCTTTGTGAAGTGGCCCGGGACGATCACGGTCGTGATCGGCGAGTCCATCGCCACCGCCGGCAAGACCCCGGACAAGATCAACGCCGAAGCCCGGGAATGGCTGGAGGCGACGATGGGCCGGATCGGTGGTGTCGGTCCCTGCGCCGCGCGTGCGGAGTGAGTGAGGCGGCAGGCGGAGGGCGAAGGGCGAAGGGCCGAGGGGCCGAGGGGGAATCGTAGGCGCGTTTCCGACGGAGGAGGACGCTTGCGTCGCCGCGGACTGGTCGGGGCTGTACCGCGGTCGGCAATCGCAGGCCGGCACTCGCAGGCCGGCACTCGGCGGTGACGGCTGGTACTTGGTCGCGGTTGGGGGCGGCGTAATGGCCGTGACGGGGAGACGCCGGCTGTTGCCTGTCGGCAAAAGCCGGCCTAGCGTCAGGACTTCAACGGCGCTGCGTTCTCCGGGTACTTCCGGATCCAGTGGGCCATGCGGGTCTGGTTGCCCGACAATCGGGATCGTCTCAGGGCGCCGGATTCGGGTGCCGCGCGTGGATCGCCTCGATCGCCTCCAGGGTCTCATCGTCGAGACGCACATCGGCGCTGCCGATGTTCTCCTCGAGTTGCTCCGTCGTCGTGGCGCCGATGATGTTGGCGGTCACGAACGGGCGGCTGTTGACGAACGCCAGCGCGAGCTGCGTCGGCGACAGCCCGCGCTCGCGGGCCAGCGCCACGTAGGCCTCGGTTGCCGCGACCGCGCGTTCCTTCGTGTAACGCGCGAACTGCGGGAATTCGGTCAGGCGCGCGCCCTGCGGGCGGGCGCCGTCGGCATATTTGCCGCTGAGGACGCCGAAACCGAGCGGTGAATACGCCAGCAGACCGGTCTGTTCGCGGTGCGCGAACTCCGCCAGACCGACCTCGAAGGTCCGGTTCAGCAGGTTGTAGGGGTTCTGGATGGAGACTACACGGGGGAAGCCGTCGCGTTCGGCCAGCCGCAGATACTGCATCGTCCCCCAGGGCGTCTCGTTGGAGATGCCGATCCGCCGGATCCGGCCTTCTTCGACCAGCCGCGCGAGCGTGTTCAGGGTCTCCTCGATCGTGTCGATGGCCCCGGTCGTATCCCCGTCGGGCTCATAGCCGAGGCGGCCGAAATAATTGGCCGGCCGCGCGGGCCAGTGGATCTGGTAGAGGTCGATGTAGTCCGTCTGCAGGCGCTGCAGACTCGCGTCGACCGCCTCGCGGATATGGCGGGCGTTCAGCTGCGGCCCGCCGCGCACCCAGTCCATGGTGCTGGACGGCCCGGCGACCTTCGTGGCCAGGACCAGCCGATCACGGTCGCCGCGGCGCGCCAGCCAGGAGCCGATGTACTGCTCGGTCAGGCCCTGGGTCTCGGCGCGCGGCGGCACCGGGTACATTTCCGCGGCGTCGATGAAATTGACGCCGCGTTCCACGGCGAGGTCGAGCTGGGCGTGGGCCTCGGCCTCCGTGTTCTGCTGGCCCCAGGTCATGGTGCCGAGGCAGATCTGGCTGACCCGCAGGTCGGTGGTGCCGAGTGGGCGGTACTGCATGTTCGGGCTCCGGGCGGTTCGGGTTGGATCGATGCGGTGCGGATTCGTCGCCGTCAGCGGCCGCGTCGGCGG